>NZ_URAR01000007.1 GCF_900545795.1 uncultured Veillonella sp.
CATAAAGCATAAAGCATAAAGCATAAAGCATAAAGCATAAAGCATAAAGCATAAAGCATAAATCTCCTTTGATTACTTTTATTATGAATTTAATCAGAGGAGATTTTGTTATATATGTTAGAAAATTTGCTATTATAATTGAAAATTTATAAACTTTCATAAAAATTGGACCATTTTTTTAAAAACACTGTATATAGTAGGAAGTGGTACTGAAAACTATCTTATCTTGTAATATGTACTATGTATTTTTATGCTTGAGTGGGAAAAATAGGCTCAAATTTTGATAAAAGTGGTGATTAACGCTTGAAAAATAGGGGGATTTTTGACAAAAATCCCAAAATGCTGTAAAATATATATGCATTTAGATATGAGGTGGAAATATTGAGAAAACTTAGTATAGTAACGGTTCTCTTTACACTTCTCATGGCATGTACATCTGTTGTATGGGCCGATGTGGGGCGTGGTGATCGTGGCAGCGAAGTTCAATATGTCCAGCGTATGTTGGTTACGCAAGGGTATTTAGTGGACAATGCTGATGGTGTTTTCGGAAATAATACAGAGTACGCAGTACGTGTGTTTCAAAAGCAAAAGAATTTACCTATAACTGGTAAAGTCGATGACAAAACACTAAGCGCAATTAAAGAGAATAATAAGAATTTTGAAGTATCACAGCAATCTCGCAATGTGAGAAGTGATGTAGCGGTATCTCGGTTTGGAGACCGTGGACGAACTGTATCTGATTTACAAGCTCGTTTAGCAAGTAGCGGTTATTCACCTGGATTTGTTGATGGAATTTTTGGACAGGGCACAGCTGATGCACTGAAACGATTCCAAAAAGCAAATGGTTTAACGCCAACTGGTGAAGTAGATCAGAAAACTATGAGTTTACTTTCTAAAGAATGCGGCATTCCGACGGAGTATAAAAAAGTTATCTCCATGGAAGCAAGTGCGTATTCTGCAGATGACCCAGGCAATTCAGCTTATACAGCGCGTGGTAATCTGTTGCGACGCGGTCATGTATCTGTAGACCCGGATGTAATCCCATTGGGAACTGCCTTATATGTGGAAGGATACGGATATGCTGTAGCTGATGATACAGGCGGTGCTATTATTGGCAATCGCATTGACTTAGCCATGGATTCTCATGGTGAGGCCATTAATTTTGGACGTCAAACAGTTACAGTTTACATTTTAAATTAAATATTAGTTTTAGAGTTATGTAATAAACATGTTGTTTTAATTGGTTAACATCTAAAATGCAACAAAAAGCCTTTGACTTAGTCAAGGGCTTTTTTGTGTATATAACATGTTTGTGTATATAACATATTTGTGGTGGTATGACGTTGGCTCTATTGTCATAAAGCAGCGAACATTATTATGATAAATGAAAATAATGTTAGGAATTTTAATGGCTAGGTGTGTATTTAATTTACTTTTTATGGTATTCTAGAAGAGTAAAAGGTTGTCAGCTAGGACAACGCTATTTTTTTGTATGAGGAGGTTTACATTGGAAAAAGTGCGACGCGTTGAGCGCATGGTAGCGCTGACCAAATTATTAGTAGATTCTCCACAGGAATTAATTTCCTTGCGCTATTTTTGTGATTTCTTTAATATAGCCAAATCTACATTAAGTGAAGATATTACATGTGTTAAAGACTCATTGCAACGGTTTTCTTTAGGTACAGTAGAGACTGTAGCCGGCGTAGCAGGGGGCGTTCGCTTCATTCCGTATCGAAAAGGAGCTAGAGCTTTAGCTGTTCTCAAAGAGGTACAAAGTCGCTTGCAAGAAGAGGACCGCGTAATTGCAGGGGGCTTTTTGTACATGTCAGATATCTTATATGATTGGCATATTACGAGTCGTTTGGGTGAAATTTTTATGACTCGTTTTGCAGAGCGCAAGCCTGATTATATTATGACAGTGGAAACTAAGGGGATTCCGTTGGCCGTTATGGTGGCACGAGCATTTAATAAACCGTTGGTAATTGCTCGGCGGGATAGTAAAGTAACGGAAGGATCCTCCATTAGCATTAATTATGTAACGGGATCATCGAGACGTATTCAAACTATGTCTTTAACGAAGCGAGCTATCCCTCCTAAATCGAGAGTGTTATTAATTGATGATTTCATGAAAGCTGGGGGTACAGCTCATGGCATGAAAGAATTAGTGCATGAAATGGGGGGCGAAGTTGTGGGCACTGGTGTATTAGTGGCGACAGCCTTGCCAAATCCAAAGGTTGTGGATGATTATGAAGCCTTGCTCCGTTTGAATAAAGTAGATGAGCAGACTCGAAGTATTGATATAGAACCAATTTACTATACACCTGAAGAGGAGATTGTAGAATGAAACCAATTACATCTTTAATTTTAGCGGCTGGTAAAGGTACGCGCATGAAATCTAAGTTGCCAAAAGTACTTCATAAGGTAGGCGGTAAACCTATGGTTGAACGAGTGCTTAATACGGTAAAAGAGTTAGGCACTGAGCGCAATATAGTCATTGTTGGCTTTGGTGGTGAAGCAGTTACTGCTTACTTAGGTGATGCGGCTGAATTTGTTACTCAAAAAGAGCAAAATGGTACGGGTCATGCAGTAAAACAAGCAAAGCCTTTATTGAGTGATTATGAAGGAACTATTTTACTACTTTGTGGTGACACTCCTTTAGTGACTAAAGAATCCCTAGAAGCCTTGGTGAAAGAGCATGAAGACACAGGCGCAGCAGCTACGGTTCTTACTAGTAGTCTAGCTGATCCAACTGGTTATGGCCGTATTATCCGCGATGCTGAAAGCGGTAAAGTACTTCGCATTGTTGAGCAAAAAGATGGCAAGCCAGAAGAGCTGGCTGTAAACGAAATTAATACTGGTATGTATGCGTTTGATAGCCAAAAACTATGGCCTTGTTTAGAAGAATTATCTGATGACAATGCACAAGGTGAATTATATATTACTGATGTAGTAAGTATCTTGGTTAATAAAGGGGAACGAGTAAGTGCCTCCTTATTGGCTGATACGGATGAATCTTTAGGGGTTAATTCCAGAGCTCAATTAGCTGTAGCGGAACGCATTTTAAGAGAGCGAACTAATCAATATTGGATGGACCAAGGGGTTACTCTCATTGATCCAGCTAATACATATATTGGTACAGATGTCACCATTGGTAATGATACAGTGATTTATCCAGGCACTATCTTAGAAGGTGAAACTGTTATTGGTGAAGCTTGTGAAATCGGTCCACATACACGCTTTACAAATGTAAAAGTAGGGGACGGCAATTACATCCACTTTACTTACGCTCATGACTGCGAAATTAAAAATAATACTGATATTGGTCCTTATGTACATATTCGTCCTAATACGGTAGTGGGCGATAGCGTTCATATGGGCAACTTCGTAGAAGTTAAAAACAGTATTGTTGGGGAAGGTACAAAATTCCCTCATCTATCCTATATTGGGGACAGCGATGTAGGGGCTGGTGTAAATATTGGCTGCGGTACAATTACTGTAAATTATGATGGAAAAATCAAACATCGCACAACAATTAAAGATCATGCATTTGTGGGCTGTAATAGCAATTTAGTGGCCCCTGTGACGATTGGTGAAAGCAGCTATGTAGGAGCAGGTTCTACGATTACTAAAGATGTGCCACCTAAATCATTGGCAGTAGGTCGTGCAAAGCAGATTATTAAAGAAAACTGGGTTACTGACGAAACTTTCAAAAAAAAGAATAAATAAAATGTAAAATTCTTGACGATTTTTTTGCATATGATGTAAAAAATAGTATACAATAGGTATTGATGAAGTTTGCCAAGGGCAACAAAATTTATTGACAAAGCAAAAGGGGTATCGAGACATGGCATTTGAAGATGGTAAGAAACTTAAAATTTTCACAGGGAATGCGAATCCTGAACTAGCGAAGGAAATCTGTGATTACTTAGGCTTACCTTTAGGCGAAGCATTTGTAGGTCGCTTTAATAATGGCGAAGTGCAGATTATGATTGATGAAAGTGTACGTGGGAAGGATGTATTTATTGTACAACCTACTAGCTATCCCGTTAACGACAATTTAGTTGAATTGTTGGTTATGGCTGATGCATTAAAACGCGCTTCTGCGCGCCATATTACAGCTGTAGTTCCTTATTATGGATATGCTCGTCAAGACCGTAAGACACGCGGTCGTGAGCCTATTACAGCTAAATTAGTAGCAGATTTAATGCAAACAGCAGGCATTACACGTTTGGTAACTGTTGATTTACATGCTGGACAAATTCAAGGTTTCTTTAATGTACCAGTGGATCATTTATTTGGTGCTTCCATTATTGCAAAATATATTAATGAAAAGAAAATGGAAGATTTAATTGTTGTATCTCCAGATCTTGGTGGTGTAACGCGTGCGCGTGACTTGGCTGACCGCATTGGTGCACCAATTGCTATTATTGAAAAGAAACGTCCACAACCAGGTGTAGCTAAAGTTATGAACTTGATTGGTAATGTAGAGGGCAAAAACTGTATCATTATCGATGATATTGTAGATACAGCAGGTTCCTTAGTAGAAGGGGCTAAAGCACTTAAAGAGTTTGGCGCTAAGTCTGTTATGGCTTGTGTAACTCATGCGGTATTGACTGACCCTGCTTGCGAACGCATTGCTAATTCCAATATTAAAGAATTAATTGTTACGAATACAATTAGCTTACCAGAAGAGCATAAATTACCTAATATTACGTCCTTATCTGTGGCACCATTATTAGGTGAAGCCATTATGCGTATTTTCCATGAAGTTTCAGTAAGCAATTTATTCGACAAATAAACCATTAGGTGAAAGTCTGTGAAAATTGTTGTAGGCCTTGGTAATCCAGGGAAAGAATATGAATTAACAAAACATAATATAGGCTTTTTAGTGGTTGATGCTATTGCTGAAGCTCATGCACATACGCCTTGGAAAGAGGACTTTAAAGCTTTGATTACGACTATTCAAGTGGATGGTGAAAAAGTACTGCTTGTAAAACCGCAAACTTTTATGAATAATAGTGGTGAGTCCGTAGGGCCTTTAATGCGCTATTATAAAGTAGCTCCAGAAGATGTGTACTGCATTTATGATGATATGGATTTGCCAGTTGGTAAAATTCGCATCAGACCCAATGGCAGTGCAGGTGGTCATAATGGCATAAAATCACTCATAGCCCATATGGGAACTAATGAATTTCCGCACTTTCGCTTTGGCATAGGCCGACCTTTGCCACAATGGACTGTAGTTGACCATGTGTTGGCGCCATTTCCAGAGGACCAACAAGATAAGGTGGTAAAGGGCATTAAAGATATGGCTAAGGCTGTAGTTGGTACTTTAGAAGTAGGGATTGATCGCGGGATGAATTTATATAATCCTAAACGTCGCCCTCGTTAGACTATATGGTAATTGAGTCAATAGCATCGTCTTCTTTAGATGGTGCTATTGTTTTGTTTGTGTGAAACTCGATAAAAATATTGACAAAGACTCTCATATTTGGTATAATTACTCTATTATCCGTATTAGATTGTTGGAGTAAATGCTGAGGAGGATGAACTTATAGCCCAAAATGTCATAATCTGAACTTGTGTCTCTACAATCGAAAAGGGTATGTGGTAATAACCCAACCACTTTTTGACAGTAGGTTTGACCCAACCACTGTAGTTATTTAATTACAAGGAGGTTCGATTATGAACAAGATTAAAAGTTTATCGAGCCGCTTATCGGTGCTGGGATATAGTGGTTTCGAGATTTCTCACATTATTAATAATGCCGCTGGCGGCAAACAATTGACAACATTAAGTGGCAAACAGCTACGCCATGTTATCAGTCAAATGGAAAAATATGTAACACTTGGTACGCAATTTGCGGCAGCTTATAGTAAATAAGCAAGTGTAGAACTACAAAGAGACTATACGGACGTATAGTCTCTTTTTTTATAGAGCGGGAGGCTTACATGTTCGCAAGATCATCGAACAATAAACAAAGAAAAACACGAACTCTTACGAATCGTCGTTATCCCACAGAGCGCATGGGCATGTCCGTGAAGTGCATGGTATTCTGTGAGGGGGATATTTTGCTATTACAAAAGAAAGACCGTGAAGGGCTCAGACCTTGGGAGTTTCCTGGCGGTGGTTTAGAATTTGGTGAAGACTTACAAGATGCTGCCTTGCGTGAAGTGCGTGAAGAGACAGGACTTGATGTAGAAATTTTAGATGTAGCGGGCCTCTGGTCGTATAAAAGAAGTAAATTACAATTTTTAACGGGTGTAATTTTTATTGCTAAGGCCACTAGTAAGGATGTAACTCTTTCTGAAGAGCATACTGATTTTGCTTGGGTAAAGCCTAGTGATTTTAGTCAATATCGTTTACAAGATTCTTTGCGTAAAGCTTTGGAAAATATTCAGGAATCTAGTGTGAAGGGGCAGGAGTTGCGCCATTATTTTGTAGATAATTTTAAGGTCTAAACCTAAAGAAAATTTTAAGGCTTAGACCTAAATAAGATAAAATATAAATTAGAAAGAATATATAGAACTTATTATGATAATAGTACGATAATATCTATGTGTGATTCATTAATAGAGGAGCTATGATGGGTACGTTAATAATTATTGAAGGTGGCGATGGTAGCGGTAAGGCTACACAAACAAAAGCATTGGCAGAACGATTAAGTCGTGAAGGCTATAATGTAAGAACCGTGAGCTTCCCGAATTATGATAGCCCGGCAGCGATGCCAGTAAAAATGTATTTAGCCGGCGATTTTGGACATAAGCCATCTGATGTGAATCCATTTGTGGCGAGCACTTTATATGCAGTTGACCGCTTCGCGTCTTATCGTATGGACTGGGAAGAATTTTATAAGTCCGGTGGAATTATTTTGGCTGATCGCTATACAACATCAAATATGATTCATCAAATGGTAAAATATGAAGATGCGAAGGAGCGTCAACAATTTCTTTCTTGGTTAGAAGATTTAGAATTTGTTAAATTTGGATTGCCTAGACCGGATTGTGTGTGCCTTTTAGACATGCCGTTAAAAACTAGCGAAGCCTTGATGAAGGACCGTGTACATAAGACGGGGGGCGCTACAGGCGATATTCATGAACATGACCATGAGTACTTGCTTCGAGTTCATGGTGCTTATGATGAACTCGTTCAAGTTTATGGATGGGAGCGCGTGCCGTGTGCTAATGAGGTAGGGGATTTACGTAGCATTGAAGAGATTCATGAAGATGTCTATGACTTGGTTAAACCTTTCTTAAAGGCAGAATAATTGTTGTAAGAGGTAGCTTGTTTATAAAAGATAATCAGTAAAGCATAGTAAATAAAACATGGTAAATAAAGCATAGTAAATAAAGTATGGTAAATAAAGCCCCTTAGAGGCGCTTGGTATTAGGCTCGACGTGAGTCGGTAGTAGATAGTTTAAATTATAATTCGTAATAGTGGCACCTGTAGTATCCTGAGGATTTAACAGGTGCTTTACTTATATAGAAAAATTAGACATTCACGGTACATTTGCCGTATAATAATTATGTTATACTGCATTATTTTATTATGGGGGAATTGTATGTCGTATTTTGAAAAGGTCATAGGACAACAAGATATTATTGCCCATGTTAGTGATCTTGTAAAACGGCAAACCTTACCTCACAGCTTATTGTTCTATGGTGAAGCTGGTTTGGGGAAATTAGAAGTAGCTATTGGCTTAGCCTCATTGCTGATTGGACGGCAAGTATTTTCCAATGACAAGGGGCAAACCTATTTAGACGCAGTCAAACGGGCTCGCGTCATTGATGGGGAGTCTGAGAAAGCCAGTGAAGCACAGGGCCTTCCTATCTATATGGATAAGGGAGAAGCCTTTTGGTTGCGACCTATGAAGGCTACACTGAAAGTTGAACAATGGTATGAGCTATTAAATGAGTATTTAAATAAAGCTAGTGATAACAATCGCGTGGTAATTGTTGAAGATTTTCAAACAGCTAATGCTGTCATGGCTAATGCTATGCTGAAGACCATTGAAGAACCACCGCGAAATACATATTTTATTATTATTACCAATCAAATTGCTAATGTATTGCCTACTATATTATCTCGTTGTATGAGCGTTTCTTTTGGGCCTGTAGAAGATTATATTATAGAAGCAGCCCTTAGAAAAGAAGGCTTTACAGGCGACTTAAGCCTTCCTATTGGCGCAGGTCAGGGCAATCCAGCCTTAGTTCGTCAATTTGCTACTGAAGATAGCTTACCCTTGCTCAATTTGGCTATGGATGTACTAGAAATATTGCCAGAGGCCTTATTTTTTACTAAAGCATCCTTGGCAACGGAAGGACTTAACCGAGATGAATTAAAAGAGTTGATGGCCTGGCTACGACTCTTGAGTCGCGATATGATGGCATTAAAATTTGGCAGTAGTGATGATGTACTGCAATGTCCGCTATTTAAACTGCGCATGTTGCAGATTTTACCAAAGTGGAGTGCCAGAGCTTTATTACAAGTTCAAAGTGAGACGCTCGGTGCAGAGGAAGCACTTCGTTTATATATAAAAGCTAATTTAGTTATGGATGGTGTATTAATTGCACTGCGACAAGTTATAAAGGAGGATAACCAGTGATTACCATTGTAGGAATACGGTTTAAAAAAGCTGGTAAAATATATTATTTTGCCCCTGGTGGAGCCACCCTTGCCTTAGGGGACGGTGTCATTGTAGAAACAGCGCGTGGTTTGGAATTTGGTGATGTTGTCATTGCACCGCGCCAAGTAGAAGAAGAGTCTGTAGTACAGCCTTTAAAAAATGTTATCCGCAAGGCTACACCTAAGGATTATAAGCAAGTAGAAAAAAATAAACAAAGGGAAGAACGGGCCTTTGAGATATGCTTAGAGAAAATTGCCTATCGCAAATTACCTATGAAGCTCATCAATGTAGAATATACTTTTGATATGAATAAGATTATATTCTTCTTTACTGCCGATGGGCGCATTGATTTTAGAGATTTAGTTAAGGATTTGGCCACTGTATTCCGCACTCGCATTGAACTTCGTCAAGTGGGCGTGCGCGATGAAGCTAAAATATTAAATGGCATCGGTGCTTGTGGTCGTTCACTCTGCTGTGCTACATTTTTAGGTGATTTTTCACCGGTATCGATTCGCATGGCCAAGGATCAGAACTTAAGTTTGAATCCTACGAAAATTTCCGGTGTCTGTGGTCGACTTATGTGTTGCTTGAATTACGAAAACGACCTATATACTAAGGGTGGCGATTTGTATGTACAAAAAGAAAAAGCAGCTCCAGTTGTGGTCGAGCCACCAGGTATTGGTCGTGAAGTAGTAACAGATGAAGGTCTTGGCAAAGTCTTAAAGATTAATCGCAATAAGAAAATGGTAAAAGTGCAGCTTGATGAAGGCCGTACAATCGATCTCCCATGGTCAGAGATTGTGTTGCCTGATGAAGACTAATATGCCACAGCATCCATTAGAGCGATTAGATGATTTGGTTATAGGTGGGATGAAATTATGGCAGCGCACCGATCAGTTTTGTTTTTCCATTGATGCTGTTATACTGTCTCATTTTGTACCTATAAAATCGCGCCATGTGTATGCTGATTTAGGTACGGGCACGGGCGTTATACCTTTGATTTTAACGGGGCGCGGTGCTAAGCAAGTGGTAGGTTTTGAGTTAAATCCTATTACAGCTGAATTAGCGGAGCGAAATAGACAGTTAAATCATAAGGAAGAGGAAATACAGATTGTTAAAGCTGACTATTGTCACTTGCCCATGCAGGAATATAATGGACGATTTGATACCATTGTAGTCAATCCACCGTATTTTGATGTAAAACAAGGCAAGGCCCCACTTACTGAGGCCCGACAACTAGCTTTACATGAATCCCATACAACGATTGAGGATGTAGCTAAAGCGGCTAATCGCTTAGTCAAATTTGGCGGTTCTTTATGTATGATTTATCGAGCGGAGCGCTTAGTTGAAGCCCTTTTAGCCTTGCAAAAAGAAGGGCTTACACCTAAGCGTTTGCGTTTTGTTCATAGTTTGCCGCAGCGAGAGGCTAAATTAGTCCTCATTGAAGCACGTAAAGGTGGTCGCTTAGGTTTACTAACGGAGCCACCTTTATATATTTATGAATCAACCAATGCCTATAGTGAGGAGGTGCGTACTTGGTATGGAACAACATAAAATAGGAACTCTTTATCTAGTACCCACACCGATTGGTAATTTAGAAGATATAACATATCGAGCCGTGCGTGTTTTACAAGAAGTAGATTTAATTGCAGCGGAGGATACGCGGCATACGGGACTACTTTTAAAGCATTTAGACATTAGTACGCCCCTTACGTCTTATCATGAGCATAATAAGCTGGTTAAGGGCGAACAACTTATTGATGATTTATTGCAGGGCAAAGATATTGCTGTTGTCAGTGATGCGGGGATGCCCGCTATTTCTGATCCTGGTGCAGAGCTCGTAGAGATGGCCTTAGCTGCCCAGGTGGATGTTGTGCCCTTACCGGGTCCTAATGCAGCACTTACTGCTTTAATTGCATCGGGGCTTTCAGCTAGAGAATTTACTTTCATAGGATTTTTACCTAAAAAGAGTAGCCATCAACAGGAACTATTA
Organism: uncultured Veillonella sp.; assembly: GCF_900545795.1. Classification (GTDB taxonomy): domain Bacteria; phylum Bacillota; class Negativicutes; order Veillonellales; family Veillonellaceae; genus Veillonella_A. Next base: position 10,621 of record NZ_URAR01000007.1, read on the forward strand.
CAGCGAATTAAGGGGTATGAAGGAACCCTCATTTTTTATGAGGCACCACATCGTTTAATAAGTACTTTAAAGACTTTATATGAAGGTTTAGGGAATCGCCCTATTGTCCTCGCTAGAGAACTTACTAAACGATTTGAAGAGTTTCTTCGCTCTGATTTACGTACTGTTGTGGCAGAGTTTGATGAATTAGTGACGCAAAAAGGGGAGTTTGTCCTCTTAGTTGGTGGTTGTGCTACTAGTATTGAAACCGATGTAGAATCAACTGACCAAGCGATTAGCTTATCACTTACAAGTAAAACGGCGACACCTTCAGATTATGTAGCCTTAGTTCATAATTTAATGGAACAGGGTCTAAGCAAAAAAGACGCCGCTCGAGAGGTAGCCAAAAAATTAGGTGTATCTCGCCGTGTAGTATATAATGCTGTAGAGGAATTTAAAGAGATTACTGAGGAGGATTTATAATGACAGTGACAAAGAAAAAGCCGTATTATATTACGACTCCAATTTATTATCCAAGTGCTAAATTGCACATTGGCCATACATATTGTACATCTATTGCTGACACCATTGCGCGTTTTAAACGCCGTGCTGGCTATGATGTGCGCTTTTTGACTGGATCTGATGAACATGGTCAAAAAATTGAGCGCATTGCTAAAGAAATGGGCATTACACCATTAGAATACACAACTAAAATTGTAGAAGGCTTTAAACATTTATGGGAACTTATGAATATTTCCCATGATGATTTTATCCGTACAACAGATAAACGCCATGAAAAAGTAGTGCAAGATTTATTCCAAAAAGCTTATGAAAATGGCGATATTTACAAGGGCAAATATGCTGGTTGGTATTGTACACCTGATGAATCGTTCTGGACAGAGCAAAAATTAGGTCCTAATCACACTTGTCCTGACTGTGGCCGCCCAGTAGAAAAAATTGAAGAAGATGCATACTTCTTTAAAATGAATAAATACGCTGATCGTTGGCTTAAATTCATCGAAGAAAATCCTGATTTTATTCAGCCAGAATCACGCCGTAATGAAATGGTACAATTCGTTAAACAAGGATTAGAAGACCTTTGTGTTTCTCGTACAAGCTTTGACTGGGGCATTCAAGTTCCCTTTGATAAAGAACATGTTGTGTATGTATGGTTTGATGCATTAGTTAACTATATTAGCGCTTTAAATCCATTAGATGATGACAAGAGCTTATATGAAACTTTCTGGCCTGCTGATTTGCATTTAGTGGGCAAAGAAATTGTCCGTTTCCATACTATAATTTGGCCTATTATGCTCATGAGCTTGGGCTTACCATTGCCTAAGAAAGTATTTGGTCATGGATGGCTCATCGTTGATGGAACTAAAATGAGTAAGTCTTTGGGCAATGTAATTGATCCTATTCCATTGATTGAAACTTACGGTTCTGATGCACTTCGTTACTACTTGTTGAGTGAAATCCACTTAGGCAATGATGGCAATTTTACTTTGCCTAACTTTGTGCAACGTGTAAATTCTGACTTAGCTAATGATCTTGGAAATCTATTAAATCGTACGGTAGCTATGATTGAAAAATATCATGGTGGTGTGATTACTAAGACTGCCTCTGAAGGCCCTTACGATACGGATTTAGTGGCCTTAGCGGAACAAACTGTAAAAGATTACGAAAATTACATGGAAAGCTATGAGCTTAATAAGGCTTTAAAAGCAGTATGGCAATTTATCAGTCGCACCAATAAATATATCGATGAAACAATGCCTTGGGTATTGGCTAAAAAAGAGCAACCTGGCGACGAAGCACGTTTACAGGCTGTTATGTATCATTTAGCAGAAGCACTTCGCATTATTGCCGTTCTCGTAGATCCAGTGATTCCTACAGGAGCACCAAAGATTTGGGACCAATTAGGTCTTACAGGCTTTAGTGCGGCGACTCTTGATGATGTGCGCACTTGGGGTGGTTTAGCAGATGGCACTAAAGTGGTGAAGGGGGCTCCTATTTACCCACGTTTTGATATGCCAGAAATGGTTGAAGCACCACAAGCTAATGCCGTTGACGCAAAGACTGAGCTAGCAAATGCAGAAGCCGGCGCTACAGAAGAATCAGCTGCTGAAGCAAAAGAGCAAGAAATTCCTCCAATTAAAGAAAATATTGACTATGATGACTTTGCTCGTCTTGACCTTCGTGTAGCGGAAGTTATTTCCTGTGAAAAGGTTAAAAAATCTAAGAAATTATTGAAATTTGTCCTCAATGTAGGCGTGGAAGAGCGCACGGTAGTGAGTGGCATTTCCCAGTATTATGAGCCAGAAGAGATGATTGGTAAAAAAGTGATTTACTTAGCGAACTTAGCTCCTAAAAAGCTTATGGGCATCGAATCATATGGCATGATTTTATCGGCCTCTGATTTTGCTGATAATTTAGAAGTTACACAGATTCAATCATTGATCCCAGGAAGCTTGGTGAAATAATGCGTTTATTTGATACTCACGCACATATTAATGATGGTCGTTTTGAAAATGACCGTGCCGAGATGTTACAACTTTGCTTTGATGCCGGTGTGGAATATATTATGTGTCCTGCTGTGGATCGGGAAACAGCGGAGTCGGCCATTGCCTTAGCTGCTCAGTATGAGCAAGTTTATGCAGCGGTGGGCGTACATCCACATGAGTCAAAAGATGTAACACCTGAGGATTACGACTATTTCAAAACGCAAGCCCTTACCAATCCTAAGGTGAAGGCCATTGGCGAAATTGGGCTGGATTATTACTATGATTTCTCAGATAAGCCGACGCAAATGCGCGAGTTTATTTATCAATTGGAATTAGCTCGCGAAGTTAATTTACCCATTATTATCCATGACCGAGATGCTCATGGTGATATCTTAGCTACATTAAAAGAGCATGGTAAGGGAAATTATGGTATCTTCCATTGCTACTCAGGGAGCTGGGAGATGGCTAAGGAATGTATAAAATTAGGTTATTATATTTCCTTTGCTGGCCCAGTTGTATTCCCTAAGTCAACGAAGCTCAAGGAAGTGGCTAAAGAAGTGCCATTAGATAGATTGCTGATTGAAACAGATTCGCCATACTTAACGCCCCCTCCATTTAGAGGGCGCCGCAATGATCCTAGTAAAACGCAATTTGTGGCGGAAGAAATTGCTAAATTAAAAGGCATGGATGTGGATGAATTAGCAGCGATTGCTTTAGAAAACGGTAAGCGCGTATTTAATATTACTTAGTAGTCCATAAAATTAGTGCTACCTAGTAGGATGTAAAATTAGAACTACCTAGTAGGATGTAAAATTAGAACTACCTAGTAGGCTGTAAGATTAGAATTACCTAATAGGGCATAAATTTAGTAGTACCTTATAGGATGTAAATTAGCAGTACGTAAAATACAATCTATTTATACATAAAATAAAGTGTATTAAATAGGGAGTTTAATAGCGTATTAAATAGGATATAAAGGAAGCGTATAATCTTCAATGCTATGCTTTGATAAGGCGTAGACGGTGGAGATTATACGCTTTTTCTTATATATACTTTACTAAAAGCTTACAAAGTATACTAAAGTTTTACTGTACAAAGTGGCGAGACTTTACTATAAAGATAAGAGAGCTTTTATCCTTGAAATAATGGATTACTTTATGTAAGATTAAAGTATATATTATTTTGAACGAGAGGATGTTAACATGAAACGTGTTTCCTTTATAGATTTAGGCTCTAACTCTGTACGCTTTGTTATTACTGAAATTAAAGACAGCGGTAGCTATCAGCTTATTTATCAACAAAAAGAGAGTATTCGCTTGAGTGAAAATATGTGGGATCATAATCGACTCACAGATGAGGCTATTGAACGTGCTATTAAGACTTTGACGGCCTTTTCTCATATGGCGACGGCTATGGATAGCGATGAGATTATTGCAGTAGCTACGGCTGCGGTTCGATTAGCTGATAATGGACCAGAGTTTTTAGAATTAGTTAAACAACAAACTGGGATTAACCTAGTTTGTATTGACGGCTTAGAAGAGGCACACCTTGGGTTCCTTGGTGTGGTCAATACTATTGGCTTAGATGATTTTATCTTATTCGACTTAGGTGGCGCCAGTGTAGAGGTAACGCTAGTAAATAATCGCAAAATTGTTGAGTCCGTGAGCTTGCCCATGGGGGCGTTGACATTGACAGGGACTTATCAAGAAGGGGCTGAGATGTCCGAAAAAGAGCGCAAGTCTATGTTGAATCATATTCAAGAGGTGTTAAAAGAGCAAAAGTGGCTTAAGGATAAAAAACTACCTCTCATCGGTATTGGTGGTACAGCACGTAATTTAGCTAAAATAGATCAACGTGCCCATAATTATCCTATTGCTAAGCTTCACAATTATGAATTGACTTTTGACCGCTTGGAGGAAATTTATGAGTCTGTATGCTCTAAGACATTAAGTCAACGCAAGAAGATCAATGGCTTATCTCAGGAGCGCGCAGATATCATTATTGCCGGTACTGCCGTTGTGCGTGAGCTTATGCAGTACACTGATTCCCAAGTGATGATTGTCAGCGGTTGTGGCTTACGTGATGGCTTGTTCTATAAATACTATGGGGAGCATTATTTAAATCCAAGTGGCATTATGGATAATATTTTAATTCATTCTGCTGAAAATATTTTATTAGGTATGAATAAAATTGATCTTATTCATTCTAAATACATTGCTCGCCTAAGTGATGCCTTATTTGAACAATGGTGTAAAGAATATGAATGGCCAGAGCGTATGCGTGAGTTATTGCGCGTTACAGCTCTCTTACATGATATCGGTAAGGTGGTCAATTATTATAGCCACGCCCGTCATAGTGCGTATATTATTGCCAATAGTAATTTATATGGCTTAACGCATCGGGAGCAAGCTATTTGTGGCTTTATGGCATCTAATACACATGGGGCGAATAATAAATTTATTAAAACCTCGCCTTATGGCCGTTTGTTAAAAGGGAATGATTTACCGATTTTAAGTCAAGTATCACTGTTAATTGCCATTGCAGAAGCGATTGATGAGAGTCATGAACAATCTGCTGTATCAGTGAATACTGAATTTACTCCTAAGGATATTATTGTCAATGTATGGACTAAGGCCAATAAGGATATGTCTATGGCTGACGTAATGATTGCAAAGCTGAATAAACAGTGTAAAAAGGATTTTAAGAAAAACTTAATCGTAAGGTGGCACGAATCCCTATAAGGAGGGTATCGTATGGGCAAAAGTAAAGCGCATCTATTTGGCATTATCCATTTAGGTGCTAGTAGTATGAGTATTACCATCGTTGAATACACTTCAATTGATGAGGTAAAAGTAATTGAATATGCTTCTAAGAATGTAGCATTTGGTGAAGAGCTCTTCCACAGTAAACGATTATCTTTTAATACTATTGAAGATTTATGTCGCTTGTTAAAAGGCTATAAACGGCTCATGGAAGAATATGGCGTAACGGAGTATAAAGTGTATGCTACGGCCATTGTAAGGGAAGCGGAAAACCGACTTAGCATTTTAGACCAAATATTTATTCAAACTGGCTTTAAAGTGGAAGTCGTGGATATGCCAAAGGAAATTTATTATAAATATTTTGGCCTCTACTATCACATGATGCGTCAAGGTTTAACAGATACTGAAGATGCAGCCTTATTTTTAGATATTACATCTGGCGGTGTGGGCATTACTGTTTGGAAGGGGGGCGCCCTCTTATTCCAGGAGAATGTCCATTTAGGAACTTTGCGCGTTATGGAGTCCTTTAATCGCAATCAACGCTCTTCCTTAAGCTTTCCAGATGCTGTAGGGGAATACTTGCACAGTATGTTATCCCCGGTGCAGGAAGAAGTGAGCCGATTTAATGTAAAATATTTAGTCCTCTCTGGCGATGAGGCCCGTGAGGTGGCTAGATTGATGGGCTTTGAAGCGGATGGTAAAGAAACACTTTCACTTTTGCCTAAACAATTTGATGAATTCGTAGAAAGTTTTCATGGTATTTCAGCCACTAAATTAGTGAATCGCTACCAAGTGCCGGAATATCGTGCTAACATTCTTATGCCGACCATAGTTCTCTACAAAGAATTACTTAAAATGGTGCAGCCACAATGTCTTTTGGTTAGCTCCTCTAGCTTTGTGGATGGGGTTATCTTATACTATGGCTCTGAAACATATCCAAATAATTATTTATATATGATGCGTGAGCAAAATATGCAATTAGCTCGCGCTATCGCACGACGCTTTCAGGTAGATGAGCATCATGCGCGAGAAGTGGAACGCTTTTCATTGCAACTTTGTGATGCGTTAGCTGAGCATGGCATAACGGATCGCATGTCCTTTGTGATGCGCATTGCCGCTATATTGGCGGAGGTGGGGAAATTTGTAAGCCTTCGCAATCATAGTGAGCATGGCTACCATATTGTTATGGGAACTGATTTATTTGGCCTATCTGACCGAGAGAAAGAAGTAGTAGCTAATGTTGTGTATTATCATTACAAAGGGCGACCAGGCAATGATGATGAGAACTTTAGATACTTAAAAGAGGTGCAAAAAATATGGGTTACTAAATTAGTAGCTATTTTGCGATTAGCGCGAGCTTTAGATGTAAGCCATAAAAATAAAATTAGCCGCATCTCTGTAAAGAGCAAGGCAAAAACACTTCTTATTGAAGCGCATACTGATAAAGATATATCGTTAGAAAGTTGGACTTTTGAACGAGAAACTGAGTATTTTAGTGAAATCTTTGGGCTACAAGTAAAACTCAAAGTGGGAGGCAAATAATTATGTTTCGAGACCATTCATATTATTTTAATCGAGAGTTATCTTGGTTAAAATTTAATCAGAGAGTATTACAAGAATCCATAGACAACACCAATCCACTATTAGAGCGCTTGCGTTTTTTAGCGATTACTAGCTCAAATTTAGATGAATTCTATATGATTCGTGTGGCCGGGCTTCGTCATCAAGAGGAGAATGGCATTGTAAAATATGATGCCGCTCATATGGATGCTACAGCTCAGCTAAAGGCTATTGATGAGTCTGCTAAGCGCTTAGTTCGTGTTCAATATACGTATTTGCGCCATGTGCTAACACAATTAGAGGAAGAGAATCTTTTCTTTGTTAAGCCCGGTGATTTGACTAGCAGCCAGCTAGATTGGTTGCACCAATATTTTGAGCAAGTGGTGTACCCTGTAGTGACACCATTGGCGGTTGACTCTGGGCATCCATTTCCTTTCTTAGCGAATAAAACGATGAATACAGTGGTGCAGATTAAGCGCGCTGTAGAAGAAACGGAAGAAGACAAAGAAGCTAAAATTGCCATTTTACCGATTCCATCAGTCCTTAATCGTATCGTAGAAGTGCCGAGTCTCACCGATAAACGATACTTCATTTACTTAGAGGATATTATTACTTATTACTGCGAGGCCTTCTTTGTAGGTTATGAAATTTTAAAGAGCATGACTTTCCGAGTGACCCGTGATGCGGATTTAGAAATTGATGAAGAAGAAGCTAAAGACTTGCTTCGTGAAATGGAAGAATCCTTGCGCCGTCGTCGTCGTGGTGCTTCTGTTCGTTTAGAAGTAGCTGGTGATGGTGATGAAGGGTTATTACAGTTTATCTTAGACAGTTTGCAATTAAAGCCTAATGATGCCTTTATGGTTAATGGACCGCTAGACTTGTGCATGTATTTTGGCTTCTGTGATATTGATGGATATGACCACTTGCGCTATACGCCATTTGAACCTTGTGAACCAGCCGATATTGTGGGCCATGAAGAAGAGAATATTTTTGACATAATTCGCAGTGAAGATATTTTTGTACATCATCCATTTGAAACGTTTAGAACAGTGGAGGATTTTGTAGCCCAAGCAGCACAAGATCCTAAGGTACTGGCCATTAAGCAAACATTGTATCGCGTTAGTGGCAATTCACCAATTATTTCGTCCTTAATTAAGGCCGCTGATAATGGTAAACAAGTAACAGTCTTAATGGAAGTAAAGGCGCGCTTTGATGAAGAGAATAATATTTTGATGGCACGCCGCCTAGAAAAAGCTGGTTGTCATGTAATATATGGTTTAAAAGGCCTTAAAACGCATTCGAAGATTACCATGGTGGTGCGCCGTGAAGATGATGCCATTCGCCGTTATGTACACTTAGCTACGGGCAACTATAATGGTAAAACTGCACGCTTATATACTGACTGTGGTATTTTTACCTGCAATGACCAGTATGGGGAAGATGCATCGTCCTTCTTCAACTTAATTTCTGGTTATTCTGATCCTCCGATGTGGAACAAATTTATCGTAGCGCCACTTAACTTAAGAGAGAAGATTATAGCCAATATTGATGAAGAAATCGAATGTGCTAAACGTGGTGAAGAAGCGTATATTATTGCTAAGATGAATTCTTTGCTCGATAAATATGTAGTAGCTAAACTCTATGAAGCAGCCTCTCATGGCGTAAAAATTGATTTGATTATTCGCGGTATTTGTACCTTGCGACCTGGTATTGAAGGCGTAAGTGATACTATACAAGTTCGCTCTATTGTGGGGCGTTTCTTAGAACATCATCGCCTGTTCTACTTCCGTCATGGCGGTAAAGACGATGTATTCTTGTCCAGTGCTGACTGGATGCCACGCAACTTGAATGAGCGCGTAGAATTGATGATACCAATTGAGGAAAAGCGTCATAAAGAGCGTATTTTAGGCATATTAAAACTGTATTTAGCAGACAATCAAAAAGCTCATATTATGAGTGCTGATGGTTCCTATCGCAAGATTGTAGCGAGGGAGAACCCTATTTCTGCTCAAAGTCTTTTAATGAAGGCTGCTAAGCAGGCTAGTGAGAAGCCTAAATTGACTGTAATTGAACAAATGCAACCTATGTATAAGGACCAATAAATAGGTGCTAAAATTAACAATTCGTTTAAAAGTTATTGAACGATGAAATTGGAAATGATTAAAGTCGATTGGTTAAATTTTTATGAATTTAGCATTAAATTTTGACTTATCAAAATAATTTGTAGGTTAACAAATAAGCTTGAGCATGAGAGCTAGAAGTAAATTTTTCTGGCTCTTGTGCTTTTTATTTTTTAGATACGCCCTTACCTTAGAGTAGGCCTAAGTTTTGGGATACAGGATTTACTATGTCCTGTATTATTACTTAAATGAATACGGAGTGAATGGTTTGAGTTAGAAAAATTTCTTCAAAATGTAGTTTGAACCGAAAGTGTCCTCTGATAAAAGACATAACAAGGCTTAGGCGTTGCTTCTTGAAATTTAAGAATCCCGTCAAATACGGTGGAGTTTTATATACTAGTTCGTTTGTTTGACTTAATATATCCTCTTGTGGTAGAATGGCAAAGCAGGAGGGATTAGATGACAAAATATCTAGTAATTCAGAAGAGTAATATTGTGACTCTTGCAAAGCGTCACATGTTCCTAGTTCTGATACTCTTAGCAATTGTGTTCGTTAGCGTTTCAGGCTTTGCTTGGAATGAAAAAACAGTGACTCTCAATGTAGATGGTCAGACACAGATTGTTAAGACACACCTCAACTCAGCGGAGGGGATTTTACGTGATGCCAAGATTTCGCTCAATCCTAAAGATGCTATCTTATTAAGTACAGCGTCTTTGGAGAATGGCACAGTAGTTACTGTAGTCAGAGCATTTCCTGTAAAAGTTACTGTTGATGGTCAAGCAAAAACTGTTATGACTGTGCAAACAACAGCCCAAGGCTTAGCTGATGAGTTGGGATATAAGGCACCTAATTATGTACCATTAGAGGATGGCAACACTCATTTAACAAGTAATAGTGAAGTGACCATTGCTCGAGTAACAAGTCGTTCTGTAAAAAATTATGAGCGACCTGTAGAAGTACAGGTCATTCGTGAACGAGATGATACGATGGCTATTGGGCAAGAAGAACTTGTTCAAGAAGGTACAGCTGGCGTAGAATCTGTAGAAGAAGAAGTTTTCTATCAAGATGGTAAAGAAATAAAACGACAAATTCTTAATCATAATGAAATTAAGAAGATGGTACCGACTATTATTAAAGTAGGAACTCGAGAAGCAGTTGTAGAAACCTCTCGAGGCACTGTACGATACCGTGAGGTGCTTACAATGGAAGCGAGTGCGTACTTACCTACTGATGGTGATGGTCGAGGCATCACAGCTACAGGCATGGTAGCAAGACGTGGTGTTGTGGCAGTTGACCCTGATGTAATTCCATTAGGTTCACGTCTATACATTCCAGGTTATGGTATGGCTATTGCAGCTGATACAGGCGGCGCTATTTTAGGAAATCGCATCGATTTATTGATGGATACCTATAGCGAAGCCATGGAATTTGGTAGACAGTCCATAGAAGTATATATACTGAAATAAGTAAATTACTTACTGAGCTTAGTTAGATATATTTGTTTAAATATATGTACTTAAGCTTAGCTAAGATGAGCGTGCAGCATATACTTAACACTTCGTAAAACAAATAAAGGAGCGGTAAACTATAATGGTTTACCGCTCCTTTATTATTTGGTAAAATAGTAGCGATGTAATAGAGAAAGGAAAAGGTCATGTTAAAAGAAGTTTTAGTCGTAGAAGGAAAGTCTGATGTACAGCAAATTGCTAAAGCAATTGAAGCTGATTGCATTATGACCGAAGGATTTACATTGCGTAAAGCAGTGCTAAAGCAAATCCAATATGCCTATGAAAAGCGAGGCATTATTATACTTACCGATCCAGATACGGCAGGGGAGCGAATTCGACGATTTTTAAGTAAAAAATTCCCTAATGCACAACATGCCTTCATTCCTCGCGAAGACGCCATCGCCAATAATGATTTAGGCGTGGAGCAGGCTTCACCTGAAGCTATACGCAAAGCCTTAGCCAGCTTGCATACCCATACTATGACTTCTTCAGAAGAGTTCAGTATTAGCGATATTATTCGTCATGGCTTGTCTGGGGCACCTAATAGTGTAGCACGACGTGACAAATTAGGCGCTTTATTAGGAATTGGCTATGGAAATAGTAAGCAATTTTTATATCGATTAAATCATTATGGCATTAGCCGTGAAGAATTCGATGCGGCTGTATTAAATATATAAAAGGAGCTATCATTGAGCATTTTAGAATCAGTTATTGCCAGTCCGGAGGTTGTACATTATATATGTAAGCGATTTGGCATTCATATGAGTAAGAAATTAGGGCAAAACTTTCTTATATCTCGCCGTGTAGTGGACGATATAGTGAGAGCTGCGGAATTAGAACCAGGTGAGCCGGTTCTAGAAGTAGGGCCTGGTATTGGTACCTTAACACAAGGTTTAGCCCAAAGTGGTGCCAGTGTAACTGCCGTGGAGTTAGATCGCCGTTTATTAGAAGTGTTGGACCATACCTTGGAAAGCTATGATAATGTACAAATTGTTCACGGCGATATTTTAAAAGTAAATATTCCTGAGTTGATGAATTATAAGCCTTTTAAGGTAGTGGCAAATTTACCATATTATATTACAACGCCTATTATTATGTCTCTATTAGAGATGAAGCTTCCTATTGAACGCCTCGTGGTGATGGTGCAAAAGGAAGTGGCTGAGCGCATGGTTGCTACGCCAGGGACTAAAGCTTATGGTGCTTTATCGGTAGCAGTACAATATTATACGGAGCCGGAAATTGTGTTTGATGTGCTGCCTAAATCATTTTTACCAGCGCCTGAAGTGACGAGCTCAGTGGTGCGCTGTAAATTGCGTCCAAAGCCACCAGTTGATGTTATGGAAGAAGCAATTTTGTTTAGAGTGATTAAGGCTGCCTTTGCGCAAAGAAGAAAAACTTTTAGCAACACGATGAAGACCACAGGTCTAAAAAAAGAGCAAATTGAAGCTATTTTAACTAAAGCGGGCATCGATGGCAATCGTCGTGGTGAGACTTTTGATTTACAGGAGTTTGCCACGATTGCCAATGCGTGGAGCGAATTATATAATCAGCCAAGTCAGTAGGAAGGTACATGGGAGTTAGGTAACTCATGAGAAAACAGAATATTTTTATAGGATGTGCCTGTGCAATTTTAGGTGTAGCTATTTGTATAGGTGCGTATTTAGCATTTTTCTGGAGCACCGCATCGATGTATTCCATGCGTGGTGTGCCCATTTTAAATTATCACGAAGTGAATGATGAACTTTGGTCTCCTTTGACTATGCGAACTTGGGATTTCGAAGCTCAAATGAAGTATTTAAAGGATAATGGCTATCATGCCATAACTATGGATCAATTATATGATTATTTGCAAAATGGCACGGCTCTGCCAGATAAACCTGTTCTAATTACCTTTGATGATGGGTATGAAGATAATTATAAAAATGCATTGCCTATTTTACAGAAATACGGTATGACCGCTACTGTATTTATGATTGCTGACTCTATTGGCCAGCCGCGGTTTATGACAGAAGAACAACTTCGCGCTATGGAAGCGGCGGGGATTACAGTTGAGTCACATACCTATTCACATAAGGATTTGCGTCAGCTATCAGACGATGCTGTGCAGCAAGAGCTATCTAAATCAAAGGTTTTACTAGAGCAGGCGCTACATCATCCTATTGAGTATATTGCCTTTCCTTGTGGCTTTACTGATTCGCGTATAGAAGCCTATACGAAAGCAGCCGGTTATAAATTGGCGCTTACTGTGCAGGCAGGGAATGCTAAGCGTGGCGCGAATATGTACAATTTACCGCGCGTAGCTGTGTTTGAGGGGATGAACTCCTATACGAGTTTTACTTTGCGCTTACATTATATTGAATTTATAGAGGCCACTTGGGCTTTACGTGATAGTTTGCGAGACCAGGGCTATATACAATTGGCTAATTTAATGCCTTTATATTAATAAAAACACCTCGGTATGTAAAATTACTACCGAGGTGTTTTTGATTGTATAGTGTATTTCTTGTCTAAATGACTATCCGAATCCAAGTTGCTATTGAGCAGTTTGGTATTTAGATATTACTCGTTGTCTAAATGGTCATTAAGAGATGGCGTTTTGAGGAAGGTTACATCTGGATTGCGTTCTTCTACCCACCCCATTTGCCATTCATTGCTGATTAAAATAACAGTGCGATCGCGATTGTCTTTTACTACCATAGCATTGTCTAAACCTTTTAAGGATTTAATATCGACATTTCCTTTTACCCAGCGAGCTACACTGTATGGGAGTGAATCTGTAATAGGCTCTACGCCATATTCATTGCGTAAGCGATATTGAAGCACTTCAAATTGAAGCATACCTACAGCGCCTACAATAAAGGAATCTAGTGAATGTGGTTGTTCGAAGATTTGTACGGCCCCTTCTTGAGCGAGCTGAGTCATCCCTTTTTGGAATTGCTTGCGTTTCATCGTATCTTTTGGACTGACACGAGCAAAGAATTCAGGAGGGAAGACAGGAAAGTCGCTGAAGGTGAGTTTATGATTCGCGGCGCATAATGTGTCGCCTACGCCCATAGTGCCAGCATCGAATACACCAATAATATCGCCAGGGTAGGCTTCATCAATAATGGTACGCTCTGTAGCCAAGAATTGTTGTGGCTGTGCCAAGCGAAGCGATTTACCTGACTGACGATGAAGTACAGACATGCCTTTTTCGAATTTACCAGAGCAAATACGCATGAAAACAATACGGTCATGATGATTCGGATTCATATTAGCTTGGATTTTAAATACAAAGGCAGAGAAGTCTTCGCCTGTAGCTTCTACTGTTTCCTCCAAAGCTTGACGTGGTGCTGGCGATGGCGCTAAGTCGAGGAATTTTTCTAGGAATGGTTTAACCCCGAAGTTTGTCATAGCGGAGCCAAAGAACATAGGTGTTAATTCACCAGCACGAACTTTATCAAAGTCAAATTCGTCACCAGCTACATCAAGTAATTCAATATCATCAATTAGTGATTGATGCACTTCTTCACCTAAGAGCTCGCGGAATGCTGGATCGTCTACAGATTCTTTAGTGGATGCTAATTTTTTCTGGCCATGAGTTTCATCCTTAGCAAATAAATCGACTGTATGAGTGGCACGGTCATAAATGCCTTGATACTCTCCATTGATGCCAACAGGCCAATTCATAGGCACAGCACGAATACCCAGGGAGTTTTCAATTTCTTCCATTAAATCAAATGGATTACGGCCGAAGTGGTCAATTTTGTTGACGAAAGTAAAGATAGGAATTCCTCGTTCTTTACAGACTGCAAACAGTTTTTTAGTCTGTGCTTCTACGCCTTTGGCGACGTCAATGAGCATGACAGCGCTGTCTGCGGCCATCAAAGTGCGATACGTATCCTCAGAGAAGTCTTGGTGACCAGGTGTATCAAGAATGTTGACACGGCAGCCATCATAATCAAATTGAAGCACTGAACTTGTTACAGAAATACCACGTTGTTTTTCGATTTCCATCCAGTCAGATACAGCATATTTCTGTGTTTTACGAGATTTAACGGAGCCTGCAAGATGAATGGCGCCACCGTATAGTAAGAGCTTTTCTGTTAATGTTGTTTTACCCGCATCAGGGTGAGATATAATAGCAAACGTACGACGACGTTTTACCTCGTCTAAAAATGTCATGTTGTCACCTCAAATTATAAATATCTATCCTTAAAATTATATACTAGAATTGCTGGATTTGTCATTAAGAATGTAGATTGACTCTAATAAGGTGGATGTTTTTGTGAATCGTCTGTTACGTTAAATGGAACTTTATTGTATAATAAATAAGATACAAAGGAGGTCCTATGAGATTATTTATTGCAGAAAAACCAAGTATGGGACGAGAAATAAGTAAATATTTGCCAGAGCAGCAACGCGTTCAGCGTCGCGATGGTTATATCATACAAGGGGATGATGTAGTAACTTGGGCCTTCGGTCATGTGCTGGAGCAGGCGGAGCCTGGAGATTATGATCCTAAATATAAGCGCTGGAATGCAGCTGATTTGCCTATAGTACCTGAAGAGTGGAAGCTTTTAATCACTAAGAGTAGTGAAAAGCAATTTCATACCATTAAGGATCTTATAGAAAAGGCCGATATTATAGTCAATGCTGGTGACCCGGATAGAGAAGGACAGCTCTTAATCGATGAGATTTTGCTGTATGTAAATAATACAAAGCCTGTACAGCGAATTTTATTGAATGCATTAGATGAAAAATCAATTCGTGCAGCACTAGGTGATTTACGAGATAATAAAGATTTCTATAATTTACAGCAATCTGCCTTAGCGCGGGCACGAGCAGATTGGCTCATTGGGATGAATCTATCTCGAGCCTATACTTTGGCACAGCGCCGTATGGGGAATAAAGTTACCTTTCCTATTGGCCGTGTTAAGACACCAACCTTAGCGTTAGTAGTTCGTCGCGAGCGAGAATTAGAAAATTTTGTGCCATTAGATTACTATACATTAAAAGTATGCTATGAACATGTGAATGGCAAGTTCTGGGCTACTTGGCAATCAAAGGATGAACAAATTGGCTTAGATCCAGAGGGACGTTTATTAAAGCGAGAAATTGCAGAAGAGCTTGCTAAACGACTGATGGATAGTAAAATGGGGATTATTGAAAAGCGCGAGAAGAATAAGAAAAAAGAAGCGCAACGTTTGCCTTTATCGCTGTCTGCTTTGCAGGTTGCAGCCGGTAAGGCCTATGGCTATGATCCACAACAAGTACTTGATATAGCACAGAAATTATATGAAAAGAAATTGACCACCTATCCGCGGTCTGATTGTGATTATTTGCCAGAAAATCAATATGCTGATCGGACGGCGATTATTAAAAATTTAGCACAGAATTCAGGTAAATTAGGGGAGTGGGCTAGTAAAGCTGATGTATCTATAAAATCAAGAGCTTGGAATGATAAAAAGATTACTGCCCATCATGCTATTATCCCTACCACAGTGCCTTGTAACATAGAGACTTTGCCAGTTATGGAGCGAAATATATATTTCCTCATTGGCCAGTCTTATATAGGACAGTTTTATCCTGAACATGAATACGAACAAACTAAGTTAACTGTATTACAGGATGATGAGCATTTTGTGGCTCATGGCCGTGTAGTCACTGTATTAGGTTGGAAAGAACTCTTTCAAAAAGCTAAGAAAGCTAAATTTGAGGCTACCGATGATGATGCTGATAATGATGAAGGCGAAAATAATGGCGATGGTAAAGGACCAGCTATTGAAGATAGTGGTGAACTTCCTGTAGTAAAAAAAGGTGACTCTGTACAGGTTGATAATGTAGCCATTGATGCGAAGCAAACTAAGCCACCAAGTCGCTTTACAGCAGCTACTTTATTGCAGGCTATGAAGGAAATTCATAAATATGTAAAAAATGAAGATCTGAAAAAACAGTTAAAAGCGGTATCTGGCATTGGTACAGAAGCAACTCGCGCGACCATTATTGATGAATTAATTAATCGCAAATTTATGTCAGTCAAAGGAAAGAAGAAAATCATTCAACCCACTGACTTGGGTTATTTATTAGTGGATGCACTACCTGAAGAGATGCTATATCCAGACGAAACAGCAGTGTGGGAAGAACGTTTGGCAGCCATGAGTGATGGGGAGGGCACCTTAGAGTCGTTCTTGTCAGACCAGGTAGACTTTTTAGGGCGATTAATTCGCAAAGCCAATGCCACTGGCGTGTGGGGGCAGGCTGATGGACTGGATACGGATGGCTTTAATATTGCCAACACTGTTCGCGTGGTAAAAAAAGATAGCAGTACAAATACTAGTTCAAGTAATTCAAATCATACGAGTCTTGGTGAAGCGTTTGGGCCACAAGAACCTTGCCCTAAATGTGGCAAAGGGGTCTTGCAAAAACGGAGGGGCAAATTTGGCGAATTTTATGGCTGTTCTAATTTTCCTGCCTGCCGTCATACAAAGCCGGTAGGTGGTGTGAGTAATAATGGCATGGGAATGGGCTTCAATTCAGGGAATAATGAAATGCAAGACACGCGTTTAGCCAGGGCTATAGCTGATGCGGCGCAAACTAATAATACTAGTGATGCGCCAAACTATACTTGTCCACGGTGCAAAACAGGGCAATTAGTGCACATGAAAGACCAGGGACAAAATACTTGGCGTTGCAGTAACTTCCCTAGTTGCAGAACCAGTGTCGCCGATGTAGAAGGCAAACCTAGTATTTATAAATAAAAGTGTGAGACTTTAAAGATAAGCTACAAGTCCCTAATATTTCCAACAAACGAGATCTTAAAAGCGAGGTTCATAAGCCTAGCTAAAAGTGTATATTAAGGTAAAAAAAGGAATGCCCCTTCTCCAAGAAAACCACTATCTTAGCCATGATATCTTATATCCAAAGCATAAGATTCCCTTACTTCCAACAAACGAGGTCTTAAAATCGAGTTGTTCAAGCCGAAAGAGATAACTTGCTGGAATATAGATAATAAAGAAAAATATATAAAAAGCAGGGCTTCTCCAAGAAAACCATTTCTGGGTTTTCGGGAGAAGCCCTGCTTTTATTATTTCTAAATAAAGATTAGTAAAACAGCAAGCTATCTAAAGCCCTAGAACAGCTCGCCTTTACTTAGACCGAGAGCGTCTTACGCGCGTGTTCGCCCCCTTATGTCCAGTTGCCTTATGGCGTTTTGCCTTAGTAGCCTGATAATTAGAAGTGATTTTAGCTTTTTTAGGCGTCACTTCTTTCTTAGGTGCTTTTGCCTTGCCTTTAGTTTTAATTTGGCCATCGGCAGTGTATTTAGTCAAAGTGGCTTCAATAGCTCGCTCTATACGGCGTAGCCAGCTTTCGTCAGCGGCTGTAGCGAAGGTAATGGCTATACCTGATGTACCAGCACGGCCAGTACGACCAATGCGGTGAATATAATAATCTACATCATGAGGCACATCATAGTTATATACATGGCTAATGCCTTCAATATCAATACCGCGAGCGGCAATATCAGTAGCCACTAAGATTTGCGTACGTGCACGAGCAAAGTCCTTTAGTATTTGAGTGCGTCGACCTTGGCTTAAGTCTCCATGAAGTTCACCAATATTAAACCCTGCTGCAGTTAATTCATAGGAGAGACGAATAGCGCCCTCTTTTTTATTACAGAATACAATGGCTAAATAAGGATTGTCCTCTTGTAGTTGTTTGATTAAGCGCTCTAATTTTTTTTCTTCTGAAACCATAAGGACTCGTTGCTCTATAGTATCAAGTGTTACATTAGAGCCCTTAACAGTTACCGACATAGGCTTTGTCATATAGGTTTTAGCGAGAGCTCGCACACGGTCAGGAATCGTAGCAGAGAAGAGAAGTAATTGGCGATTAGGATTTGTGTGCTCGATTAAAGACTCTACATCTGGTAAGAAGCCCATGTGAAGCATTTGATCGGCTTCGTCTAGGACTACCCGACGCACAGTTTCTAGTTGTAGAGAGCCACGCGCTACATGGTCCAGAAGTCGTCCTGGGGTACCTAGAATTACATGAGGCCGACGGCCTAATTGTTGCAGTTGACCTTCAATAGTGCGCCCTCCAATGAGGGGAAGGATATCCACTCCTAAGGC
Source organism: uncultured Veillonella sp. (assembly GCF_900545795.1). GTDB lineage: Bacteria > Bacillota > Negativicutes > Veillonellales > Veillonellaceae > Veillonella_A. Next base: position 29,166 of record NZ_URAR01000007.1, read on the forward strand.
TTCACCCAAAGATTTAGCTGTATCTGATATTTGTTTTACTAGCTCACGAGTTGGCGCAATAATTAAAGCTTGCTCCTGGAATACTTCTACATTGATACGTTGAAGTATAGGAAGTAAGAAGGCCAAGGTTTTACCAGTGCCGGTCTGGGCTTTAGCGATTAAATCTACACCTTTAAAGGCTGGTGGTATTGCCTGCTCCTGAATCGGGGTGGGCTCTTTTATACCCTGCTTAGCTAGCAGGTCAATAAGGGCTTCAGTAACCCCTAGTGTTTTAAATGATTTCATAATGAATGTCCTTTCTTTATTTACAAGCTGCAAGAATGATTTGATGTACAAGGCTATATATGTTTGTCTAAGACCTTAGTAAATACATTTCAGCATATTTATATGTATCTATATTATCTATATTATTATAGCATAGAAGAGGATAAAGCTTAAATTCTTACGGGACATTTCTATATTAAACACGAGTCGTCTAAAATATAAACTCGATTAAACATGAAACGTATTAAATACTTTTATTAGTAGGTGGATAAATGTAGTCAGTGTCTCTATTTGCAAATTATAAGGCGTATGTCACTAAAGAATAACCCACTTATTAATCTGTATGAGTAAAGGATATATACTTTTTGCGAAATTTGCATATTGAAAACGTATTGAAAATGATTATTTATTATAGTGATTTTTGATAAAAATAGCCTATTTTAACTCATTTTAGTAAAAAGATAAACACTCTCAAATGAAAATGAAAGTATAATGAATAGGCTATACTATTAAACTCATTGGTGTATAAGGGATTGAGAATGAAAATTCAGTAATTTCGATATACTTCTAAAAGATTCGAAATGAAAGTGGTTATTGAATTTATGGCTTCATGTGCTATAATCAAACTGTAATTATTTATCATTATTGGCATAATGAAACATAAAAAATGTGATACCTATAAGTTTAGGGATGAAAGTATTGCGTTTTGCCAACAAGGAGGTGTAGGGATGATAAAACAATTGGCACAGCTGAAGCCAGGAGAAGCAGGCGTGATTACTAACCTACGCGGAACTGGAAATATTAAACATCGTCTTATTGACATGGGTTTAGTTCCAGGTACTGCAGTGCGTGTAATCAAATTTGCTCCTCTCGGAGACCCTGTAGAAATAAAGGTAAAAAACTTTGACTTAGCTTTACGTGTAAGTGAAGCAGCAACAATCGACGTAGATACGAGTCAGGAGGCTTAGAATGAGTGACCAAACTGCCACTACCATTCGCATTGCCTTAGCAGGGAATCCGAACTGTGGTAAAACAACAATTTTTAATAATATTACTGGATCTAAACAACATGTAGGTAACTATCCAGGTGTTACAGTAGAAAAGAAAGAAGGGGAATGTAAGTTCAATGGTAGCGATTTACTATTTATCGACTTACCAGGTACTTATAGCTTAACAGCGCGCTCCCTAGATGAATTAGTAGCACGTAATACAATTATCAATGATGAACCAGATGTAATTGTTAATGTATTAGATGCTTCTAATTTAGAACGTAATCTTTATTTAGCAGCACAGCTAATTGAATTAGAGCGTCCTTTAGTGTTAGCCCTCAACATGTCTGATGTGGCCGAAGAAATGGGCATCAACATCGATGTGAAAAAGCTTAGCGAACTTACTGGCGCTAGCATTGTTAAGACTGTAGGTCGCAACAATGTGGGGACAAAAGAATTACTTCAAGCTGTAGTGGATGTAACGAAGCAAGAAGATATTCAACTAGCTACAGTAAATTATGGCGATTTATTAGAACCAGCTATTCAAAAGCTTGTAACTAAAATTGAAGAAGCGGGCACTATTAGCTATCCAATTCGCTGGGTTGCCATTAAATTACTTGAAAATGACCATGATGTAGTAAATAAAGTAAAAGTGTTTGAAAATACTGAAGCAATTCTTATTGAAGCGGACGCACTTCGCGCAGAACTTAGTGGCAAAGTAGATTTAGAAATTATTTTCCAAGAATATCGCCATCGTTTTGCTGTTGCTACCTTCAATGAATGTTTGCAAGGGGAAGCTAAAGAGCTTGAAACTAAATCAGATCGTATCGATAAAGTGCTAACTCATCGCGTATTAGGTCTTCCAATCTTCTTAGGCATTATGTGGCTTTTATTTAATTTTGTAAATGAAATCGGTGCTTATCCACAAGGTTGGATTGAAGATGCATTCGCCGCGCTCGGTACTTGGGCGACTACAGTGATTCCAGAAGGACAATTACAATCTCTCGTAGTAGATGGTATCATCGCTGGGGTAGGGGCTGTTATGAGCTTCGTGCCACTTATCGTGCTTTTATTCTTAGGTATTGCCTTCTTAGAAGACACTGGCTATATGGCACGTGCTGCTTTTGTAATGGACCGCGTAATGCGCGCTTGTGGTTTACATGGTAAATCATTTATTCCATTATTAATCGGTTATGGTTGTAGTATTCCAGCCATCATGGGGGCGCGTATTTTAGATAATCGTCGCGACCGCATGATTACGATTCTCGTGTCTCAATTTATGACTTGTAGTGCTCGTTTGCCAGTATATACCTTGTTTATTGGCGCCTTCTTCCCAGTTGGACAACGAGGCACTGCTTTGTTTGCTATTTACTTGGCAGGCATTGTGTTAGCTGTTATTATGGCTAAAATTTTCCGTAAATTCTTATTCCCTGGTGAGTCTGAACCATTTGTTATGGAATTACCTCCATACCATATGCCAACACTTAAGAGTGTATTATTACACATGTGGGAACGCGCTGTTCTTTACTTAAAGAAAGCGGGCACTTTCATTTTAGCCGCATCAGTTATTATTTGGTTCTTAGCATCCTATCCTCAAGATGTTCAGTATTCCCAAGATTTCGATGCAGCTCGTGAAACTGTAACACAAACCTATGATGCAAAAGCAGATTCTATTTTAGCTCAAGCAGGTTTAACTACAGATGAGCAAAAAGAACCTGTTATGAACTTAGTAGATCAAATGACTGCTATTCAAGAAGAACAAGATGCTGCTGCAGAAGAAGAAGGGGCTGAAGAGGAAGCAGCTGAAGCAACAACTGCTGAAGCTACAGCTGACGAAACGACTGAAGCTACTAATGACGCATCAGTTGTTGAAGTGCCAGAATATTTCAAAGGATTAGAAGCTGACAATGCTGCTTTATTCCCAGTAGCTTGGTCTATTTATCAAAATGATTTGGCAAAAGACGAAGAAATTGGCGAAATTGATGAATTGCAAGCAGCAGAAAAAATTCAAGGTTCTTATGCTGCTATGATTGGTCGCACTATTGAGCCAATTATGCGTCCACTTGGCTTTGACTGGAAGATGAGCGTATCCTTGATTACCGCTCTAGCAGCAAAAGAAGTTATGGTAAGTACCCTTGGTACGATTTATGCGGTAACTGCTGATGAAGAAAATGAACAACCATTACAAGAGTATTTACGTCAAGACGAGTCCTTTACGCCACTAGTAGCGATAGGCTTGATGATGTTTGTACTTATTTACCCTCCATGTTTTGCAGCTATGGCTGTATTTAAACGTGAAGCAGGCGGTTGGGCATGGCTTGGATTCTTTATCCTTTACTCTTGCGCACTTGCGTGGGGGGCCGCGTTCCTCGTATATCATGTAGGTCACTTATTAGGATTCCAATAATAGAGTTATATAGTGACGAAGGCTTATGTAGCATTGTGTTTACATAAGTCTTCACGCTATATGTTCATAAAAATTCTTTGTAAATTTTTTGTAAGAATATATATCAAATACCCTTTTGGAGCTTTATATAGATTATATTCGAACTTTATTCACCTAAAGGCTTATATTTAGGGCTCTATTAATAAAAGTTAATTTTTATATTAAGTAGTGGATAATGAGAATAAACAATATTCCCACCCATTCCTAATTGATAATAAATAACTGATAAAGAGTGAGAATTTAATGGGTGCCTATGTTTGTAAGGCGTTTTCTTTAAAATGTTATTGATAAAATTAAAAGGATGGTGTATGATAATGGAGAACCTAATAGTTTATCTCATCGGATTAATTGCTGTATTGTTTGTCGCCCGCAAAGCCTATCAGACTATGTCTGGCAAAGGCGGTTGTAGTTGTGACTGCGGTGGTAAAGGTGGTAAAAACACCATGAACACTGAAGGCACTGGTTGTGGTTGCTGCAGTGGTGCCATGACAAATAAAAAGGCTTAATACAGCTATAATCTAGTGCATACGCACAGCAAAGATAGTTAATTACATGATGTAAGATATATCATATGAGATAGGGCAAAAGTAGCCAAGGTTCAATATTCTTTGATCCTTGGCTGTTTTTATACAATTGTGTTTTACAGTTTTATTACATTTAATTCCCCGGAGAAAGGTTGGATCTAGTATGTTTAAAGTAGACAAAACAAAAGTAAAAAACGCTAATTTATTTGCAGCAGGTTTAGCTCTTGGTACAGTTGGTTTAAAAGTGTTAACTAGCAAAGACGCTAAAAAAGTGTATGCTAATGTAGTAGCTGCTGGCATTCGCGCTAAAGACAGCATTATGCAAACAGCAGAAAAAGTACAAGCTTCTAGCGATAGCATTTTAGCTGATGCACAAGAAATTAATGAAAAACGTCGTGAAGAAGACGCTTTATTAGAAGTGGAAGAGAGTGAAGAAAAATAATGCTGAAGTTTTCGGTTAGTCAAAGATTATCGAAACGACTTCACGTAAAGGTATCCGGATGGTTATTTGACGATGCACAAGCTGCTTATGTAGAAGATGAGTTAATGAAGAATCCGGCTATTAGTAAAGCCAAGTTCTTTACTCGCTCCCGCGATTTAATCATCACTCACAATGGCAATGAAATGGCCGTGCGTGATGCTATCTTAGGACTTCGTCAACTCGATTTAACAGCGGCCCCTGCATTGACTGAATATTCCCCACGACTTGTGAATCGCAAGTATCGTGAATCCATGATTGGTCAGACCTTATTATACATTGGTAAACGCGTATTATTGCCAATGCCAGTTAGGATGGCATGGAATTGGGTAAGTGCAGTAAAATTTGTAAAACAAGCTATTACTATGTTATGGCATCGCAAGCTAACAGTTGAAGTTCTTGACGGAGTAGCTATAGCTGTATCAATGCTCCGCGGCGATTTCTCTACGGCTGGTGCTATTATGTACTTATTAGGCATTGGTGAAACCCTTGAAGAGTGGACCCTTCGCAAGTCTGTTTTAAACCTAGCAGAAAGTATGTCTTTAAATGTAGACAAAGTCTGGGTAAAGGTGGATGGTGTAGAAGTAAGTCGCCCAGTGGCTGAAGTGCAAGAAGGAGACCAAGTCGTTTTACGTCAAGGCGAAGTCGTTCCTTTAGACGGCGTTGTTGTAGAGGGCGTCGTACTTGTTAATGAAAGCTCCATGACTGGTGAGCCAGAGCCGGTTCGTCGCGATGAAGGTACTTCTATATATGCTGGTACTGTAGTCGATGAAGGTTCTTGTGTTATCGAAGTACGTGGTAATTCTAAATCCTCTCGCTATGAACAAATTGTAACTCTCATTGAAGAGTCCGAACAGATGAAATCAGGGATGGAGCAAAAAGCCTTCCGTATGGCCGATAAATTAGTGCCTATTAGCTTTGCTGGTACAGTACTTACGTATTTATTAACGCGCAATACGATGAAAGCTTTATCCTTCTTGATGGTTGATTTCTCTTGCGCCTTAAAGCTTAGCATTCCACTAGCTGTATTGTCTGCTATGGAAGAAGCCTCCAAGCGTGGTATTACCGTAAAGGGCGGTAAGTTCTTAGAACAAATTGCTGCAGTTGATGTAGTGGTATTTGATAAAACAGGTACTTTGACTAAGGCTGAGCCCGTATTTGAACAAATTATTACATTTGAAGGCAATGACCCTGATGATATGCTCATGTTAGCCGCTTGTTTAGAGGAGCATTTCCCTCACTCTATGGCGAAAGCTGTGGTGAATGCAGCGGAACAACATAATCTACCACATAAGGAAAAACATTCTTCCAAGCTAGAGTACATCGTAGCTCATGGAATTGCTTCTAAAGTGGGGAATCGTAAATGTCGTATTGGCAGTGCTCATTTTATCTTTGAAGATGAAAAGACTGTCATTCCGCCAGATGAAATGGATAAATTTAATAATTTACCAGACTCCTCCTCCCATTTATATCTCGCCATTAGCGGTCGTTTAGCAGCTGTGCTGTGCATAAAGGATCCTGTGCGTGATGAAGCGGCGCAAGTGGTAAAAGAATTGCACGAATTAGGCGTGAAGAAAATTGTCATGATGACTGGTGATAGTAAGCGCAATGCAGAGCGTGTAGCGCGAGAAATTGGCATTGATGAAGTGCATGCCGAAGTATTGCCAGGCGACAAAGCGGCCTATGTAAAACAAGCTAAAAGTGAAGGCTATACTGTGATGATGGTAGGCGATGGAATCAATGATTCCCCAGCTTTATCAGAAGCACATGTAGGTGTGGCCATGAATGAAGGGGCGCCAATTGCGCAAAAAATTGCCAATGTAACCGTTTCTTCTGATGACTTAACTAGCATTGTTGACCTTCGTCGCATTGCTATGAAGCTTATGGACCGCATTCAGTTTAATTACAATTCCATTGTTGGTGTTAATGGTGGCTTAGTAGGGCTTGGTTTATTCCAAGTACTTACACCAAGTACAACAGCATGGATGCACAATTTATTTACTTTAGGCATTGGTTTACGCAGTATGACTCCATTATTGCCAGAAGGAAATAAAAAATAATAAGTTATAAAGTCCTCTAAGGCTAGTTTAAGCTAGCTTTAGGGGATTTTTTATTGAGTTTTAAGCCTACCTATAGTAGAATAAAGCTATTGAGTTGATTTACTAGGAGGTTAGTCCATGAAAGTTCTTGCCGATATTATGGTGCGTACTTTATATATGAGCTTTTTTATTATTTTAGTACCTCTCGGTGCTTATACTATACATAATGGATCGAGTGCCACTGTGGCACTGGTAAGCTATTTAGTCTTATCCATCTGCATTCCACTATTTTACTTATCTTCTAAGCGAAGTGGTTTTGGTCCGAAGGAATTGCGTATTGGGCGCGTTTTATATGTAGTGGCTTGGCTCAGCGTGCAAGTTTTAACATATAAATCATTCTTTGTAGGGGATTTTTCTTTTTTGTGGAATTTACCTACCATTGGTCGTGATATAGCGTTTATTGTAGTTATGTACGTTCAAGTGGTATTATCTTTATCTATTAGTTATGGTTTGACGCGTATCCTTAGAAAGGGGAACTAAGTTGAAAAATTTATTGCGTATGACTCTTTTGGGGGCTTTAGTTGTAGTTCCTGTTTCTATTATTGCTATGGCCGTGGGCGGCATGCTCGTAGGGATTCCATTGTATGTGGCGTTAGCTTTGTTTATGCCATTTTGGCTACGTCGTCAAGAGCGTTTAAAGCCATATGTAGAGTATCCATGGCGTGGTGGTTTATATTTTTATAGCTGGTTTGGTTGGGTTATTTTCTTTTACATGGGTGAGCGCGTAGCGCCACTTCAAATGCCTGGGCAAACATTAGGGGAATTGCTCCTTCTATGGTTTGGTATCTTCTTGCTTGGCTATATTGGAATGTCTCTTACGGCAGCTGTATTAGCTTTATTCTTTAAGCGCCCACGCATTAATCCTTGGCTGGATGAAACCTTAGATATTGCTGTATATGCATTACCGATTCCAATGCTTCTCATTGGGGATATTTTATTTATGAATTTAGGTGGCCTAAGTGTATCCTTAGAAACACAGGCTATGATTTTAGATACGCTAAATCTCTTTATTCTTTTATTAGTAGTTTGTACGATGGGTTCTATTGCCTTTTATTTATTCCCTCGTCATGAAGTGCGTAAAGCATTCCGCTTATTGCGAATTTTAATTACTGCTTTTGTGTGGCTTGCCATTAATGGACATATTTTTGCCGGTGGTTGGCTACCAGAGTTTGTGAGAAATTCGGCGGACTTAATTTTCCCAGCTTTTAGAGGAAATCCATTGGTATATGTGTCGCCAGCACTAATTCAGCTCATTATTATTGGCATTGCTAATGGTATTGGTTTAGGTGTTGAATCTGGTTTGACTAAATTACAAGGGCGCTTTAAATCGCAAGAAGAGATTGTGCGCACTAAAGTAGAAGATGTTATGAAAACCAATGTGCCGGAATCTGATGATGTGCGAGCTGCTGAGGAAGCTAAAAAAGCAAAACAGGCAGCTAAGAAAGCGCGTAAAAAGCGTTAAAAGCGTGACAAAATAAGTCAGTTTGTAATTAAAATGACTACAATCTTGACAGTAAGAATGTAATAATTTATTATAATAGATGGTTTATTAGCCTATAACAGTCTGTATCGAGTGAACAGAACAAAAATAGCAAGATAGACCATCTATTTTTTTATTCGACTTATATCCTTGAGGAATAAGAACGGAGGAACTGAACATGGAAAACAATCAAGTGTTAAAGAAAACTGCACAGCCTTCACCTTATGGGCGCAAGCGGTTTAATGTGAGACAATTAACAGTGGTCGGCTTATTAGCAGCCATTACTGTTATTTTAGGTGTAACGGGCTTAGGCTTTATCCGGATTCCACCTATTAATTTTACGATCTTACATATTCCAACTTTAATTGGTGCTTTAGTAGAAGGACCGCGCGTAGGTATGGTAGTGGGGATGATTTTTGGTGGCTATAGCATTGTTCAAAATATTATGGCTCCCAATGTTATGTCATTTGCCTTTTTAAATCCTATTGTGTCCGTATTACCGCGCATGTTAATCGGGCCTATTGCGTACTATGTGTTTAAACTATTGCCGCTAAAGAGCAATATTATTCGCACAGTATTAGCCTTCTTTATTGCTACTATCATGCACACTATTATGGTAATGGGCTTAATTTATATCATTTATGCAGAACCTTATGCACAAGTTAATAATTGGCCAGTAGAAAATGTTCTTAATATTGTGTTAGGCGTGGCTATTGTGCATGGACCTATTGAAGCTTTGGGAGCTGTTCTTGTAGGGACTCCCATTGTATTGGCTTTACGGGCTAAACTTAAAAAATAATACGGTAAAAAACTTACAGATAGTATTGTAATAGAGTTCTTTGTTATAAAGTGAAGCCCCGACAAGCGTCGGGGCTTTTTAATATGTAAAATGCATATATGGACATATGAATAAGTTTTTATATGTAAAATAAAGTGCTCTTTAAAAGTATGTATGTAAGAGCAGAGCACAAGTGTTAACGTATGAATTAAACAGGTGTTAGTATATGAATCTGATAAATGTTAGTGTGCAACCAGGTGTTAGTACATGAATATAGCTGGCGTTAGAGAATGAATTTGAGCGTAGCCATGTGGCCTACATTTTGTTAGTAATGGATTAGCTATTGATTTAGTTGTTGGAGAAAGGATGAGTTTATGTTTAATGTAAAGAAGGGGCTCCGGCTGGGCTTAGCTGTATTAGGTGTATTAGGAATTGCTGGTTGTGGCACTAATGGTAGTAGTGATAGCGATAAAATGCAGGTAGTGGCTACTGTATATCCTGCGTATGATGTAGCGAAGGCTGTAGGTGGCGATAAAGTAGATGTAAAACTACTTGTACCGCCGGGAGCAGAGCCGCACGATTGGGAGCCTACTGCCAGTGATTTAAAAAGTATAGGTAAAGCTAAGGTATTTCTTTATAATGGTGCCGGTTTAGAACCAACTGAAAAATTATTAACTGCTGATATTTTGCAAAAAGCAAAACCTGTGGAATTAGCTCAGTTTGTAAATTTGCGTTATGTAGGCGAAGATGAGGCTAGCCATGACGAAGATGGTCATGAAGGACATACTCATGATGGACAGGGTCATGAGTCTCACGATGTTAATCAGGACGCAAAGGCGGATCATAAAGAGGATACAAAAAAAGACAATCATGAAGAGGGACATAGCCATGATGGGCATAGTCACGAAGGTCATAGCCATGAAGCAGGCTCAGTAGATCCTCATATTTGGCTTAATCCAGAAAATGTAATGAAAGAAGTCGATGCAGTAGTAGCTGCTTTTAGTGAAGTCGACCCAAGTAATAAAGCATATTATGAAGCAAATGGTAAAGCTTATAAGGAAAAATTACAGGCCTTAGATGCATCATATAAAGCATTTGCTGCAAGTATTAGCAATAAAAATTTAGTTGTCACCCATGAAGCTTTTGGCTACTTAGCCGATCAGTATGGTTTTAAACAAAAAGGCATTATGGGCTTATCTCCTGATGCAGAACCAACACCAGAGAAAATGGCTAATTTAGTTGATTTTATTAAATCCAATCAAATCAAAGTTATTTTCAGTGAAGCGTTAGTCAATCCAAAGCTTGCCAATGCTATTGGTAAGGAAACAGGCGTTACTATTTACACTTTAAATCCTGTGGAAGGACTTACAGAAGACCAGATGAAATCAGGTGACAATTATCTAACTATTATGGAGAAAAATTTAGCCACCTTAAAAGAGGCTTTAGCTAAATAATTTTGAATAAATTGTTTAAGAATTGGTGAATAAAATATCGAAAAATATAAATATAAAAATCCTTATCAATAGGCATGGTGGCGGACTTTTATTCGCCTTAGCACTTGCCGAAAAGGAATAAGTTATGGTAAAATATTCACACATGAAACACGAAGCAAGGTAAAGGAGGTCGACTTACATGTCCAAACGAATTCGTACAATTAATACTGAATCTTTACAAAAAACTGCAAAAACTGGTGGTTGTGGCGAATGCCAAACTTCTTGCCAATCTGCTTGCAAAACAAGCTGCACTGTTGGTAACCAAGTTTGCAAACAGAAATAAAAATTTAGTAAGTGAGCCCGATGCGCTGTCATCGGGCTTTTTAATATACTTTTGTGACATATATGATATAACCTTTTTTGTAAGATAAAAACTGATAAATGTAGTATAATATAACTTAGTAAGAACTAGTAAAGATATGGAGGTACCATGTTAGAATTAAAACCTATGATTCATAAATTTAAGTTAAAAGATAAGTACTTTTGCTTGGACGTTAATAGTGGCATCATTCACGTGATTGATGAATTTACCGATAAAGTATTAGATATTTATGACGGCACTAATCGTGAGGCGGTTCATGAAGCCCTTGATGGGGTGGAAACAGCTGCTGAAATTGATGAGTTGCTCGATGAATTAGATCAATTAATTAAAGACGAAATGCTCTATGCGCCTATGTCTGAGGACTTTAAATTGGTAGCATCTGAAGAGCCTATCGTTAAAGCTCTTTGCTTAAATATTGCTCATGATTGTAACTTAGCATGTAAGTATTGTTTTGCTAGCCAAGGCGATTACGGCGGAGTAAAACGCGAAATGATGAGCTTTGATGTAGCTAAGCGTGCCGTGGACTTTTTAATTTCCAGGAGTGGTCCTCGTAAGCATTTAGAAATTGACTTCTTTGGCGGCGAACCTCTCATGAACTGGGATGTAGTAAAGCAGACCATTGAGTATGCGGAAGAGCAAGGCGAGAAGCATGGTAAGATTTTTAAAATGACTATGACTACGAATGGTATGCTCTTGACGCAGGAAAAAATTGATTATTTAAATGAACATAAATTGAGCATGGTACTATCTATTGATGGCCGTGAAGAAGTTCATAATCACATGCGTCCTAGCGCTGGCGGCACTGATACGTATAAGACAGTAGCTAAGAACTTAGTCAATGCAGTTAAACAGCGTAATGGCTTAGAGTATTATGCGCGTGGTACATATACACACAATAATTTAGATTTCACTAAAGATGTTATTGCCATGTCTGATTTAGGCTTTGAGCATCTTTCTATGGAGCCTGTAGTAGGTGAAGAAGGCGAATATGTGCTTCGAGATGAAGACTTACCAGCTCTTATGAAAGAATATGAAAAATTAGCTAACTTATACTTAGAGCGCCAAAAAGAAGGCTGGGGTGAGAAGTTCAACTTCTTCCACTTCCGCATGGATTTATATCGAGGTCCATGTATGGCGAAACGTCTACGCGGTTGTGGTGCTGGTCATGAGTATATGGCGATTGTACCAAATGGGGACATTTATCCATGTCATCAATTCGTAGGTCGTGAAGGCTATGTACTAGGCAATGTGTATGAAGGACTTAAGAATTTTGATATTCCACGAGAATTCCGCAATACGCATGTATTTACAAAACCAACTTGTGCAGCTTGTTGGGCTAAATTCTTCTGCTCTGGTGGTTGCCATGCTAATAATGAAACCTTCAGCGGCACTATCCATGAACCATATGCATTGGGCTGTGAACTTCAGAAGAAACGCATTGAATGCGCTATTATGATTCAAGCTGAACTAGATGAATTGCGTGAGCAAGGTGTAGTGCCAAAAGAAGATCCAGCATTCCAAGAGCGTAAGCAACATAATTGGATGTAGTTGATAGGCGTGAGTTTTACTAAAGGCTGGCGCAGTAATGTATTTTACTGATTTAACTTTCCAAGTGTGAACTCATTGTATGAGAAGTAATCGGAAAGGATTATGCATGGAGAGACAAGGTATACGATTTACGGGCATCGTGCAAGGGGTTGGATTTCGCCCCCTTGTGGCTATAATTGCTCGTGAACTAGATTTGACTGGTTGGGTGCTCAATGATAGTGAAGGTGTGTATGCAGAAATTCAAGGTACACCAGAGAATTTGAGTCAATTTATCCCTTTGTTAGAAACTTGTAAAGCTCCCATTTGTCGTATTGACTCCGCAGAAGTCAATACTTTGAGCGTGGTGCTGGAGGAGTCTGAGTTTGTTATTGCCCCATCCCCAGAAGGTACTGTACCAGCTACTTTTATTGGAGCAGACACAGCACCTTGTGAGGCGTGTATAAAAGAATTGCGTGACCCGAATAATCGGCGTCATAACTATAGCTTTATAAATTGTACCCATTGCGGTCCTCGCTATACTATAGTAGAGCAAGTTCCTTATGATCGTAAGTTTACATCTATGAAAGCGTTTCAGATGTGTGAGCCCTGTGCTAAAGAATATAGCGATGAAACAAATCGTCGCTATCATGCAGAGCCTAATGCTTGCGCCGTGTGTGGCCCACATTACCGTTTGGTGACGGCTGATGATGCAGTAGTACCTACTTTAGAGGGGCTAGCAGTTCAGCATGTGACATTTGAAACTGATGATCTACATGATGAATCGTCAGTAGGTAATAGTGAGTCATCTTCAGTAGCTAATGGTGCAGTGCATTCCAGTGCTACGGAGCAAAATAGGCAGTATGAAGCAGCTATATTTAGTGAGACGAGACGTCGCATTGAGGCTGGTGAAATCATTGCCATAAAAGGCATTGGTGGTTATCACTTGGCTTGTGATGCTACTAATAAAGAGGCTGTAGCTCGTTTACGGGCGCGCAAGAATCGTCCTAAAAAGCCTTTAGCCGTTATGGTCGACTCCTTGGAGACCGCAGAAACTATTGGCGTTTTGTCTGATGCAGCTATTGATGCACTTACATCACCAGAACGGCCTATCGTATTAGTTCCTCAGCGCGCTGAAGGGGCGGTGGCTTGGGATGAAGTAGTGCCTCAAAATAACTATATTGGTATTATGTTACCTTATGCACCTGTTCACTATGTATTGTTGCCTAAAGGAGCCATTTGGGTTATGACCAGTGGTAATCGCAGTGGTGACCCTGTGATTTATGAGGAGCAACGAGCTTTTGAGGAAGTAGGCGATGTAGCTGATGCATTTTTAGTACATAATCGTCCTATTGTATCTTCAGTAGATGATTCCGTCGTACAAATTATAGAGGAAACACCTCATTTCATTCGTCGTAGCCGTGGATATGTACCTACGTCCTTTACTGTGAATTTACCCAATAAGGGGAAGCAGTCGGTACTAGCCATGGGAGGCGATTTAAAAAATGCCTTTGCCTTAAATCGAGGCGAGGATATTTTGATGGGCCCTCATATTGGCGATTTAGCAAATAGGGCTATGAATGAATCACTTCGTCATAATATTAATCGCTTCACTGACTTATTCGGTATTACTCCAGCGGCAGTAGTGGGTGATTATCATCCTAACTATTATTCATCCCAGTATGGGAAGGAATATGCCTCCATTTATAATATTCCTTATATAGAAGTACAACATCATCATGCGCATATTGCTTCGGTAATGGCTGAGTATAATGTGACTGAGCCAGTATTGGGCATCTGTTTTGATGGCACTGGTTATGGTACAGATGGCACTATTTGGGGCGGTGAATTCTTATTATGCCAAGGAGCTAGTATGAAGCGCTTAGCTCATATTACTTCAGTCCCTATGCCTGGTGGTGAGGTGGCAGCTCGTGAACCCTGGCGCCAAGCACTATGGTATTTACGCTATCTATATGGCCATGATATTCCAGCTGTACTGGAGCCTTGGATAAAAGGATTGCCTTCACAATGGAAATTACTCGATCAAGTTATTATAGAGCAATTAAAAACGTATAAAAAACATCAAGAGGCAAAGGATGATAGTAAATTAGAAGGACCTTTGCGCGAATCAAGTAAAATAGTAGATTTACAGACAAATCTTGTAAAAGGTGTGTCGATGATTAAGGCTAGCAGTGGTGGCCGTTTATTTGACACCGTAGGATCTTTGCTTGGCCTAGGCTATAGCCATTCTTTTGATGGACAGGTGGCTATGGGCTTAGAGCAATTAGCCTATGGTGAGCGCGGTAATTTGTTAGAATTTACCTATACTGGTAAGGAACTCGATTTTGCGCCAGCTATTGCCTGTCTTATTGATCAAATGGAGCAAGGTGTATCCAAGCGTGTGTTAGCGGCTTCGTTCCATCGCACTTTGGCTTATGGTATTAGTGAAGTTATGGACCATTTATGTGGTATTTACGGAATAAAAAAAGTCGTTTTAAGTGGCGGCGTATTTCAGAATCATCGCCTTGTTCGAGGTATAGTGCTTCATAATGAGGCACATGAAGTATTGAGACCTAAAGAGGTATCAGCAAATGATGGCGGTTTAGCCTTGGGGCAACTTTGGCTAGCCCATCAGAAGTTAGGAGGCATGTAATATGTGTTTAGCTGTTCCAGCCCAATTAGTGGCAGTGAATGAATTCATTGGAACTATTGAATTGACCGGTGTAACACGAGATGTAAATCTCATGTTGGTGCCAGAGGCCAAAGTCGGTGATTTCGTTCTTGTACATGCCGGTTGCGCAGTGCAAGTAGTTGATGAAGAAGAAGCAAAGGCGACTATGGAAGCCTTTAAGGAGCTAGAAGAACTTGAACAAGATTACTTTGCAGGAAAAAACGCAGATCGCTAAAGAACTGCTTAAGGATATACGAGACCTTCATACAGAAGGTGAAATTGTACGCTTGATGGAAGTGTGTGGCACACATACAGTGGCCATATTTAGAGAAGGTATTCGCCAAGTATTGCCTAAGGGCATTGAATTAGTGAGTGGCCCAGGATGCCCTGTTTGTGTAACGGACCAATCGTATATGGATAAAGCATTAGCTTATGCAGCTATGGATAATGTCATAGTAGCGTCCTTTGGCGATATGTTAAAGGTGCCAGGCACAGAGAGCAATTTGTGGGAAGCTAAGAGTCGCGGTGCCCATGTGCATATTATTTATAGTCCTTTAGAAATTATTGAATTGGGCAAAGCTCATCCAGATAAAATGATTGTATTTCTAGCTATTGGTTTTGAAACTACTATTGCGGTCATTGCTGCAGCAGTGAAAGCGGTGGCTATGAGTGGCGTTAAAAATGTATTCTTCCTCGTGTCTCATAAATTGGTACCACCTGCTTTGCGGGCCTTGTCTAATCAAAAGGAAGGACGTTTAGATGGCTTTATTTTACCAGGCCATGTAAGTGTTATTATTGGTGAAGAACCTTATGCATTCTTGCCTACAGAATGTAAAATGCCTTCATGTATTGCTGGCTTTGATGGCTTGGAAATTTTAGCGGCTATACGCGATATATTAGAGCAGCGTAAAAGCGGTCAGCTTCATGTAGGAAATCAATATAAATCAGTGGTAGCTAAAAAAGGGAATCCTGTTGCGATTAAACTGATGGATGAATTATATGAGGTCATAGATGATACTTGGCGCGGTATTGGTGTTATTCCAAATTCAGGCCTTCGCCTTAAAGGCGAATATGCAGCCTATGATGCGGAGCGTATGATTCCTTTAGACCCCATTGAAAGTGGTGGCGCCCCTAAAGGTTGTCAATGTGGCCGCGTTTTACAAGGTTTAATTCGCCCTGATGAATGCGGATTGTTTGGTACGCTTTGTACTGCTGACCATCCAGTAGGTGCCTGTATGGTATCTGTAGAGGGTAGCTGTGCTGCGTGGTACAAATATGGTCGCGCTAGCGGTGGACTTACTTGGGAAGAGTAAGGTCGTGAAACTGGCTATGGAAATTAGCTATTGAGAAGTAAGGAGCTTGTATGGAAGAGACAATACGTTTAGTCCATGGCAATGGTGGGCGTTTTAGTCACGAGTTGATGGAGCGTCATATTATGCCACATTTTAAAAATGAAGTATTAGCCAAGTTACATGATGGGGCGCAGTTTGAAATCCCCAAAGGGCGTATGGCATTTACAACTGATTCATATGTAGTGACCCCACATTTCTTTCCTGGTGGTAATATTGGTAAATTGGCAGTTTGTGGCACAGTCAATGATTTGGCTATGAATGGGGCCGTTCCTTTATATTTAAGCTGTGGGCTTATTTTAGAAGAAGGCTTGCCAATTAAGCCTTTGGAAACTGTACTTACCACTATGGAAGAGATGGCAAAAGAAGCTAGTGTATCCATTGTAACTGGAGATACAAAAGTGGTAGAAAAAGGCGCTGTTGATGGGCTATATATTAATACTTCAGGCGTTGGTATTATTGGGGAAGGCATTCATATAGATCCGAGCCTTGTAAAACCAGGAATGAAAATTATACTCTCTGGCTCTATTGGGGACCATGCTATTGCCGTGATGGGCAGTCGCTATGAACTATCCTTGCCACCATCTATAAAAACTGATTGCGCACCTTTAAACCACATGGTACAAAGCGTATTGCAGAAAGTTGGCTCTAAGGTAGCGCTCATGCGTGACCCTACGCGTGGTGGTCTAGCTACTACCTTGCATGAAATTGCTAGTCAGGCTCAGGTAGGCATTCGCGTCGATGAAGTTAATTTACCTATCCACGAAGAAGTGCAGTCGGTATGTAGCATACTAGGCTATGATCCGCTATATTTAGCAAATGAAGGTAAGGCCGTCTTTGTAGTTGAAGCGGAGGCTGTAGAAGAAGTGCTAGATATTTTACATAATAATATCTATGGACAAGAAGCAGCATGCATTGGTGAAGTTATAGGGACGAATGCAGGCAAAGTAGGCTTGAAAACAACCTTGGGTGGAATTCGCCTGTTAGATGAATTAGGGGAAGACCAAGTACCGAGGATATGCTAGGAGAGTATTGAACTTTATACGTTCAAACGTCTTTCTGACTCATGTACAATAAAAGCTAAATGAAATAGTAAATACACTATAAACTAAATATGCAACATAAAATTGTAAAGATATAAAGAATAGATATAAATAAACAGGTAGTAGACTGAAAGGTCTGCTACCTGTTTTGTTATTAAATAGGAGGAATAGTGTTAATTAAACAGAAAGTTTAAAATTAACAATCCGTGTAAACAGTGATGGATATAAATATAATATTAAAATAGCGTAGTTATAAGTATACTCTAACTTTATATAGGATTTAATGAATATTGTATGATGTTTGATTAAAGAATGTCTATTGTATAGGGATACTTAGATATGAATTATAAGCATAGGTTATTAACTGATATTTGATTTATGGATTATGATAAATAAGGATGAGTATGAAAAAACGATTAATTTTAATTCAGGTTAGTAGTTATATTAAGCCATATTTCATGAAATACTTTTCCTTATAATAGTTATTTGGCTCTCTTTGAGCTATTTTAAATTAAAACATTATGAAGTCTTATTATTTATAAGGAGGCGGATGCTATAAAATATATAATCTTTGATAATATGTGTGTGTAGTTCTATTTTATGAAATACATAGTATATTAACCTCAAGATTTATATAAAATAGGACTAAGTAATTCGTTAGGTTATGAGAGGAAGAAACATGAAATCTAAAACAGATAAGCGTTTATTATCTAAATTAATTGCTGCCACATTGATGGGGACTGTTGGATTATCTATGTATTCAGTAAGTGCCGCAGATCCAGCTGAATCATTACCTTTAGGTGAAGGCTCTTCTGCGACTCATGAAAGTGTTGCAATTGGTACTAATGCACAAGCAACCACTTCGAGTAATGCAATTGGTATAGGTGCGAAGGCTAGCGGCAGTAGTAGCGTGCTAGGTAATGGTGCACAAGCAGTAGCAGGTGGTGTAGCTATTGGTAAAGAGGCAGTAGCTGGTATTGGTAAGGAGGGAAGTAATGAAATAATTGTTGGCGGTGTTGCCGTCGGACAAAGCGCTAATGCAGCATTGGGCGGTATTGCTATAGGGAGTAGTGCAACAACTAAAAATATTAGTGATGTAGTCATTGGCTCTAATAGCAAAAATAATGGGGCAGGTTCAACAATTATTGGATATGGTACAGAAGGGAATAGAAGTTCTGTAGTAGTTGGAACGAATTCTAAAGCAGGATTAAATGCTCTTTCGATTGGTTATGAGGCAGAGGCCTCTCAATTTGCGGCAACTGCTTTAGGAAGTCAGAGCAAGGTAACCGCTATGCAAGGGGTAGCACTTGGCTCTTCTACCGTGGCAGATACAGCAAGTGGTAAAACAGGTTATTTAGCTAATAAAACTCAGACTGCCAATGTTGCAAAATCTGTATATACTTCTACTAATGGTGCAGTGAGCGTTGGTAAAACTAATGAAATTACACGTCAAATCACGAATGTTGCAGCAGGAACTGAAGATACAGATGTAGTTAATGTAAGACAGTTAAAAGACTTAGACCTAGCTGTTGATAATAAAATTAGTACACAATTAAGTGCTGTAAATACTCAGTTAGATGGAAAATTAGATGCTGATGCACTTCAGTATGTAAGTATTAAATCTACTGAAACTGGTACAGGTAGTAATGAGGATAATTTAGGGGCCAATGGAGCGAACTCAATAGCAATTGGCCCAAAAGCTGTTGCTAAATATACAGCAGATGTTGCCATGGGCTTAAATGCAAATGCTCATGGATTCTATTCCATTGCTTTGGGGAGAGATAGTGAGACTACAGGCTCGAGTTCTGTAGCCGTAGGCGATGGCGCTAAGAGTAAAACGAATGAAACAGTAGCAATTGGTAAAAAGGCTATTACTAATTCAATTGGTTCTATTTCTATCGGTAAAGATGCAACGACTGCAACAGATTCAATGGCGGCAATGGCTATTGGTTATGAAACAAATGCAACTGGAGTTGCTGCTACAGCTATGGGGGCACAAGCAAAAGCTCTTTCCAAATCTGCTACAGCGGTAGGCTTTGATGCAGTAATTCAAAATGCATCGAATGGTTCTGGTCGCACAGGTAATAATGCAGTTGCCATGGGAGTAAGTTCCAAAGTTGATGGTGGTAATGGTGGCATTGCAATAGGTAATAATGCTAATGTAATTGATACTAATCAAGCAACTGTAGTTGGTACTGGCGCTATGGTTTCAGCATTACCTGAAAATTCAGGTGATTCAGTTGTTATTACTGATGGTTCTAGCGGAACGAAAACGATTACAAAAGGTGACGATGGTACATATACGGTAGTTCCAACTAAAGACAGTGTAGAATCATTGAAACAGCGTAATGGTAATGCTTATGGTGCGACGGCTTTAGGATCTCGTGCAACTGCTCATAATTTAGGTGCTGTGGCTGCTGGTCTTTATGCAACTGCTATTGGTGACACATCTGTGGCTATTGGTAATAATTCCATGACATTAGCAGATAGTGCAACTGCTGTTGGTGCTAGTGCTACAGCAACGGCAGAAGACTCCATGGTACTTGGTGGCTATACAAATGCTAATATAGATACAGCGGTGGCCTTAGGTTCATATGCTAAAACAGACCGTGCAGCAGGCGAACAAGTAGGTTATAATCCTGCTACTAATGCAGCTTCTACTGAAGACGATGCAACATGGAAGTCTACTCTAGGTGCAGTGTCTGTTGGTAACTCCACAGCTGGTAAAACTCGCCACATTACAAATGTTGCAGCTGGTTTTGCTGATACTGATGCAGTCAATGTAGCCCAGCTAAAAAATGTTTCTTTAAAGGTCACTGGTGATAATTTAAAAACTGATGCAACAGCTATTGGCAATGTAAACTTGGCGTCCCAACAACTAGCTATTAATGGTGATAGTAATATTACTACGACTGTAGCTAAAGATGGTCAATCTGTGAACTTAGCATTATCTAAAACTGTAACAGATAAATTAGGGGCTGTACAATACTTCTCAGTAAACTCTACTGAAGCTAGTAACAAAGATAATAAAGGTGCAACTAAAACTGGTGCTATTGCTATTGGTGCTAAAGCTGGTGCCACTAATTGGTATGATATAGCTATAGGCAATAATGCAAGATCATCTGATAGTTGGAGTATAGCTCTGGGCTCTGATGCTAATGTATCAGGTACTACAGCCACTGCAATCGGTTATGGAGCTCAATCCACAAATGATCAAACTATAGCTCTAGGATATATGGCAAATGCTAGTGGTCAACAAGCAACGGCAATTGGTCGAGAGGCAAATGCTGCTGGGGGAGTATCAATTGCACTAGGTACACAAACACATGCTAATGCCGATGACTCAGTTGCAATTGGCCGTAAATCTTCAGTTGCTTCTCAAGGTGTTAATAGTATTGCAATTGGACAAGAGGCGTATATTGGCAAAAAAACGGGCAAGGTGGCACACCAGCTGAGGGGGTTTTAGATCATTCATTGTCTATAGTTGATAATGACACCTCTTCTGGTAAAGAAAATCAAGAGTATATGAACTCTATTGCAATTGGTAGCACAGCAAAATCTTATGGTTATCAGAATACAGTTCTTGGTGTAGGTGCTGAAGCCCATGATACTAATGATGTGGCGATTGGTGTTCTAGCTAAAGCTAAAGGACATTATGCTACTGCTATGGGTAAACAAGCCAATGCTAATGGTTTAGAAGCTACAGCTCTTGGTCATTGGGCTCGTGCTTACGGTGATAATGCTATTGCTATTGGCTCTTATGCTATTACTAGTACACTTGATGGCACTGGTGAGGTTAAGAATGGCATTGCTATTGGTAAACAAGCTCGTGTGGCATCTAATAACTCTGTTGCTTTAGGTCAAAATTCTTTAGCGTTTGTTCCTACGGATTTAAAAACAAAAGCATATTTATCCGAGGAAGAGTTTGCTGCTGAAAATGGTGTAATTTCTGTTGGGAATGCAGAATACACAGTTGGTGATGTTAGTGTAGCTGAAAATCGTCGTCGTATCACTAATGTTGCTGGTGGTGCTGATGATTACGATGCGGTAAATGTGAAACAGTTAAAGGCTGCTAAAGTAGAAGTTATAGCAGGGGGTAATGTAACTGTTGATACAGATACTACTGCTGGGTACACTAAATATACAGTTAATTCTGTTGATATAGATACGAAGATAGTAGATGGCACAGCTATATATAATGATAATGGTACAGGCTCTATTACTCTAAATACAGAGCAAGATGGTACTAAAGGAAAAGTTTCTGTAACTGGTCTTCACGATAAATACATTACTGGCGCAAGCTTAACTGGAAATACATTAACTATTAATCGTAATGATGGTGAAAACTTTACAGTAGAGAATATTGCTACAAAAGATGATGTTACAACGGCTGTAGGGGATTCATCGTGGACACTTGGTGTTGCAAAAGTTCCTTCTATTACAACTGTTGGCGATAGTGAAGCAACTGCCGTTGGTACACCTACAGAGATTAAAAATGGTAATACAGTAACATTACGTGCAGAACGTGGCATTAAGTTAAATCAAGATGGCAGTAATATTGATATTGGTTTAAAATATATTGACGTTGATCCTGCTGTAGATGCGCAGCCTTTAGGTGTTTCTGATGCTAAAGCTAGTGGCG
Source organism: uncultured Veillonella sp. (assembly GCF_900545795.1). Lineage (GTDB taxonomy): Bacteria > Bacillota > Negativicutes > Veillonellales > Veillonellaceae > Veillonella_A. The sequence continues at coordinate 51,268 of NZ_URAR01000007.1, forward strand.
CTGCTACATTGGCTGTAGGTCAAAATAGCATTGCTGATGGGCATCAAGGCACTGCTGTGGGGTTCTCATCTCATGCTGGAGAATATTCTTTAGCAGTTGGTTCTAGGGCAGATGCAAGTGCGGCTCGCTCACTGGCCTTAGGTTATAATACATCTGCTGGTGTGTTTGGTGTGGCTGCTGGTAGTCAGGCTAAAGCAACTGGCCAGCAATCTATTGCTGTAGGAACTTATACACAGACTAATGGTGTGAATTCTATTGGTATTGGTATGAGTGCTAAAAAAGAGGGAGCCACTAGTGATAGCCCTAGTGATTTTGAAATTAAAACAAATAGCGATCGTGCGATTGCTATTGGTAGAGGAACGTATGTTGGTTTAAAAGCTAAAAAGGCAACTGCTATTGGTGTAGGCAATAAAATCATGGGCGGAACAACTAATACGTCTAATAATGCAGTACTTCTTGGTACCTCTTCGTCAATCACAGAAGGTCAATCTAGCTTATTATTGGGGAATAAGGCAAGCATTAATAAATCTCAGAACGCTGTAGGTGTTGGTAGTCAATCGAGTATAAAAAACTCTATGGCAGGTACTGCAGTAGGCTATTTAGCGATAGCTAAAGATGCAGAACAAGGCACTGCTATTGGTGGCGGCAGTATAGTAAGTGCTAAACAAGCTACAGCTGTTGGTGGTAGTAGTGAAGTATCTGCTGCACAAGGCGTAGCTATTGGTTATAAATCTAATGCAGGTGTAGCTCATGGTGTGGCTTTAGGTACATATTCTCAAGCAACTCGCGCAAATAATTATATGGGATATAATCCATTAACAGGAACTGTAATGGAAAATGATGAAGCTGCAATTGCAAAAGTTCTTGGTAGAGAAGCAGATTTAGAGGCGTATAATGCTACTATGCAGAATTCAGATCCAAAGAGCCAAGAATATTTAGAGGCAAAAACAAATAAAGAAATCCTGTTATCTGCATATAAATCGGGCATGTCTGCTGTATCTGTTGGTCGAGTTAATCTAACTCGACAAATTACTAATGTAGCAGCTGGTACTGCAGATACTGATGCAGTTAATGTAGCACAATTAAAAGCAGCTAAAGTAGAAGTAGCTGCCGGCGCTAATGTAACGGTGGATACAGATACATCTCTTGGCTACACTAAATACACTGTAAACTCTGTTGATACAGATACAAAGTTGGTAGATGGTACAGTTACATATGGTAACGATGGAGTAGGAAGTATTACTCTAAATACAGAGCAAAATGGTACTACAGGGACAGTTTCTGTAACAGGTCTTCACGATAAATATATTACTGGTGCCAGCATGACTGGTAATACATTAACTATTAATCGTAATGATGGAGAAAATTTTACTGTAACAAACATTGCCACAAAAGACGATGTAAATACAGCTGCTGGTAGTAAAATTGACACATTTACTGTAGGTACAGATGCAGCAGCACAAGCGAATGGTATTGATGTAGATAAAGAAAATACACGTTTTGACATTTTAGGTGCTAATGAAAACATTACTACAGAAATAGCAGGCCGTCAGGTTAAAATAGGTTTAGCTAATACATTAAACTTAACAGATGCTGGCTCGATATCCTTTGGTAATGGCGCGAATGCAGCAAAAGTTGATGCGTCTGGTTTAACTATTTCTGAACAGTTAAAATTCACTAATGATGGCATTTCGGCCGGTAATCAAACAATAGACAATGTGAAGAGTGCTATTTCAGATAAAGCTGGAACTCAATTTACGGATAAATTGAATGCGGCTAATGAATCTAATCCTAATTCAGCAGTCAATGTAAGTGATCTAAAACAAACTGCTGAGGCTTTAACAGGTCAAATTGGTGATGCCAATACAGCTGCTAATAGCAAGCTCGAAAGCTTTGTGGTGGGGGCAGATAAAAATTCTACTGCTGCCGGCATTACAGTAGACAAAGGCACTGAAGGTAAAACAAATCGCTTTGATATCGTTGGAGCCGATGAAAATATTACAACTAAAGTCAATGGCAACACAATTGAAGTTGGTTTAGCTAAAGATATTACTTTAAATGACGGTAGTGTAACTACTACTAAAGATGGTGTTACGACTAAAGTTGATGGCACGGGCGTTACAATTACACCAAGCAATGGTGATGCAAGTAAATCTGTGTCCTTAACTAATGAAGGCCTTAATAATGGCGGTAACAAAATTACTAATGTTGCAGATGGTGATGTAAGTGCTTCTTCTAAAGATGCTGTAAATGGTAGCCAATTGCATGCTGTTAAAGAAGAGTTAAAAGGCGATATCAATGACTTAGAAAGCAAATTAGGTGCAGCTGGTGATTTAACTAAAGTTGACCAAAATGGCAACCCAGTTGTAACTGGCAATGATGGCAAGAATTACAACCCATCTGATGTTGATGAAAATGGCAACCCTAAAGATGGTGCTAAGCCTGTTGAGTCTACCTTAGGTTCTGGTGCTGATACTAGTGGCCTAGGTCTAGATAATAAGGATAATAGTAAACCTATTACTGAACAAGAAGCTAAAGACATTGTTGGTGGCACTCCAGGTGCAGATGGTCAACCAGGTAAAGATGGTCTATTAGACAAAACTGGCCCATCTTTGAGCAATTTAGCTACAATTAAAGACCTTCAAGCCGTAGCACAAGCTGGTCTTGACTTCGGTAGTGACACTGGTGATACAGCACATCGTGCATTAAGCCAAAAGTTAACTATCAATGGTGGCATTTCCAATGAAGAACAATTAACTGATAACAATATTGGTGTTGTTTCTAATGGCAGTGATACATTAACTGTTAAACTTGCTAAAGATATTAATCTTGGTAAAGATGGTAGTGTAACAACTGGTAATACTACAATCAATAATGATGGTCTTACTGTAAAAGGTGAAGATGGCAAACCTGGTACTACTGTTGGCTCCGATGGCATGGTAGTTAATGGGGATGATGGAAAACCAGCTACAACTGTTGGCAAAGATGGCATTTCTACAAATGGTAAAGATGGTATCTCCGTAAATGGTGAAGATGGTTCTTCTACAACAATTAAGCCTGATGGTGTAACGTCTAAAGATCCTAATGGTAACTCCACAGTTTTTGGTCCTAATGGCGTAGAAGTGAAGGACAAAGATGGCAATACAGTTGTAACTATTAATGACCAAGGTATTTCTAATAGCAATGGTGGCCCAACTAACTTAAATGATGGTTTAAATGTACCTGGTGGCTTAGTTGTGACACCTGGCAAAGAAGTAAATGGTCAATATGTTCCTGGCAGCATTAGTGCTGAAGGTAATCGCATTCAAAATGTGGCACCTGGTATTGAAGCAACTGATGCCGTTAATGTAGGTCAATTAGGTGGCGTAAAACGTGACTTAAGCAATCGCATGAATACAATTGGTGCTCATGCAGCTGCTATGGCAGCACTTCATCCAATGGAATACTTAGAGGATGAAAAATTATCTGTGGCTGCTGGCGTAGGTACTTTCCATAGTAAACAAGCAGTAGCAGTAGGTGCGTTCTATCGTCCAAATGATGATACAATGTTCAGTGTTGGTGGCTCTTTCGGTGGTAGTGAAAATATGTTTAATTTAGGTGTATCCTTACGTGTAGGTCAAGATAGTGACTATGCGAAAGCAGCACAAAATTATAAACAAGCTCCACTTAGTACAATGACTGTTCTTGATGAAAAAGTAACAAATCTTGAAAAAGAAAACGCTGCTTTAAAAGGACAATTAGAAGAGCAACGTGAACAAATTAAATTATTGATGGAACGTTTAGGTGTTTAATAGTAAATAAATAAATGGAAAAAATTATGTGTTTTATAAAAATTTCATATTAATAACCTGAAAAAGAGGTGGAAATTTACATAATTTCCACCTCTTTTGTTTATCATTTATTATACAATTCGTTAAAATTAAATGGTTTGTAAGTTAACTTTTATGAATATCCTACTATTTTCAAATGAATTTTAAACATGGCATAAATACATCAGTTTTTACTGTCTTTATTGATAGTGAATTAAAAGTTATATCAAAATTATAAAATAGTTATTAAAATGATTTATGTTAAAAAGTGTTGAAGTATGAAGGCGAAATGAGTATAATTTAATCGTTAATAGAAAAGTTTACAAGTTTTATATAGCTTCATGAAAATAACAGGATATTTTTAATAAAACTAAAATTGTCCTGTTATGTACTATTAGATCATATATGATGAATAACCTTCACAATGCAATATGTATTTATAACCACAGTGTTCTAATTATAGTGTAGTGTAAATGTACAAGAATACGATAGTATCAATACTTGAGAGAATTCGATTGTACCACTAAAGAGTACAAAGGGGTACTACAAGGTATGACTAAAAATTAGAAAAAATTTTGTAAGCCCAAATATATAATCTTAATTTTTCAAATTACCCCCATAGGGGTCTCATTCTATCTTATTTACTGCCATTTTAAAGATGAGGGGGGCATGAAATACTTAAAAATGAGGTAGGTCAATTTGTCGTCTAGTCATCTATTTGGTCTCCATAACAAATAACTACAGTATCATTCTAGTTAAACCCAAAGAATACCATAACTTATTTGTTACAGAGAACATATAGTTATCACTAGTGTTATATCTTATGCAGTCCGTTGGCAATCTTAAAGGCTAGACCATTTGAATTACTAGCGGTCTAGCCTTTAAGATTGTTAAGGGAAAAGCCTTTTCCCTAAACCCTTTAGCCACTTAAGAAATGCATATGGTTAAACATAAGAATAAACAAAGGTTTAACCATATGCATTTCTTAAGTCTTTGGTACGTGTAACAATAGTGCCACATAAGTAAAACTATAGAACAATCAAGACTTATCATGTGCTATACTAGAGGTAATACAGTACGGTAACCATAAGGAGGGCGACAAGATGAAAAAGAAAATAATTTGTCTCTTTGTGTCGTTGTTTGTTTGTCTTATAGCAAACGTTAATGCAAGCATTCCGACATCAGAATTTTATGGAGTATGGAAGGAAGTTGACGGAACTAAGACACTTGTAATTAACGATAAGACAATCAATAATAAACATTATGAAATCGTAAAGACGGCAGACACGTATCACGGCAAAGCCTTATTACTCAGGTTAGACGGCTCAAAATTGTTGCATGATATAGCTATAGTCATGACAAACCAATCAAGAGACATCATATTTTATACAAATAGGGCAGAAGGAGCGAACAGAGTACCATATTATAAGCCAAAGAGATAACAATAAGAAAAGCCTTAAGAGTAACATTAAGTTATTCTTAAGGCTTATTTTTTTCTTATTGGTCTTCAACTTCATAGAATAAGGCTTGCTCTTGTCCGTTATCTTTTAGTAACTGAATAATTCCTTCAGGTGTCACCTCTTCAATTGGCTTGTATATGTCTTCAAACCCTTTTCTAATCTTTAGAAAATATTTAGCGTCTGAAGGTATTTCGCTCTTTCTCATATGTTTTTCAAGAGTTTTTCTATTGACAATAACATCACCTGCCAATAAAACAGCGTGGATAATCTCGAATGGAGTAGGTCTATTGGCTTGCATACCCCTTAGTGTTTTGTCTTTAAATAGGTATCTCTTCATTCTCTTACCTCTTTAAATGTTGCGTTCTCATGACCAAAAATTTCAAGGTCTATCTTGAGGTCTTGCGGTCTTAAGACGTCTATAGGCTTGTACGCCTCACCGTCTACCGTGGACATTCTTAAATATAACTTATTATCAAATTCTAGGGCGGTCAATGAGTACCGTGCCAACTTATAATTTTTAGCGGTTACAGCTTCCCTTAATTTGTTATGTATATAATTTTTGTCGACTAATACAAGTCTTGCATGAAGGACTTCCTTTATTGTCTCAAAGTCTGAAGGCTTACCGCCTTGCATTTTTCTCAAATTCTCATTTTTGAATAAATACATTATTTTGTCTCCCTTCTATAAGTAACTTATAACTCTAATGTCTTCCTGTACCTTTATTATACACTATCCGACCTTACACGTCAATACATATAATTACATTTATTTATTCTTTTCGTTCTCAATTAAAAAGTCAATAATAAGAGAACGGACAACAGCGGAAGAATTAAGCATGTTATTTTTACAGTATGTATTAAATGTGTCTCTTAATTCTTTAGGAATACGCACATTTAGATTTGTGTTATTCTCAAGATTTGTATAATAACTTTTATCCATATGTATATACCTCCCTTCTTATATATATTATAACATATGGATAATGATGTGTATAGATTGGTAAATAAAAATAAAATAGTTGTTGACACGTCAATACAAAGGGTGTATAATAAAGACATAAGGTAAGGGACAACAAAGAAGTCCCAAAAAATTTTAGCCCTCATGTGTTGACATGTGAGCACTGTAATAGACAAAAGGAGAACCTAAAATGAAAAAATCTACAAGCACAAAAACAACTCTAAAGACTATTAAGGCATTCCGTGCCATTGATGTAACTAATGCAACATATGAAGAAATGCAAGAAATCAGAAATAACAACAGAATTGAACCTATCCTATATTCTGTTGGTATATATGGAATTAGTGGGATAGTGTTTAGAGCAGGCGACAATTTTTACAAAATTATAGAACGTTGCCCAAACTTATATAACGTTCTATAAACTCAATTGGCACACAATATAGAGAAGCAAAAGGGGGAGCACTTCAGACGCTCCCCAAGTAAACCAAAAAGGAGACAAAGAGAATGAAGAAAATAGAACAACTAAATAAAGAACTAAGAAAGCACATTTTAAACAAATGGTACTCAATAGTACCTAATAGTTCAACTAATGGGGTTCTCTATAAGGACATTCCTAAAAAATCCTATGTGCTTATATATAGGATTAAAGGAAAAGTAATTTATGTCACACACGCAAGCACATTAGAAGAACTTAAAGAGACCATTATAAAAAATGGTGGTGTCTTTGAGGTTGAGCCTCACGGTGGCAATTGGCTATATTGTTTTACTGATGTAGTCATTAAAGTACCAAAAGAGTGGCAATAAGGGAGACAAATAAAATGAAAACTAGAGAAGACTTCAAGACCTATGATGAGTTTATGAAACACGTAAAAGAAACATGCACATATCACCATACAGGGGCACGACGTGAATACGTCTCACGGAAAAACCCAATTGGATAGTAAAGGAGAAATAAAAATGACACACCAAGAATTTTTGAATAGATTTAATGAGATTTCTAAAAGTCACCACGGTGAATTTTTAAGTGGTGAAGAAATAGCCCTTATCGTGAGTAACAAAGTAAATAAAATACTTGCCATCTATGACATAGACGAAAGAGACGACAAGTTATTTCAGGGGCTCAGAGAACAATATTCTGAGTTACCTCTAGACATTAAGGGGACACGCTTTATTCTGTACATGTAATTTTAAAAGGAGACTAAGACCATGACTACTACAAACAAAACTTACAAAGACGTTGAAAAAACATATATCGGTGATAGTGACATTGCGTCTCTAACTCTTTCAAGTCCTGAGGGCGTTTATCGTCTGAACTTTGGGGAAAATGGAGACTATAACGCCTATATTCTTCCTGCAGGGATTGAGATACCTGCCCATTATTCTCTTAGATATGAATGTCGTCATTGGCTCACAATCTTTGACGACCTAGGGAGAAAATTTAATTACCATTCTTATGGTGCTCAATTCAAAATATATAGGGCAGGCATGAGAGGAGTAATTATTCAGATTATCGAACCTGAAGAAAAATAAAATCGAACATAAGTAATTAAATAGAGGTGGCTCAAGATAGCGAAAACAGCTACCTCTATTTTTTATACCCAAAACTTCAATTTTACGCTCTTTTTATCGAACATACAAGCTATTAAATAGGTGAATATGTTCGATATAATAGAGAATATTCGAATAAATGTTCGATAGAATAACTCAAGAAATCCGCCCTATTTTTCTTCAGGCGGTGGCGTTATTTGTCGTTGTGCGTGCCCTTATGAGCTCCATAAGAGAAACACATGGAAGCCCCTACAGAGACGCCCTATAAGGCGAAAAATGACCTAGTTATTAAGTGTTTAAAAGGAGACAAAAGACATGACCAAAGTATTTACTATTGAAGACCAATTGAAACTAGAGAACAGCTACAAAGAATTTGCAAGGGAGCTATTCATTACAAAACACAAGGAACAAGAAGAAAAAGGACAAGCAAGCAAAACAGCAGTAGGCACAAGACTTTTGAAGTATGTAGGGCAAGACCTAGCAAAGGCAGTTAGTGCATGGTTAACTGAAGAAATCAAGCCTAAGAGAGGTGTGCAGAAGGAGCATAAGAAGCTCCTAAGTGCCCTAGTGGAAGCATTAGGCTATGATTTAGTACTTCAAAACGCTTGTGCCTTTGTGTTTGAAAAAATAATAAATAGTGTCTCACGCATTAAAGCCCCACAAAAGACTATTAGTAATGTCGCTATAGAAGTAGGAAGAGCCTTATATTATGAATGTAAACTTGAAGCCTACCTACAATTTCAAGAATCAAGAGACTTGAAAAAGAGAGTTATTGCAGAGGTCGACAAGCGGAATGACTTCCGTTACAAGTGGAATGTCATAGAAGAAATTTCAGGGCAAGACACTCAATTTAAATTCTATAAGGCAACTGATAGAGAAATGTTATCGTTGGGCAATGCACTAGTAATTTTACTTGTCGAAAATACCGACCTAGTGACCTTGTCGACAAGAGGGACAAAGGGGCTAATTTATTTAGAGCCTACAGACTTCTTCATTGAACTTTGGGAAAAGAACATAGATAACCTAGCGTCTAAAGTAAATATTAATGCTCCTACAATAGTACCGCCTAAGAAGTGGACTAGTATTTATGATGGAGCTTATTATAGCCACCCTGAAGACCTTATGAGAATTCATTGGACAAAGAAGAGAGCAAGAACCACTAGGGATTACTTAAGAAAACTTCAGGAAGTGGACTTATCAGAAATCATGCATGCAGTAAATAGAATCCAAGAGACCGCCTACTGTATCAATACAGAAGTGTTAAATGTGGTAAACCACCTAGTTGCGATTGGTGGTGACCGTGCAGGACTTGAAAGAACAGAGCCTTACGAACAACTTCCGTATCTTGAAGGGGAGACCAATGCAGATGTTATACGTGCTCACAAAAAGAGAATGAAAGAGATTATACAGAAAGAAATTGCTAGAAAGTCTAAAGCCTTACGCATGTATAAAACAATAGGAACAGCTAAAGACTTTGCTAAGTACCCTAAAATTTACTTCCCTTGCAACATAGATTTTAGAGGTCGTGTGTACCCTATTCCATTCTTCAGTCACCAAGGTGATGACCTTATGAAGTCTCTATTACTCTATGCAGAACCAACTCCTGCTAAGCATGAGGAAGACCTAGACACATTTAAAATTCAAGGCTCAAACCTTTGGGGCAACGACAAAATAGGCTATAAGGCTCAGTGCGAATGGATTGATGAAAACTCTGAACATATTCTTAGAAGTGCAGAAGAGCCACTTGCGTATACGTGGTGGGAACAAGCAGATGAACCTCTCCAATTCCTAGCTTTTTGTCTTGAGTGGAAGCGATATATTGATTACCGCAAAAAATACCCTAGTATCATTGGTTTTACTTGTCGTATTCCAATTGCATTTGATGGAACTTGTAGTGGTCTACAGCACTACAGTGCTATGTTACAAGACCCTATAGGGGGCAATGCAGTTAACTTAACATGTGGCAATAAGAAACCTAATGACATCTATCAAGAAGTAGCAGATGGAGTTATTAAGTTAGTGCAAGACGACCTAGTTAATGGTACAGCAGATGAACCTTTTAAAGTTGATAAACGTTATAAGACAAAAGAAGATACTGAAGAAGGTATTGAGGAATATGAGGGGATTAAATACGGCACAAAGACCCTAGCACAACTTTGGACTAATCACGGTATCACACGTAAGGTTTGTAAAAGACCTGTAATGACCCTAGCTTATGGTAGTGGTCGTTATGGATTTAGTGAACAAATCCTTGAAGATACATGTAAAGACAATCCTATTTTCTCAGGGTGCACTGCTCCTGCTAGTCGTTACCTAGCCGAAAAAATTAGCCTAGTTGTAAAAGATGTTGTCGTTTCTGCAGTTAAAGGAATGGACTTCCTTAAGAAACTAGCTAAAGCAATGGCTGAAGCGGACTTACCTGTTAGTTGGTGGACGCCTTTAGGATTACCTGTACAGCAACAATACATTAAGCAAGAGCAACAAGTATTAAGAACAAGATTAGGGGCAAAGCAGATTAGACTATATTACACAACGCCTGCCACTGATGAAGCAGTCGACAAAAATAGCCAACGGAATGGTGTCGCCCCTAACTTTATTCATAGCTTAGATAGTACGCATTTAATGATGGTCGTAAACAGTGCAGGTCTAAACAATTACACGACAATTCATGATAGCTTTGGAACATCTTTAGGGGAGACTAAAGAGCTTAAAGCCATACTAAGAGAACAGCTTTATAAACTTTATACTGAGTACACGCCACTAGAAACATTTAAAGAGTACGTTGAAGCAGAACTTCATAAAAAATTAGATGATGTAAAACTACCTAAGAAGGGCTCTTTGTCTCTTGGTGACATACTAAAGTCTGAATATGTATTCCACTGATATACAAAGTTAATTGAGCCACGATAAGGAGAAAGACAACCTAAAGGACTACTTAAGTTAACTTAAGAATATCTTAAGACAACTATAGTATTCCTTTGGTTGTCTTAACGTGGACTATAGTTAAAATATCTTAAGTAATACTATCTATAGTTAACTAAAGAATATCTATAGTTAACCTTAAGAATTTTAATTGGTACACGATAAAGAGAAAGAGACTAACTTTAGTCAACTTAAGACCTAGTCTCTTTTGTCGTTCATTTTGTCTAACTGAAAGGGCGTGGGAGATGGAGATACTTATAGCACTAACAATATGGAATGTTTTCAGTGTGGAAATATTTCTATTAGTTTTGTTAGTTATTCTATGGGTGATATTTGTAGAAGGAGACTAAATTATGGAGACCCTATTTTTAAAACAACAGGTACAAGCTATTGATTACTTACGAGACAAATACGAAAGCATTGGTATAAGAATTACAGAGGTTAAGAGCAAAAAAAAGTTATCACCTGAGTGTAAAAAAATGATTGAACTAGTTGATGGTGTAATAAAGGTTCAAAAAACTATGTTATGGTATCTCAGATTTGATGATGAATTTTCTTTACAGCAGGCTTTAGTAGCTATTGGCGGATTAACTGTAAATAGTAGAGTAGCTAAAAACTTGAGTGAAACTGTATGCAGTTTTGTAAGTAATGATAAGAAAAGTGACCTAATGAGCCTTTATGCAGATATAAACTGCTTATGGGATATTCACAATTCACTTGCAGAAAGTTTTGAAGGTTTAGAAGAATTGAAAAAGCTAGAGGTGTTACTAGATGAACGACTTAATGACAATAACTAGTATTGCTTTTGTGTTATACCAATTGATTATTATTGCTCAATAACGTTTATGGTAATAGACAATTGAGAGCAGAAAAGGAGACAAATGGTAAATCAAGAAGTAGACAAGGTGAAAGACGCTAAAATCCAACTCTTTGGTTTTATGTGGTATGAATGTGCTCACCTTGCAGAAATTACTACAGATAATGAAGGCAATAAAATATATCGAACATATCCTGATGGTCGTACTTCATGGACATATGACGCAAGTATCCATGGAAAATTAAACAATTGGTATGAGAGTGATGTTTATTGTATTGAAGGATTAGAGGAGACAAACTAATGGATAACAAATACATAAGTACTGAATTTTTGAATAAGTATTATAACTTACGTACTGAAATACTAAAGAGCGTTTATAACGCAGGCTATGAATATATTGCAAGAGATGAGTGTGGTAAGCTCTTTGTATATGCAGAGAAACCAAGAAGATTAAGTAGTGTATGGCTTAGTGGTTGTACCAAGTTTAATACTTTAGAGTATGTAGCATATAGAGAAGCGAATCTATGGAGTATTAAAGACTTATTTGAGGACATCAAGTGGACTGATAAAGAACCCTTTGATATTGCTAAAGAATTAGATAATGAAACACAACCGATAATTCTTGAGGGTTTTGAGGAAGACTTAGCAGGTGCGTTAGCTACTGTTAAAGAAGAACCATTAAAGCATGACGACCATTACAAAGCCTTAGGGATTGAACCGTGGGACATCTTAGAAGCCAACATGACACATGAAGAGTTCAAAGGTTTTCTAAAGGGCAACATTCAGAAGTATCTGCATAGAAATAAAGAGGGTCTCAAGGATTATGAGAAGCTCCTAAACTATGCTCAAAAATTAGTAGAAGTGGAGAAGAAACATGGCAACGACAACAAAAACAACAACGACAAATAGAACAACGAAACAGACAACTGAAGAACCAATCTTAGGAATTTATCCATTGCTTGATGATATGAAATTACCTGAGTTTAAAACAGCAGGAGCGTCGTGTATGGACGTATACTTACCTGAAAATGTACGAATTGGTGGTAAATTTCAATTTGTGTCGCAACCTATCTCGCTAGGTTTTAAACTAGACATTCCTGAGGGCTACTCAGTGCGACTACACATGAGAAGTAGTATTGCATGTGACGTACCAATTCAATTAGCTAACAGTACAGGAATCATTGATAGCGACTTTACAGGTGAAGTGACGGCTTTTGTTCGTAACTTAACGAATGAAGCATTTTATTTCTATAAAGACGAGCGTGTATTTCAACTAGAGCTTGTCAAAGATGAACGTGTGAAAACTAAAGTATTATCCACGTACGACAAAAAGACAAATCGTGGTGAGACAAGTGGGAGTACAGGACGATAGGAGACAATTACAATGGCAAAGACAAATGATATTTTACTTAAAGGTACAGCTTATTGGGCTCATGTAGTTAAGCCTGAGGAATATGAAGGTAAAGAGATTGGTTACTCAATCATGGTTAAGCTAGCAGATGAAGAAGCTAACGAAAAACTCAAGACATATCTTGAAAACTATTTCAAGGCTAATCTTCCTGATAAACCTATTGACGCCAAGACATCACCTAATTTACCGTTTAAAGAAATCTCTATCAATGGTGTCTTTACGGAAGCCGTTAAGGCTAAGACGACACATTATTTTATCGACAAGAAAACAGGGCAACGAATTGACCGCAAGGTAGCTATCTTTAAAGCAGATGGTACGCCACTTGAGGACGGCACATTAATTGGCAATGGTAGTCAAGTACAGGTAAGTGTTACTCCAAGTGTCTACCATGTAAACAAGAAAAACTTTGGTATCACCTTGCGAATCCGTGCAGTGATGGTGTCTGAACTTGTCGCATACGGTGCTAAGAGTGCACAAGACTATGGATTTGAAATCACTGAGACCCCTGATGAAAATACTGATGAGGTATTAGATGGCGAATTGGAGTTTTAATCGTAAGCGTGGCTTTAGACAAAGAGTAGACAGAAGTGTCCGCTCAAACTTTGAAGGGCGAATAAAACTGAATTTACTAAACGATGGCGTGGATTTTACCTATGAGAGTAAATCTTTTAAGTATCTCATAGAGCACAAGTACACGCCTGATTTTATTTTGTCGAATGGAATAATCATTGAAGCCAAAGGGTTGTTCTTACCTGAAGACCGCACGAAACATCTGAAGGTAAAGGAACAACACCCTGAGTTAGACATTCGATTTGTCTTTCAGGCAGACCAATGGTTAACCAAGAGTAAGAAAAATAAGTATAGTGATTGGTGCAAGAAGAACGGCTTTAAGTATCACATTGGAGACCGTGTACCAATCGAATGGATAAACGAAAGGAAGACTAATGCACGGACGTCTAAGAAAAAGAAATGAGACAAAAGTAATCTTATGTCTCTATAAGAATATGCATGAACAATCCATGCAAGACGTCTACATGAATGCAAAACGAGCAGGCTACTTGTTCTTCCCTTATCATTCTTTTATTGACTATCAAGGAGTTGTGCATGAAGGACGTGATAAAGAAGCAGTAGCTAGTGCAGATTTTATGGATAATGAAGTGGCGTACACAATCCTTGTTGATACGACAAGTAAAGCAAGAGCAACCGCTAAGCAGAAGTTAGCCGTTGAGGATTTACTTAAGTTATATCCACAAGCGAACGTTATGGAATTTGAAGGAGACATTCATGAAGACAAAATTTTACAAAGTTAGAGTTGTCGTAACAGGCACTTACGAGGATATTGTAGAAGCGACTGATGAAGCTATGGCAAGAGGAATTGTCGTTGATGACTTAGACGCTGATTTAAGTTTGATGGAACACCCTGTATATGAGAGTGATGTATGGGAACTTCCACAGTAATTCGTTCACATTTACCATGTCCAACTTGTGGCAGTAGTGACGCTTTGTCTGAGTATTCTGATGGACATACTCATTGCTTTTCTTGTGGTACTACTATTAATACTGATGATAATTTTTTTAATGAGAAAGAGTTTCTTCATAAGTACGATAGTCCCAATTGTATAATTAAGTTCATTTCAACTAGTAACGTGTCTGATTTACCTAAGCGTGGAATCACAAGAAAGACATGTGAACGTTATCAGTACCATAAATCCATGTATCATGGTAAGCCTGTTCAAGTCGCCAACTACTATAACCAAGATGGTGAACTTGTGGGACAAAAGTTACGGTTTGCCGACAAGACATTTTGTACAATCGGCAACATAGGAACTACATTCTTTGGACAACATTTATTCAACAACGAATCAGACAAGTTAATCATTACAGAAGGTGAGATTGATTGTCTAACTGTAAGCCAACTGTTCGCAAACAGGGCACAAGTCGTAAGCCTTCCAACAGGGGCTAAGGGTGCACGTAAAGTAATGGAAGCGAACCTGAAGTGGCTACAGAAGTTTGAAGAAGTATTAATACTTTTCGACAATGATGAAGCAGGAAGAAGTGCACTTAATGATGTTAAAGGAATCCTGCCAAGCGACAAGCTAAAAATCGTTGTCTTAAGCCAACACAAAGACCCTAATGAATATCTATTAGCCGACCATGGTAGAGAACTAATGGAAGCAATAGATAATGCAAAACCGTACAAGCCTGCAAATATCATCAATGGTGCTAGTCTTTGGAAAGCACTTGAAGAAGAGCCTGAAGAAGCAGAAGGCTATGATTTGCCGTGGGACATTAAAGCCAATGATATGACTAATGGAATCCGCAAAGGTGAAATAATGTTGTTGACCGCAGGGACAGGCATTGGTAAATCAACAATGGCAAGAGAACTCATGTATGACCTTGCTATGAATAAAAAATTGAAAGTAGGCATAATGATGTTAGAAGAGAACACATTGAGAACTGCTAAGGGTATCATGAGTATCCATGTGGGTAAGAGCCTACACATTTCAAGACAAGGATTAACAGACGTTCAGTACAAAAAAGCTTTTGATGAGACCTTAGGTACTGAACGTTTTGTCCTTTATGACCACTTTGGAAGTCTACAAGAGACTGAACTAGTGGAATCAATGAGAAGTATGGTCGTATCTGAGAAGTGCGATTTTCTTGTCTTAGACCACATCAGTATTGCAGTGAGTGGGATTGAGACAAAGGACGAACGCAAGATGATTGATGTACTGATGACAAAACTAAGAAGTCTTGTTGAAGAAACAGGAGTGGGCATGGTAGCTATTTGTCATCTTAAGCGGACTGAAGGGAGCAATCACGAGGAAGGTGGGATTATTAGTCTCAACCATTTACGTGGTAGTCAATCACTAGCTCAACTATCAGACACGATTGTAGCACTAGAAAGAAATCAACAAGCCACTGATGTCAAACAAAAGAATCTCCTAAAAGTCCGCATATTGAAATGCAGGTTTACAGGAGATACAGGACTAGGTGGTTATTTATATTTTGATAAAGGTACTAACCGATTGAGAGTGCCTGAGTTTGATGAGGAGACAGAGCAAGATGAACCAAGAGAATTCTAAGTTTGAAAACTATTTGTACCAACTACAAGAAGAAACATTGAACGACATGTGTACAAGTGAAGACAAATTAAGTATTTATGAAGCGTCAATCAAGCGTGTGCTCCTTAACAAAATTATTTTTAAGTGGGAAGAACTAAAGGAGATACCAAAATGTTAACTACATTCTTAATAAATCTGCTAGACAAATGGATTAGGTCGTTACAGAAGTGGTAGATGAAACTTGTTCATAAGAAAATCAGAAATCTACAGCAGTTGAACATGTGGCATACTAAACAACAATCCAAGAATATTAAAGACATGGATTATTTAAATAGACGACTAGGAGACTAACTATGGAAAAAACATTACTAGCAGATGAAGCACGAATCCTACAGAGAGCTAAAGAACGACAATGGATTGACATGCAAGTGACTGAGATGTTGTCGTACTCTTATGGTCTTATTCGTGCACAAATCAATAACCAAAACAGTAAACTCAACTCAGTATTTGTGTCGTTTAATCACGAGCAGGTGCATGATGGTGTCGACAAAAAAGTGACTGAAGCCCTAATCAAGGACGGCTATCAGGTATCTATGGAAGACGCACTCCTCAACGAGATTAGCTATCGAATCATGTGGTAGTGCCTATGTTAGTCTTTGATATTGAAACTAACGGACTACTACAGGACACGACAAAAATTCACTGCATGGTAATTAAAGACACAGAGACTGAAGAAGTCTTTAAGTATCGACCTGATGAGGTTGAAGCAGGTGTCGAAAAGCTACTCAGTGGGGATACTATATGTGGACACAATGTAATAGCCTTTGACGTACCTGTAATTGAAAAACTCTATGGAGTACACTTTGACCGCAATAAAGTCGTAGACACGCTTGTCCTTGCAAGACTTGTGTATTCCAATATCCAACAATATGACAGCCTACTAGTTAGACGTAAGCAGTTACCAAGTAATCTCTTTGGTCGCTTTAGTCTTAAAGCCTTTGGCTATCGTATTGGTATTCTGAAGGGCACGTATGCAGAAGACAATGAGGAAGCATGGGCAGTCTTTAATGAGGACATGTTAGAGTACAATACGCAAGATGTCATTGTGACTGAAGCATTGTATAACAAATTGGTCGACCAAGGATTTACAGAGCAGGCAAGTATGATTGAACATAAGGCTCAGTGGTTGTGCCAAAAGATGGAGCAGAATGGATTTGTCTTTGATGTCTCTAAAGCAGAACAGCTCAAAGTTACTCTTGAGACTGAGTTCGAAAAGGTAACATCAGAAATCCATAAGTATGCTCCAAGAATACCTGATGAAGTCTTTATACCTAAGAGAGACAATAGAAGGCTAGGCTACAAAAAAGGTGTTCCTGTACAACGCTATAAGGAGTTCAATCCTAACAGCAGGTTACAGCTAAAGTACATTCTTAAAGAGCACTACAAGTACAACTTCAAGGACAGCATGTATGAAATTGAAGTAGACAAAAATGGTAAAGAGACAAGTCGCAAGTTGACACTCAATGAAGAGACACTTAAGGCAATCTCAAATGACACTGAAGCAGGAGATGAAGTAAGACACATTGCAGGTCTCTATATGTTGTCGTTCATGTTGTCGAAACGACTAGGACAGTTATCCGAGGGACAAAACGCATGGTTAAAATTGGTAGACACTGATGGTAAAATCCATGGACGAATAAATCCTAACGGTGCAGTCTCAGGACGTGCGACACATAGTAGTCCAAATGTCGCTCAAGTTCCTGCCGTTGACGCAGAGTATGGTCATGAGTGTAGAGAACTCTTTAGAGTACCTGAAGGTTGGCTACAAGCAGGTGTTGACTGTAGTGGTCTTGAGTTGCGTTGTCTTGCTCACTACTTATATCCATACGACAACGGAGAGTACGCTCATGAAATCTTGAATGGTGATATTCATACGGCTAACCAAAAGAATGCAGGGCTTGAGACACGAAGCCAAGCTAAGACATTTATCTATGCATTCTTGTATGGTGGTGGTAATGCAAAGATTGGTGAAATCGTTGGTGGCAGTGCAGACCATGGTAAGAAGCTTAAAGAGAAATTCTTAAAGAACACGCCTGCTATCAAAAAGTTATCCAATGGAATCAAGAATACACTTGCTCCTTTTTGTGTCGCAACGCATAAGCGTGAGTGGCAACGTAAGTATCTCGTTGGGCTTGATGGGCGTAAACTTTATGTCCGCTCATTGCACAGTGCATTGAATCTCTTATTGCAATCCGCAGGTGCACTGATATGTAAACGTTGGTTGACACGGACTGAAGAACGATTGGAATCTTTAGGGTATACACATGGTTGGAATGGAGATTACTCAATGATGGCGTGGGTACATGACGAATTTCAGTGTGCTTGTCGAACTCAAGAGATTGCGGAAGCAGTCGTAAGAGAAGCTCAAGAAGCAGTGCGTGATGTACAGCAGGAGTTTAACTTTAGAGTTCAATTGGACACTGAAGGTAAAATTGGTAAGAATTGGGCAGAGTGCCACTAAGAAAGGAGACAAAGTATGATGACTACAATCACTGTAAATGGTGATACCTATGTAAAAGTTGATGACTTAATTAAAGAAACTCATAGTCTCATGGGACTAGTTGAGGACGCATTAAATGATACTGATTATTGTGAATTAACAGAAGATATTCAAGACATCTTTGATGACGTGTTTTTTAGTGTCGAAAGTTATAAAGATGAAATTGAAGGATTAATTTAGGAGTAGCCTTGGTAGAACTAATAAATTATACAAAAGATTATAAAGAATTATTGTGTCGAGCTATATCTCAGTGTTATCAAAAGGAAGCAGGAGAAGAGGTCATTAAGCATTGTCTCAAAGCAGGACACTTGAGTGTCTTAGAGCATGCTACAGCAAGCTTTGAGATTACCTGTAGTATTCAAACACTGCTACAGTTGTCACGACACAGACACTTTTCAATGACCGTACAGTCTAGCCGTGGGACAGTTCTCACTGAAAGCCTTAAGGTTGAGGACAAGAAACTTCAAGAACTGCTAGACGAACAAGTCCATAACTATGTCAACTGTAACATCGGTGAAGACATCAGTAATGAGGATAGAGCCCTGCTTGCTCCTAAAGCTATGATGTATCGACTAGTCATCACAGGCAACTTGAGAGCATGGTATGAGTACCTTCCTAAGCGTTTATGTAGTAGAGCTCAAAAGGAACACAGAGAGTTGGCTAAAGCTATTCAAGAAGAGTTAGCTAAAGTATTCCCTTTAGTGTTCGACAAAGAATTTCTGAAGTGCGATACTTGCACTGAGAGGAGTTGTAGCTTTGACTAAACTAATCTTTGACGCAGATATGTTGCTTTATGTCGCCTGCAATAGAAACGAACAGGTTGTCGAATGGGACGACCATTTGTATACCCTGCACTGTTACTTAAGTGATGTACAGCAAGCCTTTGATGAACATGTAGAGGAACTTGTCGACCTTGTCTTAGAGCACTACAACATTGAAGGAGAATACAAGATTATCATGTGTCTTAGTCACCCAAACAACTTTAGGAAAACTAAAGTGACTAGTGAGTACAAAGCAAATCGTACGACACTAAGACGACCACTCTGTTATAAGCCAATGAGAGAATGGATAGCTGAAAACTATAACACTCTTATGTTAGACGGACTAGAAGCAGATGATGTCGTTGGAATCACTGTAGACAAAAATTCAATTGCTATTAGTGGTGATAAAGATTTCAGATGTATTCCTTGTCGACAATATGATTTTATGAGGAATGAGTTCTTTGATGTCTCTAAAGCAGACGCAGATTATTACCATCTATATCAAACACTAATTGGTGATACTACAGATGGCTACAAAGGTTGTCCTAAAGTTGGTGATGTTAGGGCACGACGAATACTTGATGAATCTCCAACGTGGGAAGCAGTTGTTAAAGCGTACAAAGCGAATGGTAGTACTGAAGAAGACGCACTGATGAACGCACGTCTAGCCTTTATATTGCGTAGGGGTTATTACAACAAGAAAACTAAAGAGGTGAAGTTATGGACACCGTCATAAAAGACCATAAGTTACGACACAGGGACACTGAAGTTGAACTGATTGTCGACAAACTTATGGAGCTAGGAGACCAACATAGTGTTCTTCATGGATTAGGCAATCGTGAAACTCTTGTACAGGCACTAATCAATGCTGATGAGGTAGGAGCGATACGCACATGGTACAACGAAGAGGATAAACTTGTTGGTCTTTTGTTATATCAAGTTATTTATACGTGGTGGTCTCAAGAGACTATTGTTGCTGAAGAATTAATTTTGTCGTTAGATAAAAGATACGCAGGAATCCAACGGTTAGCGATGAAGGAGCTTGAACGAATTGCACGTGGATTTGAATCACGAATAATCATAAGTGGCAACTTAATATCCGTTGACAAAAAGGTTGTTGAAAATGGTTACGAAAAACAAGGATATCAACATAAGCATAGTATCTTTATGAAACGATTGAAAGGAGAACAAGATGAACTTTGACTATCCACGTGTAGCAGAAGAACTTCCTGAACACTTAGAAAAAGCATTTAGTAATGAGTACTTCTTTAAGCGAGACGACATGTCCGCAGAAGCTAAAATTGCTTGTCTCAAATTTAGGGAAGACATCTGTAATTATTTAAGAACATGTATTGAAGAAAGGAGTAATCGTTAGTGGGAGCAGTTAAGAAAGCAGTTAAGAAAGTTGTTGGTGGTCTAGGTAGGGTCTTAGGATTTGGTAGTAGGGAAAAAGCCAACCCTGTAGAAATTCCACAGCCAACTGTAACAGCACAACAATTAGTACCTCAAACAGAAGCAGTAGTACCTGAAGCTCCTGAACTAGGGACTGATGTTAAGAAACGCAAAAAGGTAAGCCGTAAGTCACTTATGATTGACCGCTCAACGCCAACAGGTGGTGGTGGCTCACCCTTAAACATGTAGGTGATGTATGGATAAATCATTAGAAGCTAACGCCAAGAAGTTGTACGAAAAACTTAAGACAGATAGAGACCCTTATATTCAACGTGCAACTGATAACGCTAAGCTAACAATTCCGATTTTATTCCCAAAAGAAACCGACAATGCTCAGACAAAGTATGAACAGCCTTATCAATCAGTAGGCTCACATGGAATCAATACGTTGTCTAGTAAGCTAAATCTAGCCTTATTCCCACCTAACGAACGTTTCTTTAGATTAGGTATTTCTGCCGTGTCATTACAGCAGATTGATTTACCTGAAGACAAACGTGCTGAACTAGACCAAGCACTCATGCAGATTGAAGAGAAGATTAATCGTTATATTGAAGACAATCAAATCAGAATCACGATTAACGAAGGATTACTACAGTTACTCATTAGTGGTAATTGTCTCCTCTTCTTGCCACCTGCTGAAGGCGGAGCACGGTTGTACAACTTGAAACAGTATGTAATCCAACGTGACGCCATTGGTAATGTCATTCAGATTATCACGGTAGACAAAGTGGCTAAGGCAACGTTACCTGAAGAATTACAAGCAGTTGTACCTGATGGTAATAGTGATGATACTGTAGAAGTTTACACGAAGATTGAACGTGTAGAGGGTCAATGGGTATCGTTTCAAGAAATCAATGGTGAAATCGTTAGTGGTAGCGAACAGACCTATCCAATCGACAAAAGTCCATACATTCCATTGCGAATGACAAAACAAGACAACGAACACTATGGTCGTAGTTTTATTGAGATGTACTATGGTGATTTACGAATGCTAGATAGTTTATCTAAAGATGTTGCATTCGTGTCTTCAGTGTCGTCTAAAGTCATCTTCTTGACTAATCCTAATGGGGTCACACGACCAAAACAATTAGAGAAAGCCAAGAGTGGGGACTTTGTCTCAGGTCGAGCAGAAGACGTTGTCGCCCTACAACTGAATAAATATCCTGATTTACAGATAGCCGAGAGTTGGATTGGACGACTTGAACAACGGCTATCTTTTGCATTTTTATTAAGCAGTGTTGTCCAACGGAATGCTGAACGAGTGACCGCAGAAGAAATCCGAGCAGTCGCTCAGGAGCTTGAGGACAACTTAGGTGGTATCTATAGTATCTTGTCGCAAGAGCTACAGTTACCATTGATTAAACGTATTATGGCAATTCTCATGTCCGCAGGAGAAATTCCACAGTTACCTGATGGTGTCGTAGAGCCGACAATTACTACAGGTATGGAAGCTTTGGGTCGAGGACATGACTATAACAAGTACATGACACTGATGTCGACATTGGCTCAAATTCCTGATGCTATGCAGTATCTCAATGTAAGTAATCTTGTGACTTCTGTAGCGACAAGTTTAGGCATTGAAACGACAGGTCTCATTAAGACAGCTGAAGAGCTACAAGCAGAACAAGAAGAAGCTATGGCTCAACAAATGGCAATTGGTGGTATGCAGGCAGGAATGGAAGAACAAGTGGCAAGTGGTGGAGAGGAGATGTAAGTAAAACATGGCAGAACTAGAAGTACGGACTTCAGGGGCTGAATCGACACAAGTGGAAGCAGACACTGAGGTATTAAACCAAGAAGGTACAGTAGAAGAACAAGAGGTTACCGAAGAGAACTCTAATGGTGCTGAATCACAAGAAGCTGAACAGCAACCAAAAGATGAGACTGAAGAATCTACAGGTGGTCTTCAAGCTGAACTTGATAGACAGACAAATACTGAAAAGGAAGTACAGAAGGACTTAGAATCCAAAGGACTTAACTTTGAAGAATTGTCTAACGAATACTTAGAGAAAGGAGAGTTATCTGAAGAAAGTTTAGCCAAGCTAGAACAGAGTGGCTATCCTAGAGCACTTGTCGACAGCTACTTAGACAACCTTAATTTACGAGCTGAAAAATTTGTTAATGAGGTCGTGTCGTATGCAGGTGGCGAACAGCAGTTTGACAATGTGAAGGCATTTGTTAGTTCTCAAGGTACTGAAGCAGAACAAGCATTTAATGCAGTTCTTGAGACAGGTAATTTGTCGCTCATTAAGTCCCACTTGAATGGCATTAAGGCTCAGATGGGACAATCCTTTGGTACGACAAAACCTACAATCATGGGCGTTGGCTCAAGTAATACTCAAGTATCTTTGGGCTTTGAGACAAAGCAACAACTTGTAGACGCAATGTCAGACAAACGCTATGGTGTCGACAAAAGGTACACAAAAGAAGTACAAGAAAAAGTTTTAAATTCTGATTTATTTTAATTTAAGAAATGGAGAAATCTAACTAATGGCAATAATCCAAGGTATTACTAAACAAGGTGCAGTTAAAAACACAGGTGATGAGTTACTTAATTTTCTTAAAGTATTCAGTGGTGAAGTACTAACAGCTTTTACACGAGAAAGCCGTGCAGTTAACAACCATTTAATCAAAACGATTGACAGTGGTAAATCCGCGTCCTTCCCTGTAATGGGTCGTACAGTGGCTAAGTATTTGCAGCCCGGAAACTCTTTAGACGACCAACGTACCGCTATGGAGCATAACGAACGTGTTATCAATATTGATGGCTTATTGACAGCTGATGTATTGATTTCTGATTTATTCGAAGCAATGAATCATTATGACGTTCGTTCTGAATATGCTAACCAATTAGGCGAAGCGTTGGCTTTAAGTTCTGATGGTGCAATCCTTGCGGAACTTGCTAAGTTAACTCAAGAAACAAACGAAAACTTTACAGGTGCAGGTCGACCAATTAAGATTGCGAAAACTGTTAAAGAAGTAGGTATCAATGAGGAGTACGGTGGTGCTATCGTTAACGCATTACTTGAGTTAAAAGCTCAGTTCACTAACAACTATGTACCGTTAGCCGACCGTATTGCTTACATGAAACCTGAAGCAGTGTCTGCAATCATTGCTAACAAGACAGCTATTGACCGTGACTATGGTGCAGTAGCGACAATTGTCGATGGTGAACTTGCGAAACTTTGCGGGTTTACTATTGTTCAAGTGCCACACTTAACAGCAGGTGGTGCAGACAAAGCAGGTATGGTTGGGGCGTCTCCTGCAGGTCACGACTTCCCTACCACACTTAAGAATGACGTAGCGTTCCTTGCGTGTCACCGTACAGCATTAGGTACAGTTAAACTTAAAGATTTAACTCTTGAACACGCACGTCGACCTGAATATCAAGCCGACCAAATCATTGCTAAATATGCTATGGGTCATGGTGGCTTACGTCCTGAAGCGTCCGCAATTTGTACAATCAAAGTAGGAGCTTAATCAGGGCTTATTTTTTTTTTATCTAATTTTATATTTTAATTAAACACATCTAAATGCTAAAAACTTACTGATAAATCTAGGGGGACATTCACTTGTTCCCCTATTTTTTCACACTTAAGAAAGGAGAGAAGTGTCGTGATTATTACCCCTTTGACAACTCTTGAAGCCGTCAATGAGATACTTGCTAGTATCGGTGAAGCTCCTGTAGACACAGTTGAAGAAACAGGTAATGTTGATGTCGAAAACGCCCTACAAATGCTCAACAGGGTTAGCCGACAAGTTCAACAAGACGGATACACATTTAACACAATCGAAAACTATGAGTTGCAACCTGATAGATTTACTAAAGAAATCGCATGGAATAATCAAATGTTACGAGTAATCAGTACCGACAATTCATATCTCAGGAATCGTGATGGAATCGTGTACGACGTAACTAATAATACAGACAAGTTTGATGGAACATTGACAGCTCAAGTTGTAATGCTAGTCAACTTTGAGGAACTACCAAGTGTCTTCCGTGAGTTCATCACTGTTCGTAGTGCACGATTGTTCACTAGTCGCTACTTAGGTGACGAATTGTTACTTAAGGAATTACTAGAGGAAGAACAACGAGCTCAACGTAGAGTGTTTGAATACGAGCTTGCACTTGAGAAACCGACAATAGCGTCTAATACTGATGTGTCTGATACTATTCGAAGGAGCTAATTAGATGGCAAGAATAGCACAAGTAGTAAAAAATATTATTGATGGTGTCTCACAACAGCCTGCTATCTTGCGACATGTGGAGCAACTAGAGGAACAAATCAATGGGTTTTCTACAGAAGCAGATGGTTTACAAAAGAGACCACCAACATTACATGTGAATACCTTAAGTCTAAATACAACACGACGTCCTAAAATACATATGATAGACCGTGATGAAACTGAAAAATATATTTTAGCTTTTGATGGGGATACTGTTAAAGTATGGGACGTTAACGGTAATCAGAAAGAGGTAACAATAGACAATGCTAATTATCTAAAGACTAATAACCCACTAGAAGATATTAAAGTTATTACTATTGCAGACCATACGTTTATTGTTAATAAAAAAATTAAGACAGCCATGAACAATGGTAAGAAGTCTGATAGTGGACATAATACAGGTGCTACTGTTTATGTAAAGAGTGGGCAATATGGTAGACAGTATGAAGTTATTATTGCCGACCAAGTGGTAGCAAGCTACACAACTCCTGATGGTAGTAAGCCTGAACATACGAATGCAATTGGCACAAATCAGATTGCTCAAGAGTTAGTTAATCAGATTATGGCTAAAGGATTTACAGTCCATCATGCAGGGGCAGAAAGTTGGTTTGTCGTATGGAATATGGGCGGTAAAAAGATACGTGTACGTGATGGTTTTAATAGTCAAGCAATCAGTGCCTTCAAGCAGGAAGTACAAAAGTTTACTGATTTACCACGCAACCATATCAATGGGTATATCGTAAAAGTCTATGGTGAGAACAACTCAGATGACGACTATTATTTACGATATGACGAATCTAAACTATTGTGGACTGAGTGTCCTGCTCCTAATATTCTTGTCTCATTCAATTACCAAACGTTACCCCACAAGTTAGTACGACAAGCTGATGGGACTTTTAAATTTACATGGATTGAGTGGGCTAATAGAGAAACAGGAGACGACGACAGCAATCCAATTCCTTCCTTTATTGGCAACTCTATAAATGACATTTTCTCCTACAGAAATCGCTTAGGTCTAATCTCAGGAGAATCAGTGAACTTGTCTAAGAGTGGTGACTATTGGAACTATTGGATAGACAGTGCGACATCAATTATTGATAGTGACCCTATCGACCTCAATGTGTCTCACAATAGATTTTCTGAGTTGTTCAGTGCGATACCTTTTAATCAAGACCTGTATCTATTCTCTAAACAGACACAATTCCTATTGACCTCAGATAGTGCTTTGTCTCCTAAATCGGCACAGCTAAAGCAGGTGACAGAGTTCGCTAGTGATACTAATGTTAAACCAATTGGTGTTGGTCGAAACCTTTACTTTACCGTTAAGAGAAGTAACTATACATCAGTCAGAGAATACTATGCAGTTTATGATGGGAATAATAGTAAGGACAGTATGAATATTACAGCTCATATTCCTAACTATATCAAGAACAATGTATACGCATTGATAGCTTGTGAATCTGAAAACTTAATCATGGCTTTGTCTAGTGGAGCTACCGACACAATTTATGTCTACAAATATCTTTTTGCCAATGAACAAAAGGTACAGGCTAGTTGGTCTCAGTGGAAGTTCAGTGGTGAAATCATAGGTGCAGATTTTATTGGTAGTACTCTTTACATTGTTATAAAAAGGAATGGCAATATCTACCTTGAGAAAATCATCATAAACTTTAACACTAAGGATTTTTCAAATGAACCTTATAGATGTCTTATTGATAGAAAGCAAGTTGTTACTCTTGCAGGTACTTATGATGACTACTTGTCACTCTATAAGTGGGACGCTAAGTATCATTTTAAGGATACTAAAGACAAGAAGTACTTCATGGTCTTATCTGATGGTCGCTCCTTTGAGAGCAACGAAGAAGGGTGGATTGAGTGTACCAATACAGAGAACTTAAGTGGACAGAAGGTAATTGTTGGCGTGGCATATGATATGCAGGTTGATTTGTCGACACTCTATGTTAAACAAGCAGATGAACGTGGCACTCAACCATTGAGTACATATAGGACAATCCTTCAGGACATTGAACTACAGTATGCCGACAGTGGTGAATTTGTCGTTCATGTGTTGGCTACAGGTAAGCCTGATAGAAACTATAAGTTCACTAGTCGAATCTTAGGTAAAGAAGACAACAAGTTAGGAAGCCATCCTATTACTACAGGAAAATTCAGAGTGCCTATCCATGGTACTAATACAGATACAAAAATTAGAATTAAGAACAACAGCCCACTTCCAAGTAATTTTGTGGGGTATGTATGGAAGGGCAATGTTTCAATTAGGTCTAAACAAATTTAATGAAAGGAGTTAACGTATGGATTGGCTAGGACTAGGCTTAGGTCTACTAGGAAGTTTTTCGTCACATAAGGCTCAACGACAAGAAGCGATTGCTCAAGGTCGACAAATGGCTGAACAGGCGACAAATGCTATCACGACCATGAACTATGCTTTTCAAAACTATGAACAAGAGCGTAGAGACGCCTTTGAGAGTGCAGTGGCTAACCTTGAGAGAATCCAATTGAACTCTAAGGGCTTGCAAGGAAGTGTCGACAATGCAGTGTCTGAAGAATTAGGCGATAGTAAAACAGGGCGACTAATCAGTAGAGCTACTCATGCAGAAACCTTAAGAGCGTCATTGAGTGAGAAAGACAATTATGTCCGTAAGAGTAACGAAGTTGACTTGAACAAGGAACAGCAACTAGTTAGTACTAAAGCGTACACTTCAGGATTACACCCACCGAAGCTACCAAGTAAGACAAGTATGTTCTTAGATATGGCTCAAGTTGGTCTTAACTTCTACTCACAACATAGAGCTACTGAAGCATTCAAGCAGTCTCACTATGGGCAAACCGCTAAGAGAAATAGTCGAGTGGTTACCTATGGTAAAGACCCTAATGCAGGTAGAATTTCAGTCGTTCGTAGAGATAATGTTACATATGGTCAAGACCCTAACGCAGGGCGAATAAAGGTGGTGAGACGATAATTGGCAAGTAAAGTAGAGAATGCAGTTGGCACAGCTATGCAGTATATGCCTAATGAAAAGAACGTCTATCAAGGACGACTATTAGGTGTACAGCAGAATTGGAACGTTACAGTTGAACGTGATGATGACTATGGTAATGTTGCGAAAGCTTTAGGAGCACTAGGGATTGCAGTTGGTAACAATGCACTAGAGAAAGAGAAGCAGGACTATGAAGTGGCACAAGCATTAGCTCCTTCTGTATTCTATGAACATGACGCTAAACAAAGACGTACGCTAGACGCAGTGGCAATGTTGGCTAACGTTGGTGGTTATAACTTAGCCGACAATAGATACGCAGTTGGTGTTATTGATAAATTGCGTGGGCAGTACGTGGCACAGATGGATTATCAGGATTATGTCGAATGGTCTAAAACGCAACCGCTAGCTAAGGACGCTAATGAGGAAAACGCAAGATACGACAAGTTTATGCGTGAACGTGAAGAAGCATGGACAGCTGAGAATCCTGATGTTATCCAAAATAAATATGCTTATAGTGCAGGTCGACAAGATAATGCATATGAACGTATCACAAGTAACATTCAAGATTATCACAACAATCGTGAACAGCAGAATCGACAAGATTTCATACTAGGCATGCAGTCTAAAATTGATAGTCTATCACGTAAGTATGCGTACAAAGACAATATAGACCCTGAAGAATTCCATAAGGAAATGATGGACACAATCACAAGTATGAACATTGCTCAGTCTAAGCATCCTGAAGATAACGTGTCACTGATTAAATACCTGTATGAATCATTCGCTAAGAACACAGGCAACGCTGAACTGTTAGACAAAATAGGTGAGTTCCAAGCCTACAATGGAAAACTGATTAAGGACATACTCCACCCAAGTACTTACAAAGAGTTATCCAATGCGTATGCTGATAGAATGATGAATCAGTTGAAAGTTGGAGATATTCAGTGGGCTGATGGTTTTAAGTCTAGTGTCGCTATTAAAGAAGACTTTGAGAAACTCCAAGAGGATAACCCTGAGTTAGCCCTTAGACGTGCTCCTGAGTACAACCGTAGGTACTCACAATTGAAAGCTCAAGAGGAAGCTGAGTTGAGACAACAAGCACGTAAAACGAAAGTACTAGGGAATGAAGAGATGAGGTCAGGTCGAGCCAACAGTATTATTGATAATTACCTATCAGGCTCACTTACAGGTGTACCTCAAAGTGAGAAAGATTTAGAAGCTATGGGGATTACTGTAGACGACTTAACGGTTGCTATGAAGAGTAGAATCGACCAATTAGTTCAAGCAGGTGATGACGCTAACATAGCTAAACTTGCACGCTATCCATTGTTCTCTAAACCTGTATCAAGCTACTTTGACCAACATCTAGAGACAGACATCTTGAGAGGTGAGGTAACTCCTGCACTTGAACTTGCAGTCAAACTTGCAGGTACTGATGGTAGCTACATAGAGCAAGCCGTTGGTAGTAAGTATGCTGATGACATTTTGTCGTTACGAATTTTGTCTGATACCTTTGGTATGGCTGAAGGTGTTCGCATGTTCGCTGAGACAAAAAGACGCTTGTCGAATGCTGATGAGAGCCGTTCGATTAATGATGAGTTACGTTACACGAGTGTACCTGATTTCTCAGTTTATGATATTGGTAGTGAAAGTGATAGCACTATTAGTTTTAACAGGGACACATTACCATACGCTATGGTCGAACGTGTCGACAAGATTTCACAAGTGTTAAGAGCAAGTGGTTATACCGCAGAACAAGCACGAGCAATGTCTATGGAAGCCGTTAAGCAACAATACGTTTCTGTAAATGGAATCCTTATGCCGTCTACAGATTACCATAAGATTGACACGGCTATACCTCAAGACCAACCAACGAATGTGTCTTTAAGTAACATAGTATACCACTACACAAACCACGGACAATACCCTGCTACATGGGTGTCTGATGGCTCACAAGTGTACTTACGTGTTGATGAAAATGGTACATACAAACGTATATTCTTAGACAAAATTATTAATGATACTCAGTGGTATGCAGACAATTATAAACCTGCTGATAGCAACGAAGCTGAAAAGAAAGCTCAGGAAGCTAAGCAGGCTAACGAAAGATATATATTAGAAAATCCAATGGGGGCTTTAGGTGGATAGAAAGGAGACAAAATGGCTGAAGAAAACATGCAGGGGTTTATAGCCGAAGTTGGTAGAATACTACAGACAAAGTATGGCAAGTCTAAAACCTTTGCAGACATTGCAGTCGCCCAAATGAATCTAGAGAGTGCTTATGGGACATCTAGATTAATCAGAGAGAACTACAATGCAGGGGGTCTTACTCAGGTAACCCCAAATGGTGAAGAGAATAAACAACCTGATGGTGACCTTTACTATCGAATCTTTAAGAATCCTGAAGATTATGCAGACGCTTTAGTTAATGATTTCTTTAACCACTATCCTGAGATATACAATGCACAGACCCCTACAGAGTTCGCTCAAATTGCCCACGCTAACGGCTACTTTCATGATGACCTAAATAAGTATATTGGTCTCATAAATAACGCTTATGGAAGCGATTGGGAGAACACTAACTATTATGGTGGGGTCAACCCTCTGTACGTCATGCAGGACGCTCCTGTATCTCAATATGGTGAAGAAGGATATTTAGATAGAAATTCAGATTGGCAAAACATTGCACGTGGTAATCGTACAGGCTTAGGTGGTTGGACACAAGAATTTAGTGATAGCTTTATGTCGTCATGGACTAGTAATAGCTTAATTGGTGTCGCACGCAATGCTTTGTATGCAGATAATGTTAAGCCCCTAGGTACGCCAAAAGAAGACTTAAGTAATCTTGATGATTATACCTTGAAGCAGGCGTTAGCTAACATAGGATTATCAGAGGACGACTACAAGGCTAAACAAGGTAGCCGATACGAAGCATTTGAAAACCTAAAAGCACAAGCGTTTGATAGAGAGCAACTAGTAGCCTTAGCTAAGTTGAAAGGTGAAGACTTAGACCGTGAAGAACGAATTGAATCACGTGGCACTACCGCAATGGGAATCTCAGGTACAGTGGCAGGTATGCTTTTAGACCCTATCAATCTTGTCCCTATTTTAGGTCAGGAAGCAATAGGGTTAAAACTTGCAGGTAAACTAGGCGGTAAGCTAACAGCAAAACTTGCAACATCTAAAGGAGCTCAGTTAGCTGAAATAGGATTGACTAATGGTTTAATTAACTTGTCTGATACTCACTTGTCTAACAAAGCTAACTTTAGTACTAACGACAATTATGTGGCGTCATTCTTAATGGGAGCAGGTGCAGGTGCAGGTTTGTCGTTTCTTCAACGTAAGTTTACTGCCACTCCTAAAGGAGAACCAAAGGGTAAGCACGAGCTTGCCTTTGAAGATGAAGTCGACAAAATGGCTAAATCTGCTACCACTAATGGAGCTGAAGTAAAGCCTGCAAAACGACCAAAAGCTAAACCTGTAGAAGAACCTTTAATCAAACTACCTGAAGAACCTAAGCCACCTACAGTAGAACCAATGAGTTGGCTACAGAGAGTTGACGATGACCTTGTCGCTCCTGTAACAGCAAGTGTCACTTCAAAAGCTGATATGGTCGACAAAGGACTGATTGATGAGTTAAACAGTAGATATGGTCTAAAGCTATCTGATGACTTATCTGCTGATGGTCTTATGAGACACTTATTCAATACTCCTGATGGCATTTACCTTAAGCCACCTAAACTAGTTAAACTCATGGACGCCTATGGACTTAACACAGTTGAGGACATGGCTAACCAGGCGTTGGCTTACAACAAACATGCTAAAACAGGAGCTATCAAAGAGTTTTTCGAAGGCATTGTTGGTGGAAAGTTGTCTGATGGACAGTTCAGAGACATTGCACGACACATCAAAGCAGGTGGTACTTTTGACAATCTTGAAGTAAAACTTAGTGATGGCAGTGTGTTCTTCAATGGTGCTCATCATTCTCCTGATAGTTTAGTCACTAAGGCACTTGATGATGACGCTATGTTCTTGTCTCCTGAAGAGAGTGCTAAGCGAATGCTCAATGAAGAACCTACAGTTAAACCTAAAGAAGAGCCTGAGTTTGACGATGTGTTCGCTGATGAGAAGCAAGGGCGTGCTGAGTACAACAAAGGCAACATTGCGAATGAAGACAAGCTACTTAATGAACAACAGCTAACAGGCAATAAGGTGGCACAAGTAACAGGTAGAGCACTTGAACAAAACAAGTTCATTGGTAACCGTTATGGTGTGTTCATTAACTCTTTGTCGAAAACTATGCAGAAGGTGGCACGTGTCATGGGTATAGACCCACGATTGCGTGCAAGGAACAACGTAAGTACTCCACCTGTATCTATGATGAAACAGTTGTTTATGAATAAGTACTCTAAGCCACAAGCGGAATACATGGACGCATTCCGTAAGTGGAGTATTGAGACAGGTAAAATACCACCTACTGATAACTCACGTAGACGTTTTAATGAGGAAGTCAACAAGGTGTACGATAGTTTATACAATCCGTACAATGCTGATATGTACACTTCAGACAGCAAGGCGATTAACCAAGCAGTTCAAGCCGTTAGGAACTTCCGTGAGTTAGACTTAAAACTCCATAAGATTAACGGTACGTTACCATCAGACTTTCAAGGGGCAGGAGAATTATGGAGACGTGTCGACTATGACAAACAGACACTCTTACGAACAGAGTTCGATAGCGACAAAGAGTTCTCTGCATTCATGAGGGAAGTTGCGTCTCAGTCCATAGATTGGGACAAGATGACACCTGAGTTTAAAACGAACTATTTGTCTCAACTAGAGATTTCTGATGTCGAAGCTCAAGCAATCATGAGACGTCAAGGGTTAGGCTTTAAGGTTGGTGAAGCATTCAGTGGACAACCTAATGGTTTTAAGGATATGGACGAACTTAAGAAGTACGTTGTGAATAACATCATTGCTAATGATGAAGGTATCTTTAAGGACGTTGTGGCAGGTCATTGGGCGGAACAAGTCACAAGACGACAAGACGACCTCTTAAGTGACATTCACATAGGCTCAGATAGAATGGGATACTATCAGGCACGTATTCCTATGGATACGACAAAAGCTTTTACTCTTCCAAGTGGTAAGATATTTACTTTCAATGACAGTCTTAGAAATCAGGACTTGTCGTCAATCATGGCATACGTTGCGAACCGCTCAAGTGGCACTATGGCACTCAGACGTGTTGGCATTGAGAATCCTGTAACAGACCTCAAGAAAATCTATGAACGAATTGAAGGTGAACTTACTGAAGCAGTTAAGCAACGTAAGATAACATCTAAGCAGATGACAAGGGAACTTGATGAAGTTAAAGATGTCTTCCATAACGTCAGTGGTGGAGCATTGATATTCCCTGAAGTAATTCGACCTCAGACATTTGTCGACCGCCTTAAGAATATCATCTTAACGGAATCATACCGACAAAATGGTATGAACTTTGGTATTAACCAATTGGCAGAAACTATAGGTGGCATTAGTGTCGTGGGAGCACGTGCACTTACACACTTTGTTCCTGCACTACATGACTTCATACATAACCTTAAGTATTCTAAAGACTTCAGTGCGAAGCAGTTGCGTAACTTTAAGGATTACCATTTAGGTCATTCCTTAGCGGAGCATATATGGTTTAACCCTCAAATGAAACGTGATGCATTCCAATTGCAGGCTGAGAATACAGGCGTTGGTATGAAACTCATGGGTGGCATTGAGAGTGCCGTAGACTTTGGTGCTAAAATCACGTCAACAATCAATCAAATCAGTAAGATGACACAAGCAAGTACACGTGGCATTCAAGCAGATGTCTTGCCTGAAATGATGATGTGGGCACGTGGTGAGTACAACAGTGTCTTAAGAACTAACCTGTTCAGTGAACGACACTTAGCAGAAGCAGGGATTACAGACCCTGATGGCTTTAAGAAAATCTTAAGAGACCGCTTGATGAACTTAGGAGACGAAGAAGACGCTTTGTCTAAGGCAGTCACTAAGTGGCAAGAGGAAGACATGACAAGCTACAGTAAACTTGAGATGTTCCTTAATCTTGCAAGTGGTCGTGCAGTATTAGAGCCGACACTATGGAACAACGCTAAACGTATGGACGGCATGGCAGGACTTGTACAAGGTGTCATGTGGCAGTTCAAGAACTTCTCACAGATGGCACTTAACAGTCATTTAGGACGTGTGCTCAACAATGGGGAACGTGAAGACTTCAATATGTTGATGTCTACAGCGATTGCCAATGGCATGGTATGGGCGACATCAGTCTACTTCAACTCTTATAAATACTTTGGAGATGATGAGGAGAAACGTCAGGCTTACATGGAGAAAACTCTTACGCCTGAAAGATTATTGTCTACAGGTCTCTTGAGAAGTAGCTTATTGAGTGGCATGTCGTTCGCTAATGACGCATACGAGATGTTCGCAGGTGGCACGTCTAGTCGTACTACTGTAGACCGCATGCCTGAAAGCGACAACATGATGTATAACTTCATTACTCAATTCCCTGCCGTACAGAGTGCTTATCGTGCCTTCAATGGTGTGGCAAGTACGCCTGAAGCTATGGCGAACTTGATGTCGAACAAGGAAGCCGACTTTGACCCACTGTTAAGATTATTCCCTCTTGACCGTTACATTCCAATCAAAGGAGCTTTGTCTATCATGGCTGATAAAGCCGACATAGAAGCTAGAAAGCGTAAGGAACGTAAACAACGACAAGAGTTATTTAATAAGAAGAAGTTAGAAAAACGAAAGGAACGCAATGGCACAGTACAAAACGAAAGTATACTTGACCTGCTCAAGTAGTAAGAAAGCCTACACATTTGCCTTTGATTACATCAATAAGAGGTATGTTAAGGCACGCATTAACAATACTCAAGAGTTACAATGGGGTACTGATTATACAGTGTCAGGTCACACGCTCACGTTAGTTAACAGTCCTACTGATGGGGCACTTATGGAAATCTATCGTGAGACGCCTTCAGACCGTACTGTAGAATGGTACGACAGTAGTATCTTACGTGCTAAAGACTTAAATCTTTACAACACCCAACTACTACATATCAACGAAGAGAATATCGACAAGTTAACTGATAGTGGCATTCAGGAAGACAAGATTGATAAGAAGTGGGACGCACGCTTTAAGAACATTAAGAACGTTAAAGAACCTACTGAAGACAGCGAAGCAGTCAACTTAGGTTGGCTTAAGAAGACACAAGAATCTTACTTAAGAGCGTCTCAAGCTAAAGTTGATGAAGCCACTAGTCAAGCTAACCGTTCAACTAACGAAGCTGATAGAGCTAAGCGTGAAGCCGACCGTGCTCAACAACAAGCCAACCGCAGTGAGACACAAGCAGGATTGTCTGAGAGCAGTGCAACAGTGGCACGAGAGCAGGCTGAACTTGCCACAAGTAAAGCTAACAGTGCGTCCGCTAGTGCTACTAGTGCAAGCACAAGTTTAACTAATACACTTGCTAGTGAGAAACGTGGTACAGACAAATGGACACTTGTAGAGCAAGCTAGCGACAAGTTTACAGAGCAAGCACGTGTAGTTGACGTTCAGTATTCTACAGTTGTCTCTACAGCAGTCGTTGTAGAAGACAATAAGAATACAGCAGTGGCAAACGCTGAGACAGCTATAAGTAATGCTCAAGTGGCTATAACTCAGGCGTCTACAGCTACCTCTAGTGCAACTGTAGCAACTACACAAGCGACAAGTGCTAGTACAAGTGCAAGGAATGCTTTAAGCAGTTCTAATAGTGCGTCTACTAGTGCAAGTAGAGCTTTGTCTAGTGCTAACCATGCTAACACGTATGCTACAACATCAGTATCAAGTGCAAGTACAGCGACATCAAGTGCTACACTAGCTACTCAAAAGGCAACCGCTAGTGAATCGAGTGCTACCTTGTCTAAGTACTATGCAGAGCAAGCTAAGGAAGCAAGTGGTGGAGACTACATTACTACTACTACTTTTAACGAAGCGATAGATGAAGTTGGTACTATGTTCACTACAGCTATCAATTCGCATGATACTGATGTGAACGCACATGGTGGTCTAATTGCTAACATTAATAAAGAACTAGGGAATAAGGTAGACACGACTTATTTCTCCAATGTGTTGAATGAAATGGAAGCTTTGATTGGTAGTAAGGCTAGTCAAGAGGAGTTCAATTCGTGGGGTGAAGGTGTCGCTACTATCATTGAGACAAAGGCTGATAAAGATACCGTTAAAGTACTACAAAATGAATTAGAGGGGGTTGCTACTGCTACCTCATACGAATTAGAAAAAACTAAAACTGAGTTAGACACAAAAATGCCAAAAAGTGGTGGTACGTTCAGTTCTAATCCTAATGTAAAAAGTGGCGACTTCAGTGCGATTTCATTTGAAAATACGGCAGGTAAGAAACTTATTATAGAAGGTAAACCTGATAGTATGGATATTATTGCCTCAATATTTTTACGTGATGAAGCAACAGGAACTAATTCATTCTATTATGACTTCCCAAAAAAGACAGGTAGAGTAGCAGTTTTAAGTGATAGAACCACAATAGATGGAAAGGTTGGCAACACTAGATTATGGGATATATTTCATAGATATGACAGTAATCCTAATTGGGTTGGTAAGTCATCTGTAGATTGGAATAAATTAGGGGTTTGTATCACAAACTTTAGCCAACTAGGTAGATTTGAACAGCAACCACAACAATATGGACAGCTAATCAATATACCTTACAGTAGTCCTGATGGGGGGAGTGAGTGTACACAGTTATGGATAGACCAATCAAGTGGTGACATTAGAATACGTGGCACTAATTCTACTGCAGAGTTACGAACAGTTGGGTTTAAACGATTGTTAAGGGCTGAAGAAATTGCTAACCGTAGTGTTGTGATTAATAGTTGGCATAATTCTTCAAATGGGCAGTATTGGAGAGAGTGGTCTGATGGGTGGTTAGAGCAAGGGGGCATAATAGCTAGTAATTCCGACTACAACACAATATCGTACCATAGAGCATTTAGAAACCTACCTATAGTAACAGCTACAGTTGTATCAAAGACTAGATGGTTATCGGCTTATAGTGCAAACCCATCTATTATGCATGTGACAGCAACAAACTTCAAGGTAGCAATCAAAGATACAGATGATATACATGGGTGGTATTGGAAGGCTGAGGGGTATAAAGCATGATAGGTACAAAGATATATAAAGATAATTTAGATAGCTATACTGAAGTTGCACAGTGGTGTAACGCTAATAATGCAACAATTGTGGAACGTGAGGACTACTATGAAGTAGTCCCTACAGAACCACATGTTCCAACTAGAGACGAACTCAAGTATAAGCTTAAAGCAGAACTTGAGACAATCAAAAGTGCATATATTGGAGCAACTCTAATGGACACATACAGTATTGACGAATTAGGTAAACTATATAAAAGTAAAGTTAATGAATTAAGAAAACTAGAAGGGAGCAT
Source organism: uncultured Veillonella sp. (assembly GCF_900545795.1). Classification (GTDB taxonomy): domain Bacteria; phylum Bacillota; class Negativicutes; order Veillonellales; family Veillonellaceae; genus Veillonella_A. The sequence continues at coordinate 88,780 of NZ_URAR01000007.1, forward strand.
TGAGTGACAATATTTGAACTACTAGTAATCCTTCTTCCTATTCCAAAGGAAGCATACTTGCATGCAGTAAGTATGACACTACTAATTTGTCTTCTTGTCTACCTTGACATTCTCACGAAGTGGTTTGGCATTGTCGACAGATTTAACAGAGACAACAAACTTGAATGCAATTGGAAGAACACATTCCGTGGCTTATTCTTTAGGGCATGGCGTGCAGGCTACTTAGAAAGCCGTAAGTTCCGTGAAGAACTAGGTAAGAAGGCTAAGGCATATGGTTGTGCTATCTTCATTGCAGTAGCAGTCTACTTGTTCCCTGATTATAAAATTAATGGAATACTTGCAGATGAAACACTCAGTTTTATCATCTACTTAACAGTAGTGGTAGCTGAGTGTTTTTCTATTGTCGAAAATCTCAAAGAGATGGGAGTTAAAGAAGCAAGTTTTGTTAAAGATGGCTTACTTGCAGTCCTAAGAAAATTTGGTGTTAATCCGACAGAAAGGAGAGACAAAGATGAGACAAATTGATTTCTCAGAGTTAAGTAACTATACAGTACCTGCACGTGGGCTTATCGACACAATTTATTTACATTGGACAGCAGGTCGTTACAATCAACCGTTTGGTGCTTACCATATCAATATTGATGGTGATGGTAATCTATGGACTGATATGGACAGCTTTACAGACTACAAACAGCATACATGGAGACGCAATAGTCGTGCTATTGGTATCTCTTTAGATTGTGCCTTAGGGTCTTACATTACAGCAGAAGGTCAAGTTATCCATCAGGGCTTCCCACCAACTCCTGCACAGCTTGATACGATGGCTAAAGTTGTCGCTAAGATTTGCATTGAGATTGGCTTACCGATTGAGTATTGGTACGTCATGACACATGCAGAGATTGCTAATGTTGATGGGTATGGTCTAGGTGATGGTGACCCTGATATGAGATGGGACTTGTATGGTCTAGGCGACAGTATTCGACAAAGAGCACAGGAGTACGCATATGAATGGGGCTATTAAGAAAATCGTATACATTAGCTTAGCAGTTGTTTTTGCGTGTACCTTAGGGTTTATCCTTTGGAGTTATCTTACAGACAAACCTCAGGATAAACCACCTGCTCCTCAAGTTGAACAAAAGGAGAATACAGTACGTACAGGATTTAAAGAGACAACTAAGACAATTGCTCAGTATGTGCCTAAGGCTAACTATGAGGACGCTGATGTTGAACTAATAGCTAAGCCTAAGCCACTCAAAGTGTCCATCAATGGTAAAACTCAAGAAGTCCCTACAACTACTGTTAAGGAAGACCATAAGCTAGACAATGGAAAACTAGTGGTGACTGAAGAACGACAAGTAGTTGTTGACTTAGTTGTCCCTGAACAGCCTAAGTTTAAAAAAGGGGTCTACATTGAAAATGACTTGTCGAATGGAACTAAAGACCTATCTGTAGGTGTTCGTGCAAGTTATCAGACAAAAGAGTTTGATGTCGACCTAAAAGCAGAGTTATGGAAAAAGAAAAGTGAACATAAAAGAATTGAAGCCACAGTAACTAAGTGGTTTTAACAGATATTCAATTTGAGACGCTACAGCCTGCTCACAGTGAGGTTTTAGCGTCTCTAATTGTTTTCTAATGGTTTTATATAAGGAGAAACATAATGGGTAAAAAAGTGCGTCTCAGAGTACCTAAAACAATTTCATACGCAAAAGCTATTCGACAGAAGTGTTTAGATTGCACTTGTAATCAATCTAATGAAGTTAAGTTTTGTGTTATGACAGATTGTCCTCTATTCCCTTACCGCTTTGGAACAAGTCCTGAGACATACATAAAGAGAAACAAGGACAACGTGATAATTGTTAAATAAGTGCGTCAGGAGAAGGATTTATAGCCTGAAAGATTTTTCTAAGGTATTTATACCTAAAACATTCTAGAGACGCTCAATCACGTTCCTGAGTAGCATTTGAGACATAGAAAGGAGCATATGGGTAAGAAAGATATTGAAGTTTTCGATAGACGAACAGCGATAGACACGATTGCTGAACTTGAAGTGATGGCGCTTAAGGAAGGGTTGGAAGACCCTGAACTCAGAAGGAATCCATCATTTCTTGAGAAAGTCCGCAGGTTTATGAAAGACCACCGTCTTGAGACAACAGCTAACTTAACAACCATAGTCCAACAAACAGTGGCTAAAGAAATTCCTATTTTTGATGATGACGAGGAAGAAGACTGATGGCGACAAAATGGACTACTGAACAGATTATTAAAGCTAAAGAGGATTTTCGTGTCTTCCTCTTTATGGTGTGGGAAGCTATCAATCTTCCTGAACCTACAGAACTACAATACGACATAGCGAATACACTACAGAACCTTCCTAATGACCGTTTCATTATTGAAGGCTTTCGTGGTGTCGCTAAGTCATTCATAAGTTGTGCCTTTTGTGTATGGCAGTTGTGGAGAGACCCTCAGTTAAAGATTGAGATTATATCCGCAAGTAAAGACCGTGCAGACGCCAATGCAGTGTTCATTAGAAACATCATTAGGTCTCTTGAGTTCCTTGAACACTTGAAGCCAAGGAAGGGACAACGAGACCAACAAAACTTATTTGATGTTGGCGAAGCAGTACCTGATATTTCTCCTTCAGTTAAATCTGTTGGTATCACAGGTCAAATCACAGGGACACGTGCAGATATACTTTTAGCTGATGACGTGGAAGTACCTAACAATAGTGGTACTCAGATACAGAGAGACAAATTAGGAGAAGCCGTTAAAGAGTTTGACGCTATCATTAAACCTAATGGTTACATCATTTATCTAGGGACACCACAGAATGAGATGAGTTTGTACAATGAGTTACAGCAGAGGGGCTATAAGGCACGCATATGGACAGTCATGTATCCTGAGACACAAAGTGAACGTGACTACTATGGCGAACGTTTAGCCAAAGTTATAGCCGACAAGTATGATAGTAATCCTGAGTTGTACTCAGGTAAACCTACAGACCCTAAACGATTTAATGAAGAAGAAATATATAAACGTAGGTTGTCTTATGGTAAAGCAGGGTTTGCCTTACAGTTCATGCTTAACACTAATCTTAGTGACGCTGAGAAGTATCCGCTTAAAGTCTCAGACCTAATTGTGTCGAGCCTTGATATGAACGAAGCAAGTATTACATATAGTTGGTCTAATGAACGACTTAATAGGTTGCATGACATACCTTGTATAGCACTCAAAGGTGACTACTATTATGAACCTAATAGTCGTAGTAGTGATGTCTTACCTTACAGTGGCTCAGTCATGGCAATAGACCCAAGTGGGCGTGGTGTTTCATTTTGCCTCACCCACTCTAATAAAATAAACCCTTTTAACTCAGGGAAGCCTAAGGAGAAATCTATGGTAATCCTGAACGAAGCCTTATGGAACGTGCAACGACTATCAGTACACTCAAGCTGAGTGGAAACAGAGGGATAACGAAGATATAGTCTGAACAGTATGGAAACATATTGAAATAGTGTAGCGAACTATTGTAACAACTAAACAGGAGTAACAAATGACAGAATTTAGAAGTAAGACAAGATTATACAAAGTTTACTTTATCCATGAGTTAGGAGAAGTAGACATCAATAAAGGTTACATAGGAATAACTAGAAGAAGCCTACAGTACCGCTTAGGACAACATATGAATAGTCAGAAGTTGGTTGGTAGAAAACTTAGAGAACTAGGTAGAGACTTTGTCGTCATTGAACAGCTTGCAATGTTACCTAAAGACAAAGCATTAGATATGGAATATCAGTTGAGACCAAGACGACACATGGGTTGGAATGTCATGGCAGGGGGCAATAAGAAAACAGTTAGATGCCCTATGTGCGGTAAGTATTTGCCTAAAAGAAAAGAAGGGACAATATGTCAGACATGTAGACCGACGAAATTTCAGATTGGACATACCCCTGCTAACTTTGGGACAGGTGAGAAGTATAGACTAGTTAGTCCTGAAGGTATTACATATGAACCTGTATCACTAACTCAGTTTTGTCGAGAGAACAACCTTACAGCTCAAAATATTCGTAAGGTAGCTAAAGGAAAACGTAAACACCATAAAGGTTGGACAGCAGTAAAGATTGAAAGATGAAACCGCTTATGCAGTCATTAAGTACCTCAATGGTTTTCTTTTCTGTATGGAAGTAGGGGGCTTTAAGGGTGGCTATTCTGATAGTGTCTTACAGCAGTTAGCCAACAAAGCGAAGTTCCATGGAGTTAATGAGATTGTCATTGAAGCGAACTTTGGCGATGGCATGTTTACTAAATTGATTACACCTATAGTTATCCGTACACACCCTTGTGCTATCAGTGAGGTTAAGAACTATACACAAAAGGAAGCACGTATCATTGACACTCTAGAGCCTGTACTTATGAGACATAAGCTTATCATGAACACTCAAGTTATCACTGATGACTATGCTATCTATGAAGCTAATCCTCAGTATTCTTTGTTCTATCAAATGACACGACTTAGTAGAGACAGAGGTAGTCTTGCTCATGATGACCGCCTTGATGTCTTAACTATGGCAGTCAAGTATTGGCTAGAGCAAATGGATAGAGATGAATCATTTGGTCGTGATGAGATTATCGAAAGACAACTAGAGCAGTGGCTAGATCCTGATAGAGGTGTCATGTGGATTGAAGATAAAGGCGACAATAAGATTGGCAATAGGTATAACTTTGTATCTAAGGAGTTCTACTAGGAGTGGACAAAATGAAAGATTTGTTCTTGATTAATCTAATTGAGCCACAATTATATAACTTTTTAATTGAGCCACTATAAAGAGAAGGACGACAAAAAGAAAAACTAAAGTTATATCTATACGTCATCTTAAGTTGACGACAGAAGTCCTTTAGTTAACTAAAGTATAACTTAAGATAAACTGGTGGTAAGTCCTTTAGTTTACTAAAGTATCTCCCTTAAGTTCTCCCTCACATTCTCCTTTAGATTTCTAAAGGGTTACCACCATGATTTTTTAAGAGTCTCCTTTATGGACATTCATTGATTAAGTTCAATGGGTGTCCTTTTTTTTATTTGAAAGGTTGGCATTATGCACACTATAAGAGACATAGCGTTGACTTTAGGTGTGACTGAAGCAACGATTAGAAAGAAATTAAAACTATTGAGTGTCCCTAAGGATACTAATGGTCGACTTATTATAACTACAGACAAGTACATGGAGTTACTTTACAAATACTATCCTTCAATGTATGCTAAAGTTAGTCATACAGTAGTACCCCTTGTTAAACGAAAGGATAGTAAAAGCATGAACAAGGGGAAAATTCAAAGAGTAGTCCAAAGAAGTGGTAAGGTGTACTATTACATTCGACAGTTACCGATAGGTTACGATGAACATGGTAATGTGATGTACGCTAAGACCAAACAAGGGTATAACTCAAAAGAGGAAGCAGAGTTAGCTAGAGCACAACTGATAGCTAGTCGTGATGAATCCATTGAGTTATCTCTAGGAACTTACGTTAACTACTGCTCAAACTTCATAGAAAAACAAGAGTGGGCTGAAGGAACTAAAGTTGGTTATAGAGGTGTCTTAAAGAAGTACTTCAAACCATACTTCAAGAACACACAGATTAAAGACCTAACAGTGGCTAAACTTATGGGATTTGTCGAATCCATTACACTGAACCGACAAGGTTGCAGAGGATTACTACAGACAACACTTAGGAAGCTCTACAGAACTGAAGTGATAACTAAAGACCTCTACAGCTATCTAGACTTCCCACGTGGATACAGAAGCCCTAAGAAGAAACGTAAGCCACTCACTAGACAGCAACTAGTTAAACTATTTGAATGGGTTAAGGGTCACAAATTAGAATACTTAATCCATCTACTGTTTAAATCAGGATTGCGTATAGGTGAAGCCTTAGCACTCTATAATGATGAAGTAGAACTGCTAGAAGACGACTTAGTAGTCATAAACATTAATAGTTCTATAGGTATCGTTGGTAAAGGCTTATATGGTCGTAAGGCGACAAAGACATTGTCTAGTAAGCGTAAAACTTATGTTTACGATAGTTACTTGTGGCAACTCTTGAAGAAGAAAAAGGAAAGCAACACGACAAAATGGTTATGTGAAAACCGAAGTAAAGTTAGTCATTTGTCGTACACTAACGTCTATGATAACTTCATAAGACCTGCTAGAGAGGACTTAGGGTTTGAAGTATATCCACACTTAGCAAGACACACATTTATTTCTCACAGTTTAGCTAATGGTATTAAGCCTGAAGACATAGCTAAGCAGGTTGGGCACACTGATACGACAATGATTTATAAGGTCTATGGTAAATCTGTAGATGAACTGAAAGATAGCTACAGAAACTTTAGAATAATTTAAGTACAATCTTAAGGTACAATCGTGGTCTACAAACCGCACAACCGTGGGAAAACACAACAATTGTAGTGTAAGCAGTTATATCATCATAAGATTGAACTAAAGAGCATAAGTAGATGCTATATAAGGCTTAGATTACAGTGTATGCTGTAATCTTGTGTTTGAGAGTAAGATTGTGTGACAAGGAAGTGAGGTTTTACTTAATGAAAGTTCAAAGTAAAAAAATGACAAAATTTGTTGCTGCTATGCTTGTTGGTGTAGTTGGTACTGGTTTGTATAGTGCTGATGCAGCAGGTTTAGCTGGTTCTTATGTAGGGATTGGTACAGCGCCAACAGATGCTACAGTCGTTAAGAGTGGTAGTGAATATAATGCGAAAGATATTGTGGGGTCAAGCAAACTTATTGACTATCGTCAAACAACAAATAGCCAAGGCAATGCATTTGAGCGTATTCCTACGAATAACAATGAGAATGGTGAAGGTGTAGACGGTACAGCTACAGCTAATGACAGCAGAAAAGGGATTGGCACTACAGCTATTGGTTTTGGTACATATGCATCTCGTGGATATGCTACAGCTATTGGCACTTACAGCAGTGCTATTGGTGGTAGTACTGCTGTTGGCGCTGGTACATATGCAGGTCAATATAGCTCAGCTTTCGGTCGCAATGCGTATGCGAATAGCAAAGGGATTGCAGTAGGTGATGCTGCTCGTGCAGCAGATGGCTTAGCGATTGGTGTAGGGGCCTCTGCAGGGCAATTCTACAAATACATTCAAAGTAATGGTACTCAAAACCATGGTGCTATTATAAATAGCATTGCTATTGGTCCTGATGCGACTGCTGTAGGCGGTACAGCGATTGGCGCTAAAGCACAAACTAATAGTTTATATGGTGTAGCGTTAGGTCAAGGCTCTAAAGTTTCATACAATGGTGTGGCACTAGGTGTTAATGCACAGGTTACAGCTAAAGGCAATGGTGGCATTGCCTTAGGTACATCCAGTGTAGCTAATCGTGGGGCTGGTAAAATTGGTTATATGCCATTAGTTGATGGTGTTAAAGGTGAAGTAGCTGCTAATGACAGCCGTTTAGCTGAAGTAATGGGCTTAAGTGATGACATTAAAAACTTTACTACTACATATGCAAACGAAATTTCAGAATATAATCAATTAAATAAAAAGTACAGTGACATTCAATCACAGCAAGAAGCTCAAAAACAGATTATGATAGCCACTAAAGGCAATGATGATGCTGCTTATAAAGCTGCCAAAGCTGAATATGATAAATTAAGCAAAGAAGCTGTAGCAGCTACTGATGCACGTAATGCGTGGACTGCATCCCATCAAGATTTCACGCAAGCTATGGCAAAGCAACAATCTGCATTAGCTGCTTTTAAAGCTACTGATGGTGCAGTTAGTGTTGGTTCTGATGCCTATGTTGATGCAAAAACTGGTAAAACAATTCAAAATACTCGCCAAATCATCAATGTAGCGGCTGGTACAGAAGATACGGATGCTGTTAACGTAGCACAATTAAAAGCAGTGGAAAAAACAACGGCAGATAAAGTGTCTAGCTTCACTGTAGGGAATGGCCCAAAAGCGGCTGAAGGTGAAGAGGCTCCAGCAACCATTACAGTAGATAATGAAAACACTCATTTTGATATTATGGGAGCTAATGGCAATATTACGACTGAAGTAGATCAAAATGGCCGTGCTATTAAAGTTGGCTTAGCCAATACCCTAAACTTAGGCAGTAATGGCTCTATTTCCTTCGGTGATAATGGTACAAAATTAGATGGGAATGGATTAACTATCGTCAATGGACCATCTATTACTAATGATGGCATTAACGCCGGTGGTAAAACGATTACTAATGTAGGTAATGGTAGTATCGCTGCAGGCTCTAAAGATGCTGTAACTGGTGGTCAAATTTACGAAGAAATTCAAAAGATTACTGGTGAAAATGGGGCGTTAAATGGTAAAGCTGATTCTAATTTAAGCAATATTACAGAAGCAGGTAAAACTGTAATCAATAATATTTCCACTGAAGCAGCTCAAAAAGCAGTAACAGTGAAGAGTGGCGATGCTTTTGTTAATGTAGAATTAAATGCAGCAGAAAAAGAAAAAGGTGTAAATCAGTATGATGTAAGCCTTAATAAAGATACATTGCGTGATGCCTTAGGTACTGGTAAAAATGAAGCTGGTAACAAAGATTTAGTTACTGGCGATACATTACATGAAGCCATTAGTAATGTTGTTGCTGGCCAAGCAAGTGATGAGCATATTACTAATTTAGCGCAAAAAGCAATTGATATTAAAGATGGTGAAAATACAACGGTTACATCTAAAACTGAAGATGGTGTAAAAACTTACCAAGTAAATGTATCTGATGAAGCAATTAAACCAGCTGTAAAACCTGAATTAGATCAAAAAGCAAATCTTGATGGCTCTAATTTAACTCCAGACGCTATTACTAATTGGAAAGATCAATTAGGGGTAACAAATGAAGTATCTGGTCTTAACAACCGAGTGGATGGCCTTGAAAGCAATGTGTCTAACTTAAATAACCGCGTTAACAAACTTGACCAACGCGTAGATAAAGTAGGTGCTGGTGCTGCGGCTCTTGCTGGAATTCAATCCAGATGATAAATTCTCCGCTTCTGTAGCTATGGGCAGCTACAAAGGTGAAGGGGCTGCTGCACTTGGTGGCTTCTATCGTCCAAATGCTGATACCATGTTCAGCATATCTAGCACAATCGGTGATGACCCAATGTTCAATATTGGTGTGTCCTTGAAATTTGGCGATAAAGGCGATGACATTTACCGCAATGCCAATGCAACTAACATTAGTGCTTTAACTAATGAAGTAGCATCCTTAAAAGCTGAAAATAAAGGTCTTGCTGATCAAGTAGCTAGCCAAAAAGCTGAATTGGATAAACAACGCGAATTAATCCAACAATTAATTGCCAAAGTAGGTATGTAATCTACATAACTTTAGATAAAAACTTTCCAAGCGTAACAATCGAATAGTATATTCTTAATAAAAATGCTTACCATATCAGTGGTAAGCATTTTTTATATATAGAACGTTATTTACGAGGAGTAGATTATAAATAGAATCAAAATGTAATGAGATTATATCTAAAAGGTACAATTACTTTAATAAACATAAATTTTGTGGATAAGTAAAATTATTCAATTTATTTATTGATTTAATAAATCAAAAGTGTTAATATTACCGGTAATTGAGGCGATTGTTGAAATAATATTTAGTTTTTTGTTTTGGGAGTATTAAAAGCGTACCAAAGTAGTCCTTGATAAGGATTCAAAATGAATGTAATATGAAGAGTATAGGTAATATTAATTGTACTTAGAGGGGGAATGTATTTTAGCTTCATCCGGAGCTAGCAAGTTTTTAAAGATGTAAAAAGTTTATTACTTACAGGTTTGATTTTTTGTAATGTTAGGGAGACAAATTATGAGTAAGTTTCATTTAGAAAAAACTACAAAATCCAAGAAATATTCTTATTATACACTACTAGCAGTGGCAGCTTTAGTAGGTAGTGTAGCATCGGGTGTTACTAGTGCGGCAGGCCCGCTTAAAGGTACTAGTCTTATTTTAGGAGATCAAGAAGGTCATAAAAATACAGCACAAGCTACATATAAAGACCAGGTAAGTACGGCTATAGGCTTTGATAATGTAGCAATTAATAATGGTACTTCCATCGGCTATAACAACAATAGTAATACATCCGCTGTTGCCATTGGTCATGATAATATAGCACATAATTCAGGCACTGCTATTGGTAATGATTCCATCGCTATTGGTGGTATCTCCATTGGTTCTAAGGCAAAGACTGGTATTAGTAATATATCAATATCTCCTACACACCCAAATAAATATTTTACAGCACCAAATTCAATTGCCTTAGGGAATGAAGCAAGCTCAATGTCAGGCACTGCCATAGGGTATAAGAGCCAATCTAATGAATATGGTCTAGCCATTGGTGAAGAAGCTAAGGCTCTTTATGGTGGAGATGCTTTTGGTAATTCTGCAAGAACTGAACGCGCTCAATTTTCATTAATGCGCCAAGAAGGTGTAGCGTTAGGCAATAACTCTGTTGCTGATAGAGGATTCGGTTCCATTGGTTATGTTCCATTATCTGAAAATAGCCCCGCTAGTTTAGAAAACTCTATGGCACGCGATTTCGCTTTGGCTGAGCAAACAGGGAATGCTAAGACGCAAGAAGTAGTAAAAGCTTTTTATGATACATATGGGGCACAATATGAAGAGTATGAAAAGACTTTTAAAGAATATGAAGATAACTATGTAGCGGTCTATGAACAAAGAGAGAAGATGAATAGAACAACATATGCCTCTGAAGAAGCTCGCCAAAAGGATTTGGCTGTTCTACTTGACAGAGAGGCAGCTGTGAAATCTTCTATTGATAAACTAAATGAGTTAGAAAAATCTGGCATTAAAAGACCGTTAATTGAAAAAGACAATTATTTAGGAACATGGAAAGCTACGGGTGGTGCTGTTAGTGTGGGCCGTGCCACTCAATATGATGAAACTGGAAAGCAAACCGTTGGGCCAATTACACGTCAAATTACTAATGTAGCAGCAGGTACAGAAGATACTGATGCGGTTAATGTAGCACAATTAAAAGTTGTAGCTGATGAAACAGCAAAAAAAGCAAATCTTGATGCAAGTAATATTACACCTGATCAAGTTAATAAATGGCAAGTAGCATTAGGTATTAATCAAAATACAGTAGGCAATGTTGATGCTATTACTTTATCAGAAGGTAAGAATGTAGATATTAACACTACATACAATGATGAGAAAACACAGGTTAATTATGAAATTTCTGTAGAGGACAGTGCAATTAAAGGGGCTGTTATGCCAGAAGTTGACAAAAAACTAGATACTAAAGCAGATCGTGATGCGTCTAACTTAACAGCTGTAGATGTTAATAATTGGAAAGAAACTTTAGGTGTTAACAGTATCTCCAATAATGTATCTGGCTTGCAAGACCAAGTGAATGGTTTAGATACTCGTGTGAATAAGTTAGGCGAACGCGTAGATAAAGTAGGTGCCGGCGCTGCTGCTCTTGCTGGTTTACATCCATTAGAGTTCAATCCAGATGACAAATTCTCTGCTGCAGTAGCTATGGGTAGCTATAAAGGGCAAGGTGCTGCCGCACTTGGTGGATTCTATCGTCCAAATGCTGACACTATGTTCAGCGTGTCCAGTACACTTGGGGATGAAACAATGTTCAACATTGGTTTATCCTTGAAATTTGGCGACAAAGGCGATGATATTTATTGCAATGCTAAAGCAACTAATATTAGTGCATTAGCAGATGAAGTAGCTTCCTTAAAAGCTGAAAATAAAGAGCTTGCTACTCAAGTAGCTGCTCAAAAAGTTGAAAACCAAGGTCTTGCTAATCAAGTAGCAACTCAACGCGCTGAATTAGAACAACAACGTGAATTAATCCAAAAATTAATTGCTAAAGTTGGTGTGTAAAAAGTAGATTTAATAATAGGTAGATAAATACTTATAAATTAAAATTTTAGATGGACTATAATTCATCATGATTATAGGACCACTTGTAAGAAAAAATTACAGGTGGTCCTTTTTTTTACTTAATAGAATGAAAATTAAATTAAATATTCAAATTGAATTTAACATTATATATAAATATTATTTGATAATAAAAAAGAGTGATATTGAAGTGTATGATGTAAGGTTATGCAAAAGTAGCATAAATAAAGTGTAATTAAGCAATTGACTAAATAAATTTAAATAATATACACTACTGGTTGGAATAATGAATTATTCATTAAATAATAAATTAATAGTTATTTAGATTTTATTTAATGACCTATTCATTTACTAATAAAACACAGGAGGCTGATAGAAGTTTTAATATAGGGTGAATAGTTATATTTAAAAATTTTCCTATTAGTTACTTTTGTTATGGAAGGGATATAATGCATAAAATTTTACGGTATAAAGTTTATGCATTAATTAACCAAACCAGTTTTGTATTATTTGTTTTGTTGATTTATCAGAAGGCGGTATTATTTTATGGCTTTAAACAAAGAACGAAAAGCTCTTTCAAAGTTAGTTGCCACTTTATTAGTTGGCGGTATCGGCTCCACTTTATTAACTATGCCAGTAGAGGCAGCTGTTGATGGTTCGTATACAGGTGTTAATTCTACAGCAGAGATTTATGGAAATACTAAAATTATTAAAAATGGAGATCAATATGCAACAGCAGATAATGATGCTAAAACATATATTGATTATAGATTAGATAGTAATAAGCAAGCCACTCACAATATTAATGGTGAGGGTGCTACAGGCCATATGTCTACAGCGATTGGTTATGATGCGAGAGCAACTAATGATTTTACTACAGCAGTTGGCTCTAATTCATACGCCTATATGCGTAGTACGTCTTTCGGGGCTAATTCATACTCTTTAGAGGACTCTGTTGCGATAGGCTTAGGCACTTATGCAGGAACAAAGTCTGTCACCTTAGGTAATGGCAGTCGTTCTCTGTTTCAAAGTATTGCAATTGGTAACCGTGCTGTAGCTGGTAATTTTAAAGAGAATATTGATTCTTCTAGTCCAACTGGCGGCTCTAATGCAGCATCTATTGCCATTGGTAATAATACATTCTCCTATGGTGGGATTGTATTAGGACATAATGCGACTACACTTCAACAAGGGATTGCCATTGGCACGAGTGCTAATACAATTAGAAATGGTGTTGCTATCGGCTCTATATCAAGAACAAAGACCGCTGATGGTGTAGCTTTGGGCGGATATGCAACAGCCGATCGAGCAGCAAATGTTAGAGGCTATGTTCCATTTGTTTTTGAAGGAGAAAGCGCAACGACTACGGCTGAAGATAATAAAAAGTTTATCGAAGCTGTAGGGGAGAAGAATCCTGTATTTATGTCAAATAAATCAGCTGTCAGTGTAGGTAGTGACAATGAATATAATGCTTCAGGCGGCATCATGACCGCAGGCATGCTTACACGTCAGATTACCTATGTAGCAGCTGGTTCAGCTGATACCGATGCAGTGAACGTAGCGCAGCTTAAATTAGTAGCCAATAAAGTGGCTGAAAATGAAGCGGCTATTGCCAATAATACATTGGAATATGTATCTATTAAGTCCATCGAAGCAGGGAACAAAGCGAATGATGGCGTTCAGGGTGTAGACTCTATCGCTATTGGGCCAAATGCTACAGCTACACAGGAATTAGGCACAGCATTAGGCGCTAATACGGCGGCTACAGGTATTAGTGCTACTGCCATCGGTGAATCGGCAAAGGCAGAAGACTTAGGTGCCACAGCATTAGGCGCTTTATCTGAAGCAACTGCATCGGGCTCTGCTGCATTAGGTAACAAGGCAAAAGCTAAAGGCATTGGTGCCACTGCTGTTGGTGTAGAAGCAGAAGCCAATGAGACAGGCGCTTTGGCAGTAGGAAATCTGGCCAAAGCAACAGCTCAAAATGCAACCGCTATTGGTATTCAGGCTAATGCAGAAGGCTTACAATCAGTAGCTCTTGGTGGGCAAGCTAATAGCAAAGGTGTACACTCTTTGGCATTTGGTTCTCAAAGCTTAGCAACAGGAACCCAAGATATTGCTATCGGTACTACCGCTAATACATTAGGCGCAGGAAACTCTATTGCCATTGGTACAAAGGCGGCCACTTTAGCTCAATCTTCAGTTGCTATTGGTCCATCAGCTAAAACTAATGTATATTATTCTGTAGCACTTGGACAATCAGCTAATACTAATGGCGGTTTTGGTACTGCTGTAGGGGCTTATGCAGCAGCTGGTGGTGACTCTGGCGTAGCTTTAGGTAACCGTGCAGTAAGTCGTGGTTATCAAGCAGTTTCTCTAGGCTCATTCTCTAATAGCTATGGATATCGTGCAGTGTCTGTAGGTTCACAAGCATCTTCAAATGGAACAAGTGCTACGGCCCTTGGTGAACGTGCTGAGGCGCCAGCGCGAGAAGGGGTTGCTTTAGGTGGTTTCTCTGTAGCAAAAACAGAAGCTGGTGAACTAGGTTATGACTTAGTGCGTGGCTCTGCTTTAGATACAGCTAGTGATATTGCCGGTTTAACTGATGCAGAAAAAGCTAAAGTAAGTGAGTTAGCACCAAAGGTTGCGGCGCTCAAAGCTGATTATATTGCTAAAGAAGCAGCATATAATAGTCGCATAGCGAAATTAAATTCTGAGTTAACAACAGCAAGAAACTCTTTAGTAACGGCTACAACAGATGAGGCAAAAGCGGATTTAAATCAGAAAATTGCAGATTTAACTAAAGAACGTAGCAATTTAGAGGCGGCTATTAATACGGCACGCAATACTTATGTAAATAGTGATGATTTTACAGAGTACGCAAAACTAGTATCTGCTTGGGAAGCTACTAGTGGTGCTGTATCTGTAGGTGATAGCGACTCAGGTATTACTCGCCAAATTACGAATGTAGCGGCTGGTACTTTAGATACAGATGCAGTAAATGTAGCTCAGCTTAAACGAGTAAAAGAGGCTATTGATGAAGTAGGTAGTACTCATACTGAGCTTAGAGTTAATGATACTGCATTAGAAGCAGGCGAAAATGGTGCTTATGGCGATTATGTTGATAGTAATGGTCTATCTGTTGGTGTTAAAGAGGATAATGGCAAGAAGATTTATGATATAAAACTTAGCAACAATATTACAGCTGGTATACCAGGTAAAGATGGCGAGCCAGGTCAAGCTGGAAGCATTGGTATTGTTGGACCTGTAGGCGAAAATGGCGAAAATGGAATTGTTAAAATCGAAGTAAAACCAGGCACGCCAGGTGTTAATGGCCAAGATGGAGAGACAATCATTCGCATTGTTTATGAAACTGGTGAAACTGACGCTGAAGGTAATCCAGTTGTTACCGAAGTAGCTACTTTAGAAGATGGTCTAAAGTTTGCTGGTGATGATAATAAAGTAATTGCTAAGAAGCTTAACCAACAACTCGATATTAAAGGTGGTGCAACAACTACTACGGAAAATAATATTGCTGTTGTAGCAGATACTGATGCTGAAGGCAATACTACTGGTTTGCATGTTAAATTGGCTAAAAATTTAACAGAGCTTGAGAGCATTAATGTTGGTGCCACTAAAGGTGAAGATGGAACATACACTGGTGGTGTAACTATCAACAACAATGGCATTGACATGGGTGATACTAAGATTACCAATGTTAAACCAGGAGAGATTGCAGATGGTTCTAAAGATGTCGTAACAGGTGACCAAATCTTTGATCTTAAGACAGAAATTAATAATTCTGTAACTGGTGCTAAAACTGAAGTTAAGTCTACCAATGGAACAGTAGACGTATCAAAAACAGTGGATACCACAGATAACCATGCTATATACGATTTATCTGTAAAAACAGATAAAGTAAATATGACGTACAAAGCTAATGGTGCTGATGCTAAATCTGTAAGCTTAGCCAGTGGTTTTGATTTCACAAATGGAACGAACACCACTGCCGTAGTTGAAGATAATGGCGTAGTTAAATACAACTTAAACAACGATATTACATTAGATAGTGTAACAGCTAACACAAGCGTAACTGTTGGTGGTAAAGTAACTATCAATAACAATGGCATCGACATGGGTGATACTAAGATTACCAATGTTAAAGCGGGTGACATTGCAGATGGTTCTAAAGACGTAGTAACAGGAGACCAAATCTTTGATCTTAAGACTACTATTGAGCAGAATATTGGTACTGCAGGCAATTGGAATCTACAAGTAAATAATGGTACTGCAAGAACAATTTCCAAAGATTCTACTATTAACTTTGTTAATGGTGATGCTACAGAGGTTACAGCTTCTGGCAATGACATCAAAGTTGACTTAAATGCAGCAACTAAGACTCAGATTAAAACAAACACTGAAAATATTAGTAAGATTCAAAATAATATTAATAATGTGGTAACGTCTGATGGAACACTTAATGTTCATGGAGATGAAGAAACTGGCGTTAAAGTTGAAGCTGTAGATGCTAATGATGCGAAAAAAGGCGTAAAAGTGTCTCTTGGCGATAAAATCGCTGTTGGTGGTCAAGAAGGTGTTGTAATTGGCCAACAAGAAGTAATTGCTAAAAATGCTGAGGGCGCTGATGTTCTTCCTGCTGAAAAAGGAAATTACATTACTGGTCTTGATAATACAACTTGGAATCCAGATGAAAAGGGCATTGTAGAAGATCGTGCTGCTACTGAAGGACAATTACGTGATGTAGCGGATAAAATCAATGGCATTGGTGAAACAATTAGCAATGGGACTCGCAATTTTGCTGGTGATAGTGGCTCTGCTACAGCTAAGTTAGGTCAAGCAATCAATGTAACTGGCGGTGCTAAGACAGATAACTTAACTACTGGCAATATTGGTGTTGTTGCTACAGATAATAACTTATCTATCCAGTTGTCAAAAGATATTACTGGTTTAAACTCTGTAACAACAAAAGAGTTAACAACTGAAAAGGCAACTATTGGCGATTTAAATGTAAACAATAGCATTACTGTTGGCAATGGTGATAATCAAACGATTATTAATAACGACAGCATTACCATTAAAGGTAAAGATGGTAAGGACGGCGTTAGCATCTCTGGCGAAGGTATCAACATGGGTGGCAATACAGTAAGCAATATTGGCGAAGCTGTTAACCCTGGTGATGCTATTAGCAAAGGTCAATTTGATAGAGAATTGAATGATGTTGTAGGTGCTGTAAATAATGGCATGGGCCAAATGAATAATCGTATGGCTAAGCTTGATAGCCGCATGAATAAAGTAGGTGCTGGTGCTGCTGCTCTTGCTGGTCTACATCCATTAGAGTTCAATCCAGATGACAAATTCTCTGCGGCCGTAGCTATGGGTAGCTATAAAGGTCAAGGCGCTGCTGCACTTGGTGGCTTCTATCGTCCAAATGCTGACACTATGTTCAGTGTGTCCAGTACACTTGGGGATGAAACGATGTTTAACATTGGTTTATCCTTGAAATTTGGCGACAAAGGTGATGACATTTACCGCAACCCTAATGACACATCATTCCGTGCGTTAACTAATGAAGTAGCTTCTTTAAAAGAAGAGAATAAAGCCTTGAATGATAAGATGGCAGAAAAAGAAAAATCTTTTGAAGCGACTAATAAAGCCTTAGCTGATAAATTAACAGCGCAACAAGTTGAATTAGAACAACAACGCGAATTAATTAGACAGTTAATGACTAAAATGGGCATGTAATCCTTTAAAATAGAAACACATAAAGAGACTGTAGTCTAAATCAGAATATTCTGATGTTAGGCTGGCAGTCTCTTTTTATTAATGGAGTATTTTCTGTAAGAATCTAATTTATATTCTATGTGGTTAATACATTACTTTTGTGAGGTAAGATATTTTTATATGGAAAGTAATTTTGGGCATGAATAATAACTTCACGATTCGTGAAGTAGAGATGAATTTTTGTGTTAATAATATGAAGTTATTATGAATTTGATTAGAGTGATATAATACCTTGTAACTACGGAGGTTATAAGATATTGATAAATTAATTATAAATATTATTTATCTTGAAAAATACAATATGTGTAATATGAATAGACATTTTACTCTTGAGCGCGCCTCTTGATATTTGACTATATGAGTCAAAGCTTTTATTATAATCTTGGATTATTATATGAAAATTTCATTAATATATTAGCATAAATTAATAATATCTAAACTTTAAAAAGTTTGAATTTTATTTGATGTTAATGCTGATGAAATTTAGAGACAAGAAGTATTTTGTAGAAGTGAGGGTAAAGTGATGAAGTGTAATAAAAATAAGCAACTTTTATCTAAACTAGTTACTGCTACATTAGTAGGAACTGTAGGTTTATCTGCATTTAGTGTTCAGGCCGCTACAACAGCAAGCGACACTACAGCGTCTGGCAAAGCAGCAAGTACGGCTGATAGTACAACTGACAGTACACAATTAAAATATGTAAGTATAAATTCTACTAGTTTAGCCGAAGGTAGTAATTATAATAATGATGGGGCAAATGGCAAAGATTCTATCGCAATTGGGGTGAATGCCAGTACGGTGTTGGATAATTCTATTGCCATGGGTGTGAAAAGTAAGGCATCTAAAGAAAGTGATATAGCTATTGGCAAAGGTGCTCATACGGAAGGGCTGACTATTAATAAGCTTACTGCCAATGGATATAAAGGGAGTAGTATTGCCCTTGGTGTAAATGCTTGGACAGTCAGATTAGAAGGAGTTGCTATTGGTGCTTCTGCTATTACTGGTGGGGATGATATCCTGACGATCCCAGTTTGATGCCGATTAGCAGTTATTTTTTCGTTCGAAA
>NZ_URAR01000008.1 GCF_900545795.1 uncultured Veillonella sp.
TTGGCACCTCGATGTCGGCTCATCACATCCTGGGGCTGAAGTAGGTCCCAAGGGTTCGGCTGTTCGCCGATTAAAGTGGTACGTGAGCTGGGTTCAGAACGTCGTGAGACAGTTCGGTCCCTATCCATCGCGGGCGCAAGAAACTTGAAGGGGGCTGCTCCTAGTACGAGAGGACCGGAGTGGACGAACCGCTGGTGTACCAATTATCCTGCCAAGGGTACAGTTGGGTAGCTACGTTCGGGACGGATAAACGCTGAAAGCATCTAAGCGTGAAACCAGCCTTGAGATGAGGTTTCTCATAACAAAAGTTAGTAAGATCCCATGTAGACGACATGGTTGATAGGCCAGGTGTGGAAGAGCCGTGAGGTTTGGAGCTGACTGGTACTAATAGATCGAGGGCTTTACTTAATAAAGTCCGTTAGTGAAAACTAACAGAACAAACTGAAAGCAACTTACTTGAAACAAAGAATTGCTAATGTGCAACAAACAATTAAAACATCTACACTTCTATGTGGTTTTCAGAGTACAAGCTCTGACGAATTCAGTGGCGATAGCTACGAGGCTCCACCTGTTCCCATCTCGAACACAGTAGTTAAGCTCGTAAACGCCGAAAGTACTTGGCTGGAAGCGGCCTGGGAGGATAGGAAGTCGCTGATTGACTAAAAGAAAAAGGTCATACCAAATGGTATGGCCTTTTTCTTTTATATATATGATACTTCGTATTGCACCAAGCTAGCTTCCAGCCAACATGGCAAAAGTATCTCTATGGACTAGGCACAATAGAAGCGGCGTGGTAAGCAGGGCACATGATTTAAAGGAGTGCAACGACGCTTAAATCATAGTGCATCGCTTAGTTCGGGACGTACGATTCTTCGAAGAAGAATAGACAGCATCCGAACAGGACGTATTTAAAATATACTAAGGCGCGGTAGCGACGAATAAATTAGAGTGAATCGCGTAGTTCGGGGCGTACGATTCTTCGGAGAAGAATAGCCAGCATCCGAACAGGAAGTCGCAAAGTAACCACCTACTTGCCGATTCCGGGCAAGGAAGTAGGCTTATCTCTATGTTCTAGGAACAATAGAAGCGGCGTTGGGATAAATAGTGAGGCTCATTTGAAGGAGCGATAGCGACAAATAAGAAAGTTTTCTAGTTTATTATGTGAATTTTTCTCTATTTAAAAAGCTTATATAGCGGTGATAAATAAAAAAGCCAGGCTTCAAATATTATGAAGCTTGGCTTTTTATTATTATAATGAATTGGGGGATGTGTGTTTTTGTTCAGCCATATAAGGTACTTACCAACCTCTACCAGCGCCACCGCCGCCGCCAGAGCCACCACCAAATCCGCCTCCGCCACGGCCTCCAAATCCACCGCCTCCGCGTCCTGATCCACCACCGCGACCAAATGATACGCGAGTGAGGATGAAGCGCGTTATAGCGCCGCTAAAGAAGAAAAAGTCTATAATGAGGAAGAGGATAATACCTCCGCCTATATACATGACTTCTTCGTCACTTAACTCATCTGAAGAAGTAGTCTGGCGTGGAACTGAATTGGCTAAATCTTTCTGATTCTTTATGTCTGGATATATTATACTAGTGGTTTGCCATACTGTATTGACTATGCCTTCACCATATTGTCCTTGACGAAAGCTAGGCAGTGCGTAGGTATCTAAAATTTGCCCAATTTTAGCATCATTTAAAACGCCTTCTAAGCCATAACCTACAGTGAGAAATACTTTCTTGTCTTCAATGGCTACGGCCAGGACGAAACCATCATCTTTGCCACTATGGCCTACACCCCACGTACGGAGTACATTTAAGGCATAGTCTGATGGAGCTACATCGCCGAATGTAGGAACGATAACCACTGCAAGCTGTCCTTTCCCAGATTTATTTAACTCTGTAGCAATGGCGTTAATATTTTGCTTTTCCTGGGAAGATAAGATTTGTGCCTGATCGACCACATATTGACCAGCAGGTGGCTTTGTTGGAATAGCTGCAAAGGATATAGAATGCAATGTGAGTAAGAGCATAAAGACGAGGCTGAGAAGGTGCCATACGCCCTTAGAAGGCATTCTTTGGCTTGTTCTACTACATCTACTATATAATTGAGTCATGCTCATCTCCTGCGTTAATTATTACAAATTAAAAGGATACTTTAGGTGCTGTTTGTGCATTGTCATCTGCTTGGAAATATGCTTTTTGATCAAACCCAAACATGCCAGCGTAAATAGAAGTAGGGAAGGTGCGAATTTTAGAATTATAGGCACGCACAGCTCCATTATAATCTTTACGAGCTACGGCAATACGATTTTCAGTACCTGCTAATTCATCTTGTAAAGCGCGGAAATTTTGGTCTGCTTTTAAATCAGGATAGTTTTCAGTAATCATAAGTAAACGACTTAAAGCATTAGATAATTCGCCATCAGCTTTAGACATATCCTCTACAGTTTGAGCACCACCTAGCTTAGCTCGTGCATCAGATACGGCTTGAATGGCAGCTTGCTCGTGAGACGCGTAACCCTTTACAGTACTCACTAGATTAGGAATTAAATCGCTTCGTCTCTGTAATTGAGTTTGTACTTGAGCTAGCTGATTATTAGTAGTCTCATCGAGTTGAACCAATCCATTATAACCGCTGACTAGCCAAATCGCTAAGCCAGCAACAACTGCAATAACAATTAACCATGTTTTTTTCATTTGAATCCTCCTAAATAACACAATATGTTTGAACTTATTCTATTTTATTCGATGAATATAATTATATTATACTATAAAATGGGGAGCCGTGAAGAATATATAGTTAACTTAGATGAGGAGTGAAGCTCTATAGCTTAATTATAAATGAGAATACACCGTAAAAAACTTCATTAAAAATTTTTACCTGTTGTCAAAATGTTGTTAAGGTGCACCAGATAAAATGTTGTCACGCCTAAAAATGTTATGAGCAAAAAAATATAGCCTAGCGAAAAACCGCTAGGCTATTAGTGTTTTGTCCGTAAAATAAAAATGGTGCGGGAGAAGGGACTTGAACCCCCACGCCCGAAGGCGCCAGATCCTAAGTCTGGTGCGTCTGCCAATTCCGCCACTCCCGCAACAACATAGTTATAATATCATACTGAACGGATTGAGTCAATACTAATTTTGTAAATTGTAGCAATTAATTTATTGTGTTAGAATTTGATTATATAGATTAAAATAAAATGAATATTTGTAAAAGAAAGAGCAAGTTAATATCTTGATAATATTGGCATATAAAATAGATTGTATCTTTATGTATTCTATAAGAATTTTTTGGTAGAAGGAATTAAGAGAGGTGGCAGTGTACGTGAAAAAGAAGATAAATATTGGGATTAGCTTTTTTTGGGGAGAATCCTATCAGCATATTTGGTCAAATGGGGCCGGTCAAAATATGTTCTTTTTAAAAGACTGTTTAGAGCAAATTGATTTCGTTAATGAAGTCTATTTTGTATATTGGGGCAATAAATTAGATAATTTGCCAGACCAGTTTAAAGAATTTAATGTTTCCTATTATGAAGTGAACGAAGTATTAGATAAGACTGATGTGTTAATTGAAGGGACTTTGGCTGTAGAGCCTGGGTTAGAGCAAGCGTTTAGAGCACATAATACTAAGATTGTATCCTATCGTATGGGCAATGATTTTATTATGGATATGGAAAAGTTTGTTCATGCGCAGACTAATGGCCGTGCTTTTAATGGCACGCGCTATGATGCAGTTTGGATTACGCCTCATTTGATGAAGACGAATAAACCCTATGTTGAAATTATCACAGGCGCTCCTGTCTCTGAAGTGCCACATTTGTGGGATCCTTTATTTATTGATAAGAAGGTGGAGGAGCTGGGCTTAAAACGTATATTTGGTTATAAACCTGTTCATCCTGTAAAGCGTCGTATAGCTGTTATGGAGCCTAATATTTCTGTTCTTAAGAACTGTATGACGCCTGTCCTCATTGTAGAAGAAACGTATAAGCGCAATAAAGAATTATTAGACCATGTGTATCTTTGTGGCACTATAGATAAAAAGGATGTGCATGTATTTTTTAACTTTATAGGATTTACTGAATTGGTGCGTCAAAATATTATGACAGTAGAAGCACGCTTTATGACGCCAGAATTTTTAGGAAAATATGCAGATATTGTTTTGGCATTCCAATGGGAATGTGGTTTGAACTATCTCTACTATGAAGCTCTATATGGTGGGTATCCATTAGTTCATAATTCAGAATATTTGAAAAAAGAAAATGTTGGTTACTATTATGACCAATTTGATGCATATGCTGGAGCTGATGCTTTAATGAATGCTATATACGCGTATGATAGAGAACGGGCGCATCACAATAAACACAATGAAGCATATTTAAAAACACTCTCTCCATTTAATTCGCAAAATATTGCAAGACATCAGTACTTATTGGAATCATTATTTTCGACTGAAGAGTAGTGTGGACCTTTTTGTAGACTTAGTTAGTATGCTAATTATGCAATTCGTTAAAGTAAATATTAAAAAAATTAACTAAAGTTATCAGAATTTATTAAAAGACTATAGCTTGGAAATGTAGATGGTATCTACAGGACTGAGACTATAGTCTTTTTTTGCACCGGTTTTTAGGTTTAATTTACATATATAAAAGTGATGAAATGATGATGAATAAGCATAAATGAATCTCTTGTATTTATTTTATGTGATATGTTATGATTTTTCTGTAATGTACTAATATAGGGATATTTTGCCTTGTTATCGTATTTTGTTTAAAATTATCTTTTAAAAACTTGTGATTTTAAAATGAAATATATATATTACGTGTAATGATTATATATTTTTATATAAATCTAAAGTGAATGAAGGGATACTCTTAGTCAATATAGGGTAATAGGGTGGAATAACTCCACAAAGTAATTGAATTGATGTAAATATGTTTTGGTATTTTGAGTGCTTGAGTGAAAAGTGCTTGCTTAAGGGACAGCTTAGAAATGCAATACATGGAATACAAAGTACGTATGAGACGTGACTTTAAAGCGGCATTAATAGGCTGTTTCATTAAGTGATGACACGAAGAAGGGATGGAATTGTGTGAATAAAATCTATAAGATTATTTGGAGTCGCACTAAAAATTGTTATGTAGTTGCCTCTGAGTTAGCTAAGGGCCATACAAAAGCAACAAGTACAGGTAAAGTTAAGGAAGGTAAATTATCCTCGGCTATTGGTCTTGCGATGGTGAATTCTTTAATTATACCGACTATTTTATTTGGTACGGCCTTTTTAGGTGGTGTAGGTTCTGTAGATGCAGTTGGAGCTATAGATACTAATCAAAAAGGTATAGCTATCAAAGTTGCTGGTACATCAAGTGCTACTACAACAGGTGGCTATTCAGATATTGCGATTGGATCTGGAGCTACGGCTGCAACAGCAGCTCCTCCAGCATCGGGTGGTGGTAATGGTACAGTAGCAATCGGTTATACTGCAGGTGCTACTGGAGCACAGGCGACAGCTATAGGTTATGAGGCGAAGGCATCTGGCACTTCATCAGAAGCTATTGGTCAAAATGCTAGCGCGGAGGGTGTTGATGCGATTGCTATTGGTCGAGCGGCTAGTACGGCTGCAGTGCAAGGCATTGTGTTAGGCGCTGATACAAAAGCTACTGGAACAGGTGCTGTGGCAGTCGGTGCTGGTAGCGTAGCTGGAACTAAAAATACTGATTATAATGGGGTTGCTATAGGTGGCTCGGCTGCAGGTACAATAAATATTGAAAATAAGAACTATGACTATACTATTAAAACTACCACAGGTGGTGGCTCGTTTGCTACTGCACTTGGTGTAGGGGCGACAGCGAATGGGCAAAGCTCATTATCTATTGGTTCAGGCTATGTAGCGCCAAATAGTGAAAATGGTTATACAGCGCCTTGAGTAACTAATGCTACTGGTTACAATGCAGTGGCCATTGGTACTGGAGCTACAGCGGATGGCACACATAATCTAGCTATTGGTATTGGTAGTGAGGCACAGACTACAAGTGATACAAAGTTTGATGGTAAAACTTTGTTTAGTGATGGTACTGCTGTAAAAAGTCACTATGCTACAGCAGTGGGTCCTTATGCAAAATCAAATGGACAATACACTATAGCTGTAGGCTATAAAGCGAGTGCCAATGAAATGGCAGCTGTAGCGATTGGTCGTAACACCGAAGCAAGTGGCTTCCAAAGTATAGCCATCGGTGGTGGCGAGCAAAATATGCATGGCACGACGCAGAAAACTATAGCCTCTGGACGTGGTGCTACAGCACTTGGTACAGGCGCACAGAGTATGAGCCGTGGTACGATTGCCATCGGTGCTGGTTATTTAGATTTTGATGATACAAGCAAAGTACGTGTAGCACAAGCTAGTGGTCAAGGGGCTGTTTCCATTGGCACTAGTTCCTATACGAGCGGCTTTGGTAATACTGCATTAGGCTTATATAGCTTTGCTGGTAATACTGACACATCTGTAAAAGACTCTGATGGTAAAATTGGCGATGTAGAAGCAGATGCAGCTAAATATAAGCGATTTGCTACAGCTGTTGGTAGTTATACAACTGCTACTGAAACTGGAACTTTTGCTGGTGGTTATAGATCCAATGCAAGTGCAGAATATGCAACTGCTATTGGTACAAAAGCTACGGCGTCAGGTAAAAATAGTGTATCGATTGGTTTATCTACAGTAGCATCAAAGGATGATGCCGTAGCCATAGGGAGCCAGGCGGCTGCTAGTGAATCTAGTAGTGTTGCATTAGGGAGTCTTGCTAATGCTTCAGCTAACTCGGCAGTAGCTATAGGTAAGCGTGCTCAAGCACAATCTCTCAGATCTATTGCAGTGGGGGTTAGTGCCTCTACCACTGGTGAGGATTCATTAGCGCTTGGTTCTAATGCGCAGGCAAGTAAGAATCGTGCCATTGCTTTGGGGGCTGTAGCTCAAGCAACCGGTGAATCGGCGATTAGTATTGGGGATACGTCGACTGCATCAAATAAATATTCTGTTGCTTTAGGCCTTTTAGCAAAAGCTACTAATGAATTTAGTGTAGCCTTGGGGTCGCATTCAGTGACAGCGGATCCACAGGAGACAAGAAGTTATACAGTTGATGGTAAAACGTATAATTTTGCTGGAAGTCCTTTTGGAACTGTTAGTATAGGTGGTCCAAATAGTGATGGAAATACATATTATAGGACAATCACCAATGTAGCAGCGGGGCGAATTAGCGAAACCTCTACTGATGCTATTAATGGTTCTCAATTATTTGCAGCAATGGAAGCAATTGAATCGACGGCTAACATTGCGAAAACTAATGTGAGTGCAGCTCAAGCTAGCAAGGTAGCAGCTGGTAAGAATGTGACTGTAACAAGCACAGCAGCTACAGCTACGGCACCATTGACTTATACCGTTAATGCTGATGCAGCTAAAGTGGCAGGCGAAGGTTCAGTTTCGGTTGTGTCTTCTGCAAAAGATGCTGACGGTGTAACTACATATACAGTAAAATTATCTGATACTGCACAAACAGCCATTACTAATTCAGGCAATGCTGCTAATAAAGATTTAAGCAATATCACTCCAGCAGGCCAAAGCACAGTAAAAGCATTGGCTAATGATGCTGTTAAAGTAGAAAAAGCAGAGGGCAGTGGCATTACTGTTCAAGCTGATTCTACAACAAAGCCAGGCACTACTACATATAAAGTTGGCTTAGATGCTGATACTCAAGCACAATTAGCAAAAGCTAGTTTTGAAGAAACAGTAACGCAAGGATCTAATGTGACTGTTAAGAAAACAGATTCCACAGCAACAAAAGGTGCCGAGTATACAGTATCACTTAACAACAACTTAAACCTTGGTAATGCAGCTAAAGCAGCAAGTACGAAAGTAGCGGCTGGTAATAACACAGCTGTAACTAGTACGGCTGATGGCGCAACTGGTGCTGTTACGTATACAGTCAATGCTGATGCAGCTAAAGTGGCAGGCGAAGGTTCAGTTTCTGTTGTGTCTTCTGCAAAAGATGCTGATGGTGTAACTACGTATACAGTAAAATTAGCTGAAGATGCTCAAACAGCGATTAACAATGCTGGCAATGCAGCGAATAAAGATTTAAGCAATATTACTCCAGCAGGCCAGAGCACAGTAAAAGCACTGGCTAATGATGCTGTTAAAGTAGCCAAAGCAGAAAACAGTGGCATTACTGTTGAGGCTGATTCCAGTACAGTACAAGGTACAACGACTTACAAAGTTGGTTTAGATGCTGATACTAAAGAAAAACTAGCAAAAGCGAGCTTAGAAGAATCAGTAGCAGCAGGTGCTAATATTTCTGTTACTAAAAAAGAGGCGACTGAGATAGCTGGTGCCGAGTATACAGTATCACTTAATAATACTTTAAATCTTGGTAATGCAGGATCTGTAACTATTGGCGATACTAAAGTAGAAGCTGGTGGTTTAACTATCACTGATGGTCCATCTGTAACTAAAGAGGGTGGCATTAATGCTGGTGGTAAGGCTATTACTAATGTAGCAGCTGGTACAAATGCAGGTGATGCAGTAAATTATGGTCAATTAACGTCTACGAAAGCTGATTTAGAAAAAGCTATTTCTGATGTTAAGACAGTAGTGTCCGCAGGTAAAACTGTAGTAGCTGATGGTATTAATACAGCAGTTACAACTGAACCATCTGAAAGTACAGGTGTTACTACTTATAAAGTAAATGCAGATAAAACAACTGTAAGTACACCAACTGCTGCTGAAGGGGCCACAGCATATCTAACGGTAACAGCAAGTGCAAGTACAGCTGAAAATCGTACTACAGATTATGCTATTGATTTATCTGAAAGTGCTAAGGCATCTCTTGCTAATGCAGATAATGCAGCCAATAAAGATTTAGGCAACTTATCTGATGCTGGTACTAACAAGATCAAAGAAGTAGCACAAACGGCTGTTAAAGTAGAAAAAGCAGAAAACAGTGGTATTACTGTACAAGCTGACTCTACAACAGTGCCAGGCACTACTACTTATAAAGTTGGTTTAGATGCTGCTACTCAAGCACAATTAGAAAAAGCTGGTTTAGAAGAATCAGTAACAGCAGGCTCTAATGTGACTGTTACGAAAACAGAGGCTACAGCAGAAGCTGGTACAGATTACAAAGTATCCCTTAACAATAACTTAGACCTTGGTACTACAGGTTCTGTACAATTTGGTCCAAGTGCTGAAGGGGCTACACCAAGTAAGTTAGATGCGTCTGGATTAACTCTATCTGGTGGCAACAAGCTTACCAATGATGGTTTAACTGTAGGTGGTACTACTATTACCAATGCTGATGGCGTAACAACGAATAAAGTATCTGTAACTGGTGGTCCGACCATTTCCAATACAGGTATTGCTATGGGGGCTGGTCAGAAGATTACTGGTCTTGCTGCTGGTAGTGAAGATGCCGATGCAGTTAACTACAAACAGTTAAAAGACTTGACTGGACGTGTAGATACATTAACTCAAAATAGTACTTTAGGATCATTAGGCTTCCGAGGCGATAAAGCTGGTGAAGGTGCTACAAGCGACACCTTAACACGCAATAATGGTGCTGTTGTTGATATCGTTGGTGGCAGTGGTGATAAGGCATTAAGTGATGGTAATATTGGGGTTGTAGTAGAAAATGACAAGCTCAATGTGAAATTAGCTAATGACATTACACTAGATAAAGGCAGCGTTACAACTACTGATGATAAGGGCAATACTACCGTTGTTAAAGGCGATAGCATTTCCTCTTCTAATAGCACTATAGGACAAGGTACAACTTTGACTTCTACAGGCGTTACAGCGAGCGATGAAAAAGCTGGTACCACTACTAACATGACATCTGGTGGTTTGACTGCTTCTAAAGCAGACGGTCCTACAACTTCTGTAACTAATACTGGTATTACAATTACGCCAGCTAATCCAAGTGATGGCTCTGCAGTACCAGCAGAAAAGGTTGTAACATTAACCGATGCTGGCTTAAATAATGGCGGCAATAGAATTACTAATATTGCAGCTGGTAAAGACGCTGGCGATGCTGTCAACATGGGTCAAGTAGAAGGCTTGATTAAAGGATCCATTGATAAAGCAGGTTTAGCTACCACTGATGAGCTTAATAAAGCAAAAGCAAGTGGCTTAAACTTTGTCGGCAATGACGGTCAAGTGATTCATAAAGACCTTGGTGCTACACTTTCCGTTGTAGGTGATTACAATGCTGCTGATACTCAACTTGTATCTGGCAATGTGGGCGTAGTAAACCAAGATGGCAAATTAGTTGTTCAAACAGCTAAAGATATTAATCTTACAGAAGCTGGTAGTATCTCTGTTGGTGGTATGACTATTAGTAATGAAGGCATTAATAATGGTGGTCGCGCGGTTACTATGAATGATGGCTTCGCTGTTGAAGGGGCTTTAGTAGTTCGTCCTGAAACCGTGGATGCTAATGGCAATACATATGCACCTATCATTGATGCACAGGGCAACCAAATTACCTCTGTAGCTCCTGGCTATATTGGTGAAGGGTCTACTGATGCAGTGAATGGTGGTCAGTTGTACGAAACTAACAAAGCGGTTAACGCTATTGGCGGTTCTGTAGCTAAATTAGGAAACCGTATTAATCGTGTAGGTGCTGCATCAGCTGCACTGGCGGCATTACATCCATTAGATTTCAATCCAGATGATAAATGGGATTTTGCAGCAGGCTACGGTAACTACCGTGGTGCAAATGCAGCGGCTGTAGGTGCTTACTATCGCCCTAATGAAGACACTATGTTTAGCGTAGGCGGTACCTTTGGCGGTGGCGAAAATATGGTTAATGCTGGTGTAAGCTTTAAGTTAGGTCAAAGCAGTGGCGTTAATAACTCTAAAGTAGCCTTGGCTAAAGATGTACAGGCACTCAAAGAAATTGTTAAAGCACAAAGCGAACAAATTCAAGCACAAAGTGCAGAAATTGAACAGCTTAAACGCGGTGGTAATATGGGTGTGGCTGTACCTAGTGCAGGCACTGAAGCAAACTTCTCTGATTTACCTCAAAACCATTGGGCATATAGCTATGTGAAATCTTTAGCTGATAAAGGTTTATTAACAGGTTATCCTGATGGAGAATTTAAAGGTGATCGCACATTAACTCGTTATGAATTTGCAGCGGCTTTATACCGTGCAATTCAAAATGGGGCTCCTATGGATCGTGATATGCTTAAAGGCATTCAAGAGTTTAACTCTGAAATTACCTTATTAAGCAATTTAGACCATAGTCGTGTAGATCGTGTATCAGGCGAAGATGGAGATCGTCATAAAGTAGAACGTGTACGCATTAACAATGAAGATGATAAAGTTAATGAAGTATTCCGTGATGTTTATGGTGGTAAAATCCAAAAAGAACAATAATTTAAATAGATTATTGTAAAAAAGACCCCCTAATGTTAGAGTAATCTAGCATTAGGGGGTTTTTAATTTGCATATAATATTTAAAGTGTAAATAAATCTAAAGTGTAAATAAATCTAAAGTGTAGACAAATTGTTAATAGCCAGTAACTACAGCTGTAGTTACTGGCTATTTTATAATTGGTTATTCTAAAGATGATATTCTTATTTAAAGAATTTACCTGCCATATCAGAAAGCCCACCCATAAGACCTTGAGCCGCTTCTGTATCGCCAAAAGCATTAGTTAAGCTTTCTACTAGTGTAGTAAGTTGAGCTTGGTCGAGATTTTTAATATCTTCAATGCTCTTTACATCAAGGCTTTCAATATTATTTACAACATTTAAAAATTTTTCTTCATCTACTTTAAAATAAGAGCTTGCCATTTCTACTAATTTTTCTTTAATCATAATGACCTCCATAAAAAATAATCTAAATATAGTGTCTTAGCTTTACTCAATTTAAGCATTGGTGCAAGTAGTTTAGCACTAGTGAAAATCTAACAAACACCTAACCTTAGAGTAAACCCTAATCCTAAACTTAGAGTAAAATAAAATTAGAGTAAACAAATTAGAGTAAACTAAGATGTATATATTATATCATGACAGTAGGAGATATTGCATGCTTCTAGGGAGTATGGTACACTTAATTCATACGTACATCGGGGCTTTGGCATTGCTAAAGCCCGTTTTGTCGTTCCCTAAGCTTGGTAAGAAAAATGGAGTTATTCATGGAATCATTACAAGATTTGTTATATAAATATCCTGCCTATGAAGAAGCAGAGCAGGTCTTTGAGACGAAGGGCAAACATATTGTATATGGCCTGGGCGGTTCTCAAAAATCGTTTATTTTTAGTCAGGCTCTACGGCGCATTGGGGCAAAGCCGACGATCATTATAGTGCACGATAAAGAGCATAAGGAGCGCTGGGAGCGTGATTTAGCTTTTTTATTGCCTCAAGTAGAGGTTGTGCCCTTTCCCATTACAGAAAAGGTAGCCTTTATAACAGCGGCACGCAGTTTAGAAAATCAAGCGCTTCAGATGGGGGCGTTAGGTAAATTACTTACTGGCAAGCCAGTGGTAGTGGTAGCCACAATTGAAGAGGCGACACAATATATTGTAAGTCCTGAAGTTCTTAAAGAATACATTATTAACTTTGACTTACATGCCGAAGTAAATCGTGAGATTTTATTAGAAAAATTAGTAGCTAGCGGCTATGAACGAACAGACCAGGTGGAACAACGTGGTCATTTTAGTGTGCGCGGCGATATTTTAGATATTTTCCCTGTCAACAGTGACAATCCTTATCGTATTGAATTCTTTGATGATGAAATTGACACAATACGTATTTTCTCGCGCGATACACAGCGTTCTATTGAAGTCGTGGAGGACTGTACGATTATGCCATTTAATATTCATGGCGACAATCAAATTAGCAGTGCCGAAAATAATGACGTTAATGAAACGGATTCGCTTCTTTCCTATGCCCATAAGGGGATTATCATCTATGATGAGCCAAACCGCCTACAAGAGGCTTTAAAGGGCTTTTTAAAGGAAGATGCAACGCATCGTGCGCAGCATATGACCTGGTCTGAGCTACTTAATACAGCAGAGGCGCATAGCGAAGTCGGTTTTAACTTCTTACAACAGCGCATTGCCTCTTTTGGCACAAGTCATACGGTAGGCCTTCAAGGCAAGTCGATGATATCCTTCGAACGGCAAATTCCCCTTTTAACTGATGAGATTAAAGCTTGGCAAGAACGTGGGCGACAGATTATTTTAGTCATGAATAATCGCCAGCGCTGTGAAGGCATTGAACGGGCCTTAACTGAGGCACATATAGACTATGTAAAGGGCTCTGAGCTAGCTTTAACACCTCAGCAGGTATTAATTGTAGAGGGCTTATTAACGGATGGCTTTGAATTGCCTCATTGTGATCTCGTTGTAGTAACTGAAGGTAATATTTTTGGACAGCAAAAGAAAAAGCTGCGTAAAAAAGCACCTAAAGGGCAGGAAATTACCTATTTTAGTGATTTAACTGTAGGCGATTATGTAGTTCATTCCATCCATGGTATTGGTAAGTATGTAGGCTTGAAGACGATTGAAACAGAAGGCATTCATAAGGATTATATTGAAATTGCGTATGCCGGGACTGATCGTCTATACTTGCCGGCTGATAATTTAGATCAATTGCAAAAGTATATTGGCAATGAAGGCGATGTACCTAAGATTCATAAAATGGGCGGCCGTGAATGGGGCAAGGTACGCCAGAAAGCACAGAAGTCTATTGATGATTTAGCTGAAAAGTTAGTACAACTTTATGCGGAACGCGAAGTTGTGCAGGGGTACGCTTTTTTACCAGACCAACCGTGGCAACAAGAGTTTGAGGAAGCCTTTCCCTATGAGGAGACGGAGGATCAATTACAAGCCACTCGTGAAATCAAAGAGTCCATGGAAAAACCAACTCCTATGGACCGTTTGCTTTGCGGTGATGTAGGTTTTGGTAAAACAGAAGTGGCTATGCGCGCTATTTTTAAGGCGGTAATGAGTGGCAAACAAGTGGCTGTCTTAGTGCCTACAACTGTACTGGCACAGCAACATTATCAAACTTTCTTAGACCGCATAGGCTCCTTTGGGGTGCGCGTGGACGTACTCAATCGTTTCCGCAGTGCTAAGGAAAAGAAGGAGATTATTAAGCGCGCCAGTGAAGGCGAATTAGACGTATTAATTGGTACCCACGCGTTATTAAATAAAAAAGTACAATTTAAAAATTTAGGCCTCTTAGTTGTAGACGAAGAGCAGCGCTTTGGGGTAGCACAAAAGGAAAAATGGAAGAGTTGGGCCAATTCTATCGATGTGCTTACCTTGAGTGCTACACCGATTCCACGAACCTTGCATATGAGCTTGGTGGGCGTGCGTGAAATGAGTGTAATCAATACGCCACCAGAGGACCGTTTGCCAGTGCAAACCTATGTAGTAGAGTATGATATGAAGTTAATTGTAGATGCCATTCGCCGTGAAATTCAGCGCGGTGGCCAGGTTTATTTTGTTTATAATCGCGTGGCATCGATTACTCATATGGCTGAATTGTTGGAGCAAGCTATGCCTGATTTACGCTTTGCCATCGCTCATGGGCAAATGACAGGTACGCAGATGGAAAGCATTATGGTGGACTTCTATGAAGGGCAATATGATTTATTGCTCTGTACGAGCATTATCGAAACAGGTCTTGATATTCCTAATGCTAATACTATCATTGTGTATGATGCGGATCACTTAGGCCTGTCTCAACTCTATCAGATGCGTGGTCGCGTCGGCCGTTCACGTCGTCGCGCCTATGCGTATTTTATGTACCGTCCAGATAAAATGCTCAGTGAAACAGCAGAAAAGCGTTTAAAAGCGATTGAGGAATTTACTGAGTTAGGTGCAGGCTTTAAATTGGCCATGCGCGATTTAGAAATTCGCGGTGCAGGTAATTTACTAGGTTCTCAGCAGCATGGCAATATTGCATCAGTGGGCTTTGCTTTATATTGCTCGATGTTAGAAGAAGCGATTGCTAAAGCACAACATAAGGAAGTAAAACCAAAAGAACTAGCCTCTCCAAGCATTGATTTAGGGGTTGATGCCTTTATTGATGATGCGTATATTAAGGATAGTGCAAGAAAGATTCAGATTTACCAACGCTTATTACAAATTCATAGTTTAGGTGATTTGCGCGATTTTACAGATGAGTTAATTGACCGATTTGGTACACCTACAGAACCAGTCAATCGCTTGTTGCAATTGGCCATGTTAAAAGAAAAGGCCAGAGAAATTGGCATTAAGAGCATCGCTGTGCGCAATCATATGATTACGGTGGTGTGGGCTGATGATTCTAAAATGAGTGAATGGGATATGGCATCTGTGCCAGCTAAAGAATGGGACCGCATGAGAGTGCTGGATACGAAGCCAGCTAGTCTTACCTATCAATTAGGAGGCTTAACGGCACCGATTATGGTGATTTGCGACAATTTACTCAATGAATTGAGTAAGCGCGATACCGCTGGTAGCTCAGAGTCTATTGTGTTGAGTAAACCGTTACCCACTGCAGGTTCTAGTAGTGGGACAGGTCAGACGAGTGATAAAGTAGGTCATTAAGGAGGAACCGATGAATCGATTTTTAAAGGGTGCCATGATTTTAACGATAGCAGGTATTATCGTTAAAATTATTGGAGCTTTTAGCAAAGTGCTCATCGCCCGCATTCTAGGGGGCGAGGGCATTGGCCTCTATCAAATGGCCTACTTGTTGTACCAAATTATTGTCAGTTTAGCTACAGCCGGTTTACCAGTAGCTATTTCGATTATGATTGCTGATAAATTAGCGCATAAGGACATGCGCGGAGCTCATAAGATTTTTAAAGTATCTGGCTTAGTTTTGTTCCTATTGGGCTCATTTTTTAGCTTAGCTCTATTTCTCAGCATCCCCTGGCTTATTGAAGAACAATGGTTAGCGGATCCGCGCAGTAGTTATGCTTTGATGACCTTGACGCCAGCCATCATTGTAGTGACCTTGTTGGGCGCATTACGAGGCTATTTTCAAGGCTTTCAAGACATGTTGCCAACCGGTGTATCACAAGTAGTAGAGCAAACTTTGCGCGTTACTTGTATGGTAGGTTTTGCCCTTTTCTTGCTCCCTCATGGTCTTCCCATGGCAGCAGCCGGCGCCACATTAGCTACTTTTCCAGGCGTTACTGGGGGCTTATTAGTACTCGTCTATTTTTATTATCGACAACGCCATCTGAGAGCCTCTTTAGTAGCTCTTCAAGATGAGTCACAAATTAGTGAATCTGCTTGGCAGATTATGAAGCGTTTATTTGTGTTAGCTATTCCTGTATCTATGGCCAATATTATGATGCCCATCGTATCAGGGATTGACTTAAAAGTAGTGCCAGGGCGCCTTATTGAAGTAGGGTATACTATGCGTGAGGCAACCACTTTATTTGGTTATTTAACGGGGATGGCCACTTCATTAGTGAATTTGCCTATCATTTTGACGACCTCTTTGGCAGCCAGCTTGGTACCAGCTATTTCAGAGGCCTATGCGAAAAAGGATATGCAGGAGATTCAAAATCGCAGCCATGTAGCATTAAAGATAACTAGTTTGATTACAGTCCCTGCCTTTGTAGGCCTTTGCGTGTTGGCGACGCCTATTTCTGATATGCTATACGCTACGCCTAATGCAGGGGGTCCTATTGCGGTGATG
Source organism: uncultured Veillonella sp. (assembly GCF_900545795.1). Lineage (GTDB taxonomy): Bacteria > Bacillota > Negativicutes > Veillonellales > Veillonellaceae > Veillonella_A. The sequence goes on from NZ_URAR01000008.1 coordinate 16,702, forward strand.
AGCTTAAGCATTTTCTTGTTGGGCATGCAACAGGTGACAACAGGGATTTTACAAGGGTTAGGGCATACGTCTATACCGATGTTGAATCTACTGATTAGTACGATTATTAAAATTCCGCTTAGCTGGTATCTTACTGGTCTTCCCGAATGGGGCATTAATGGTGCGGCTTGGTCTACGAATATTGACTTTGGCTTAGCTGCCTTATTGAATATGATTTTTGTAAAACGCTATATTCAGTATTCCATACCATGGGTAGAGACGATTAAAATATTCTTCTCTGCACTGGCCATGGGTGGTGCGACTGTGGTGACATATTATTTCTTAAGCTCCTTAACAGGCAATGCAGTAGGTGTTTTAGGCTCTATTATTATCGCTGTTATCGTGTATAGTGCAGGTCTTCTCATAACTAAGACCATAAAAGCCGATGAATGGGCTTCTATGCCTATTATAGGAAAGCGGATGGCGGCCTTACGAGCGAAGAAAGAACTAGATGATGAGTAAAGTTTAAATGAATGATAAATTGTTATAGAAGGTGAAAGAATGGATAAAAAAGACTTTGCGTCTTTAGAGCCGCTTCGCAAGGTAGTGGCCGCATTGCGCGATCCTCAGGACGGCTGCCCTTGGGACTTAATGCAAACCCATAGTAGCTTGCGACGGTATTTACTTGAAGAAGTATATGAAGTATTAGACGCCATTGATAATAAAGATGCCAATAATTTGCGTGAAGAATTAGGCGATGTATTATTACAAATTGTGTTTCATGCTCAGCTGGCTGAAGAAAATGGATTATTTTCTCTGCAAGATGTAATTGATGATATATCTAACAAAATGATTCGTCGTCATCCCCATGTGTTTGGCAAAGATAAAGAACAGGCTACATTGTCCTGGGATGAGCTTAAAGGGCAGGAAAAGGGCCATCAAAGGGATAGTATCCTAGACTCTGTGTCTCAGGGCTTACCGGCCTTATTAGGGGCTCAGAAACTACAAGAGAAAGCTGCTAAGGTAGGTTTTGACTGGGATACAGAGCCACCAGTTTGGGCAAAGTTTCAAGAAGAAATTGATGAATTTAAGGCCGCTGTAGGTGAAAAAGACAAAGAAAATATGGAATTAGAGGCCGGAGATGTACTTTTCTCCTTGATTAATCTTTTAAGATGGTATAAAATAGGCGGTGAAAATGCACTAAACCGCACTAACAACAAGTTTAGACGTCGCTTTTTATATGTTGAAAAATGTGTAAAAGAGAGTGGGAAGTCTTGGGACGATTTTTCACTGGATGAACTAGACGCGTTTTGGGACGCGGCGAAGGTGTTAGAAAAAGAGCATTCATTGTAATGGGGCATTGTGTCACATTGTATCTGAATGAAATACATTCTATTTTTTAAGGAGGTTCTGTCATGAATAAAACAGAATTAATCACAGTTGTTGCACAAAAAACTGAACTTAGTAAGAAAGACGCTGAAAAAGCAGTAAAAGCTGTATTTGAAACCGTTGCTGATGAATTAGCAAAAGGCGAAAAAGTACAAGTAATTGGCTTTGGTACTTTCGAAGTTCGCGAACGTGCAGCTCGTGAAGGCCGCAATCCATTATCTGGCGAAGTTATTAAGATTGCTGCTTCCAAATCCCCTGCTTTCAAAGCTGGTAAACAATTAAAAGAATTAGTTAACGCAGCTAAAAAAGAAGCAAAAGTTAAGCCTCGTAAAAAATAATTACGATGTGGCATTAAAAGAGACCATTAGGTATATGCAGACTTGACTTGCTCAAGTCTGGCCTAAGCGGTCTCTTTTTTCTTTTACAATAAACTAAAGTATCCTTTACTAAAGGGCACTAAAATTCCCTAGAAAATATGTTATAATACTCTCTAGGGAAGGAGACAGTGAATGGACGATCAAAAGCAAGAACGCATACTTATCGTATCCGCTTCGATTGGCACAGGCCATACGCAAGCAGCGCGAGCTATCGAAGAGTACTGGGCAGAAAAAAATCCACAAGCTCATATTACTCATGTCGATTTTTTAGATACAGATACCTTTTCTTTTGATAATTTATTAAAAGAAACTTACATAAAGATGATTGACGTATTTCCTATGCTATATGATGTAATATATCGTCTATCGCAAGGAGATCGCAAAGGCAGTGCTGTGCAGACCGCACTGGCATGGATGCTCAAACGGCGCATGTTAAAATTAATCAAACGGGAGCAGCCAGATGTAGTAATTTTCACTCATCCATTTCCCTGTGGAGCCGCTTGTATTTTAAAGCGTCAAAATTTAATTGACGTCCCTCTAGTGGCCGTGATTACTGATTTTGAAGTGCATCAATTTTGGGTGTATAAGCAAATTGATGCGTATTTTGTAGGCCATGAACGAATGGTGCAAGAGCTTTGTGAGGCAGGCATTTCAGCTCATAAAATAACTGTTACGGGGATTCCTGTACGACGCAGTTTTTTTGCACCTCGTGAAACAGCCTATGATACGAATGGCCTTGTAACGGTCCTCATTATGGGCGGCGGTTTAGGTTTAGGCTGCTTAGAAACGGCATTACGCCGTTTAGATGAAGTGAAAGGCATTGATCAACTCATTGTTGTAACAGGCCGCAATTCTGATTTATATGAAGGCTTAGTAGCTATGCAAAAGCATATGCATAAGCCTACTACTATTTATGGATATACCTTAGATATTGCTAAATTGATGCAGGACGCCACGTTACTCGTCACTAAGCCAGGTGGCTTAACCTGTATGGAGGCGATTACTGTAGGCCTTCCTATGGTGTTTTTCAGCGCTATTCCAGGACAGGAAGAGAGCAATGCAGCATTTTTAGAAAAACAAGGCTATGCTCGTTGGGCACGAGACATTCACAATTTAGAAGATGTAGTGACTGCACTCCTTAATAATCCAGAGCGCCTTCATAAGATGGCAGAGCTTGAAGCGCAGTGGAAGATTGATGGTGCTAGCAATATTGTAGTGGCAGCTCAAGAGCTCTTAACGCGTGAGAAGCCAAAGGAGCTTAAGTAATACCTAAGGAGTATTTGCATTACTTGAGATTTTTTTGTAAAATAAATGTAATTTAAGTATAAATAGTGTATAAGAGGAGGATTCATATGGACAGTGACACGTTAGAGTCATTTTATGAAAATTTAGGGTTTGAGCTAGTTGAAATTGATGATCGCGATACTTTGTTTTATCAAATTAGTGATGATGGTGAATATGCGACCATTACCGATGATAATGGCAATGTTCCAGGCAGTTTAGAAGAGCCAATTATTTTTACCCTTTATGATGAAAATGATTCATTTCAGTGGAGTGTAACTATTGAAGACTCTCATTATTTTGGCGAATTATTTACGCGCGTAGAAGATACTGACGAATTACTGTCCCATTTACAGGGCATTCGACAAGAAAATATTGCTCGTTACGATGAAGAAGTGTAAGGGGCTCAGGTAAGTGTATAAGAAAAGTCCACCTTTCCTAAGGCGGACTTTTTTTGACAATTAATCTCTTATCGCAGTGATAGTTGTTTTTAGTGATTAGAAAGGATGAATTTGTATGAGAAAGATTCGCGTATATTTTGATTTTTGTTGCCCTTATTGCTACAATGAGCACGAATTTTTAAAAGTTATTAAGAAAGAAACTAAGGAGCCTATTGAAGTTGAATATTTCAGTTGGGAAATTCATCCTGATACTGCATTGGAAGGCATTGATTTTAATCTAAGCGATCCTTATGAGCATCAAAAGAAACTCAATGATCTTGGCAAGCCAGTAGGGGCTACACCAGGGGATATGTTTAAGATTTACAATACTAAAAAGTCCTTGCAAATTTTAGAAGAAGCTATTAAACAAGGTGTTCAAGAAGCATATGTAGATCTTGTATTTCACGCTTATTTCGTAGAGCAAGTAAATATTGCTGATGATGCGGTTATTTTAAAGATTGCAGAAAAAGCAGGCGTTAACGGTGCTAAAGAAGTATTGGCTGAAGGTCGTTATTTAGATACGATTTTAGCCCATGATGATCACTGCATGAAGTTAGGCTTAGAATATGTGCCTACGATTGAAGAAGATGGCAAAATTATCTTAACTGGCGCCTTAACCTTTGATGATATGAAAAAGGAATTTTTGAAATAATCCATGAATATATTAACTTTACAAGATGTAGGCCATTCATATGGAACACGTCGTTTATTTGATGGCGCTAATATGACTTTTACAGATTCCAAGCGCATTGGTTTAATCGGTGTGAATGGAACGGGCAAGTCAAGCTTTTTGAAGCTCTTAGCGGGGCTTCAAGAGCCTGAGAAGGGCAGTATTTTACGCAATGGCAAAGCGTCTATTTATTATTTGCCTCAAGCGCCTGAATTCGATGAAGAGGCGTCTATTTTAGAGAATATTTTTTTAGCTCATCATCCTGTATTAGGTTTAGTTCGCCAATATGAAAAAGTGGCTAAAGAAGCACCTGGTAGTGAGGCTCACTTACGCCTTTTACAGCGCATGGATACAGATGGCGGCTGGGATGTAGAGCAACAGGGACAGACAATCTTGTCTAAACTCGGTTTTACTGATTTAACGCGGCCTGTTAAGCTCTTGTCTGGCGGACAGCGTCGTCGCCTCGCGTTGGGGCAGGCCCTCTTATATCCATCAGACCTATTGCTCTTAGATGAGCCTACCAATCATTTGGATGAGGCGAGCATTGATTGGCTAGAGAAATATTTGCTAGCTCGCAAAGGCGGTTTAGTAATTAGTACACATGACCGCTATTTTCTTGATGCCTTAAGTGATGAAATTTTAGAATTATCTAATCATCATTTTTATACTTATGAAGGTAATTATGAGAAGTTTTTAGCGCTAAAGGCAGACCGTGAAGAGCGTGAAGCAGCGTCGGCAGAGAAGCGGCGTCAATTTCTAAAGCGCGAGCTCGCATGGGTTCGCCGTGGCGCACAAGCACGCTCTACTAAGCAAAAGGCTCGTTTGCAGCGCTTTGAGAACTTAAAGAAACAAGACGTAGCTCGTCGCGCCGATACGATGGATCCTATAGCCTTAAAGAGTCGCTTAGGTAAAACTGTATTTGATATTGAAAACTTACATTTTGCCTTCGATGATCGAGTGATTGTGAAGGATTTTACATATCACATGGGGCGTCATGACCGCATCGGCATTGTAGGGCCTAATGGGATTGGTAAATCTTCTTTTATGGGTTTACTCGATGGCACCTATACGCCTATGGAGGGAACAGTTGGTCGCGGAGAAACTGTGCGCATAGCACATTTTAAGCAGGAATTACCTGCTTTTGATGAGGACCAACGGGTATTAGATTATATTCGTGAAGACTATCGCTATATTGTGCTTGCTGATGGCAGTCATTTGAGCGCTGGTCAGGCCTTAGAACGCTTTTTATTTACCCCAGAGCTACATGGTGTGCCTATTCGCAAGCTGTCTGGCGGGGAGAAGCGTCGTCTATACCTTTTAAAATTGCTTATGAGCGCTCCTAATGTGCTTCTTTTAGATGAGCCGACTAATGACTTAGATATACCGACTTTAGAGGTCTTAGAAGACTTTTTAGACACTTTTAGCGGCGTTGTTATTACAGTATGCCATGATCGCTACTTTTTAGACCGCGTTGTGGATAAAGTATTTATTTTCACGGGGCAGGGCGAGATAGAAGTTATTCATGGAGCCTACTCCGAGTATAAAGAGGCTATTGAAGCTGGTCGTATTACGTTGCATTTGGGCGATTTAGAGGGCCCTGGCAAGAGTGGACGCCATGATCGTCAGTCTAGCAAGGTAGCAGAAAGCAATACTCGCACGGACACTGTAGAGGAAGGAAATCCAGCAGGGCATCCAGTAGCACATCCAGCAGAAAATCCAATAGAGAATTTAAAGCCACCTGTTTCAACATCTAAACCATTGACTAAGGCTGAACAAGATGAGCTAGTTCAGTTAGAATCAGAGATAGCTGAACTAGAGGGTTTATTAAAGGCTTATGATGCTATGTTAAATCAAGCTAGTGGCGATTACGAAGCCTTGCAAACAACCATGAAAGAACGAGCAGACATTGAAGCAAAATGGGAAGCAAAAACGGAGCGTTGGATGGAATTATCTGACCGTTTATAACTGTTTTATTCAAGATGTGCATAAAAATATAAGCCCATGAGGGCTTAGGTAGTAAAAGTCAATATTAGGTGAATTTTACTTAAATCTAGCAAATTAATAGGAAATTAAGAAATTTTTATAGCAGTTCGTAATTGGTCATATGACTTTTTACTTACTGCTATAATTTTTTCTACTTTACTGTAGTAAAATCTTTATAAAATCTTGATAGATTATGTTTAAAAACAAGATAAATGTTGCAAAATTTTGAAAAATAAAGTAATTATACAAAAAAATGCAATTTTATTGCCGATTCTAGAAATAAAAAGTTGAATTTGCCTATTTATATAGTATATACTGTAGTTAGACCAAAGTAAGTGATTTTGTTTTAGAAAGACAGAGGTACTCTTTTCCCAAGATGGAGGGATGTTATGAAAAATAACAAATGGGGAGGAAAGCGTGTGGGAGCCGGCCGTAAGAAATCATTATTTGATAGAAAAGGACGGACCTTTCGTTTGACTGATGCAGAATTCTTAGAAGTAAAACCTCTTATTGATGCAATTCGTAAGAGAACTGAAGCTGCCGCTTTAGCAGCCAAGGAAAAAAGTAAGTGAATGTTAATCTTACTTAAAGGGATTAACTTGTGGTACAATGAAGTCGATAGTCTGATTAGACTATCGACTTTTTCCATTTTATAATTACTCATAGGCTTCATGCGTACCGAGTTTGTAGGTCTAAGCACTTATATACATAGTAAGTGTTACGGCACCAATACTATGACAGTGTTAGCACGTTTATAGAACTGTAAAGAGTACTCATGTTAGCCGCTAAATAATGTATTATATAAGGAGTTTATTATGAGCACAAATAAAGATGATATGTTAGTATCTAAGGTTTCCTTGGAAGATAATGTAAAAGACGCGGTTATGGATGTATCAGGCCGTTTACGAGATATTGAGTATAATCCAATGATTCTTCATGGAAAAGCAGCTCATACAGCACAATTTTTGAAAGAATTAGCTACTTATGAAGCAGATTTCACCGCTAATTGGAACATCATGGAAATTACAGGGGAACAATTAGCTAAGGATTACACAGATAGTGTTACATATGGACATGTAGCTGATTTCATGGAGCGCTTTGTAAAATTAGATCGCATCATCGTTACGAACTTTGATTTCGTATTAGAATCAGCTGATGAATTAGAGCAGCGTGCTATTGTACGCATTATTCAAGGCCTTAAAGGGCAAATGCGCCAAGTAGTGCTTACTATTGAAGCAGAAGTACTAGCGTATGAGGCCAATATTATACCAGAGATGGTAACACTGTTGGCAAATGCTAGTGAAGTGGGCATAAAATAATATAGAAAGTAGATATAAAAAGTAGATATAAAACAATCTATAAATATGCATACGATTATATATTAGGTAAAAAATAATATACAATATAAAACAACTCCCTCAAAGTATTCTGAGGGAGTTGTTTTTGTATTAGGTGTGTAGAGTGTAATATTAGTAAATAGAGCTTAATAAGCTGTTGATGCGTCTTTGTAATACATAGAGTGGAATTAAACTAGCCAATAAGCCTACCAGTATGATGAGTCCTAATAGTGGATATGGCAATAAGGTAATACTACTAGGCACATGGATAGCAGAAGTGCTAGTTACGTAATTAGCAATGGTAGCATAGACGCTAAAGCCTGCAATGGAGCCGAGTACTACGCCTAAAATAAGGATGGTCGTAGACTGGCAACATAAAATAGCATAAAGCTGTTTAGAGGATGCGCCTAAGGTCTTTAAAATAGCATAATCACGAATTCGACTCATGGTAGATAAATAAATGGTAACTATCATTACAAGCAAGGATAGACCAATGATTAAATAGCCAATAGGTTGCCAAATTTGTTCGCCTCGGCCCATTAAATTGAAGAGTTGTACGATAGTTTGGGCAGGGAAGACGATTTGCACATCTTTACGATTAGTATAGGAGCTAGCTAATTGATACGCTTGGCTATACCCCATAGGCTCTACTAGAATTGTAGTGACTGGACCTTTTACATTGGTTTCTGCTGAAGTCTTCATGCCATGTAAGTCCCAAATGCTTTGAATATCAGTTAATACAGCCTGGTCATAGGGGCCTTTAGTAGTATCTAAAATGCCTACGACTGTAAAGGGATGTTCTTCATGAGACTTGCCCTTAGCTAAATGGCCATGAGTGGAGTAGAATGTATCGCCTACTTTGAGACCTGTACGTGCAGCTACGTCAACACCGATAACAGCTTCAAATGGCTTTTTGAAGACATCGCCCTTGTCAATCCGAAGCCATTCGGGGGCTTTAGGCTTAGGACGGAGGGTGAAGATGTCTGCTTCTGTACCGATGAGTCTAAATCCTTCCACACTATCGCCCATGGCGATTGGCACAGCAGTTAAGACTAGTTTGGGTTGATTGCGAAGCTTTTCTACTTCACTATAGGGAATATTACTCAATGGTCGATCCTGTAAAAAGACTGTATTCATAACCATTTGTTGACTACTACCATTGGCGCCAATGAGTAAGGTAAAGGGCTCGGTGGCAGTTGTTAAGCCTTGTTGAAAGCCTAATCCTAAAGTCCCTACTAATACGCTAAGGCCAATAGACGTGGCCATGACTAGGAGGAGTAGAAGTGTTGTCAATGGTTTAGACCATAGTTGTTTCCAAGCAATGCGATAAATCATAGGTCACCTGACTTTCTAGCCTCTAGGGGGATGCCGGTAGATTTCTCTAGATGAAGCTGATTGGTAAAGGCTGTCATAATCGATGCATCGTGAGTAGCGATTATGAGGGTCGCTTCTTTAGTTTCACAATAGGATTTGAGCAAATTAAGCACAATTTCACTATTTTTGGCATCTAAATTGGCTGTTGGCTCATCGGCTAAGATAAGGCTAGGGCTTTTAATTAAGGCTCTAGCAATGGCTACGCGCTGTTGTTCCCCTTTACTGAGTTGGGCTGGCTTTTTGTGGGCAAATCCAATAATATCCATGGATACCATGAGTTGCTCTAGCTCATTCTTATACATCAATTTGTCAGTTAAGTGGCTAAAATAAGCACCGGTAGAAATATTATCTTGAGCAGATAAGAAGTTCAGGAGATTAAAGTCTTGGAAAATGTAGCCCACATGTTGCCGGCGCCAATTGGTAAGGCTAGCTAAGGGGCTATCAGTTATATTCATATCGTCAATTTGGATTGTACCTTCACTCGGCTTAAGGAGGCCTGCTAGGCAGTGTAGCAAGGTAGACTTGCCACTTCCGCTGACGCCGGTAAGACACCATTGGCTACCGGTCTCAGCTTTAAAGTGAGGTAGGCGAAGGGCTTCAATAAATTGCTCCCCATCCTTATAACGATGAACTAAATTGTTAATTTCAATCATAAAATCACTCCAGTATATAGCGGAGATTGTCTGTAGAGCAGGGCTATAAATATAGTTTATTCAACAGTAGCATTTTTTATGCGAACGAGGCTAACAAAGCCTGTTTCGCCATCTACATAACTACCTAATTCTAATTGGCCTGTTACAGTAATGTCCTGGTCATATGGCAAAGCAGTAACTGCATCATCTAAATAGACAACCACAATATTGCTTGGCCAGTCAGCATCAGTCGAACAGAAAGGGCAAATGGACATAGGCACTTCGGTGAGCACAAAGAAATTGATACTTGGCTTTAAAGGTGGTGCCATATAGCCTTGCATAGTCACGGTATTGCCGTTGAGGGACTGCAAGGTGTCCGATAAAATAAGCCCTTGAGAGGTGGCTCCAGCGTACATTTCACCAAAGGAAAGCCACTGGGCGCCTACAGTAGGAGTGGCCAAGGCCACTCCTTGTAGGACACAGAAGAGAAGTAAAAAACGAACGGCGGATTTGATTAATTTCATTTCTTATCCACACCCTTAGTAGCATCTACGCCTAAGGCACGCATAATACCAAAGAAGACTTCTGTATTATCCATAACGCCGTGGAAGTATTCAGAACCAGGACCTTGGGCCATGAGTACTACATCGTCAGCGGAGTGAACTTCGCTAGTTTCGCCAGTTGTAGTTGGCAATGAACCAGCTACAAGGCGAGCGCCTTGCGGTGCACGATTTGGGTTAGCGATGACTTGGCCATCTTTGCCAGCTCGTGCTGGATCATTTGGTGTTGGCTGGAAGCGGTAGTTTTCATAATGATCTGGGGAGTTAGCATATTGAACAGCTAAGGTCACATCGGCATCAGGATTGTCAGGGAATCCATCTTGGTTAGCATCTACGAAGGTTGGCCATTTAGCATCTGCATAGACACGTACGCCTTCACGACCTACTTTGCCATCATTTTCGCTGTATGTACCAGTAATGCTGATGCCATGTGCATGGTCAGCTACTACGATAATTAATGTATTATCGCCATGAGCTTTAGAGTAGTCTTGAGCGTATTTGATAGCTTGGTCAAATTCGATAGTGTCATAGGCAGCACGTTGCCAATCCATAGTGTGTAATTGCTTGTCGATAGAACCAGCTTCAGACATGAGGAAGAAACCATTTGGATTCTTTTCTAATACTTCAATAGCTTTTTTAGTCATATCAACTAGACCTGGTTGGTCAGTGAAACCTTTTAATACTTTTTCATTTGGTGCTAAGAAGGCGCGATCCATGTAAACATTCATAGTGTTTAAGGTAAAGAGACCTAAGATTGGTTTGTCACTGCCTAGGGCATTGAGTTCTGTTTTAGTGCCTGCAAACTCATAGCCTTTATCTTTAAACTCTTGAATTACATTTACATTGTCTTTACGTTTGGAACCTGGTACATCTAGAGGTAAGAAGAATTGGGAACCGCCACCAAGCACAACTGCTGGAGGATGTTTGCGGTTAATGAAATCGCTGGCAATGAAGTTTTGCTCGCCCCGGCGACGCGTATGGGCCGTTACGGCGGCAGGCGTAGCGTCCGTAACAGCGGCAGTGGAGACCATGCCATAAGACATGCCTTTTGAACGGGACACAATTTCAGCAATCGTTTCAACTTTTGGATCATCTAGTGGGTCAGGTGTGCTGTTTTCATAGACACCCATGGCATTTACTACAGATTTATGGCCTGTATTATAGGCTGAGGCACTATTGGCAGAGTCCGTTACAATGGAGTCATAGCCAGAAGTAGTAATTAAGGCTAGATTAGGCATTTTCTCCATGTTTAATACATCATTGTATTTACCTTCGGAGAGGCCTTTAGATAAAATGCGCGCCACTTCTTTAGCTTGCATGCTCATGCCGTCACCTACGAAGAGAATAACATTTTTAGCTTTTTTCTTAGCTTGTTCGTTCACTACTTCATAATTAGCTGTTTTAGTTACGCTACTAGCACCATTGGATGCTACAACTTTTACAACTTGAGCACCTGTATTGGTGAAATGAACTTGATTTAAGCGATAAGAAAGATGTGTGCTTTGGTCCGTAATTTCGGCTGTTTGATTTAGCACTTTCGCTGCATCTTCGCCATTAATAGTGACCGCCACCTCTTTAGTATTAGCTGGTAATTCGACTTCAAAATCAAATTGTTGGCCTTTTAAAAGTTTCGCGCGATTAATAGGTAAAATTTTAATATCGTCGCTTAATTGTGGCATTTGATTAGCGGTTAAGTCTTGAGTAGCAACAACTTTTACTGGTGCTGCTTGTGCACTAGCTTCAGTAGCAGCTTCACCAATCATAGGGGAGAAAGCTAAGGTACTAGCTAAACTTAACATAATAGTCATACGAAGACGCTGTTTTTGATTCATAATGAAATCCTCCTGTAAAATAATAGAATCTTCTTGCCCTAATCCTAACAAAGATACCCTAAAAGATACAGAAAAAAGACTGTAAAGTGTTTGTAATGGTTTTGTAATCTCTTAATCGAAAAAATTAAATCTATTATTACTTATACTCAAAATTAATAATCAATATACAAAATTGTAATAATTGTATCTATACGAAGTTTTATCTGCTATAATGAGAATACAAACTATACTATAGAATGTTAATTTACAATTAATAGATAGTGTAGTGCTAAATGGACTCCTAGAGTCCGTATTAGGGATTGTTGTAACAACATGGTAAAACTAGGTACAGAAACTATATGTAGCCGAACTGTTTATCGACCAAGAAGACCCAAAGAATGCCGTTGTTATAGCTGAATACGCAGAGCGTAAAGAGATCTTAAGTAAGAATGAAAATGATTAGTAAGAAGGAATCTTAAAGGGGGATACGTGTATGCAAGTACCAATGTTATTGAAACCTATCGAAACAACAGCGGCAGCGATTTTGATTGGGGCTAGGAGAACGCAGTTGCCGATTGGACGAATGTTGATTCTCAGTTTTTTAGCCGGTGCGTATATAGCGTTTGCGGCGCAGGCATCTAATATGGGGGCTTATAATTTACTATCTATGCCAGAGACCTTTGGCCTAGGGCGTACAGTGGCAGGACTTATTTTTGGTAGCGGGCTCGTATTCGTTGTTCTTACTGGCTGTGAATTATTTACAGGAAATGTGCTTATCACAGCAAGTTTGGCAGCTAATGAAGTAACGGCAGCGCGTATGTTGCGCAATTGGTTCTGGGTGTATTTAGGGAACTTTTTAGGCTCTGTATTTATTGCTTGGAGTCTCTGTCAATCAGGACTTTGGGGAAGTAGTGGACATTTATTAGGCGCTATGACCCTAAAAATAGCCTTAGGAAAGATTAGTTTATCTTTTGGTTCCGCTTTAGTGCTTGGCATCCTTTGTAACTGGTTGGTATGTTTAGCTGTATGGCTTAGTTTTTCCACCATGTCCATGCCGGCTAAGGTGATGGGGATTTTCTTGCCAATCTTTATGTTCGTGCTATCTGGTTTTGAACATAGTATTGCCAATATGTACTATATTCCAGCTGGTATTATGACGGCTCAAGACCCAGCTATTGCAGCAAAGGCTATGGCTATTGGTGTAAGTCCAGAAGGGATTGCCTCCTTGACTTGGGGCAATTTCGTTTTGAAAAATCTAATCCCAGTTACTTTGGGAAATATGATTGGTGGCATTCTCTTTATCGCGATGGCGTATTTCTATGGTCATGGCAAACCTAGCAAAGAAATTTTAGAGTCCGTAAAAGAGGGGATTTTTAAATAAAAATATAGTACTACAGAAGTAAAGTACAGCGCAGTAAATGCGAAGTAGAACAAAGTAAAATGCAGTAAAATCAAAGTGCAGTGCAATAAAAGCGAAGTACAACAAAAGCAAAGTTCAGTGCAATAAAAGCGAAGTAGAATAAAAGTCCAGTGAAGTAAGGGCTGGGAAGGCTGTAGAAAATAAGATTTTTCTAGATAATTAAAACAATTTGGAATATATACAAAATTATATTGTAATACATAATGAGGTCGCGTTCTTGGGGACGTCTTGATATTTAAGTAGAAGTATTAAATTTGCTATGCTAATGGCATAAAATTAAGCGCTACTTGATGTATTGAAGGCGTACAGCGAACGTGACCTTTGTTATTCGCCCTTTTCAATATCGATAAAATTCGGTATACTAGAAACAAAGAGAGATACATATCATACGTATTAAGTTTACGGAAGGAATTAAATTCCGCAGATTAGAAATGGAGTTATTAATGGACTATACTAATATTTTGTATTCAGTAGAAAATAAAATTGCCACAATTACCTTTAATCGCCCAGAAGTACAAAATGGGTTTAATATTCCTATGTGTAATGAGATTTTAGATGCTATTGAGCGCACAGAAGCAAATCCAGAAGCGCGCGTACTCTTATTTAATGCCGTGGGTAAAGTTTTTTCCGTAGGTGGCGACTTATCTGAAATGAAACGTGCCGTTGAAGAGGATGATCAACAATCTTTAGTGGCTATAGCAGAATTAGTTATGCAAATTTCTTTTGCTATGAAAAAGATGAGTAAGCCTGTTGTTATGAGTACTGATGGTGCTGTAGCTGGGGCGGCTTTTAACATGGTATTAGCCGCTGATATGTGTATTGCCTCTACGAATAGCCGTTTTATTCAAGCCTTTGTAAATGTAGGTTTGGCGCCTGATGCGGGTGGTATGTTCTTGTTAACTCGCGCGATTGGTATGAATCGTGCTATGCATCTTGCTATGACTGGTGAAGCTGTAACTGCTGAAAAAGCAAAAGAATATGGCTTTGTATATAAAATCTGTGAACCAGAATTACTCGTTAAAACTACTGATCGCCTTTGTACACGATTAGCTAAAGGACCTGAACTTTCCTTTAAAGCTATGAAAGAACAAATGTGGGCGGCCTTCTTCAGTGGTTGGGATGAATATGCTAAACTTGAAGTAGAATTACAAACGTATTTAGGCTTCTCAGAAGATTTTAAAGAAGGCGTAAGAGCCTTTGCTGAACGACGGAGACCGAACTTCCAAGGGAAGTAAGGTGTATCTGTATCCAAACAATTAAATAAAGCCCCCTATATATGCTCGCTCCCGTCGAGACAAGCTCGAATGGTCGCTGCACATATATAGGGGGCTTTTATATTGTCCGCCGTACAGATACGGAGGTAGAGAAGCTGTCATATGTACGGCTTGAGTCAAGCTAAATGTTCGCTCCGTATATGTGACATCTTTTTTATTATGAATGTAGTGTATATGTTTTTTACAAAGTTATAGCCCATCGCCCATACAATGCCTAGGGGGAAGGGCTCGAATGGTTGATACACATATATAGGGGGCTTTTTATATTGTCCGGCGTACAACTGTTTATCATTTTATTTTTATGAAGTTTTGTATATGTTAAAGACTATGGAAATACAGCGATAAAATTAGGGATAAGGAATGTAGTTCTAAGTAATTGTGAGTAATAATCATTTGACATTTTATTTAAATTTATTATAATTTTATATAAATGATATAATTATAATTTGTGTGTTGTGTTATGTGTATGTAAAGAGGTGTTAGTATGAAATCTTGGAAAAAGTATGTAGCTGTTTTAGGTCTAGTTGGTGCTTTAGGTGTAGGTTTTAATGCTGTTGATGCAGCTGACTGGTATTATGTTGGGGAAAGCTCAGTGGGGGATCAAATTTCGATTGATAATAGTTCGGTGCAAAAGAATTCTGAATGGGCTGTTCTCTGGGTTCGTATTAATGAGCCAAGTGGAGAATATTACTATGAGCGTATGCGCTTAGACCGTGAAAATTACACAATTCAAACCTTAGAATTGCAGCCATATTATTCTGATGGCACGCCGTATGCTGAGGATGAGTATGAATACGATACAACTGTAGACACAATTGTGCCAGATAGTGTTGGGGAAGAAGTATACAATTTAGTGTGGGGTTCTCGCTAGGTTTAAAGCGTTATTATATCACTAGATTAAATCATTATAATAGAAAAAGAGGCATCCTGAGGATGCCTCTTTTTTGTATCACATTTTATAATAAAATATAAAGAATGCGAAGATTTTTATTAGTTAATTAGTCAGTTTGTTACTTTTTAGTAAACGCTGTTTACGTAAAAATTAACGATCACCATTGAAAATGGAGTTTTTAACGATTACATAGTCAACTTTGCGAATGGAGTTTAGATTGTTGCCACCAGCGTAAGAGATGGAAGATTGAAGGTCTTGCTCCATTTCAGTTAATGTATCAAATAGGCTGCCTTTAGAAGGAATATACATTTTCTTACCTTCTACATTTTTCTTTTCGCCTTTTTGAGATTCAGATGCACTGCCGAAGTATTCTTTATATGGCTTGCCTTCGATTTCTACAGTTTTACCAGGAGATTCAACATGACCAGCAAATAAAGAACCAATCATAACCATAGTAGCGCCAAAGCGAATAGATTTGGCAATATCGCCATGGTCGCGGATACCGCCATCAGCAATAACAGGTTTAGTAGCGGCTTTGCTGCACCAACGAACAGCGGATAGTTGCCAGCCACCTGTACCAAAGCCAGTTTTTAATTTAGTAATACAAACTTTACCAGGTCCAATACCAACTTTAGTTGCATCAGCACCAGCATTTTCAAGTTCACGAACAGCTTCAGGAGTACCAACATTACCAGCAATAACAAAGCTTTCAGGTAATACTTTTTTAATGTGCTGGATCATTTTAATAACAGAGTTAGAATGACCATGAGCAATGTCGATAGTAATGAATTCTGGGCAAAGACCAGCTGCTTTGATTTCATCTACAAAAGCAAATTCTTCATCTTTAACACCAATACTGATGGAAGCATAAAGACCTTGTTCTTTCATGCGTTTAATGAAATCTAAACGAGTATGTGGTGCAAAGCGGTGCATAATATAGAAATAGTTTTCACGAGCTAATTTTTCAGCCAATTCTTCATCAATAATAGTTTGCATATTAGCTGGTACAACTGGTAAGCGGAAGGTATGAGAACCTAATTTTACAGTTGTATCGCATTCACTACGGCTGTTAACGATACATTTATTTGGAATCAATTGAATATCTTCATAATCAAAAATGTTTGTTGTATTAATCATGGAAATCCTCCTATTCTCATGGTTATCACATAATAATCCATTAAATATTATATAGAAAATTATACGAATAAGCAAGATGTAGTTGAATAAATTAGCTGAACTATACTATATATTGTAAAATTTATTTTCTACTCATTTTGTCTACTTAGATACTACATTTGTTTAATAAATATGCTATAATGAAGTTACTATTACTAGTATTAATTACTAGATAGTATTGGGTAAATAGTGCATAAGGAAGTGAATAGTGGATTAGCATTGATTGCGTTGAATTGAGGAGGCTTTATTTATGAAACAGACACAGCGCACACGGATGTTAGTGGAAGCTGGATTGTGCATCGCTATTGCTTATGTACTTCATTTTATTGTTTTATTTCAAATGCCACAAGGTGGGTCAGTAAATGCGGCCAATTTAGTGCCTTTAGTTATTTTCTCTATGCGCTGGGGCGGCAAGAATGGTGTTTTTGCTTGTACTATGTATGGAGTTATTGCCTTTTTATTAGGTGCTAAATTTTCATTACATTATTTAAGTATTTTACTAGATTATTTGGTGGCCTATGGCGTAATTGGCATTACTGGCTTTTTCCGAGATAGTCGTGCTGGTGTAAGTATAGGCTTTGTTATTAGCGCTATATTTCGTTGGATGGCATCTGTCATCTCGGGAGCTGTTGTATTTGCTGCTTATGCGCCACCGGGACAAAATCCTGTGGCCTACTCTGTGATTTACAATGCCACATATATGGTGCCAGAGTTTTGCATTAATTTAATTGTTATTTTGTTGTTTTATGAGCGAATTATGCGAGGTATTAAGACGTCCACTCGTTAAGTGACGGTGCTTGCATAAGCTGGTATACTCATATTAATTATATAAGACGTAAGAAGGTGATGCTGTGAAACGACTCGTTCTAGAGAGAACTGATAGTCATCACGCATATAGACGTGGGGTATTGATTTTAAGTGGTGGTAAGAGCTCACGCATGGGACAAAGCAAGGCTGATTTACCTTGGAAACAAGGCACTATGCTAACGGATTTGTTAGAGCGTGCTCGCTTGGCTGAGCCATCCGATATAGTTGTTTCCACCAATACACCATTAGATTTAAGAACTTTGCAAGGTGATTTATTTGAGTCACATCCCTTAAGTGATCGCAAAGGCCATAAAAAGCTTTGTGAACGTGAGCTAGCCTCTATAGAGCCGGATACGACGCATTGCTTGCAGTGGGTGCCACCTGAAGGAGAGGCTGTTACTATCTTTGTGGTTACTGATAAAGGTGGCAGTCATGGTCCTTTAAGTGGCATAGTTAGTGGCTTAGAAGAAGGACGCAGTGAAGTATATCTAGCCGTATCGATTGATATGCCATTTTTCGAGAATTTTGATTTTGCCACGACTAGCCATATGCTTGCTCGCTTAGGTGAAGCTCCTTTTGATTGTGTAGTGCCTACCTTGCATGGTCGGATTGAACCTATGGGGGCTTTGTATAGCAAGCGTTGTATTGAGCCTATAAAAGCCTTGCTTAAGGCAGAAGAATACCACGTGAGAGCTTTATTTGAGAGAGTAAAGACTGAATATATAGCTGTTGATGAACTCGCTCTAGATTATAAGAATATAAATACTCCCTTAGATTATAAAGTAGCACAAGCTAAAGAGTTGAATAGAGGGCGGAAAGTTCCGTTGATTTCAGTGTGTGCTAAAGAATCTAAGACAGGGAAAACAACCATTTCGGCAGCTCTTATCAAAGCATTGACTGATAAAGGCTTTGAAATGGGCTATGTGAAAAGTGATGGCCATGGATTTACCATGGACAGGGAAGGAAGTGATACCTTTCAAGCTAGCCAGGCTGGCGCAAAGGCTGTTGCAATTAGTGGGCCACATAGTTATGCTATGATTGTAAAGCATAATAAAAAGAAGGATATTGCAAGCTTGGCGGAGAATTTATCAGTAGACCTGGTTGTATTAGAAACACGCAGTCGAGGTGTATTGCCTATTATTGAGGTGGTTCCTAATTTTAAAACCATTACAAATAGTACTGCTGGTAAGGGGGAAAGCCCTATAGCAGCTGAAAAAATTACCGTATCTGAAAGCGCTATTACATCCGAGAGACATGTAGTTTCCGAAAGTCCTATCAATGAGCATGACGTTATCGCTGTTATATCTATGAGCGATGAGCCTTTGCCAGTAGAGAAAGGCTTGCGGACAACGCGCTACTTTACAAAGTCTCAAGTCACCGAGTTAGCGAATTGGCTTTGTGAGGACGTGTTGTAAAAGCTGTACTAAAGTTTTTTCGTAGCTAATAACATTTAGTAGGCTATGTGTAATGATTTTTCGGTGCTTTATGCAAGATAAGCTTGTGAAAGGGAATAGACAAGCTATCTCTGTTTTGGCGTAGACGAATAATAAATGAGAGAACCCGCATAATAGGATTAGGTATATAGTGAAAGCGATTCAAGTGAATGAGAGGATGCCATATGCAAACTAACTATGAGAAAATTGTGTCTGTTTGTTCGTACTGTGGTTCAGGTTGTCAGATAGAGTTTACTGTCGACAAAAAAGCCAATCGCATTATTGAAGCGAAGGGAGCTCCTGGGCGAACAAATGAAGGCCGCTTATGTTTAAAAGGTTTTTATGGTTGGGATTATTTAAATGATCCTAAGATTTTAACTCGTCGTATTACACAGCCAATGATTCGCAAGGTCGGTAAGGGTAGTGAATTAGAACCAGTAAGCTGGGATGAAGCAATTAAGTATACAGCGGATCGACTCAAAGCAGTTATTAAAGAGTATGGTCCAGATTGTGTTATGGCAGCTGGTTCTGCTCGAGGTCCTGGTAATGAAGCAGGTTATATTACTCAAAAGTTTATGCGTGCTGTAGTGGGCACTAATAATGTGGACCACTGTGCCCGCATTTGTCATGCTGCATCTGTGGCAGGTTTGAAACAGACTATTGGGGAAGGGGCCATGTCTGTTAGTGTGCCAGAAATTGAAGATGCGGAAGTAATTTTGAATATTGGTTACAATGGTGCTACATCACATCCAATCGTAGCGCGCCGTATTGTAAAAGCTAAGGCTAAAGGGGCTAAGATTATTTGTGCAGACCCTCAGATTTCAGAAACAGCCCGTATTGCCGATATTCATTTACAACAAAAGGGTGGTACTAATTTATTATTGTTAAATGCACTAGCATATACAATTATTGATGAACATTTATATGACGAAGAGTTTATCAAAGAACATGTAAATGGTTTTGAAGAATATGTACCTAAGTTAAAAGGCTATGCACCGGAAGAGGTAGCTCATTTAGTGGGCGTTACAGCACAGCAAATTCGCGAAGCAGCTCGAATCTATGCCTCCTCTAAGCATTCTATTATTCTTTGGGGCATGGGCATTACCCAGTTCTTCCAAGGTGTAGATAGCGTAGCCGCTTGTTCTAATTTAGCTATGCTAACTGGTAACTATGGTCATTATGCAACTGGCGTAGGTCCTGTACGTGGTCAGAATAACGTACAAGGCACTTGTGATATGGGCATTTTACCTGATGTATATCCTGGTTATCAATCTGTAACTGATGATGCAGTACGTGAAAAATTTGAAGAAGCTTGGGGCGTTAAACTATCACCTAATGTAGGGATGAAATTAACTCAAGTGCCAGAATATGTATTGGAAGAAACAGACCCTAAGAAACAGATTCATGCATACTATATTATTGGTGAAGACCCTGCGCAATCAGATCCTAACTTAGACGAAATACGTGAGGCTTTACAGAAAATAGACTTTGTTATTGTACAAGATATTTTCATGAACCGTACTGCTGAATATGCAGATGTAATTTTACCAGCCACTGCTTGGGGTGAACATGATGCTATCTTCACTTGTTGTGACCGTGGTTTCCAACGAGTGCGCAAAGTAATTGAACCACCGGAAGGCGTAAAAACTGACTGGGAAATTCTCTGTCTTATTGCTACAGCTATGGGCTATCCAATGCACTACAATAATACAGAAGAAATTTGGGATGAAATGCGTAAATTAGCACCTAAATTTACTGGTGCCACCTATGCTAAAATTGAGGCGCTTGGTGGGGTACAATGGCCTTGCTATGATGAAAGTATGGAGGATAAAGGGACTATGTTCCTCCATGAAGGTGGCCAATTTGCCACTAAAGATGGGCGTGGTAATTTAGTCTTTACTGATTATCAACCAGTTAAGGAAGATGTAGATGAAGAATATCCATTGTCCTTCTGTACAGTACGTGAAGTAGGTCACTACTCAGCTCGTACTATGACTGGTAACTGTCGCATGCTTCGCCAATTAGAAGATGAGCCTGGCTGGATTGCTATGAATCCAAAAGATTGTGAAGCTTTAGGCGTTGAACAAGGTGATTTGGTTCGCGTTCGCTCTCGTCGTGGCAGCTTAATTACCCGTTGCTTACCAACTGAGCGCGCTAAAGAAGGGGCTACTTACATGACCTATCAATGGTGGATTGGTGCATGTAATGAACTAACTTTAGGCGAGCTTGACCCTAAGAGTAAGACACCAGAATATAAATACTGTGCATGCCGTGTTGAAAAATTAGAAGATCAAGCGGAAGCAGAAGAATATGTGAAGTCACAATATGCTTTAATTAGAGCGAAAAATGGTATAGTAAAGGCAGGTGCCGGTGCATGAATCGATTTGTAAAAGGAAATCCCCTACTTTGTATTGGCTGCCGTACATGTATGGTAGCTTGTGTGGTAGCTCATCGCGGTAATGGTATTTTTACCACAGACCCAGATAGTGAAGACTTTTTCCCACGCATTCACGTTATTAAAACTAAAACTAAGACTATGACAGTGCAATGTCATCATTGTGAAAACGCACCTTGTGTTACAGTATGCCCTGTAGGCGCTCTAGAAAAAGGGGCAGATAGCATTTTACTTCATGAAGAGCGCTGCATTGGTTGCCAACAATGTACTATGGCTTGCCCATTTGGTGCTATTCAAATGAAAACTGTAGACGAAGCAGAGGGCGTTCGCGTAGTAGCTAATAAATGCGACCTTTGTGCTCATACAGAAGAAGGCACACCAGCTTGTGTATCTCATTGTCCAACAGAAGCCTTGACCTATTATGTTGATGATGCGATTCAAAACATTGTAAGTCAGAAGAACCTTCAAACGGCTCGTAAAGCTTGGGCTGCAAAGGAGGGACAAGTATGAACCAATTTGTATTTTGTGACGTAGACCTCTGCATTGGTTGTGGTATGTGTGAACGACAATGTATTATGGCTCATCATGGTCTGAAAATGACAGAAGTTAAATTAGATGATCCATTACAACGAGCTCGCTGTAAAGCATATCGCTTGCCTGATATGAAGATTGCTGTACATTGTCGCCATTGTGAAAATGCACCTTGTATGAAAGCTTGTCCAGTAAATGCTATTTCTAAGCGCAATGACAATATGATTTTTGTAGACGAAGATGTTTGCATTGGTTGCCGTGAATGTGTATTAGCTTGTCCTTTTGGGGCCGTGCGCATGGCGCCACTTGAAAATGGGCGCACTGTAGCAACTAAATGTGACCTTTGCATTGATACAGAAGCGGGTACGCCAGCTTGCATTACTGGTTGTCCTAAAAAAGCATTAACCTTAGTTACTGAAGATACTATAAAAGCATTGATTCAACATAAGCGAGAAACCTTTGCCTAAGAGTTTCAAATAATTAGATTTTTGATTAACTTTTGTTACAATGGCAACGATTGAGTCAAATGGAGTATGGTATATTGTAAATAACATTGTACTTAGTGGCGTAGTGCTATGGCGCTACGCCACTCTGATTTGTAAGGATGGAGACTATATGAAGGCCATAACAGTAGATGAATGCCAACAGATTTGGCGCGAAAAACTAAGTCATAGACAATTACAAGCTGTGGAGTATATTCCTATAAGTGAGGCCTTAGGTCGCGTACTAGGGGAAGATATTGTTGCAAAAACTGATATGCCACCTTTTAGAAAGTCTCCTTATGATGGTTATGTGATTGCCTATAGTGAAGGTCAACAGCGATTTAAGGTAGTAGGGCTTATCGGTGCTGGTGAAACGTATGATGCACCAGTAAAATCTGATGAAGCTGTACGCATTATGACCGGCGCTCCCATTCCGGAGGGCTGTGACACCATGATTATGCAGGAACGCTGTGACGTAGAGGGGGGCTACATAGTCGTTCGTGGTGAAATTAAGCAGGGTGATAATATCGTGCCACAAGGCGAAGAATGTGCCACCGGAGATGTGATTATAAAAGCGGGAGCACCATTGGATGCAGGTGCTATAGCTGTAGCGGCAGGACTGGGATATGCCACCATTGCAGTGTATAAGCCATTGACTGTATTAGTACTCACTTCAGGACGTGAAGTGGTAGCACTTGATAAACCACTAGGGGCTGGTCAAATTTATAATTCGAATCAGTTTATGCTGACTAATTTATTGGCCTCCTATGGTTTTTCCATAGTAAAGACCTACCATGTGAGTGATGATCCGGCGCTCTTAGATTCTGAAATTGAAACCGTTCGCTCTCTTAGTGAAGATGTGGATGTCATCATGAGTACTGGAGGAGTATCGGTAGGTTTATTTGACTCCATGCCGGCTATTTACAAAGCCTTAGGGGCCGAAGAGTTATATACAAGAATGTTGATGCGGCCAGGAGCGGCTTCTTTTGGAGGACTTATTCAAAAGGATACCCATTATACTTTGTGTTTTGGTTTGTCTGGAAATCCAACTGCTGCTTATAATGGATTTCACCTGTTAGCTTTGCCTATATTAAAGCTGTGCCAAGGCTATAGTGTATGTGACACTCTTATTGTGCCGATTCGCTTGGGGAGTACTATACATAAGAAAAATCCTTTTGATCGCTATGTGCAAGGTGTGATAACCTATGATGAAAAGGGGGCGCAGTTTACGCCTAATAGAGTGTTTACTTCCAGTGCTTTGTTAGGTTTGGCACAGGCTAATGGCTTGGCTAAACTTGATCAAGGAAAACACAGCTATGAGGCGGGGGAAACTGTACCTGTGATGATTTTAAAAAATAAATAAAACAAAGGCTCTATGTTACTGCCAATCTCTTAGGAGAGAGGCAAGTAGTACATAGAGCCTTCGTTTTTATTTGATGTATTTTTTCTTGTTTTTTATTTAATGAGTTTTTGCTTGTTTTTAATTTAATGTGTTTTGCCTTATTTGCTATTGAATACATTTAGTTTTACAGACCATGACTATGCTTTTAGTGTCATACAATATATGCTTTTAATATCATATAATATATGTGTTTAGTGTCATAGATATATGTTTTTAGTGTTATGTTATTAGTATCTTATAAGCCGGTAATGCGTTCTTTGTGAGTCATGCATTTAAATGAATCAGGGCGGAGCACATTGACTAAGGTAATATTGTACTTTTCTGCTAAACTGATGCCTAGCGCTGTAGGCATAGCACGGGAGCACATAATAGGAACACCGATGCGATTCACTTTGTAAATTACCGATTGTGGCACGCGGCCGCTGAAAATTAAAATCTTATCCGATGTATCAATATTTTGTGTTACGACAATGCCAAGGAGACGATCGAGCACATTGTGACGACCTACATCTTCTGCATAGGCAATAACTTTACCATCTTTTACAATGGCGCCTTCATGGACGCCATGAGATGTATGATGAGCTTTAGTAATGGAGTCTAAGAGACCACCATAACTACAGATTTCATCAGCGCTGACTTTAAAATCCATGTTTTTAGGGGCTCTAGGTTTAGGTGCCGCATCTTGGTAATAACTTACATCATGAGTGAGGCTTACATCGATACGATGGGTGTCTCTATCCATGACAATATTGGCAATATCCTCAGGGCCCTCAACATGGCCTTCGACGATACAATAGCCAATGATTAAATCTTTGAAATCATGAGGAGAAGCAATGAGTGTACTAATCGATTTATTTTCAATATATAGCTTGTAAGCTACTTCTTGTGAAATATCAAGGACTTGCTCTTCTGGGCCATTTTGCTTAGAGTACGAGGTGCAGGTGTAATGATTGATGTCCGATAAAGAATACATAGCAATACCTCCTTAGGTAAAAGTTATAGACATAACTTCATATCCTACGGTTTAATCGTAGGGGTATCCTAGCATTTTAAAATGTATGAATATGTGACTTTTTTTATGCTAGTCATTGACACGATGTAAATCTACTAAATTTATAGGATATAATAATATATATAAATAATATCATGTTTCGTGGATACAAACAATTGTTAAAAACTCATACTTGAAAAGACGCAAAAGTAAGCAATAAATGGTGATTGAGAAGGTGTATAAAAATTGTAAAAAAATGAATATAAAAATTTAATCTTGCGGAAAAATTATAATTATCATGTATTATTTATACATAAAATTTTCTATAGATTGTTTGTCAGGAGCATTAAATTTTGATAAAATAAATCATAAAATTTTTGCAAGAAGTTTGAGAAAGAAGTGAGTTAATTGGCAATTTTTAAGAAACTGAGTTTAGCTGCTTGGATTGGCATTGGTTTGGTCCTAGGTGTTGTTGTGGGGACAGTGGCACCAGATATAGCAGTTCAACTTAAGCCATTAGGGGACGTTTTTATTCGCATGATTAAAATGATCGTAGTGCCCTTGATTTTTAGCTCCCTTGTCATGGGGATTGCAGGCACTGGTGATTTTAAGAAATTAGGCCGCCTAGGGGGCAAATCCATTTTATGGTTTGAAGTGGCTACTACCTTAGCTTTAATCGTCGGTTTAGTAGCTGTTAATCTAATGGAGCCCGGTGTAGGCGTTACGATGACTCATGTAGGGAGTAATGAGGCGGTTACTAAAGCGGCATCCAGTCATGGATTAGATCATGTGCAGATGTTAGTCAATATTGTGCCAACTAATATTATTGATGCCATGGGGCGTGGCGATATGCTGCAGATTATATTCTTTAGTTGCTTGTTCGCCATTGCTGCTGCAGGAAGTGGTAAAGAAGGTCTTCACATTATTGACCTCTCTAAAAGTGTCGCACATATTATGTTTAAAGTAACACATTATGTTATGTATGTGTCTCCTATCGGTATTTTTGGTGCCATTGCATATACAATTGGTGAATATGGCATTGAGATGCTCATGCCACTTATTAAATTAGTCGTTTGCCTTTATATTGCAGTCGCTGTATTCCTAGTGTTGACTGTGGCATTGGCGTCAGCGGTGACGAAGACTAATTTGTTTCCTTTGCTAAAAACACTAAAAGAGCCTATGGTCTTAGCTTTTTCCACAGCAGCTAGCGAAGCGGCCTTGCCGATTGCTATGGAGCGCTTAGAAAAAGCGCGGATTCCAAGTCATATAGTCAGCTTTGTGTTGCCATTAGGCTATACCTTTAATTTAGATGGCTCTACTTTATACAGTGCTATCGCAGTTGTATTTTTATCGCAAGTATATGGCATCCCCTTCCCACTAGAGCTACAAGTAGTTATGCTCTTGACTTTAATGGTATCTACTAAGGGGATTGCTGGTGTACCAGGTGCAGCCCTCATAGTAATTGCTGGTACAGCGGCAGCTTTTGGCTTACCAGTAGAAGGCATTGCTATTTTGCTCGGCGTGGACCGCGTGCTCGATATGGCTCGCACTATGTGTAATGTTACCGGCAATTGTATTGCAGCAGTAGTTGTGGCGCGCTGGGAAAATGATGTAACAGCAGATGATTTGAAAGAGCATATTCGCGAAGAAAATGCGGAGTTAAGTTCCCTGTAAAACATGTTCTTAGTCTCGGTTACATGTATTCTTAGTCTCTATAAAGCGTTTTTTTATCCTTGGATATTGGGCACTTAGTCTCTGTAAATCGTGCGTTTAGTGCCTGTAAATTTTGTCCTAAGTAATA
The DNA here is from genome assembly GCF_900545795.1 of uncultured Veillonella sp. GTDB lineage: Bacteria > Bacillota > Negativicutes > Veillonellales > Veillonellaceae > Veillonella_A. The sequence goes on from NZ_URAR01000008.1 coordinate 43,139, forward strand.
CGTAATAGTCCCCTATTATAGGGGGCTTATTTTTTTACGTCATTTTAGTTCTATATATTATATAAATTAGGCATATGAAAGTACAAATGTATAGTAGAGGAATATAGAATAATGTAGTATGATAAGTATATAGACTTTTGTATATATACTAGGAGGTATATTCATGTACAGCGATATTGAAATTGCACAAGCCAACCAGATGGAACCGATTACGAAGATTGCTGATAAATGCGGCATTTTACCAGAAGAATTGGAACAATATGGTCATTACAAAGCCAAAGTATCCTTAGATATTTTAAAACGCTTGAAAGATAGACCAGATGGCAAACTTGTACTCGTAACGGCGATTACACCTACACCAGCAGGGGAAGGTAAATCTACTACGTCCATTGGCCTAGCACAAGCTCTTAATAAAATTGGTAAGAATACAGTTGTTGCTCTACGTGAACCATCCTTAGGCCCTGTATTTGGTATTAAAGGCGGTGCTGCTGGCGGCGGTTATGCTCAAGTAGTTCCTATGGATGATATTAATCTTCATTTCACTGGCGATATGCATGCGATTACAGCGGCTAATAATTTATTGTCTGCTATGATTGATAATCATGTGCACCAAGGCAATGAATTAAATATTGATGTGCGTCAAATCTCTTGGCGCCGCGTTATGGACATGAATGACCGTGCGCTTCGTCAAGTCGTTGTTGGCTTAGGCGGCAAAGTATGTGGCTTCCCTCGTGAAGATGGCTTTATGATTACTGTAGCCTCTGAAATTATGGCAGCTCTTTGTCTCGCAACAAGTCTGGAAGACTTAAAAGAACGCTTTGGCCGCATTGTTATTGGTTCTAATCTCAGTGGTGATCCTGTATATGTACATCAATTAGGTTGTGAAGGGGCTATGGCACTTCTTATGAAAGATGCAATTAAGCCAAATCTTGTGCAAACCTTAGAACATACACCAGCGGTTGTACATGGCGGTCCATTTGCTAATATTGCTCATGGCTGTAACTCCATTTTAGCGACTAAATTAGCTTTAAAATTAGGTGACATTGTAGTTACAGAAGCAGGCTTTGGTGCTGATCTTGGAGCTGAAAAATTCCTAGATATTAAATGTCATTATGGTGATATTTTCCCTAATGCAGTAGTAGTGGTAGCTACTATTCGTGCCCTTAAAATGCATGGTGGCGTAAAGAAACAAGATCTTAATGAAGAAAATGTAGCCGCTGTTGATGCAGGCTTTGTAAATCTTGCTAAACAAGTAGAAAATATCCGTGGTTATGGTTTACCTGTTCTTGTCGCTATCAACAAATTCTCTTCTGATACGCAAGCTGAAGTCGACTTACTCCTTAAAAAATGTAACGAATACGGCGTTGATGTAAGTCTCAACGAATGTTGGGAAAAAGGCGGCGACGGTGGTATCGACATGGCTAAACAAGTAGCGGCTATTATTGAAAAATCTGACGTGCCTGCTAAGATGATGTATGATGTGAATGAAACAATTCCAGCAAAAATCACTCATATTGTTCAAAAAATTTATGGTGGTGATGGTGTAGAATTCACGGCTAATGCGAAAAAACAGATTGCTCAGTTAGAAGCTTGGGGCTTAGATAAATTGCCAGTATGTATTGCAAAAACACAATACTCCTTGAGTGATAATCCAGATTTATTAGGTGCTCCATCCAATTTCACTATTAATGTACAAGATGTGCGTGTAGCGAATGGTGCAGGCTTTATTGTATGCCGCACTAGCAATATTATGGTAATGCCAGGCCTACCTAAAGCGCCAGCAGCTCTTAAAATGGACATCGACACTGATGGCAAAATTACAGGTTTATTCTAAGCATTGAAAAAAGCTTGAAAAATTCTGATAGAGTGAAGGATAGAGTGAACTAAAACATATATGGAAGCCCTATGCTAGGTGCGAGTTAGCCATGGCATAGGGCTTTTTATAAATAGGGCTATATAAATAGTAAAAAGGAGTTAAAACCATGGCAATTAAAGACTTAACAGTACATACATTTATCGAAAATACAGGCTCTAGCGAACCCACCCCAGGTGGTGGCAGTGTGGCAGCTTTAACGGCATCCTCTGCAGCTGCGTTGATTGAAATGGTAGCAAACTTAACTTTGGGGAAAGAGAAATTTAAGGCAGTCGAAGCAGAAATGCAAGCAATTCAAAAGGAAACGAGTCAACTAAAACAGGACTTTTTAGATATGATCGATGAAGATTGCGCCGCTTTTAATGAAATTATGGCAGCCTATAAATTGCCAAAAAATACTGATGAAGAAAAGACAGCTCGCCAAGCGGCCATTCAAGGGGCTAGTAAAGGGGCGGCATTGGCTCCTTTTAAAATTGGAGAAACTGCGTTGTCATTGTTTGATTTAGCAGAAGCCGTTATTAAACGAGGTAATCCTATGCTTGTAACCGATGGTGCTGTAGCTGTTATTAATGCTAGAGCAGCCGTAAAAGCAGCATTTTATAATGTAAAGATTAACTTAGGCAGCATTAAGGATGAAGAATTTGTAGCATCTTTAAAGGTTAAGATGGAGCAAATGGAACAGACTGCTGATATGCGCGAGCAGGAATTACTAGGACTGGTAGCATTATAAGTGGATAGTGCTGTGAGGGAAATAGTTTAAGCATAATAGTTTAAGCATAATATTTTAGATATTAAATTAGATACCATATAGCTAAAGAGTGATAAAAAATAATAAAAAGTACTAACGAAAGTTAGTACTTTTTTTGTGCTTATGAGGGGGAGATAGCAAATATAGTATTATCGATCTCAACTTAGTTTAGTTGTTAAAAAATATAGAGAGAATGATGAAAATAATATTCAATTAATAAAATGTGCGATTTTACATAAAATTTACTGTGTATATATATTTACTTTACAATGATTAAAAAATCATTAAATCAGAAAAATAAGATATATTTATTTTGGTTGCAAAATACAAATAATCGATAGTTAATATAGGGATTTACCTGTAATGATAATTTTTTGTCTAATTTTGGTATAGATGTGACGAGTTTTAATACTGATAATAAAGATTCGTAATGTAAAACTTGAAAAATTAAATAAAAAAACATAAAAGTTTAAAAATTAAAATTTATAAACAAGATTAATATTGCATGAAAATACTAATTTATGGTAATCTAAATTCATGAAAACTATATTGATAAAAATAAATAAGTTAAACGTTAATTAATTAAATAAAATAATTAATGAATGATGAATTAACGTTGGACAGTAAAATTTCTTTATTAATAAAACAAATGGATGAGAATTAAGTTAGGAGGATGTTTAATGAGTACTGAATTAAACAAAAAACAAATGAAACGTTTTGCAGCTTTAGCCGTGGCAGCAGGTTTATTGGGAAGTAGCAATGTAATCGCTGCAGATCCAGATAATGTATTGAAGGGCACAGGCACTGGGCTGGCTGTAGGTGCTACGGCGGATACAGGCGATAATTCTAATGCTACAGCAGTCGGTGATAAAGCGAAAGCTACTGCAGGGGCGACAGTAGCTATCGGTAGTGGTGCACAAGCTACTTCTGGTTTTGCTGTAGCTATTGGTGGTAGTAGTACTAAAGCATTAGGAAGCCAGTCGATTGCAATTGGCTCTACAGCAAATACTAATGCTTCAGCTACACAGTCCGTAGCGCTTGGGCAGCGCGCAAGAGCATGGAATGTAGGCGCTGTTTCTTTAGGTAGCTATGCTACAGCTTCAGGTTTACATGCTACAAGTGTTGGTTATTATTCTCAAGCAACTGGCAGTCAATCAGTTGCTATGGGGATATCTTCTGTTGCTCAAAATGCTCATGATACAGCTGTTGGTGCAGGGGCTAGAGCTATTGGTGGTGTTACTGTCGCATTAGGGGGCGGCAGCTTGGCGGCTCAAAATCAGGCTATTGCTGTAGGGGGCAATGCTAATGTAAGTGCTACATCTCATAGTGGCATTGCTATTGGTAGCCAAGCATATGTGGGAAAACCTGATGAGAAACATCCAACAGTGGTACAACCAGAAGCTGAACCAGAAGATAAAGACTATACTGTAGATTACACGATTGGTGAAAAATATGATGTACAACCAATTGATGATACTGTATCTACTACACCAGGTTTAGAAACTAAGAACTCTATTGCTATTGGTTTACAAGCTAAATCCTTTGGCCTTCAAACTTTGGCTATGGGTGCTGGTTCTGAAGCTCATGATTCTAATTCCGTTGCCGTAGGGCCAGCAGCAATTGCTAAAGGCAATTATGCCATTGCTATTGGTCAACAATCACGTACAGCTTTTGACAATACCGTGGCGATTGGTCACTATACGGAAGCTCGTGGTGAACAATCTACAGCACTTGGTTACTATTCTCGCGTAAGTGGTAAGAATAATACGGCATTAGGTGATTATTCTCGTCTAGAAGGCGTATCTGACTCTGTGGCCGTAGGTTCTCATTCTCGTTCGTTATTAAATAATTCTGTTGCCTTAGGTAAAGATTCTTTGGCAGCACCTAGTACAGACTTTAACAATAAAGCGTATTTAAGTGATGAAGATTTCAATGTATCACAAGGTGTTGTATCTGTAGGTAATGTGGCTTATTCTGTAGGTTCTGGTGATGATAAAAAAGATATTGCCGTAAATAATCGCCGCATCATCAATGTAGCAGGTGGTTTTGCTGATACAGATGCTGTTAACGTTGCGCAATTACGTACCTTAGCAGACCGTGTAGTGCCAATTTATTCTGGTGGCTCTACTTCAGGTGATACTTACAAATCTGGTAATACAATCAACAGTACAGGTACATTAAATACATTAGCCTTTGATTTTGGTGAAGGCCTTAAAGCACAAGAAGTAGGCGCTGATAATGATAAACGCGTATTAGTGACTCTAGATAAAGAATATATTGACCAAAATCCTGATCTTAAAGGAGAAAAGGGTGAAAAAGGTGACACCGGCGCACAAGGCCCTCAAGGTCCACAAGGAGATGCTGGCCCTAAAGGTGATACTGGTGAAACTGGTCCTAAAGGTGACACCGGCGCACAAGGCCCACAAGGAGAAGCTGGTCCTAAAGGCGATAATGGTGAAACTGGCCCTAAAGGTGATAAAGGTGAAACTGGTGCACAAGGTCCTAAGGGCGATACAGGGGCACCAGGACAAGATGCTCCAACTAATGCGCCAAACACTAGTGGATTAACAATCTCGGGTGGCCCAACAATTACTAAGGATTTAGTCGATGTAAATGGTCAACAAATCCATGGTGTGGCCGATGGTACTGCTTGGAATGATGCCGTTAATGTAGGTCAATTACGTGGCGTTGAGTCCAAATTAAATAAGAAAATTGAAAAGACTGGTGCAATGAGTGCGGCTTTAGCAGCTCTTAATGGCACTTATGATTTAGATTATAAGAAAACAGCAATTAATGCAGGTCTTGGCTATTATAAAGGTGAATCTGCTATTGCTTTAGGTGTAGCACATCGCTTGAATGAAGATGTACGTTTAAGTGCAGGCTTAGCGTATAGCGGTAATAGCGACACTATGGTAAATGCTGGTATTTCTTGGGCTGTTGGCAGTGCGCCTAATGCAAGTGTTAACATCCGCGAAGAAAATAAAGAGCTTCGTGGTCGTTTAGAAACGTATGAAGCACGTTTAGAAGCACAACAGGCTGAAATTAATGAATTAAGAGCTTTAGTACAACAAAGCTTACAAAAATAAAAAGAAGAGAGAACATATAAAAAATGCTGTAGTTCTATTTAAGAACTACAGCATTTTGACTATAAGGCGACTTGATATTCATTTTATCAAGCCGCCTTATTTTTATAGAGTGTCTATTTTTAAATTTTAAACTTTTTATTTCTTTTCAGGTTGTGGATGATTTAACGCATAGGTATCATTTTGAGCAATAATATCCAAGAATACAAGTGGCTCTTCCTTTTCATTGCGCAATGCATGACCTTGACCAGGGCGTGCAATAGTAATGTCACCGGCTTTTACAACAGTTTCTTTGCCTGTGCCATCCATGAAGATACCTTCGCCAGAAACGATGATATAGGTGTCTTCATTTACACCATGTGTGTGGAGACCAATGGATGCACCTTTTTCTAACGTCATCCAGCCGATTTCTTTGATGGCCGCTTCTTTAGAAGCTTGGTCACGTGTAAAGGAGAACTTACCAAATAAAGTCCCTTCACCTTTAGCTACATTTTGCTTATCAAGAGTGATGAGCTGATCTTTTGGATAATATTGCTCATCTGGAGCAAATTGAGTTTGCTCAGCAGCTAGTGCTGTACCTGTAGCGAGAACACCAGCCAATGCTAATACAGCTGTTAATTTTCTTAATTTCATACAATTCCTCCTTACAAACCTAATCATTAATTGCCTTACTAGGCAAGTCAGCGTTTGTCATATTTACTCATTGTTTTAGAAAGTGATTGCACTATTCACAAAATGAACTATGCCTTGAATTAATAGTAAATATGCAAATTGTTAATGTAAGTATAATCCTATTTAATGCAGATGACAAGAGTTTAATGAACATTAGTAGTTCTTAGCATATTTATAAAAAGATGTTTCAACATATTTATAAAAGCTGTTTAAGCAAGTTTATAAAAATATGCTCAAGCTAATTTATAAAAATATGTTTAAACAAGCATATGTGCTCTGTTGAGCATACTCATCTTATTAAGCCGCTTTTATAGGGGAAATTTTAGTTTTAACGAATCCTGTAAGCAGAGGCTACTATTGAAAAAGTCTAGTACGATAAAGTCTAATGTGACGGAGTTGGTGCGATAGAATGCTGACTATAGGTTGATTATAGTATGAAGCGTTATAGTATGAAAATCATAGTTATACAAAAAGTAGCCATACATTAAGTTAGTACAGGGGGATTTTGATGTTTCAAGTGGAATTTGAGTTAGATCGGATTATTAAGGAGGCTATAGAATTAAAAGCTAGCGATATTCATTTTGATGCAGCACCTGCGGCCTTACTTATTCGCCTAAGAATACATGGAAGTCTTCAAATTAAAGAGGAAATACCGCGAGGCCGAGCTGAGCAATTAATTAATCGTATTAAAATTCTCAGTGGCATGGATATAGGCGAAAAGCGATTGCCTCAAGATGGTCGCTGGTCGTGGACCGATAAGGGGGATTCTCCCTCTTATATGCTTCGCGTGTCATCGTTGCCCTCTGTATATGGGGAGACGATTGTTTGCCGCATAGTGGGCAATGAAAATTGCTATAAAAATTTACGTCAATTAGGCATGAGCGAAGCGCTTTATGCATTGGTCAGTGATACCTTAAAACGGCCTCATGGTCTATTGTTAGTCAGTGGTCCTACAGGTTCAGGGAAAACCTCTACTTTATATGCCTTATTGCGTTTATTACATGTAGTGGAAGAGAATGTAATTTCCCTAGAAAATCCTGTTGAAGCCGATATTCCAGGGGCCATACAGGTACAGATTAATTCGAAAATTGGCTATACCTTTCCTTATGCTTTGCGTGCAGTTCTTAGACAAGACCCAGATACTATTATGGTGGGAGAGATTCGTGATGTAGAAACTGCTGAACTAGCAGTTCAAGCTGCCTTGACGGGGCATCGCGTGTTGGCCACGATACATACTAATGATGCGGTAGGCGTAAGAGAACGTTTATTAGATATGGGTATTCCCGACTATTTAGTACGTGCCACTTTATTGGGCGCTTTAGCCCAGCGATTAGTACGGATTAAGACTGAAGAAGGCCATAGTCGTAAGGCAATTTATGAATTTCTTAAAATTCCGAGCAAAAATGTTAATTGGCAGGCATTAGACCAGTATGTAAAACCTACCTTACAGGAATCTGGTGAAGACTTGCTGCGACAAGGGCTTACTACGAAAGACGAATTGCAGCGAGTAGGTTTAACATGAATTAGTGCGAGTGAGGGACGGTAACATGAGTTAGAGCGGAGAACGAGGCATATGTATGTTATATCCTATGTTAGATTGGGCTATTAAATATAGAGCTACAGATATTCATTTAGAATACGGCGGAGAGCCACGATTTCGGTTAGGTGCAGATTTAGTGAAATTAGAGGAGTTAAGTGCGCAGCATACTTACAAAGAAAATGGTCCCGAAATGCCATCTCGTACTTCTACGATACAAGTTGATGAATGCATATTTTCTCAGCTTATTGAGGTTTGTCATGGGGACTTACATATGGTAGATGGTGCATTTTCTTATGGGGATATACGAGTTCGTGTACATCTCTTTAAGGCGCAAGAGATACAATGTGGCACATTGCGCCTTTTATATAATGGAGATTTACAATTACCAGACGATGAGGAAGGTGAACTATTAAAGAAATTAGCGCTATTAAAAGAGGGCTTAGTCATTATTAGTGGACCCACTGGTTCAGGTAAATCCTTTGCGCTGGCGAGCTGTATTCAGCACATTAACTTGTGTGAATCAAGGCATATTGTGACCTTGGAGGATCCTATTGAGTTTGTCTTCTCCAACCAGAAGAGTTTGATACATCAGCGCCAATTAGGGCAAGATGTGAGCTCTATGGCTTTAGGAATAAAAGAAGCGTTACGGCAAGATCCTGATGTAATTATGATTGGTGAATTGCGTGATCGTCCTACTTTAGAGGCCGCCTTACATGCGGCAGAAACAGGGCATTTAGTATTTGCCACCTTGCATACACAACGAGCTGTAATGGCGATTAACCGTATAATTTCTATTTTTCCAGGGGAACAACAAGAAGAGGTGCGGTCTCAATTATCTCAAGTGCTGAGAGCCGTTATATGTCAACGGTTGGTAAGAAAAAATAATCAATTTATAACAGTAAGGGATATTTTATTAAATAATTCGGCAGTAGCTAATTTAATCCGTCAACGAAAAGAACCGCAAATTGTATCTATCCAAGAAATGCAGCGCCCCATGCAAACTATGGAAATGGCTGTAGCTAAGTTGCAATATAATTGGGGGCACTGTGAAGAGTTAGAGGCAGTTCTAGAGGATATATAGAGTTGGCATATTCGAGGAGGTGAGGTACAAGGTATGAAGCAATTTACTTATGTTGTATATGATGAGAAAGGGGGGATGCAAGAGGACTCATTATGGGCTGAATCGGTAGAAGAGGTAAAGTTGAAGCTAGTGTATCGCGGTTGGAAGATTATTCGCATTGAATCAGCCAAGCAAAGTAATCACAAAAGGCGCCACTGGTCCTATAAGGATGTGGTGGAGTTTTCCTATCGCATGAATTTACTCTTAGAAGCGGGGATTTCAATTCGTCGTGTTATGCAGTTTTTAAGCACGAGGCCAAGTAAACATATACCCTATGCTTTGATAAATGAGTCAATTCAACAGGGCCATCAGTTATCAGTGGTGCTAGAGGGAACGGGATTTCCACTTATCGGACAGGCTTTAATTTGTGCCGGGGAAGCGGCAGGTACTGTAGGGCAAAGCTTTAAACAAGTTAAATCGTACTATGAAAAGCAATTAGCTTGGCGACGGCAATTGTGGGGTGCAGCTACTTATCCATTATTTTTATTTGCTTTAATGATGGTTTTTCTAGCGGTGGCTATTGGTTTTATTATTCCATCGTTTAAAAAAGTATTGCTCAGTATGAATGTGCCTTTACCTTGGATAACTAAAGTGCTCTTTCAGCTGGGGGACTTTATTTCGGCACATTTACTTTTGTGTCTATTAGGGCCTTTGCTAGTGCTGTTATTAAGTAGTATGATCTTTAGACGGCCTGCTATGAAATCTAGGTTAGCAAAAATGTTTTGGCAATGGGGTGCGCATCATGAATGGTTTGATGCATTCTTTTTAGCTCGCATGACAGAAATTTGGGCCATTTTATTGGAATCTGGTGTGAGTATGACGGAGCTATTACGATTGTCAGAGAATTTGTGGGGCAATAGCTATGCTACTAGTTTACAAAAAAAGGTAGCACAGCAGGTGAAAGAAGGTGCTAGCTTTAGTAATGCGTTAAAGCTAGTCGGCTTAGGAAATGAGTTCTTATGGGAGTTGTTACTTATGGGGGAAGAGTCTGGCAGTATGGTAGATATGTTACTCCACTGTAGCCAATATTATGAGCAAATTACGAAGCGCTACATGCATAAAGCACAGCAATTAATGGAGCCGCTCATGATTTCACTTATGGGGATAGGCGTAGCAATTCTAGTTCTGGCGGTGATGCTTCCTATGTTTAATTCAGTTACAGCCATTCAAGGTATGTAACGATTGTTGTAAGGGATTGAATATAAAGTGATTTTTTGAAAGGGGTATTATATGACAATAGAAAGTATGGGGCGGATTTGTAAAGAGTGGTGTAATTTTAGTTCTAGTAAGAGCCATTGGCAAAAACGAATGAGAGCTAGACGTAAAGCTCAGGGCGGTTTTACATTAGTTGAATTAATGGTTGTAGTGGCAATTATTGCTATTTTAGCAGCCGTAGCGATGCCACAATTTTTAAATGCTGGCGATAAAGCCCGTGATGCAAAGATTCAGGCAGACCAGCAGACCATAAGTAATGCGGCACAATTATATATGATTGATAAATCTACTGATTCTGTGCCAACTGTATCTGATTTGTATAAAGAAGGATATTTATCTGAAGAAGTAAAGACACCTAAAGGTGGTGAATATACCATTTCGGCTGAAGCAAATGCTGGTGGAAAGGGTCAGCATATTGTAGTTAAGGCAAGTGATGAAGCAGAATAGTAAATTTAGAGAACACTAGTTAGTTTATTTGTTACTAAAGGTCATAAGGTAGTTACATGTGGTATATGCATTGGATCATAAATGCTTTAGTAGGCATGGCAGTGGCTAGAGGTGGACTCTACATATGCAATATATGGCAGCTAGGACGAGAACGGCGTTCTACTTCCTTCTATCTCTTCTCGATAAGTGTAGGTTTGAGTTTTGGCATATGTTGTGGCTTCCTAGAGCCTCATACAGACTTAGCTATATTGACAATTTTCTTCGGATTCGTTTTATTTATGGGCGCTACCATCGATTGGCAGTACCTTATCTTACCAGATGAGGGCGCTATATTTTTACTCATAAGTGGAATAGTTAGATTGTGGTTAATTGGCGAGTCTATTATGAATGCTGTAACTTCTATCTTTATAGTATTTTTTCTGGGCTGGTGTATGTACCGCCTGTGTCATCACTCTATAGGTTTAGGTGATGTGAAATGGCTAGCAGTTAGTATTGCTTGGATTCCCTGGGAACTACTGTGGCTGGTCCTTTATATAGCCTTTGTTAGTGGCAGTCTATATGTAGTCATCAGGCTAATCTATGAGCGAATTAAAACACCAGAACATCGGCAGTGTATAAAGGGCAAACGACTACCTTTTGGACCTTTTTTATGTAGTTCAATTTTTATTGTGTATATATGGGGAGACGCTATCAGTGCTTGGTACTATAACTGCTTTTGGTAAGAAAGTTCATTCAACTACAAGCTTTGGTAAGAAGCAACATTCGTCTAGAGCGAGCGGTTTTGTGTTAGCAGAGGTGTTGATTTATACCACTATCATAGCTGTGTTTGCTGCAGTAGCTTTAGTGTCAATTCACAGCGTAACTAATGAAGCACGTGTATTTGATCATATGACGCGGCTATTTTATTACAATTTAAAGCGCACACAGCTAATATCCTTACAGGGGCGTACTGGCGATGTGGCCAGTGAATATAACACAATGACAGTTTTTGACGAACAGTATGTGACAAATATGTATGAACCTTTATGGGGCAAAGAAACTATGGAGCTTCCTGAAACGATGATATTAAAAATTAATGTGCGTCGAAGTAATACGATTGATGCTAGTGGCTACGAAGGGCAAGATAATGCATCGACCTTAGAGTTGTATGATAAAGAATTACGTCGTGGAAGGCAGTATATTTTCTCACAACAGACTGCTCGCATTCGGTGGATTGATGTTACTTATTGAAGGGATTGTTTATGGAAAAATGAAAGTATGTTCAAGCTAGGAGCTAGTACATAATGAAGAATAGTAGTTTGTTCAAAAAGAATGAGGCTGGCTTTTTGTATTTAGATGCTTTAGGTGGCACTACTATAGTGGCTATAGTTATTTTAGCGGTTGCTACTATATTGGGAAGCTTGACCTTGCAGTATAGAATGGCTCGTATTGAATCAGAAGCCTTACAAATTGCTATCTCCGAGATGGAATTAGGGAAGTATGAAGCTCAGGCCGGTATGCTTAGTACCTCAATAAATAAGGATATTAGTAGTGGGGCTGGCTTGTGGTCAGATGCTTTTAAAGTAGAGCGACGTATGACCATTGAATCTGTAGGGCCAAAGCCACTGAAAAGATTGCAGGTGAAAGTGTATTATGACGATCAAGAGTGCATTACCCTTTGGACATATATTTGGGAAGGGTTTTCTTAGAAGATGTTTATCTATAAGAGTAAAGAAGCAAAAACAGTTGCAAGTGAAGAACATGCGACTGTATGTAAGCAATGCGCAAAATGGAGTTGAATCAGGGGCTCTATTGGTAGAGGCTGTAGTAGGCATGACTATTATTTTATTTGCTATGGGGAGCTTTTTAACACTTATGGCTCAGAGTTTTAGTTGGGCTCAACATTTACAGATTCGAAATGAACTGATGTATGAAAATATGACCGGGCGCCAGGTTTTGCGATATGCTTTGTTGAATACAGAAGCGCCGATTACCGTCAATTATAATTCGCGGTATTTAATTTGGGATGGGAAGCGGCGTTATGGCATTGAATATGGAGAGCTGCGGCGCCTGTTAGAAAATGGGCAAAAGCAGGCTTTATCATCGCCCACAATCAGCCCCAATTGGGGGAGCCTAGAAGTTACATCGGTGGCTAGCAGGTCTCATTTTACGCAGCTCACTTATGAAAGTAGGAAAGACGGCATAGGACCTATTCAGATGGAATGGCAAATGCTTCTAAAACCTTCGGCACCACTGACAATACCGATTCCACCGGAAACCACTCGAATGACTATATATCCTATGCATACATATTTTATGAGACCTTTTGATTTTATCACTGAAGGCATTGGGGACACTTAGGATGAAAGGACGAAATTATTACCAATCTAGGAGCTCATCAAGGGGCTTTTTCACTTATATGGCTTTATTTTTAGGAACTATTTTATTGTTATTTTGGAGCCAGCTTATGGCTGAAATGAAGATTGTTATACAAATTATGCATGACGAAGTGAAGCTGACTGAGGTGAATTACGAGGCTGAAGCTATGTTAGTAGTGCTTTTACAAGAATATAAACACCGAGGGTATATGATGACTGATGAGGTGATGACAGTGTATTCCGAGAAGGATGAACGGGTTACCTCGTATCGTTTATTAAGACCTTTGAGGAAAGGGGCTACAGGCCATCTCATAGTAAGAGTAAAGCATGAAAAGACCGGGTTACAAGCTCAGTATGTGGCGGAATTTCAGCAGGTGGAAGAACAGATTATTTTAAAATCAGTAAGACGTATGTAGTTTGCAGAGAGCTAGTTGTGGATATCGCATAATTTTGTGTATACGGTATAGTTGAGCCTATATCGTGTTTGAATATATACAGTGCGGTTGAGTATACGGTGTAGTTGAGTCTATACCATGTAGTTGAATATATATAGTACAGTTGAGTATACCGTGCAGTGAAGTACATAGTGAGGTTATGTATACAGTTAGAGGAGTTATATTTATGAAACATAGATTTACAGGCATTGCAATTAGTGATACGAACATGATTGGCATAGATCTTGCATATAAAAAAGGGGAATTTTTAGTTCAAGATGTGTTTCAATTACGGCGACAAGGCCAGCTAGTAGATGACTGTCAACGTTTTATAAAACACTTCTCTATTGAAGGGCAGCGTATGGCTGCAGCTGTTATTTCTGAGCGGCAAGACTTTTTGTTAGTAACACCTTCTTTAAGCCGCTTTGAAACGGCTGATTTATTAAAATGGCAAATCGGAGATTATGTAGATTGGCCAGAGGATTATTACTATTATGACTTTGTCATTGAAGACACACCGCCAGATTTTATTTCCTCAGGAGATGTGGAGCAACAGTTTGTTTATGTCGTTGCTTTGCCTCAGGCTTTAGTAAAAGATGTAGCAACAGGCCTATTAAAGGGGCATGGGAATCTTGAGATTATAGACTTTTTCCCTGGCGCTTTAACTAGGCGTTTTGTCGAGCATAATGGCAGTGTTATTGCTTTATTTAAGGCCCGTTCTGTAGAGCTTACAGGCTGGTATCGCCATATGTGTATTACAAAATGTGAATTGCCTTTAGATTTAGAGGCCGTGAAAACTGGTGTAGAGCAGTTAGAGACTGACCTCTATGCTCATTGCGTGCCAGGTATTGCCGGCATTGCTTGCTTTGAAGTAGAATTGGCAGATAATTCCGAACAGACTTTAGAGATTAAGGAATTATTGAAAATCTATGGTGAGTTAACGCCTATAAACAATATTGCGCAAGTGTCAGTGTGTAATGAAGTTGCTGAGGCAGAACCGCTTTTATGGCATATGGCCTTGGGGCTTGCTATTCGAGGTCTATATAAACCTTCGTATTAAAAGGAGTTAGTCATGAACTTTATGACTTTAGGTATGCGTTGGCGCAAATGGTATATTCTTAGAAAGTCTTACATATTGGTAACTATAGTTATTTTAATAGGGATTCCTTTGTATCTATTGAGTAGAAGTATTAGTTTTTATTTGGCTGCAGAGGACTTGCATGATGAGATCAACCAAATAAAGCTTCAGGGCAAGGCCAATCATGAATTAGTTAAAGACTATGAAGCGCAAAAAATTGCATTGTTGATGCATCCTTTAGAGGCTAAGTCAAAGTATGAAAACAGTGTAAATGATACGAACGAAGCTTCTGGTGGCAATAAAGAAAATAAACAGAAAAAAACTCGTGGAGAACTAGGTAGCTTACTGAATACGATGGTGTATTACATCTTAGTGGAGGCTGACGACCAGGTTCAGTTAGAAAGTATTCGCATCATGGAAAACGAGTTTACTATAAAAGGGCGCACTGTGTCAGCGGAGGCAGGCACAGCTTATGTGCAACGTTTAAAGTTAAAGCTAAAGGAGGCGGCTTTATCTGACAAGCAAGGAACTGACCCAGCTAATAAAATGGCTACATTTGAAATTCATGGCAGCCTTAAAGGAAGTTAAGCTACCAGCTAAATGGGTAGGGCTGGCTTTCACAGGATATGCCCTGATGTTAATAATTAGCATTATTGTATATTCTTGGTCTTATAATCACGTGCAGGCGTATGAAGGCGAGCGCCTTTTGGTGGAGTCCCAAAAAGTAAGTGATACATATATTGTAGAAAGTGAGTCATATAAACTTGTACAGCAGTTGAATCAGAATTATAGTCTAGGAGAGATTAAGAATATAGTTCTGTCAAAAGTAGCAGATCATCGCTTACAGCTTTTAGCTTTAGAAGAAGTAAAGCAGTCTAAGGGAAACGATGTGGAGGCGCTGCGACTTGAAGTAACTGGCGATTTGCAAGAATTTTTACTCCTTATGAATAAAATAAGCGAGACCTATCCTATGGTACAATGCAGGCCAGAATCTATGGTGCTGCAAAATGGACAACTTCATATGGTGTATATGATATATAGTGTATTGTAAATTTAGTACTGCAGTTTTAGTATCAGTATCATAGTTTTAGTATTGCACTTTGGGGAGTATTATTTTTGTATTGTAGTTTTGAATATATATATTAATTGAAATGTATCGTATTCTAAGGATATGTGAATAAGCCAAGACACATATATTTGCAAGATTTAGGTTTAATACATGAGCAAATATAACTGTCTTGGCTTTTATTTGTTCAAATTTTTCCTGCCATGTAGTACAATGAAAGGTAAGAAATTAACAGATAAAACAGGCGGGATATGATGAAACGAAATATAATTTTAATTGGAACCATGGGGAGTGGGAAGAGTCATCTGGGACGCAATTTAGCTGAGGCTAAAGGCTGGCAGTTTGTTGATACCGATAGATTGCTAGAGCGTCGATATAATTTGCCCATTGCCCAAATTTACGAAAAATTAGGCGAGAAAATGTTTCGCGCGGCAGAGCGTGAAATTTTAAAGAAAGTATGCTTGTATCATGAGTCTGTCATTTCAGTGGGAGGCAACTTTCCTATTGATGTTCGTACTTTGCGATATTTACAGCGTTATGCTTATATTGTAGGCATCCGTGCTGCTAATTATCGGATTGTAAAGCGCGTCAATCGCCGTATTGGGAAACGGCCAACCATGGATTATAATGATGTAGGTGGTTTTGTAGAGTCTATGCTACAAGTGTGGAAGCCACTGTATAAAAAATGTGATTTAGTGATTGATACTACCTATGGGCGCACCGAAGACTTAATAGACCGCATTCATGAGTCCATCGAAGCAGATGGCGTGGAGTTTAAGAAACGTCGACCATTAACGGGAGGGACATATAGTGAAAAATCTAGCAATTCTAACTAGCGGTGGTGATGCGCCAGGTATGAACGCGGCAGTTCGTGCCTTAGTTCGTAAGGGCGTATTTGAAGGCTATTCCATTTATGGCATTCGTCGCGGTTATGAAGGTTTATTGCATCGCGATATTATTCCTTTAGATCGACGTGATGTAGGGGCCATTGTCAATAAAGGTGGCACTATGCTCAAAACGGCGCGTTGCCCAGAATTTTCAGAGATTGAAAATCAGATAAAAGGAGCTCAAATTTTAAGAGACCATCATATTGACGCTTTACTTGTTATCGGTGGTGATGGGTCTATGGCGGGCGCTAAAGCGTTAAGTGATCAAGGCGTCCCTACGATTACCATTCCAGGTACTATAGATAATGATATGTGTGGTTCAAAATATACGATTGGTTTTGATACGGCATTAAATACAATTGTTGAAGCTGTTGGTAAAATTCGCGACACATCAACTGCCCATGACCGTGTAGCCATTGTAGAAGTAATGGGACGTCATGCAGGGCATTTAGCTGTTCAAGCAGGCCTAGCTTGTGGTGCTGAAATGGTTTTAATTCCAGAAAAGCCACTACCTTTAGACCAAGTCTGTGACCATTTGCGTGCATCCTATGAGGCGGGCAAAACCAATAGTATTATTATGGTTGCAGAAGGGGCATATCGCAGTTTTGAAGTGTGCTCGTATATTAAGGAACATATGGATATTTCTCCTAGTGTGACTGTACTCGGATATTTACAGCGTGGTGGTTCACCGTCTGCCAAAGATACAACTATGGCCGCCTTGATGGGAGAAAAGGCCATTGATACATTGAAGTCAGGGCAATATAATTGCTTGATTGGTGTCACTGATGCGGGCATAGAGGCTATTCCTTATGAAGTGGCTAAAGATATACGCTATCCGATTGATGAGGGGCAATACCAATTAATATCAGTACTGGCAAGATAAAATTAGTTGTTCTAAAGACCTGTATTAGCACGATAAAGCGTATTATTGAGATAAATTCATGAGTAACTCATTGGTTACGCATATAATTGCTTATATTTATACTGCATAAATTGTATATATTTTTGAGCGAACGTAGTTTTGGGCGCGAAAAAGCTTTAAATGAAAGTAGTGAAAATCATACACTATAGATTGCAACAGACTACAGAAAAGGAGTAAATGTGAATGTGGAGGAATCGTAAGTTTTGGGGGATTTTGGTCCTTGTATTGATTATAGCAGGCGCAGCATTCTATTATTTTAAATCAAATGATAGTGGCGCAGCACCGACGTATACTACCGGCAAGGTAGAGCGAGGAAATATTTCGACTATTATAACTGCTACGGGTACTATTAACCCAGTAAACTATGTAGATGTGTCTACTAATGTGGCGGGGAAATTAGAGACTGTATTAGTTAAGGAAAACCAACATGTTACAGAAGGTCAAGTGATTGCGACCATTGATGATCGCCAATTACAAGCTGCCGTAGATGATGCGAAAGCGACTATGGATACGAGCAAAATTAATTTAGATCGTTATGAGATTTTATTAGCTCAAGGGGCTATTTCACAGCAAAGCTATGACACGGCTAAAGAGACTTATGATAAAGCGGTGGCAGCTTATGACCGTGCAAAGGCTACGCTTGATGATTCTGTAATTACAGCACCAATGGATGGTACGGTTATTGGTACACCATTAAAAGTAGGTCAAACGATTAGTACTGGTATTTCCACACAGATGATTATTGCTACAGTGGCTGATTTAAGCAATTTAGAAATTTACTTAACAGTTGACGAAACAGATATTGGTAGCATTAAACAAGGTTCTCGCGTAGACTTTACAGTGGATGCGCACCCAGGTAAAACTTATACTGGTACAGTAAGTGATATTGCTCTTGGCACAAAGGGGAATATGGGTACAACAAGTTCTACAGTAGTGTATTACACAGTAAAAGTAGCTATTCCAGAGTCTGTAGCTGGTGATTTCTTCCCAACTATGACGGCTCGTGCCACTATTTATGGGGATGAACAAACCAATGTATTGGTAGTGCCTTTGGCAGCTGTTCGTACCGATAAAGTAGGGGAATATGTATATGTTATTAAAGATGGTAAACCAGTTCGAACTAGCGTAACAACCGGTATTACGGGCGATACTACAATCGAAATTACTAAAGGTCTCAATGAAGGTGATGAAATTGTAGTGAGCGGTGACGTAAGCTCGGCGGCAAAGACCACTAAATCTGGTGGCGGACCAATGTTTTAGGAGGCGCTTATGAATAAAGAAGCGGTAATAACATTGGAAGGCATTACCAAGACCTATATTAATGGTAAATTGGTAGTGCCCGTATTGCATGGCATAGACTTGTCCATTTATGAAGGGGAATTTACCTCCATTATGGGCCCTTCTGGTTCCGGGAAGTCTACGTTTATGAATATTTTAGGTTGCTTAGACCGACCTACCTCTGGCTCATATAAGCTAGATGGGGAAGAAGTGGCCACGCTCAGCGATGATGAATTAGCCTTTGTGCGCAATAAGCGCATTGGCTTCGTATTCCAAAGCTTCAATCTGTTACCAAAATTGACGGCACAAGATAATGTAGCATTACCTATGGTGTACGCTGGGGTTAAAAAGCAAGAGCGTAAAGAGCGAGCAGCTGAACTTTTAACTGCCTTAGGCTTAGGTGATCGACTTGACCATTTGCCAGCGGAACTCTCTGGTGGTCAAAGACAGCGTGTGGCCATTGCGCGTGCGTTGGCTAATAACCCGTCCATCATCATGGCCGATGAGCCTACAGGGAACTTAGACTCTAAGTCATCTGTAGATGTAATGGAAATTTTTACTAATTTATATAAGGAAGGCCGTACGATTATTCTCGTTACGCATGAGCCAGATATTGCGACCTATGCGAGTCGCAATATTGTCTTGCGTGACGGTTTAGTAGTGGAAGATAAGCAAAATCCTCATATGACAGGGTTAACAGCAGCGCATCAAGAAGCTTATGCAAAAGCACATCAAGCTGATGGTGTGGTTGCAACTTCTACTGAAACTAAAGCTAGTACTGAAACTAAAGCTTCCACTGAAACTGAAGCTGCTACTGAAACTGAAACTGCTACTGAAACTGAAACTGCTACTGAAGCTCAAGATTCTACTGAAATCAAAGCTTCATCTGAAACTAAAGCAAGTGATTCAGCTCATGACAGCACGGCCAAAGGAGGTGAGGCTCATGTATAAAGAAGGATTTCTCATGGCCTGGGCCTCTATTGTAGCGAATAAAATGCGCTCTCTCTTGACTATGCTGGGGATTATTATTGGCGTGGCTGCTGTAATTGCTCTCGTATCTATTGGCTATGGTGTGCGCAGTCAGATTCAAGACTCTATTTCTAGCTTAGGGAGTAATCTTCTCATGGTATATCCTGGTGCGCCACGGACGCCAGGGGTGCGACCAACAGCAGACTCGCAAAAAACGCTAAAAGTAGATGACTTTAAAGCAATTTCTCATCTTGATGGTGTTGAATTAGCCTCACCAGTATCGGCTGGTTCTAGCTATATCGTTATTTATACGAATAAAAACTGGACTACTAGTGTCAATGGTGTTAGTGCCAATTTCCAGGAAATTAACAATTGGACCGTTAAATCCGGCCGCTTTATTACGGATGCTCAAGTAGAGCGTCGCGAAAGGGTAGCTGTTATTGGTAACACCGTTGCGACGAATCTATTTGGCGATGAAGACCCTGTTGGTAAGGATATTCGTATTAAAAATAATCCTTACAAAATTGTAGGCGTTCTTGACGCCAAGGGATCTGGTAGCTTTGGTAATGACCAAGATGATATCGTATTTATCCCCTATACTACAGGGATGGAGCGACTTCAAGGGGTCGATTATCTTCGCATGATTTACATTCAAGCGAAAGAAGGCGACGATTTAACGCGCATTCAATCTGATGTGGAGAATATCTTGCGTGTAAGACACAAGGTAAAAAATCCAGAACTTGATGATTTCAATGTGCGTAACATGGCGACTGTTATGGAGACAGTGGAAGAAACAACCGCCACTATGACCATGTTCCTAGGTGCTGTAGCAGCGATTTCCCTTGTAGTTGGGGGCATTGGCATTATGAATATTATGCTCGTGTCCGTAACTGAGCGAACTCGGGAAATTGGGGTGCGCAAAGCCTTAGGGGCTACGTACCAGACTATTGTTATGCAGTTTTTAATTGAAGCTGTTGTAATTAGTTTAGTAGGCGGTGCCATTGGCATTGTCATTGGGATTGGTGCCTCGAAGGCCATCAGTGCCGTGTCGGGGATGACGACGGTAATTTCCATGGGGCCTATTTTATTATCCTTTGGATTCTCCATGGCCATCGGCTTAATATTTGGTTTATACCCAGCTCGTAAAGCGGCTAAGTTAAATCCAATTGATGCACTTCATTATGAATAAGTATATGCCAGCATTTGCTGATGAAGTAAGTGCTGGCCATTCTGATATATAGGGAGAGTGATTGTATGGCAAAAGAAATGAGGACCTTAGTTGATTTTTTCAACTCCATTCGCGAGGTAAACACTTTCGAGTGGTCAAAGGACTATGTCATTACTAGTGGCCGACCAGGGCATTTAGAAATGACCTTTACGACTGATGCAGAGCGACATATTAACTTCCAGGGAGCAGTACAAGGTGGCGTATATGCTACTTTTTCTGATATTTTGATGGGGGTTGCTTGCTTCACCTTAGGCCGCAAGGTGGTTACTATGGAGTTAAAGAGTAATTTCTTAAAAGGCTGTAAGGCTGGTGAAATCTTGCGCGGTGTAGGCAATGTAGAGCACAGTGGACGCAATACGATGGTAGCGACGAGTCGCATCTACAATGAAGTAGGCGATTTAGTTTATATTGGCAGTGGCACCTTTTACGTAACGGGAGGCTTAGATTTGCCAAGCTTGCCTTGGGCTTAAATAGGTATGTGTAAGATCTAAGGGTTGGTTTTATAAATTATGTTAAGACTTATACACTAAGACTTATGCATTAAGACTTATGTGTTAAGACTTATGTGTTGAGACTTATGTGTTAAGTCTTATGTGCTAAGAGTTATGGTGTGGACTATCCTTAGATAAGCCTTTGACAAGCCCTTAAATTCTTTGGTATACTAACTCATAGATTAATAAGTTATATAGGCTATGACAAAATTGGCCACTTAGTTTAGATTTCTCAGAGAGTAAAGCATTGGTGTGAGCTTTATAAATCGGCTAGGACAGGCCCTTCCTTTTGGAGCTATGGATTGAACTAAGAGTAGATTCATCGTGACGCCGCGTTAAGGCATTTGAGTACTAATTAGGGTGGTACCGCGAGTTTATACAACCTTCGCCCCTTGCCAGGGGTGGAGGTTTATTTTTTTAGGAGGCTATTATGGGCATGGAAGAAACATTACAGGCATTGAAACAGCAAGCCGCAGAGCTGATTAAAGGCGCTGATGCATTGCCAAAATTGCAAGAAGCAAGAGTTAAGTATTTAGGTAAAAAAGGTGAGCTCACAGCTTTGCTTAAAGGTCTTGGCAAATTAGCTGCTGAAGAACGCCCACGCATGGGTGCTTTAGTAAATACAGTGCGCCAAGAATTAGAAGCTATGATTGAAGATGTGCAAAGCAAATTAGAAGCTGAAGTATTAGCGGCTAAATTAAGTACTGAGAAAATCGATATTACATTGCCAGGCCGTGCTGCGCGCCAAGGCCATGTACATCCATTGACAGCTGTTAATGAGATGATTGAAGCATTCTTTATGAAAATGGGCTACACTGTAGCAGAAGGTCCTGAAATTGAAAGTGACCATTTTAACTTTGAATGCTTGAACTTGCCTGCTGACCATCCAGCTCGTGATATGCAAGATTCCTTCTACATTACAGAAAATATTTTACTTCGTACACATACATCGCCAGTGCAGGCTCGTACACTTCAAAGCCAAGAGCCAAATAGCCCAGTGCGCATGATTGCACCAGGTAAAGTATATCGTTGGGACTATGATGCTACGCATTCTCCTGTATTTCATCAAGTAGAAGGCCTCGTAGTAGATAAGGGCATCACGTTCTCTGATCTAAAAGGGACTCTCGAGCTTTTCTTGCGTCACATTTTCGGTGAAGAAACTAAAGTACGCTTCCGTACTAGCTTCTTCCCATTTACAGAACCAAGTGCTGAAGTAGATATTTCTTGCTGCATGTGTCATGGCGAAGGCTGCCGCGTATGCTCTCATACTGGTTGGCTTGAAATCTTAGGCTGTGGTATGGTGCATCCAGAAGTGCTTCGCATCAATGGTTATGACCCTAATGAAGTGCAAGGCTTTGCCTTCGGTATGGGGGTAGAGCGTATTGCTATGTTGCTTTACGGCATTGGCGACTTGCGCTTATTCTATGAAGATGATGTAAGATTCTTGAAGCAGTTTTAGGAGGGTATACGAATGAAAGCTAGTTTAACATGGATGAAGGACTATGTGCCTGTAGATACGACCAAACCTGTTCAGGAATTGGCCGATACATTGACAAAGAAAGGGATTCCTGTAGAAGAGGTTATCTCTGTAGATCCTGGTCTTAAGAAAATTTTTACAGGTAAAATTATTGAAATCACAAAACATCCTGATGCAGATAAATTACAAGTGTGTCAGGTAGCTTGTTTAGATGATAAAACAGGGGAAGAAATTACCAAGCAAATCGTAACTGCTGCTACTAATGTAGCTGTAGGGCAAGTGGTACCAGTGGCATATCATAAATCACGATTAGCTGATGGTACTGAAATTAAAAAAGGTAAACTTCGCGGTGAAGTATCTGATGGTATGTTCTGCTCCGTTGCAGAATTGGGCGTATCTAAAGATTTAGTATTGCATGGTGAAGCTGAAGGCATCTACATTTTGCCAGAAGGCACTCCAATTGGCATGGACATTCGTAATGCGCTAATGCTAAATGACACCGTGTACGAATTTGAATTGACTCCAAATCGCGCTGACTGTTTCTCTATGATTGGTTTGAGCCGTGAATTTGCTGTTATGACTGGTGAAGAGGCTAAAGAACCAACTATTACTGTTGAAGAAACAGGGGCAGCCGTAGCTAATGAATTACAAATCAAAATTGAAGATAGCGAACTTTGCCAACGCTTCATGGGCCGTGTTGTATCGAACATTACTGTAAAACCAAGCCCATTATGGCTTCAAAATCGCCTTCGCAACTCTGGTATTCGCCCTATTAACAATGTAGTTGACGTTACGAATTATGTAATGCTTGAATATGGTCAACCAATGCATGCCTATGATTATGACGAATTAGCGGGCCATAGCTTAACTGCTCGTGCTGCTAAAGCAGGCGAAACGATCAAGACTCTAGACGGCACTGATCGTGAACTTAGTGAGGGCATGATTGTTATTGCTGATGAAAAACGACCTGTTGGTGTTGCTGGCGTAATGGGTGGTTTTGATACAGAAGTGTCTGAAAAGACTACGACAGTAGCTTTAGAAGCGGCTGTATTTAAACCAGCGTCTATTCGCCGTACAGCTCGTGCACTTGGCATGCGCAGTGAAGCATCTGGTCGCTTTGAACGCGGCATCAATGATGTGTACACAGCTAAAGCGCTTGACCGTGCAGCACAATTGTTAAAAGAGCTTGATAGTGCCGTGGAAATTCACCAAGGCGTTGTTGACGTATATCCAGTGAAAGCAGAAGCTCGTACTGTTAGCTTTACGGCAGAGGCTATTAATAGCTACTTAGGTACAGAGATTCCAGAAGCACGTATGGAAGAAATTTTAAAAACGTTGTCCTTTGGCTGGAATAAAGCAGGTGATACTATTACGGTTGATGTGCCATCTTGGCGCAATGACGTAAGCGTTATGCCAGATATTGCTGAAGAAGTAGTGCGTATTTATGGCTATGATAATATTCCATCCACTACGCCATGGGCTCATTTGCATAGCGGTACGATTAGTGAAAAGAAACAAGTAGTAAAACAAATTCGCAATACCTTGGTAACACATGGTTTAAGTGAAATTATTACCTTTAGCTTTATGCATCCAGATAGCCTTAAAAAATTGTTGCTACCAGAAACAGATGCTCATTATACAGCCGTACCGATTTTAAATCCGATTACAGAAGATTTCCCAGTGATGCGTACGTCTTTATTGCCTAGCATGCTAGATGCAGCAGTGCGCAATGTGGCACAAAAGAACCATGATTTATGGCTCTTTGAAACGGCGGCTACATATCATCCAACAAGCTTACCTGTGACTGAATTGCCAGTAGAAAAACAAGAAGTTTGTGGTCTTATGATGGGCAAGGTAAATGATGTACAATGGAGTGAACAACAACGAGCAACAGATTTCTATGATGTAAAAGGCGTAATTGAATCTGTACTCCAAGCACTTCGCATTGAAGCAACTATTGAAACTACTACCGTGCCATATTATCATCCAGGTGTAAGCGCTCAATATGTAGTAGAGGGCAAAGTAATTGCTACCTTAGGGGAACTTCATCCACAAGTGGTGAAAAACTATGACTTATCCGGCAAAATTTATGCTTTTGAAATGGATGTAACGGCGATTTTAGAATTGAGCCGTGGTCATTTGCAATATGCAGGTATTAGTAAATTCCCTGGCACAAGCCGTGACCTTGCTATTGTGGCGCCTAATACAATTTCTTCTGAAGCGATTAGTCGTGTTATATACGAAAAAGGCGGTCAGTTCTTAGAACGTGCTTTCGTATTTGACGTATACGAAGGGGAACATATTGAAGCAGGCTTCCGCAGCTTAGCTTATAATTTATCCTTCCGAAGCAATGAAGGTACTCTTACTGATGAAGACATTGAACCAGCTATTAATGATATTTTGGCAGCACTTAATGAAATGGGCTGTAAATTGCGTTAATAGGCAGTATGTAACCATAACAACATAATTAAATATATAAAGACTCCTACTTTGAATATTAAAATCCATTATATTAATTAATGTGATGTATTTAAGGTAGGAGTTTTTTGTAATATTTTTGTAAAACTTTTAGTTTAATAAATATGATGATGGAAATTTTAAATGATATAGAATGAGAAATGTGGATATAATAAGAACTTTTAGAGTTGAAAGCGAAACTCATTTTTAATAATGGAAATTTTTTAAAAATAAAAGATGAAAATAAGGTGAGAGTATTAAAGAAAATATACAAGAAATGTCTTGTGGGGGGGGCTTTTGTGATATGATTTATTTATAATATAGAAGAAAAACTGTGTAATGACTTAGGTTGTTTTATATTATAGGTAATGAAAAAATCCTTAATCTATTTTTATGTATTTATGAGTGGTAGATTAAGTGGCGAATTTAAAGTGTTATTTTATTTAGAATACACAAGCTTCTATATAGAATATTTGGTTTGTCTTTTGGTACAAACATGCCGATCATGGAAGCTCCCATTTGTGAGAATTCTCATGAATGGGTCTTTTTTTGTGATATTTTGTCTATTGTGTACACATAGGTGATTACATATACAAGACGAAATGGTATGTTTTTGATAGGGGGTTCTTATAGAAAAAACTTGAGAAAGAGAGTATGGATAAAGAGTTATAAATTTTTTTGAATCATTTTTGTGTTTATGTGTTGTTATTTTTGTGTTATGTAAAGTCAGTATTTAAGAACTAGACTTTACGATTAAGAAGGGATGGATAGTGCGTGAATAAGATCTACAAGATTATTTGGAGTCGTACTAAGAACTGCTATGTAGTAGCATCTGAATTGGCGAAGAGCCATACAAAAAGTACTACATCAAGCCGTGTAAGTGGCTTAAAAGGCAGTGTGTTAACAGCCGCTGTATTAGCTGCCGTGGCTACGTCAGCCGTGGGCATACAGGTTGTGCAAGCTGAGGCATCGACTGTGACAGGTCAGGAAGGTATTGCTATTACTAATAAGGGTCTCACAGGGGATGATGCAGCTGAAGCTCCACATTTAAATTCGATTGCTATTGGTAATGCGGCAAAAGCAACTAGCGGAACTGGTGATGCTATTGCTATTGGTGGCGCAGCACAAGCTCTAGAACAATATAGTGTGGCTATTGGCCAAGGGGCAAAAGCAGAAAAAGGGCAAACGATTGCTATCGGGAATCGCGCTACAGCACAGACTAGCTACAATATGGCCATCGGTACTCCATATATTACAAGAATCTTAGATGAAACTGGTAAAGTTACACAAAGCACCGTATATACTACAACTGGAACTAAGACTTATGCTACAGCACTTGGTCCAGGCGCTACTGCTAGTGAGTATAAAACTATTGCGTTAGGTGCTAATACTTTAGCAGAAGGAACTCGTTCTATTTCCATTGGTGGCTCTATTGAAGGGGCAAATACAGTTGATAAAAGAACGATTACACAAGGTACCAACTCAATTGCGATAGGGTCTGGCACTCAAGTATTAAACTCTGAGCTAAGTGATATCAATAAAGGTGGCACAATGGCTACTAATCCAGATGGAACACCATCTGAAAAAATAGTTGATTCATCATCTGGTATTGCTATTGGTTATAATTCGAAAACAACACAGCGTTATGGTATTTCGATTGGTAGTACTGCAGGCGTAACGGGCGTAAGCGGCATTGCGATTGGTGTTAACTCAAGTACAGCTGCACGTTCTGCCGTATCTATTGGTGACCAGGCAGAAGCAGATTCTATTAATGCTGTTGCATTAGGTAATTTTGCTAAGGCCAAAGCAAAAACTTCTACAGTAACTACTGCAGAGGGAAAAGAAAGCACAGTTGTAACAGCTATTGCATCTAGTGCGATTGCAATTGGTGATAATGCACATGCATATGATCAATATACTACAGCCATTGGCCGTCAAGCTGCAGCAACTGCAAATGCAGCAATAGCCGTGGGGGATAAGGCTGGCGCAACAGGTAGTGGTAGTATTGCTATTGGCTCTACTGCTAGTACTTCAGAAGAATTGTCCGTAGCTATTGGTCCTAATGCTAAAGCAAATAAATCTCAAGCGACAGCTTTAGGTGCAGGGGCTCAAGCGACTAACAAGATGGCATTAGCACTGGGAGCTGCAGCCAATGCTTCCGGTGACCGCTCTATAGTAGTAGGTCAATCAGGTGGTGCAAATAAAAAGTTTGCTACCGCTATAGGTGTTTGGTCTAAAGCACAAGGAGATTCTGCTGTTGCACTTGGTTCTATAGCAACTGCAAAGGGAAATCGCTCTATTGCAATAGGTGGTTCTGAACCAATCATTGACGCTAATAATCAAGAAACTTTAACTGGAGCATCTTCCACTGCAGCGACAGCAGATGATGCTATTGCAGTAGGTAGTAATACTGTTGCCTCTGCAAGTAGTGCAGTAGCGATTGGTGGCGGTTCCTATAATAAAACAGATATTTCAGTTGTTGATTCTACTGTAAATACAGATGCTACTACTGGCGAATCTACAGTAAGTTATGTTACTGATTCAACAGTTAATACTATGACGACTAAAGCTGGTGGTGTTAGATCTATTGCATTAGGTACAGGTGCAGTAACTAACTCAACTGATGCAGTAGTAATTGGTTCAGGTGCACAATCTTTAGCTAATAATGGGATAGCTATTGGTAAACATGCAACAATAGACAGTAGTCAAGAATCAAGTGGTCACTCCGCTATTGCGATAGGTGCACAATATGTTAAGTCGGATGGTAGTACTTTAAATACCGTCGCTAGTGGCAACTATACAATTGCAATTGGTGCTGGTGCTCAAACTACAAATCTATCGAATAATGCGTATGGAAATAACAACGCCATTGCGGTGGGGAATGCTGCATTAACAACTGGTTATGGTAGTATCGCATTAGGCAGTGTTACTCGTGAAGTTGAAAGAAATGGTGTTCTCCATATTGAACGACAAACTACAGCAGGAACAAATTCTATTGCTATTGGTAGTGCGGCACAAGTAACTCCAACTTGGGGTATTGGTATTGGCTATTTAAGTGATGTAGATGGATTTGGCGGTACTGCAGTTGGTTACTCTTCTGCAGTTGCAGTAAATAAAGGGACTGCGATGGGCTATGAAGCAACAAGTAATGGAAGTGGCTCAGTTGCTTTAGGTGCTCATAGTAAAGCTGATAATGCTATGGCAATTGCTATTGGTGGTTCAGTAAATTCAAATAGTACAGTGGAGGTTGCTGACTCTAATGGCAATATCACAGAGAGTACTGTTACAGTTAACTTAAGTACAACTGCTTCTGGCCGTGGCTCTATTGCAATGGGGTACTCTGCTAGCTCTGTAGGAAATTATGCAGTGGGTATAGGTCATAATTCTCAAGCTGTTGAAGCTGACAGTATTGTAATTGGTCGAAACGCTATTGCAAAAGCACCAGAAGGTTCTACCGCAACAAGAAGTATTGCAATTGGTACAAGTTCGGTTGCTACAGCAGGTGAAGGTATTGCAATAGGTGGTAAGGCTACAGCTTCAGGCGATCAAAGTATAGCTCTTGGGGCTGATGTGAAAGTTTATGGAGCATCTTCTATTGGTATTGGTGGCGATGATATAAAAACAGCTGGCAGTACAGTTGTAACATTATCTGATGCTAATAAAACAACTACTAACCTTCATGATACATTTAAAGCTCTAGCAGTTCGTGATTTTGAAGATATTACCTCTTATACAGCGCAAAACAGTAGTGCACCTGCAGCAATACATTTAGGTACTTCAGCACATGCACAACAGGCGGGTGCCTTAGCAATTGGTACTTATGCTAACTCCAGACAGCTTATGAGTAATGCAATTGGTTTTGGTGCATATGCAAATGGTAACTTCTCTCAAGCTATTGGTGTAAGTTCATATACTACAGCTGACAATGCTATTGCTCTTGGTACTGCAACTCGTGCTAAAGGTGTTGGAGCATTAGCTCTTGGTAGTGCTGATATTACAACAAATTCCGTTGCTACTGTAGATGAAAATGGTAGTACTGTATATACATTAGAAACTAAAGTAAATACAAGTACTGCAGCAGATGCAGATTATTCCATTGCAGCAGGTACTGGTGCTGTAGCTACTGCTACTAATGCTATTGCAGTAGGTAAAGGTGCTCAAGCTTCTCAAGAAAACTCCGTAGCTCTCGGTTCCAACACAACAACTGACGAAGCTGTTGGCACAGCAAGTGCTACTATTGCAGGTAAAACTGTAAACTTTGCAGGCGGAACTCCAGTAGGTACTGTGTCTGTTGGTAAAGCTGGCGCTGAACAACGTACTATTACTAATGTAGCAGCAGGTCGTATTTCCGCTGATTCTACAGATGCAATCAATGGTTCCCAATTATATGCTGTTAATGATGCATTAACTGATTTAGCTCAATCTGGTGCAGGCAGCGTAACATATGTTGATGGTGAAGGTAATCCAGTAGTTAAGATTGGCGATAAATACTATCCAGAAGGAACGACTGTTGATGCTCAAGGCAACCCAGTTCAACCGGATGGCAAAACACCAGCAGAAGAAGTAAAAACTCCTGTGTCTGTAGGTACTACTACACCAAATAGTGGTTTAGGTTTACCTCTTGGTGACGATGCTAAGGCAATTACTCCTGATCAAGCTAAAGACCTTATTGGCGGCAATGGCAAAGACGGAGACCCAGGTAAAGATGGTTTACTTGGCGCTAATGGTGCAGATCTTAGCAAATTAGCTACTGTTGGTGATTTACAAGCGGTAGCGCAAGCAGGTCTAAACTTCACTGGTGATACAGCAGATGTAACTGTTCATCGTCCATTGAGCAAAACATTAGCTGTTACTGGTGGTGCTGATGTAACTAAATTAACTGACAACAACATTGGTGTTGTAGCTAATGAGGAAACAGGTTTAGCAATTAAACTTGTTAAAGATATTGTTCTTCCAAATGGCAGTGTAACAGCTGTTCCATATAAAACTGATGCTGACGGCAATGTAGTGGATGCAGCAGGCAATCCATTAACACAAAAACCTGATGGCACATTCCAAGATCCATCTGGCAAGCCAGCTACACCAGCTCTTGATCCAGATAAAGCGGTTAAATTAACCGATAAAGGCCTTGATAATGGTGGTAACCCAATCTCCAATGTAGGCCCTGGTACTAAACCAACTGATGCAGTGAACTTCCAACAATACCAAGACTTAAAAGATGCAGTAGATGGCATTGATGGTAATTCTGGTTCTAAACTTGTTGATGGCGCTGGTAATGAAGTTGTTAAAATCGGTGATAACTATTATCCAGCAGGTACTAAGTTAGATGATAACAATAAACCTGTAGATAAAGATGGTAAAGATGTGGCTCCAATTAACACTTCAGAAAATCCTATTTCTGCAGTAACTGAAGCTCCAAATAGTGGTTTAGGCTTACCAGCTGGCACTAATGGTGATGGCTCTGATAATCCTGACACTGGTAAGACTCCTGCAATTGATGCAGACACAGCTAAAACTGTAGTTGGCGGCAATGGCATAGATGGAGACCCAGGTAAAGATGGTTTACTTGGCGCTAATGGTGCAGATCTTAGCAAATTAGCTACTGTAGGGGATTTACAAGCTGTAGCACAAGCAGGTTTAGACTTTGCTGGTGACACAGGTGATGATGTACACCGTCCATTGAGCAAAAAGTTAACTGTATATGGTGAAGCTGATACAGAGAACTTAACAGCTGGCAATATTGGTGTAGTTGCTAATGGTAAAGATAGCTTAGCTATTAAATTAGCTAAAGATATTGTTCTTCCAAATGGTAGTGTAACAGCACCAAATTACCAAACAGATGCTGATGGCAATGTAGTTGATGCTAATGGCAATCCATTGACACAAGGCGATGATGGTAAATGGTACAATCCAGATGACTTAAAAGATTTAACCTATGATCCAGCTAATGACCAATATGTAGATAAAGATGGTAATCCTGCTAACCCAACTGAAGGTACGCCAGTAGAATTAGGCAAAACCTCCCTTGGTAAAGATGGTATAACTGTAGCAGGCAAAGATGGTGAAGACGGTAAGACTGTTATCGGTAAAGACGGCTTAACTGTAGAAGGTAAAGACGGTAAAGACGGCAAGACTGTAGTAGGTAAAGACGGCATTACTATTACACCAGCTAATGGCGAAGATGGCGCGACTAAGGCTCCAGTATCTTTAACAGATAAAGGCCTTGATAATGGTGGCAACCCAATCTCCAATGTAGGCCCTGGCACTAAACCAACTGATGCGGCTACATTAGGTCAAGTGCAAGACTTAGCAGATAAAGTAGGCGCTGCTGATGACTTAGGTAAAGTTGACGAAGATGGCGATAAAGTTGTTTCCGTAGGTGACAATGACTACAAAGTTGATGAAAATGGCAATCCAGTAGATAAAGATGGTAACCCACTCGTTAAAGGTGACGATGGTAAATACTATCCAAATGGCACTGAAAAAGATGACCAAGGTAACATGGTTACACCTGATGGTAACCCTGCTGAAGAAGCCCCATCCTCTGCAACTGGTGATACTGCCTTAGCATCTGATGCTGATAAGAGTGGTTTAGGCTTGCCAACTGGCACTAATGGTGATGGCTCTGATAATCCTAATACTGGCAAGACCCCTGCTATTGACGAAGACACAGCTAAAGCTGTAGTTGGTGGCGATGGCAAAGACGGTAACGATGGCTTATTAGGCATGAATGGTGCTGACTTAAGCAAATTAGCTACTGTAGGCGATTTACAAGCCTTAGCACAAGCTGGTCTTGACTTTGATGGTGATGCAGGTACGTATGTACATCGTCCATTGAGCAAAAAGTTAACTGTATATGGCGAAGCTGATACTGAAAACTTAACAGCTGGTAACATCGGTGTAGTAGCCAATGGTAAAGATAGCTTAGCTATTAAATTAGCGAAAGATGTTAAGTTACCAAATGGTAGCGTAACTACAACTAATTACGAAACTGATGATGCTGGTAACATCGTTGATAAAGACGGCAATCCATTGACTCAAGGCGACAATGGTAAATGGTATAATCCAGAGGACTTAAAAGATTTAACATATGATCCAGCAAGTGATACATATGTAGATAAAGACGGTAATCCTGCTGATTTAACTGAAGGTACACCAGCAGAAACAGGTAATGCTGTATATAATGCAGATGGTGTTAATGTAACTGATAAAGATGGCAATAACACGACTGTAAATGCTGATGGCGTAACAGCTAAGGACAAAGATGGTAATACAACCACTGTGAAAGGTGATGGTATTACTGTAGGTAAAGATGGTGAAAATGGTAAGACTGTAATCGGTAAAGACGGTATTACAATTACACCTGAAAAAGGTAAAGACGTAACCTTAACAGACAAAGGCCTTGATAATGGTGGTAACCAAGTTAAAGGCGTTGGCGATGCTACTGATGATAATGATGCTGTAAATTACAAACAATTCAAAGATTTACAAAATCAACTTGGCGGTGCCGGCGGTGTAGGCATTGTTGATAAAGATGGTGATAAAGTTGTTAAAGGTGACGACGGCAATTACTATAAAGCTGATGAAGATGGCAATGTAACCGATGCAGATGGCAACCCACTTGTTAAAGTAGGCGATGATTACTATAAAGCTGATGACATCAAGAAAGATGACAATGGCAATATTGTAAAAGGTGATGATGGTAAACCAGTTTCTAAAGATGATGGAACTACACCAGCTACACCAGCAACTCCTGCTGAAGCAGAAGGTACAGCTATTACATCTAATACTGATAACAGTGCGTTAGGTCGTGAATTAGGTGATGATGCGAAAGCTATCGGTGCTGATGAAGCTAAAGATTTAGTTGGCGGTAAAGCAGATGATAATGGCAACCGTACAGGTGGCTTATTAGACGCAGAAGGCGCTGATTTATCTAAGATTGCTACTAAAGGTGATCTTCAAGCCTTGGCACAAGCTGGCTTAGACTTCGCTGGTGACCGTGGTGATGATGTTCATCGTCCATTAAGCTCTACATTATCCATTAAAGGTAATGCTGCTGAAGATGCTACATTGACTGATGGCAATATTGGCGTTGTAACTAATGAAGCTGGCAATGGCCTAGAAGTTAAACTTAACAAAGATATCAATCTTGGCAACGATGGCAGCATCAAACTTGGCGACAAAGTAAGCCTTGATGGTAAAGATGGTTTAACTGTTAATGGTAAAGATGGTAAAGCTGTATATGGTGGCGATAGTGCAACTTTAACAGATGATAAAGGCAATACCAATACAATCACTCCAAGTAGCAATACCCTTGATGATGGTAAAGGTAATGTAAATACATCTACACCAACTAACAATACTATTGTTGATGGCGATGGTAATAAGACTGATACTAAAGCTGGCGATGTAACAACTAGCGACGGCAAAGGTAACAGCTCTTCCTTAAAACCAGAAGGTACAACTGTAACTGATGCAGCGGGCAACCAAACTCAAGTTGGTCCAGAAGGCATTACAATTGGTGACAACAAAGGCAATACATATGTAACCATCAATCAAAATGGCTTATCTGGTAAAGATGGTGCTCCAGTAGACTTTGGCAATGGCCTTAATGTACCAGGCGCATTAACAGTAACTCCAGCAACTAAAGATGCAAATGGCAATGTATTAGCACCAGTTATTGATGCTAATGGCAACCGCATCCAAAATGTAGGGGCAGGCGTATTACCAACTGATGCAGCTAATGTAGGTCAATTAAATGGAGTAAAACATACTCTTAACAACCGAATGAATGCTATTGGTGCTCACGCAGCTGCTATGGCAGCACTTCATCCAATGGAATTTGCGAATGGTGAAAAAACATCTATCGCAGCAGGTATTGGTACATTCCAAAGCAAACAAGCTATGGCGATTGGTGCCTTCTACCGTCCAAATGATGACACAATGTTCAGTGTAGGTGGCTCTTTCGGTAGCAGCGAAAATATGTTCAATGTTGGCGTATCCCTTCGTCTAGGCGCTGATGGAGACGAAAACAAATACGAACAAAAATATCGTAAAGCTCCATTGAGCACAATTGCAGTTCTTGATGACAAAGTATCTGCACTTGAACAAGAAAATAGTTCCTTGAAAGATTCTGTAGCTGCAAGCAATGCAGAAAATCAAACGTTGAAACAAGAAGTAGCTGGTCAAAAAGCTGAACTTCAAGCACAACGTCAAGAGCTAGAAGCACAACGCGAACAAATTCGCTTATTAATGGAACGTCTTGGTGTAACAGTATAATAAACTATTCTCTTTGACTCGCTCCATAAGAGTAACAAGACTGTAGGTCCTCGGGCCTACAGTCTTTTTCTTTTATATGGTACATTATAAAAGAGTAACTGCAATATTTAAGAACCTGTGACTTACAAAAAGAGACATATAAAAGAAATGTAGATTTTTGGTATAATATAATGTAGACATAAAAATAGACCTCAAATAGATAATAAAAGTGAGAAGAGCTCAAATAGATAATATAAATTGAGTAGACCTCAAATAGATAAGATAAAGTGAGTAGAGTTCAACTAGATAAAATAAAGTGAGTATACAATTAACCCTTAAGGAGGGACCATGGAGTTATTAGCACCTGCAGGAACAGCAGAAAATTTTATGGCTGCTTTGGAAGCTGGCGCTGATGCCATTTATTTAGGTGGTAAATCATTTAATGCGCGAGCTAGTGCAGCTAATTTTGATATAGATAATTTGCGAGAAGCCGTACGACTGGCTCATTTATTGGGAGTCAGTGTGTTTGTTACGGTTAATATTTTAATTGGCGATGCGGAGTTAAGTGATTTAACAGCCTATTTAAAAGACTTGGAGTCAATTGGTGTAGATGCGATTATTGTGCAAGATTTGGCCGTCGCTCGATTGGCGAAACAAGTAGCGCCTAAATTACATCTTCACGGCAGTACCCAATTAACAGCGACTAATTTAGGGACTGTGCAATTTTTAGAACGCATGGGTTTTACTCGTGTTGTGTTGGCACGGGAAATGAGCTTAAAAGAAATTGAATATATTTGTAAGCATGCAGAGGCGGAGATTGAAGTCTTTGTTCACGGCGCTCTTTGTGTATGTTATTCCGGACAATGCCTAATGAGTAGTTTCATTGGTGGCCGCAGTGGGAATCGTGGGGCTTGCGCACAGCCTTGCCGTTTGCCATATGAACTCTTGCGCGATGGTAAAGAGGTAGTGAATGCCCCTGATGAAACTTATATTATGAGCCCTAAGGATTTAAATTATAGCGAGCATATAAAAGAGCTTATGGAAGCTGGTGTGGCGTCGTTTAAAGTGGAAGGGCGCATGAAAAAAGCTTCCTATGTGCGTGAGGTAATTGGTACATATCGTCAAATTATAGATCGTGAAGGCCAAACGGTAGCAGGCGATCAAGAACATTTGAAAGCCGGTTTTAATCGCGGCTTTTCTACGGATTTATTGGACGATACAGTAAGTCGCAATATGATTACCGCTGTAGCGCCTGGTAACCGGGGTAAGCGCATTGGCCCTAGTGAGGGCGGCCCCAAAACTACAGTGTGGGATAATTTGCAAGATTTTAGTAGAAAATATTCTTTGCAAATGTACTTAGATGGCGCAGAAGGAGCAGTGCCAAGTTTAACTTGTTTAGTAGATGTAACCGGTACTGTAAATAGTGATAAGCGTCTCTATGCAGCGCCTGGTGAAGCTAGCAAAGTGTCTGACTCTCCAGAAATCTTAACTGTTACGGTGGAGGCGGTAGACTATGAATTGCAATTGGCAAAGAAAAAGCCTACTTCACCGGAAAAAGTGCGTGAGCAATTAGGCCGATTAGGGACTACTGTATTTGACCTTGATAATGTGCATATACCAGAAGGAGCCTATATGTGGCCTTCTAGCGTGTTAAATCAAATGCGCCGTGATGCTGTAGTCGCCCTTGAAGGGAAATTATTAGAGCGTCATGAGGCCGTATTAGCTCATATTTTAAAGACTATTTCTCAGCGCATAGATGAGTATGTTGAAGCCCATCCGTTAGTAGTAGGAACGCTTGAAACACACGTAAGTTCTCAAGAAAATCTTTCTGGAGGACGTAAAAAGGGTCAGGGAGTTGAACCACGGATTTCAGTACAGCTAGATGAGTTATGGCAGGTGGAAACGGCTCTTGACGCTGGGGCACAAAAGATTATCTTCGGTGGTGACCGACTGAATCGCAAGCCCTATGAATCATCAGTTTATAAAGAAGTGGTGCGCCTGTGTAAAGCGGCAAAGGTGCCTTGTACGTTGAGCACGCCACGCGTTGTAAAGGAGCAGGAAGTAGCCGTATATAAAGAGACTTTGCGCCATATTGTAGAGACTCAGCCCGATTCTGTGGGCATACATTTTTTAGGTGCCTTAGAGTGGTTAGCTGAACTGGGTTATACAGGACCGGTAGAAGGGGAAAGTAGCTTGCAATTGTTTAATGCAGAAGCCGTTAAACAAGTGGCTGATTTAGGCCTTCATGAAGTTGTTTTATCTCAAGAGCTCACCTTGAAACAAATCGCTAAGATTGCCAAATCTTCGCCGATTTCAGTGGAGTGTATTGTGCACGGGTTGACAGAGCTCATGATTACGGAGTATTGTGCTATAAGTAGCTTTGCTGGCACTGGCTGTAAAGCGAATTGTCCAGCGCCATGTTTAAAAAATGGCTATGCTTTGCGCGATCGCTTTGGCGAAGAGTTCCCTATTCTTACAGACCCATACTGCCGCATGCATATTATGAACAGTCGTATGCTAGATATGAGAGCTTATGTGCCAGAGTTGAAAAAACAGCCTATACGCACTTGGCGGATTGATGGTCGCCAACAGAGCAAGGCGTGGATTCGCGAGGCCGTGTATAATTATATGGGGATTAGTAAGGGCAATTTACCAGTACCACCAAAACATGAGGATTTACCTATTACTAGAGGTCATTATTTTAAAGGGATTTTCTAGTTATTAAATATATTAGACTTAAATGTTTTTATACAATTAGTTTTAGGAGGAATGAAGTAATTTATGAATAATAGTTTACAATTGTTAGATTTCTTTGTCATTCGCGAGCGCTTAGCTGAACATTGCTCGTCGAAGATTGCCAAAGAACTAGCTTTAGAGCTAGAGTCCCTAACAAATGGTGTAGACATAAAAACGGCCTTAGATGAGACTGTTGAAGCTTTGCACTCTTGGCAACAAGAGATTGAACAGCCTTTAGGGGGCACGCGTGATATTCGTGAAGCCTGCTCTAAAAGCCGTAAAGAAATAGTATTAACCCATGAAGAGTTATGGGATATTTATACAACTATTGGTGCGTATAAACGCATGTATCAATTTTTTACCACTAAATATATGCATTATCCTTTGCTCTCGCTTTGGATTCAAGATATGCCACGCCATGATGGATTGGAGCGTAAATTTGACCGGGTATTTGATAAAAAAGGGAATTTGATGGATTCTGCTTCCCCTAAATTGCAAAATCTGCGGAATACTATTGTGCGCACGAAGGATCGCATTAAGCATGATATTCAGGCCATTTTACATGACCCCGATAATCAGAAATACTTTCAGGAAGCCATTGTTACACAGCGCAATAATCGCTATGTAATTCCCGTAAAGCAAGAATATCGCTATGCTTTTGAAGGTTTAATTCACGACCGCTCCTCAACAGGTGCTACGCTCTATATTGAGCCAATGCGCCTAGTGAATCTAAATAATGATTTACAAGAAGTACTCATGGCTGAAGAAGAGGAAGTGCGTCGCATTTATAAGGACTTGTCCATGGCTGTGCGCAAGGATAGCAATACGTTAATGGATGCCTGTGAACGCGTATCTCATGTAGAGTTTGTGTATGGTAAGGCTTCCTTAGCTATGAAGATGAAGGCCCATCCAGCGGAGCTCTCTGGTGGACGTGAGGTCAAATTACTCAATGCTCGCCATCCATTGATTCCACCGAATGTGGTTGTGCCGACGACGATTATCTTAGGTACTTCGTATAAGATTTTACTTATTACGGGGTCTAATACAGGTGGTAAAACAGTGGCTATGAAGACGCTAGGTTTGTTGAGTTTAATGAACCAAGCAGGTTTATGTATTCCGGCAGATACAGGGTCTATTTTACCTATTTTTAATAATATCTACGCCGATATTGGGGATGAACAAAGTATTGAGGCGAGTCTTAGTACTTTCTCAGCTCATATGACACAAGTGGTGAAGATTTTAAAAATAGCTGGCCCTAAGGACCTCGTACTACTTGATGAATTAGGTTCTGGTACAGACCCAGAAGAAGGTAGTGCCTTGGCTGTCGCTATTTTAGAATACTTCCGCAAACGTGGTCCATTGATGATGGTCAGCACGCATTACAATGAACTTAAAAATTACGCATATCACACTGATGGCATTGAAAATGGCCATGTGGAATTTGATGAGCGCACCTTACGTCCAACGTATCGCCTTCATATAGGTGTGGCTGGTAGTTCCCATGCCTTTAGCATTGCAGCTCGTTTAGGCCTTCCTAGGGAAGTCATTGATTATGCTAAGACGCAACGTGAAGGCGCTGCTAATCAAGATATGGAAGTTGTGCTGAGCGATTTAAATGAACAATTGCGTCGCAATCAAGAAAAGGAGCGCAAGCTTAAGAAGGAATTAGAAGAGGCTCGTCGCAATCGCACGTATGTGGAGCGAGAAAAGAAGAAAATCAATGATCGACGCAAGCAGATTTTGACGAAGGCTCAAGAAGAAGCACAGAGCATGAAGCAGTCCATTCGTGTAGAAGGGGAACAAATTATTAAACAGCTTAAGAATCAGTTCTCCGAGTCGAATAAAGACAAGCGTCAAGAGGCCATTACTAAGGCACGCAAAAACATTTCTGGTGTAGCCGTGCCTGAAATTGAATTTGAAAAACGGGAAGCTGTGAAGTTAGAAGATTTGAAAGTGGGGCAAACTGTATTTGTTACGAGCCTTAACTCTACGGGCACGATTGCTTCGCTTCAAGGCAAGCGTATTCAAGTCGAAGTAAATGGCTTGACTGCGAATGTAAAAGTCAGTGATTTAGCCTTGGCAAGTCGTGAAGAAGTAAATAATTTAAAACGCAAGCAAGAAGCAGTGCAACCTAAGCCACGCAAGCGTGCTGGTGGTTCCGCTGTGGAGCGTCAAAAACATGCCACTACTGAGCT
This sequence comes from uncultured Veillonella sp., assembly GCF_900545795.1. Taxonomy (GTDB): domain Bacteria; phylum Bacillota; class Negativicutes; order Veillonellales; family Veillonellaceae; genus Veillonella_A. The sequence goes on from NZ_URAR01000008.1 coordinate 82,670, forward strand.
CAATGTGATTGGCCAGACGGTAGATGAAGCGAACCAAAATGTGGGTCATTTTGTTGACCAAGCTATTATGGCTGGCATTTCGCCAGTGCGCATAGTTCATGGCAAGGGGACGGGCGCTTTGCGAGCTGGTATTCATCAGTATTTGAAACATTTACCTCATATTAGCCGTTTTGAGATTGCTGGCTATGATGAGGGTGGCGCTGGTGCAACTATTGTGTACTTAAAGTAATCAATTCATTGAGTGATACATGTAAATAGGTATTGAGGCGCTGAGGTGCCGAAGATGAGTGAATATTAAGAGTATGATAAGGCCATGTTAGGACCTACAGTAAATCAATAAATTACCATAAAAATTGAATTGATAAAATTAATAAATTAAAAATGACCCTGGTGGCTAACACTAGGGTCATTTTCGTGCTATAGTATGATATAATAAGTAGACAAGTAATAAGTGAAAAGCTTATAATAAGCGGTGTATGACGTTTTATATACGTAATGAGAGGTGTCGTATGAGCTTACAAAGTTCGTCAAAAGGACGACAAACAAGAAGGAATATACCAAGTAAGCCACAGAAGAAGAAAAAATCGCCTTGGCGACGATTTTTATGGATTACAATTACTTTAATTATAATCATTGTGGCTGGTGCTGGTTGTGGTTTTATAGGTGCTACTATGTCAGATTTACCAGAGGTTTCCAATGTGAAACCTGCGGCGTCATCACAAATTTATGACGTACATGGTAATTTGATGACCACTGTGCATGCGGCAGAAAATCGCTTGCCGGTGAAATTGTCAGAAGTGCCTAAGAATTTACAAAATGCATTTATCGCTACGGAAGATGCTCGTTTTTACAGTCATCACGGCATTGACCCCATCGGGATTATGCGTGCTATTTGGGTAAATATTGCCCATGATGGTGTAGCTGAAGGTGGTAGTACCATTACTCAGCAATTGGCGCGTAATGCCTTTTTGACGCAGGACCGTACGTTAAAGCGTAAAATTATGGAGGCCATGTTGGCCCTTCGTATTGAGCAACATTATACGAAGCAGGAAATTTTAGAAATGTACATGAACCAAATTTACTTTGGCCAAGGTGCCTATGGCGTGCAAGCTGCGGCGCATATATATTTTGGTAAAAATGTACAGGACTTAGATTTAGCGCAATGTGCTGTGCTTGCTGGCTTACCACAAAGTCCAAATTATTATTCACCATTTAATAATTTGAAGGCGGCGAAAAATCGTCAAGCCATCGTATTGGGCCAAATGGTTAAATATGAGTATATTGACCAAGCCACTGCTGATGCGGCAAAAAATGCTGATTTAGGTCTTCGTGAAAAGGCTGAAACATCTCATAGCAATAATAATGCATCCTATTTTATTGATTATGTAATTGCTGAAGTAGCTGAAAAATATGGCGATGATGCAATTTACAAAGATGGTCTTAAGATTTATACAACTATTGATATGAAGGCGCAAGAAGCAGCTGTGAAAGCTATGGAAAACTTGCCAACTTTCTATCAAGACGAAAATGGATTACATCAGCCTCAAGGCGCTTTAATAGCGATTAATCCACACAATGGCTATATTGTAGCTATGGTAGGTGGTCGTGGTGATGACTCCTTTAACCGTGCCGTTATGGCTGTTCGTCAACCAGGTTCTGCATTTAAGCCATTCGTTTATTTGGCAGCTATTCAAGATGGTATGACCCCAGGCTCCGTAATGGAAGATAAGAAAATCGATTTCAATGGTTGGAGTCCAAAGAACTATGAAGGTACATATTCTGGTCAAATGACTTTGCGTTATGCCTTACAGCATTCCGTAAATACAATTGCTGTTCAATTAGCTGATAAAGTAGGCATGCGTAAAGTGTTGAACTTAGCTAATGATATGGGAATTTCCACATTAGTAACTTCTGGCAACCCAAATGACAATAACTTGGCCGCTGCACTCGGTGGTTTAACAGAAGGGGTGCGCCCTATTGATATGGCTGTTGCCTATGGTACTTTAGCGAATGGCGGTGTAAAAGTAGCACCAGTAGCTATTACTAAGATCGTAGACCGCAATGGTCAAGTAGTGGAAGAAAATAGCACAGAAGAAACACGCGTTGTAGATGCTAAAGATGCGTATGTATTGACTAGCATGCTTGAATCAGTAGTCCAAAGTGGTACTGGTGGTGGCGCTAGTATTGGTCGCCCAGCTGCTGGTAAAACAGGGACTACAGACGAGTCCAAAGATGCTTGGTTTGTAGGCTATACCCCAGATTTAGTGGCCGCTGTATGGCTCGGTGATGACTTTGGTGTAGAAACGCTTGATGGCATCACCGGTGGTACTGTGCCAGCTGTGATTTGGCGTGACTTTATGTCTCAAGCTTTACATGACATGGAAATACCAGCCTCTGACTTTACTGTGCCACCAGGAGCGGCAGCGATTGCAAATCAAGGGTATGCGCCAGTAGTAAAAGAAGAGCCTAAGGACAAGGATAAAGATAAGGACAAAGACAAGGATAAAGAGAAAGACAAAGATAAGAAGGTAGATGAAGATAATAGCTCTGTAAGCGATGATAAGGATAGCTCTAATAAAGAGTCATCTAAAGACGAAGATACGGATAAGAAGCCGAGTAAAAAATCTCGTTAGCTTACAAAGCCTATTTGAGGAGGAATAGAATTGAAATCATTAGAAGAACAAATGCGACTTATACAGCATGGTGTAGACACTTTACTTCCAGAAGAGGAGTTTAAGAAGAATTTAGCTAAGTCTATTGAGACTAACAAGCCTTTGAAGATTAAGCTCGGTCTTGATCCAACGGCTCCAGATATTCATTTAGGTCATACAGTAGTGCTTCGCAAGTTGAAGACATTCCAGGATTTAGGGCATCAAATTATTATCGTCATTGGCGATTTTACAGCTCGTATTGGTGATCCATCTGGTAAAAGTGTTACTCGTCCGCCACTTGATGAAGAAGCCGTGGTGCGCAATGCGGCTACATATAAGGAGCAAATTTTCAAAGTTCTCGATGAAGAAAAAACTATCGTCCGTTATAATAGCGAATGGTTGAGCAAACTTTCCTTTGAAGAAGTATTGAAGCTTGCTGGTAAATACACGGTAGCGCGTATGTTAGAGCGCGATGATTTCCAAAAACGTTACACTGAAGGCCGCGCTATTGGGGTACATGAATTCATGTATCCATTGATGCAAGGCTATGACTCCGTAGCCTTGGAAGCAGATGTGGAATTTGGCGGTACCGATCAAACCTTCAATCTTTTAGTAGGTCGTCATTTACAAGGCGAGTTTGACCAACGCCCTCAATGTATTATTACTATGCCAATCTTAGAAGGTCTTGATGGCGTTCAAAAGATGAGTAAGTCCCTTGGTAACTACATCGGCATCAGTGAAGCACCTACTGAAATGTATGGTAAAGCAATGAGTATTCCTGATGAGCTTATGATGCGCTACTTCATGTTAGTAACCGATATGTCTATTGAAGACCAAGAAGTGTTGAGCAAAGCATTAGAAGATGGTACAGTGCATCCTCGCGATACAAAGATGAAATTAGCGCACACTATTGTACGCTTGTATCATGGTGAAGAAGCGGCTAATGAAGCGCAAGAACAATTTATCCGCGTATTCCAAAAGCATGCCTTACCAACCGATATTCCAGATTATGAAATGGCAGCGCCAACCGAGCCTGTATACATTCCTCAGTTATTAACTGATGCCGGTCTTACTGCTAGTAACAGTGAAGCACGTCGCTCTATTAAAGCCGGGGCTTTCAAAATCAATGGTGAAAAATGCAGTGAAGAAACTGTAGCCCTTGAAAATGATATGGTCTTGCAAGTTGGTAAACGTAAATTTATTAAACTTCAATGGAAATAGTGCAACACATATATTGAAATGTTAAATAGTGCAGCACAATTAAAAATGTGCGTACAGAGATTGTAAACAAATATATAATAAATTATGTGTTTGTATGTAAATGAGCTAGTATAATTTGTAAAACATATATACATAATGCTAGCACAGTCTATAGTGAATTAAAAATTTCATAGCAAGTTAAAAAAGATCGCCACTCCAAGAGTGGCGGTCTTTTGTTGTGCTTTATTTAGGGAATATAGATATACTTTTAAGGAAATGAAATATAAATTGTATAGCAAATTGCTTGACTTAATTTTAAATGTGTTGTACTATTTAATCAATTGATGTATTTCTTTTCTTAGGAGGTTTCATATAATGAATCGTGAAAATGCATATGTACTTTGGTTTGATGAATTAAAACGTGAAGATGTAGCGCTAGTTGGCGGTAAATCCTCTTCTCTTGGTGAAATGACTTCTTCTACAAATGTACCAGTTCCTTATGGTTATGCAACAACAGCACATGGCTATCGGTTCTTTATGGAACAAACTGGCCTAGAAGAAAAAATTAAAGCTGAGTTAGACAAATTAGATGATGTAGAAAACTCTGCTTTACTCCGTGAAATTTGCTTTAATATTCGCAAATTAATTGTTGATGCTGAAATGCCAAAAGAATTAGCTGATGCGATTGAAAAAGCCTATGATGAATTAGGCAAAAAAGTTGGCGAAGCCAATCCATTCGTAGCGGTTCGTTCCAGTGCTACGGCAGAAGATTTGCCTGATGCTAGCTTTGCAGGTCAACAAGATACATACTTAAACGTTCGTGGTGCCGATGTAGTAATCCAAAAAGTAAAAGAATGCTATGCGTCCACATTTACTGACCGCGCTACATACTACCGTGTAAAACAAGGCTTTGACCACATGACTGTTGCGTTAAGTGCAGCGATTCAAATGATGGTATTCTCCAAAGCAGCTGGCGTTATGTTTACAGTGAATCTTGTAGATGGCAATGATGACAGCATTTTGATTGAAGGCTCTTGGGGCCTTGGTGAATACGTAGTACAAGGTACTGTTACACCAGATAACTTCACCGTAGATAAACAAAGCATGACGATTACAGATCGCATGATTAATGATAAAAACGTAGCATTAATCCGTAAGCCAGAAGGTGATTGTGAAGAAATTCAAATTCCTGCTGACCAAGCAAAAGCACAAGTGCTTACAGATGAACAAGTTCTTGAACTTGCTAAATATGCTAAAGCAATCGAAAAACACTATGGTTGCTACATGGATATGGAGTGGGGCGTAGATGAGCGCGATGGTAAAATCTGGATTTTACAAGCTCGTCCAGAAACTGTATGGTCCCGCAAAGAAAAACCAGCAAAAACGGAGGCAACTATGGGTGCAACAACTACAACTCGCGAAATTATTGTAAAAGGTCTTCCAGCAAGCCCTGGTAAAGTAGCTGGTAAGGCACATGTTATTTTAGACCCAGCTGATATTGATAGCTTCAAAGAAGGCGAAATCCTAGTTACGACTATGACAGCACCTGACTGGGTTCCAGCAATGAAAAAAGCAAAAGCTATTGTAACTGATGCTGGTGGTATGACTTGTCACGCGTCCATCGTAAGCCGTGAACTTGGCATCCCTTGTATCGTTGGTACTAAGAGCCGCAGTGAAGAAGGGACTGTAAAAATTAAAGACGGTCAAATGATCACTGTAGATGCTACTAATGGTATCGTATATGAAGGTATTCTTGAAGATGCTGTAAAACAAGAAGCAGCAGCGGCAGCTCCAGTAGCGACTGAATTTATCCCTGTTACTGGCACTAAAGTTTACATGAACTTAGGTGACCCAGATTTAGCAGAAAAATACGGTGTTCTTCCATGTGATGGTATCGGCCTTATGCGCGAAGAGTTCATTTGGACTACATTCATCCATGAACATCCATTACATTTAATTGAAACTGGTCGCAGTCAATTTGCTATTGATACTTTAGCTGAAGGTATGCGCAAAGTGTGTCAAGCCTTAGCTCCACGCCAAGTTGTGCTTCGCCTTAGCGATTTCAAATCTAGCGAATATCGCGATTTAACTGGTGGCGACAAACACGAACCTCATGAGTCCAGTGCTCTACTTGGCTGGCGCGGTGCATCTCGCTATTATGACCCTAAATATGCACCTGCATTCCAATTAGAATTAGCAGCGATTCGCAAAGTGCGTGAAGAGTATGGTTTCAAAAACTTACAAGTGATGATTCCATTCTGTCGTACAGTACAAGAAGCAGCTGAAGTAACTCGCGTAATGGCTGAAAATGGTCTTGCACGTAGTGCTGACTTCAAAGTTTGGCTCATGGCAGAAATTCCTTCCAATATTATTTTAGCGGATCAATTTAACCAATATGTTGATGGTTACTCCATTGGCTCCAATGACTTAACTATGTTAATCTTAGGTTGTGACCGCGACAATGAAACAGTACAACATATTTATGATGAACGTAATCTAGCAGTTCGCCGTGCTATTCATCACTTAATTGAAGTAGCACATCGCGATGGTAAAACAGTATCCATTTGTGGCCAAGCACCTAGCGTATATCCTGAATTCTGTGAATTCTTAGTGCGCAGTGGCATTGACTCCATCTCTGTTAACCCAGATGCTGTAAAATCTACTAAGAAAATGGTGGCTCAGTTAGAACAACGCATGATGCTTGACGCTGTAACTGGCCGTGGCCGTTCTGTTGGTAATGAATTAGAATGGTAATTTGCTAATAAGCACGCAGGAGGCTCTTTGGGCCTCCTGTTTTTTATAAGGGAGGTGTACACTTTGCAATTAACCAATCGACAAGAGCAGATTGTTGAGATTGTAAAGAATGACGGGCCCATTACGGGGAAAGTCATAGCCAGTCGTTTAGATGTGACTCGTTCCGCATTGCGCTCTGATTTAACTGTACTGACCATGATGGGCTTGCTCGATGCGAGGCCAAAAGTGGGTTATTACTTTGTAGGAAATCAAGGCGTCAATCCCGTTGCCAGTGAAGTAAAGCAGTACAAGGTGCATGATGTAATGGCTCAAGCTGTGGCCGTGGGGCCTACGACAAACTTGTATGACACAATTGTTACTATGTTCACGGAAGATGTGGGGACAGTTTTAATTTGTGAAGAGGGCTTTTTAGTGGGCCTCGTATCGCGCAAGGACTTGTTGCGCGCTGCCTTGGGTAAAAATGATCCTAAATCTATGCCTATTTCCATGATTATGACGCCTACTAGTAAAATCATTGGCTGTAGTGCCGATGATGCTGTCGTTGAAGCAGCCCAACATATGGTGGATTATGAGGTTGATTGTTTGCCGGTACTAGAGGAAGTTCTGGAGGGGAATCGTAAACGCTATAAAGTATTGGGGCGTATATCTAAAACAACTATTACCAAATTATTGCTTGAATTTGCACAAGAATAAAATGAGTATGTCCTATATAGTTGCATATTTTCCAACTTTCTGCGTATAATTTTAAGTAAGATACATTGTAAGAGGATTATTTTATTAAGTATGAGATTACTTAGAATAGTATATATTTGAATTATAATAGATTAGAGCTATATATTTTTAGATTACATAAAGAGGTGTAATATGGCGAGTAATAAGATTATTTTTGCAATTTCCGACTCTTTAGGGGAAACGGCAGAGTCTGTGGCACGTGCTACAGCCAGTCAATTTGACCAAGAAGATATTGATATTGTGCGTATTCCTTATATTAATCAAGAGTCTCAAATTGATGATGTATTGCGTGAAGCTGCGCAAGATAATAATGTAATTTGTCACACTATCGTGTCGCCTACATTACGCCAATATTTGCACAATCAAGCTAAAATTATGGGCGTGCAGGCGGTCGATATTATGGGGCCTATTTTAGACTCCGTAAATAGTGTAGTAAGCACTAAGCCACGTTTAACGGCAGGTATGGTTCATAAATTAGACCAAGAGTATTTTAAAAAGGTTGAGGCCATTGAATTTGCCGTAAAATACGATGATGGTAAAAATCCATCAGGCTTTGAAAAGGCAGATATTGTAATTATTGGTGTATCGCGTACGAGTAAGACGCCTTTATCCATGTTCTTAGCGTATAAGAAAATTAAAGCGGCCAATTTGCCATTGGTACCAGAAGTGCCATTGCCAGAAGAATTATTTAAAGTGCCACCAAAGAAAGTGGTAGGCCTTATTATTGATCCATATAAGCTAAATAATATTCGCTGTGAACGCTTGCGCACAATGGGGCTCGATAGAGAAGCGAATTATGCTACGATTAGCCGCATTGAAGAAGAACTTGAATACGCACGCGCCGTTATGCGCCGTGTTCATTGCCCTGTTCTTGATGTGACTAATAAATCCATTGAAGAAACAGCCTCTTTTGTAATGCAAATTATTGAGCGAAATAAGCAACAAGAGAGTGCAAGATAATAGAAGTTTTTTAGTATATTTTAGAGCTCTTAAGCGCTGTTGTTTTGTTATTTTGTAATGTACATTTTTTATTACTGGGCAAAATATGTATTAATGGCTAAACGTTTTAAAGAGCAAGTAAAATTCTAATTTTTATTATCAGGTATTGATGAACGTTTGAAGCAAAGTTATTGTATTGATGAAAGGGGGACCTAAGAAATGCAAGTGAGAGAGCGAATTGAAGAGCGCGAAGAGCTTATATTATCTCCAAGGGCGGCTAAAAGTCGCTTAGCTAAGCGTGACCGGGAGGAGCCTCTCGACCCTCTGCGCACCGCATTTCAAAGGGACCGTGACCGTATTATTCACAGTAAATGCTTTCGTCGATTAAAACATAAAACACAAGTCTATATTGCTCCTGGTGACCATTATAGAACGCGTATGACTCATACCCTAGAGGTGGGCCAAATTGGTCGTACCGTGGCGCGCGCCTTACAATTGAATGAAGATTTAGTTGAAGCTATTGCTATGGGGCATGATGTAGGACATACGCCTTTTGGACATGTAGGTGAATATGCTTTGCGTGATATGGTGGGGCATTTTAATCATAATGAGCAAAGCTTACGCATGTTGGAAGTGCTAGAGAAAAATGGCGCTGGCCTTAATCTGACTAAGGAAGTGCGGGATGGCATTTTAGGACATACTGGCAGTCATATTCCTCTTACTATGGAAGGACAGATTATTCGCCTAGCAGACCGCATCGCGTATCTGTGTCATGATTTTGATGACGCACAGCGAGCCGGCATGTTAGAAGTAACTGATTTGCCTAGCGAAGTCCGTGAAGTTTTGGGCACTACACCATCGGCTATGATTACTTCCATGGTTATGGATATGGTGCGCGAATCAACTGACAAAGACTCTATTCGCATGTCACAGGATGTGACCGATGTGATGAACATTTTTAGACGGTTCATGTTCCAACATGTATATATGGCGCCTACATTGATTCCTGATAGAAATCGCGCCGCTCATGTGGTAAAATACTTGTTCCGTTATTATTTAGAAAATCCTGAACTCCTGCGCAGTGAAGTAGGCCATGATAATATAGTGTCGTTGACTGATATTGTGGACTATGTGGCGGGATTGACCGATCAGTATGCGATAAAGTTATTCAAAGAGTTTTATATACCTAAGATTTGGGACCCAGGTACATAAAATTAGGTGCTCATTCTGGCGCCTAGATTTTTAATAAGTGAAGTAAAACAAAAATATCTCCTACCGAAAACCTCTCGTCAAGCTCGAATGGTATTTCTTGTAGGAGATATTTTTGTTTAGGTTAGACTATTTTACAATATCAGGCGCCGGATAGGACCCATATATAGTATGGACTGGGGCCCGAAATTTAGGTAGGGGGGAGGGGAGGAAAATAGTATATTTTATTATTTATTTCTAAAATGAAAAGACCTAACGTGTTGAAGTAGAAGAAGTACTTCAACACGTTAGGTCTTTCTCATTTTCACCATTTTGAGATGAGCCCAACTCTAGCTTCACGTTGGTGGCTTTCTTTGTATTTTCATTATAGCATAGTCTATTTATAGACTCAAATAGTCTTGTAGTAAAACTGGGATTACCAATTCTAATTGGATTGATACGCACTAATAAGGTGGGGCGAAGCCCGTTATCACTGTATATTTTGATTAATGGTTGTGATAAACTAAAAATAGGAGCCATCAACGTGAGTTAGGTTCATCTCCATTAAGGAGGTGGTACTATGACAGTATTTGAAGCACTATCGTTAATGATAGGTTTTGCTACTTTAGTAGTATTAATTATCGATTTGAAAAAATAGCTTTGTGCTTTAATCAGTATAAAGTCATATAAAAGCGATAAACCTAACGTAAAAGAAGTATTGACCGTACTTCACACGTTAGGTTTATCATTTGAACCTTTCAGATGAGCCTAACGCTATCTACACGTTGGTGGCTCTCTTTGTATCCTCATTATAACATAGTGCTAGGAAAGTCTCAACGGGATTCATTTGATTATTTACGTCAAATAAAAATATCTCCCACAGTGATAGGAGCAGTAAGCTCTTACCCTCTGTGGGAGATATTTCGTTGAGTACATGTACCTTCTTATTTTTACGCGCGTGTAATTTTATCGGAACGAAGGCAGCGAGTGCATACATTTACCTTTTTGGTTTCGCCGTCTACAATTGCTCGTACTCTCTGGATGTTTGGCTTCCAGGTCCTTTTTGTGCGGATATGAGAATGACTCACATTCATGCCGCTTGCAGTGGTTTTGCCACATACTTCGCAAAGGTTTGCCATAATTTCCACCTCCAAGCATAATTTACAACATAACATATGTATTCTATCACAAATGAATATATTAAGGCAAGCAGATATTTTTATTCTTTTCTCCGTCCAAGAGACAGCCAGAATGAATGTCTTTTAAACTTTGAATGGCCAGAATATTTGTGTTAAGTAGACACAACAGAGTTAGAATACCTGTGCCGAGTGGACTTTTATATAGAGTGGACTATATCGTCATTTAATTATACACTATAAAGGAAGAGTTGGGTAGGATAAAGGAAGACTGGGGGAGACAAGTCAAAATCAATTTGTTTGAATATGGAGATGTTTGAATTTTTGGATGCTTGGATGTTTGTATATTAGGCTATAGCATTATTTGGAAGTTTGAATGAATAGGTGTTTGTATATTAGGCTATTAGCATTATTTGGAAGTTTGAGTCAATAGGTGCTTGTATATTAAGCTATTAGCGTTATTTTGTTATTCGTGAGCATTTTAAAATAAGGAGGGATGAGCATGGAAGAGTCTTTACTCACCATAAAGGGGATTGGCCCTAGTCGAGTGAAGCAATTAAATAAATTAGGTGTTACAAATATTTCATCCTTGTTGACATATTTCCCTCGTGCCTATGAGGATCGAAGTGCTACATTTTTAATTGGTGCCTTAAAGGATGGTATGGTGGGGGCCACGACGGGGCAAGTGATGCGTGTGCAGGAGAAGAAGCCGCGTCGAGGCTTATCTATTTTAGAAATATATATAACTGATGGAACGGGCAGTTTAAAAGTTGTGCTATTTAATCAAGGATATAAAAAGAATTTTTACAAACTTGGACAACGCCTTCATGTGTACGGCAAGGTAGAGTTTAGTTATGGTGCCTTGCAGATGAATACACCTCATATAGAGGTATTATATGAAGGGCAAGAGCCTCAAGGCGGCATTGTGCCAGTCTATCCTTTAGTAGAAGGTATTTCTCAATATACGATTCGTAATGCCATTGCTAATTGGTTTAGCTCACATCAGGAAATGGAAGATATACTACCAGCTCATGTAGTTCAGGAACATTCCTTTATGCCTCGGTATGAAGCGTTTAAGGAAATGCATCTCCCTACAACGGTGGAGCGCCATAGTTTAGCACGTAAGCAATTGGCTTATGAAGAATTGTTTGTTATGCAAGCAGGATTACTTCTTCTGCGCTCTAAGGAGCAAGCTGAATTAGGTGTAAAAATGGGGCCTAATGGCAAGCTTTACGAGCAATTTTTATCGCAATTGCCATTTAAATTGACTGGAGATCAACAGCGTGCCGTACTTGAAATTACAACGGATATGGAAAATGAGCGTCCTATGAGACGATTATTACAAGGCGATGTAGGGGCTGGTAAGACTGTAGTGGCTGCATTGAGCTTAATTAAAGCAGTAGAGAATGGCTACCAAGGAGCGCTTATGGCGCCGACGGAAATATTAGCGCAGCAACATTTTGAAAGCTTGCAAGGCTTGATGAAAGGCTTAGACATTAATATGGCCTTACTCACCGGCTCTATGAAAGCTAGTGAGCGCACGATTGTATATGAAGGTTTAGCTGATGGTAGTATTGATATTGTTCTAGGAACACATGCGTTAATTCAGGATAAGGTACATTTTAAAAAATTAGCCTTAGCCATAATTGATGAACAGCATCGCTTTGGTGTAGAGCAGCGTGCCACACTTCAGAAAAAAGGACAAAATCCGCATGTGTTAGTTATGACTGCAACGCCTATTCCGCGGACAATGACTTTGTCTATTTATGGCGATTTAGAAGTGAGTTTGATTAAAGAACTACCACCTGGGCGGAAGCCAGTCTTGACCTATGCAGTGGACTCTAGCTATAAAGAGCGACTCCATGTATTTTTTCAAAAGGAGATGCAAGCAGGTCATCAAGTGTATGTGGTGTGTCCTTTAGTGGAAGAGTCGGAGAAGCTAGATCTTGTAGCGGCTGAAGCTTTATATGCAGAGTTATATGATTTATATAATAAAGAATTTGGGGTAGGTCTTGTTCATGGTCGTATGCCGGCAGCAGATAAAGAAGAGATAATGAATGAGTTTCACTGTGGGCGCATCAAACTACTGGTATCGACTACGGTAATTGAAGTCGGGGTGAATGTACCGAATGCGACTATTATGTGTGTAGAGGGCGCTGAGCGCTTTGGCTTATCTCAACTGCATCAGTTGCGAGGCCGTGTAGGTCGTGGTGAGGCACAGTCCTATTGTGTACTCATCAGTGATAGTAAGAATGAAGAGACTAAAACGCGATTGAATGTTATGACTTCAACGCAGGATGGTTTTGTCATTGCAGAGCAGGATTTATTACTTCGCGGCAGTGGGCAACTATTTGGTTTAGCACAGCATGGCTTACCTGATTTAAAATTGGCAAATATTTTAAAAGATATTGATTTGCTCGTCTTAGCAAGACAAGATGCAAAGGAATGGCTCGCTCAAACGGGATTGGCTGCTGGGGCTAAGTATATGAAACCACATTTGTTGGGGCGCTTTGGGCCAAGTTTCGAACGCATAATATATAGTTAAAAATTTACAATATCTAAAATAAATTACAGATGGCTTCTTAGATCTATTCTGATAATATATAGTTAAAAATATACAAGGTCTAAAACTAGGGAATCACTACGGCATTCTTAATTAGCACGACATTCTTAATTTGCTTTTGATGACTAGTAATTATAAGCAAATTTGACGGCCCTATTAGAGCTGATGAAATTACGAATTTAAATGCTTTTGAGTTGATTTTATAGGCCTAATAAGGGTATAATAACAAGATAGATAAGTCTATGTTAATAGAAGTTTTTATTCCTTTTAAGAGACGGAGGATAGAGATTCATGCCAATTATTCATGTAGAATTAGTCGAAGGTCGTACTAAGGAACAAAAGAAGCAACTTGGTCTAGAAATTACTAAAGCTACAGTAGATATTATGAAAGTACCTACTGAAGCAGTAAAAGTTATTTTCGTAGATATGAAAAAAGATGATTTCATGGAAGGCGGCGTACTTCGCTCTGAAAAATAAGCAAGTACTAGTCTTTTAGATTTTAAATGTCAAAGCTGATGTAGTAAAAATTAAGGAGAAAGGAAGTTACCATGAGAGAAGATAAGTTTGGGTTACGCGGTTTAACATTTGATGATGTATTATTAGTTCCAGCTGCATCCAATGTATTACCGCACGAAGTTGATTTAACCACAAACCTAACCCGTGATATTAAGCTTAATATTCCAATGATTAGTTCTGGTATGGATACAGTAACAGAATCACGCATGGCTATCGCCATGGCACGTGAAGGGGGTATGGGCGTTATTCACAAAAATATGTCCATTGAAGAACAAGCCCACGAAGTGGACAAAGTAAAACGTTCAGAACATGGTATCATCGTTGATCCAATTTATTTAAGCCCTCAAAATTTATTGGCTGATGCAGAAGAATTAATGCGCAAATATGCTATTTCTGGCGTACCTGTTACGGTAGATGGCAAATTAGTTGGTATTATTACTAACCGCGATATGCGCTTTGAAAGTGATTTAACTCGTCCAATTGGGGAAGTTATGACTAAAGAAAACCTCGTAACTGCACCAGTGGGGACATCCTTAGAAGAAGCGAAGGACTTATTGCGTCGTCATCGCATTGAAAAATTACCACTTGTTGATAGCGATGGTAATTTGAAAGGCTTAATTACTATTAAGGATATTGAAAAAGCAACTAAATATCCTAATTCTGCTAAAGATAGCAGCGGTCGTCTATTAGTTGGTGCCGCTGTAGGTGTAAGTAAAGACTTATATGACCGCATGGATGCCTTAGTGGCAGCTAAAGTTGACGTAATTATCGTTGACACAGCTCATGGTCATTCAGCTGGCGTACTTCGCACATTAAAAGAATTGAAACAAGCTAATCCTCATCTACCAGTTATTGCTGGTAATGTGGCTACTGCAGCTGGTACAGAAGCATTAATTGAAGCTGGTGCAGATGCAGTTAAAGTTGGTATTGGACCTGGTTCCATTTGTACAACTCGCGTTATTGCTGGTATTGGGGTACCTCAAATTACAGCCGTGTACGAAAGTGCACAAGTAGCGCGCCGTCACAATATTCCTATTATTGCCGATGGTGGTATTAAATACTCCGGCGATATTGCTAAAGCTATTGCAGCTGGTGCAGGCGTTGTTATGATGGGGAATATCCTTGCTGGTACTGATGAAAGTCCTGGCGAAACTGTTATTTACCAAGGCCGTAGCTACAAAGTATACCGCGGCATGGGTAGCTTAGGGGCTATGAAACTTGGTAGTAAAGACCGTTATTTCCAAACTGAAGCGAAGAAACTCGTTCCAGAAGGGATTGAAGGTCGTGTACCTTACAAAGGTATGTTAGCGGACACTATCTTCCAAATGGTAGGTGGTCTTCGCGCAAGTATGGGATATTGTGGTTGTCACAACATCCAAGAGATGATTAATGATACTCAGTTTATCCAAATTACTGCTGCTGGTCTTAAGGAAAGCCATCCACATGATGTTAGCATCACCGTGGAAGCGCCTAACTATAGCGGCTGATTATTGAGGTGTATTTGTATTGCGTAATCAATTGAGCATTCTTGATGTGCCAGTTGACGTAATAACCATGAAGGAAGCTGTTCAGCGTGTACAGAATTTTTATTCTGAGCCGGGGCTACATTCTGTAGTCACGGTTAACGCTGAAATGGTTATGCGTGCTCAACAGGACAAAGAATTGCACGACATTTTAAAACAAGCAGATATTGCAGTTCCCGATGGGGCTGGGGTTTTATGGGCTGCCGAGCAAATGGGGCAACATATACCTGAGCGCGTAGCCGGTTGTGATTTAGCTGTAGCTTTATTAGCTGAAGCGGCTAAGAACAAGACGCCGGTATACTTTTTAGGCGCCGCACCAGGTGTAGCTGAGCAGGCTGTAAAAAATATGGAAGCTCGATTGGGCTCATTACAAGTAGTCGGTATTCACTCCGGCTTTTTT
>NZ_URAR01000009.1 GCF_900545795.1 uncultured Veillonella sp.
CGGTAGTATCCGTATTTATCAATCTGATGTACAGGAAAAAGTATTCAATGCTATTGGCCTTACAGAAGAAGAAAGTCGCAGTAAGTTTGGCTTTATGCTTGATGCATTCCAATTTGGTGCACCTCCACATGGCGGCTGTGCCTTCGGTCTTGACCGCTTGGTAATGCTTATGGCAAAACGTCAATCTATCCGCGATGTTATTGCATTCCCTAAAACACAAAGTGCATCTGACCTTATGAGTCAAGCACCATCTGAAGTAGCGCCAAAACAATTGCGTGAACTTCACATTAAAACTGATGTTGAAAAAGAAAAATTAGTTTAGTTCATAGCACATTTTATTGGAATGTCAAGCCCCTTATTTATGACAAATGTGTATCAAGAATACGCTGTGAGGACTTGAAATAACCGAGTGAGTTTGCTAATATATTATTAAAGATTACCCCTGCTGTGTGCGTGTGGTATCGCAGTTTTGAGCCAACACTATTACATAGGGAGCTTGGACTCTTGTAGTGGCGCTACGCCTGAAGAAGGACAGTAAAACTATGAGGAGAGCACCCACCTGCTCATGCAGGATCAAAACACGATACATATACGGCATGGTGGGGCTCTTAATAAGCCGCCTTAGGGCGGTTTATTTTTTTTCGCATAATGATTGTTAAACTGAAGCTGATGAGAAGCTTTAGTGCAAGGCTGTAATAAGTTTTCAGTCTAGATTTCGAAAACTTATTTAGTGCAAATTGTAATAATTTCTAAGTTTAGGCTGTGGTAATTTTTAGTGTAGACTGTAATAACTTTTTTAGGGAGGCTACCATAGTTTTTATTGGAGTCTGCAAAAAGCTTTTTAGTTTCAGGAAGAGGTAATGAGTGGCGCCTATAAAAGTTGCTATACCCTAGAAGATTGCAGTATTCTATGAGATAATAAAAATAATGATGAATACTTAAGTATAAGAAAATTTAAGCTCATCCTATGAATTAGTAGGACGGCTTTGTTCATATAGGGGCGCATAGCTCCTGTTGTGTAAACGAGTGAGGTGTTACGATGGATAGTCTCTTTGATTCAGTGGAAAAGAAAAGTTTTGAACCCTTAGCTGTGCGCATGCGTCCTACATCATTAGATGATTTTTTTGGACAGGAAAAAGCAGTTGGCAAAGGGACTTTTTTACGTGCCATGATTGAGCAGGACACCATTCCATCTTTACTTTTTTATGGGCCTTCAGGTACTGGTAAAACTACCTTGGCTGGTATTATTGCGAAGTTGACATATAGCCATTTTGTCGTGTTAAATGCAACGAATGCAGGTATTGGGGAGTTGCGCACGATTATTGATACAGCGCGTAAGACAATTCGCAATTTACAACAGCGGACAATTTTGTTTTTAGATGAAATTCATCGCTTCAATAAGAGTCAACAAGATGTGCTCTTGCCTTGTGTGGAAGATGGCACAATTATTTTGATTGGAGCAACTACAGAAAATCCATTTTTTGAAGTGAATCGACCTCTATTGTCACGCCTTCGTTTAATTACTTTAGAAAGTCTTACCCCCAAGGCCATTGTGAATGTACTGTCTAGAGCCTTGAAGGATACAGAAAAGGGCTTAGGCAATAAGCGCGTGACAGCATCTGACGAAGTACTACATGAAATTGGTATCTTCGTTAATGGGGATGCGCGCATTTCCTTAAATATTTTAGAACAAGCTGTAGCCATGGTCCCGGAAGGGGGCGAATTGACTTTAGACATACTGGAGCGCGTTGTGGGTCGTCGGATTTATAGTTATGACAAAAAAGGCGATAATCATTATGATACGATTTCGGCTTTTATAAAAAGCATGCGTGGTTCTAATCCAGATGCAGCAGTGTATTATTTGGCGCGCATGATAGAAGCGGGGGAAGACCCGAATTTTATTGCTCGACGTATTGTTATTTGTGCAGCTGAAGATGTAGGTTTAGCTGATCCTAATGCGTTAGTTGTGGCGAATGCAGCGGCTCAAGCAGCCCATTTGGTAGGATTTCCAGAGGCTCGCATTATTTTATCTGAAGCCGCTTTATATGTGGCGTTAGCACCGAAAAGCAATAGTGCTTATTTGGCTGTAGACAGAGCGATTCAAGACGTGCGTCATGGCGAGCAAGGTGCTGTACCGGCTCATTTGAGAGATGCCCATTATAGTGGGGCGAGTAAATTAGGCCATGGCGTGACATATAAATATGCCCATGATTATCCTAATGGTTATGTAAATCAGCAGTATTTACCTACGCCTTTAATGGGACGTATATACTATGAAGGGGTACGTAGAGGAACAGAAGCGGACTTATTGGATGATTTTGATAAACGGACTGGGAAAAAATAAAGTGTTATTACTTCAAACGTACGAACGATAAAAGTTCAAAAATCTAGCTCTTTTGTGGTATAATAGAGTGCTAAGGAATTATTTTGATTCTAAATAAAAGCGTCTATTCTTCTTTGGGTAGAAGAGTGAGACAATAGTAGCAATATATTATTTTTATTGTGAGTGAATAGATAGAGGTGTAAGGTTAAGATTATGGCGCAGCAAAAGGATTCGACTAAAGCTAAGCCTAAGAAAAGGCAAACTACGAGCCGAAAACGAACAACTACGGCAACAAAACAAGCAGTGACTTCGCCTAAAAGCACTAAGATTCGTAAAGAAGTGCGCGGCTTGCTCATCATGCTCATTGCCATCGTAGGGCTCATCGGGATTTTTGGTTTATCATCAGGCACATTTATTGATATTTTATCTGGATTTTTTATTTATGGTTTTGGCCTTGGTGGTATCATTCCTTGTCTTTACGTAGGCTATGTAGGTTGGCGTATATTGTATGCTGATGAGGGATTTCGCATTACGAGACGTGGTCTTTTACTGACCATATTTTTCTTGTTTTTAATTACCTTAATCACATTGATTCGCGTTCCTAATGGACAGGAATTACAGACGACTATGCTCGCTAATCAAGGTGGGGTAGTAGGGGGCTTTTTAGGTTCTGTATTGCGTAGTTTATTAGGTGAAATTGGCGCCTTAGTGGTTGATATTGTTATTTTATTGGCTTTAGGCCTGTTGATTACACAACTTTCCTTGCGTACCGGTTTGCAGAAGACCAAAGAAAAGGCGGAAGTTGGGTTTGTAGCAGCTAAGGCTGTTACAGAAGATGCAGTACAAACTGTGAGAGAACGCTATGAAGATTGGAAAGAAGAGCAGGTAGAGCGCCGTCGCGTATATGATCAAGAGAAGGATACGAGTTATACATATGACGACAAGGTAACGCCTGTAGAGGAAATTATAGATCCACATCCTGCAGTCAATGCTGATGCCGTATTTGAAGCGGAGTCTGAGGATGATGCGCTTTACAATGGGCGCTATGAGGAACATACAGGTAGTAGCGAGTCCCATGTAGCCGCTCAGGACGTTGTTGTAGCGCCGGAATTTGTTTCTGAAAATGTGGCAGAGCGTCCAATTTACGAGAATCACACAGCAGAAGACACCAAAGTAGCGCCACCAGTTCATGAGGAGCTACCAGTTAATACAGGCCAAGCGCCAGCTTTCTTAGAACCGCATATGGCAGATTCTATGAATGCCACTGGTGTAGATGCGCATAGTGCAACACCGGCTGTTGAGCTCAGTAGTACGATGGCAACTGCTGAAGATACGACTCGTAGTGCTGAAGATGATGTAGTATTAGGCCGTGAATGGCAGGCTGAGTCTACGCCTATGAGTAGCAATCAAACGGGTATGACTATTGATGTGAAAGCTGATCCTGCTGAATTTGCCTATGATGAATCTGATGTAGACGAGGCTCAAGAACATAATACTGGAGCTGTGCCGAGTGAATCAGCTCGTCCTGAGATTCCAGCGCTAGAAGGTACGGAAGAGGACACAGCGGCCGTAGCTGTAACAATTGGTACTCATGTACCAGCAGCTACTGCGGAAGTGCCATATCATTATCCACCGCTTAGCATGTTGGCGAAGGGCTCGGAAAGTGCCGTTTCAACAGAGGAAATTCAACATAATATTGTGACCTTAGAACAAGTCCTTAAAGACTTTAAAGTGGATGCGCGAGTAATTAATGCGACACGTGGACCATCTGTAACACGTTATGAATTAGAGCCTGCTGCAGGTACAAAGGTAAGTAAGATTGTCAATTTAAAAGATGAGATTACTATGGGCCTAGCAGCTTCTCATAGTATTCGTATTGAAGCGCCTATTCCTGGCAAGTCGGCGGTAGGCATTGAAGTACCAAATAGAGAGACTTCAGCTGTGTTTTTACGAGATGTGTTAGAGAGCGACGATTTCCAACATGCTGCGGGCGGTATTCCAGTCGGTTTAGGTAAAGATATTGCAGGCAAGCCTGTAGTAACTGATTTATCTAAAATGCCTCACTTACTTGTGGCCGGCGCTACTGGTTCAGGTAAGTCTGTATGTGTAAATACTTTAATCTCTAGTATCTTGTTTAGCCGTAAGCCATCAGAAGTTAAATTGATATTAGTGGACCCTAAAGTGGTTGAATTATCCATGTATAATGGCATTCCACACTTAATGGCGCCCGTTGTTACGGATATGAAGAAGGCAGCCAATGTACTTCGTTGGTTAGTTCGTGAAATGGATCAACGCTATAAGATTTTAGATGCCGCCCGTCAACGTAAAATTAGTGGCTATAATAAAGCCCATCCTGAAACGGCCTTGCCGTATATCCTTGCTATTATTGATGAAATGGCAGATCTTATGATGCAGGAGCCAGAAGTAGAAGAACAAATCAGTCGCTTGGCTGCAAAGGCCCGTGCTGCAGGGATTCATTTAGTATTGGCTACACAGCGCCCATCGGTTGATGTTATTACGGGCGTTATTAAAAGTAATGTGCCAAGTCGTATTTCCTTTGCCGTAGCAAGTAGTATTGATTCCCGTACTATTTTAGATACGAGTGGGGCAGAAAATCTACTTGGTAAAGGTGATATGCTCTTTAGCCCAATTGGCTCTAATAAGCCATTGCGTATTCAAGGGGCCTTTATCTCTGATGAAGAAGTGGAAAATCTAGTAAAATTTGTTAAGCGTCAAGGTCAACCTAGCTATGATGAAGGTGTCTTAGCGGCTAGTACAGAAGAAGTAAGCGAAAGCAATAATCCAGCTAATGAAGAAGAGTATGATGAATTATTGCCTCGAGCTATTGATTTAGTATTTGAACATAAACAAGCCTCTGCGTCTTACATTCAGCGTCGCTTACGAGTCGGTTTCTCACGCGGTGCACGACTTATCGATACGATGGAAGATATGAAGATTGTAGGACCGACTAATGCAAGTAAATCACGAGAGATTTTGATGACTCGTGAAGAGGTATATGAAAAATATAAGATTTAGTTAAGAAGGAGGAAACCCATTGGCAACGATTGGGGAAGAATTAAAGCGAGAGCGCAATCGCCGTGGCCTTACTATTAAGGATGTGGAGCGCGTATTGCATATTCGAGCGGCCTATTTAGAGGCTTTAGAGGAAGATAATTACAAATTAATCCCTGGCGATGTGTATGTGAAGGGCTTTATTGGTAATTATGCAGACTTCTTAGGTCTAGAGCGCCATCGTTTTATAGATCGTTATAAAAGCATAATCGGAGAGCCTTTGGGTGTGCCACTTCGGAAGATAAAGCCTCGACGCGTACAAGCTCATGAGGAAGTGGAGCGTCAAGTAGAGGTTGTGCCGCCTAGAGCGAAGCGTTTAAGTTATACATCAAGACAACAGAGACGAAAGAAAACGTTGGCTCAAGAGCGCTTAGCTGTAACGATTATTCTTATTTGTATTGTCATATTTTTAATTTGGTTATTCTTTATGTAATGACAGTTAAGAGAAAAGGACTAAGTAGTGGAGACAAATCGTTATTTAATTACTGAAAGAGCTGAGATGGAGGCCAAAGGCTGGGCTGAACTTGATTTTGTGCTCATCACAGGCGATGCCTATGTAGACCATCCTTCGTTTGCTGGCAGTGTTATTGCGCGCTTATTAGAAGCACATGGCTATCGCGTAGGGCTTATTGCACAGCCAGATTGGAATGATGTAAATGATTTTAAACGCTTAGGGAAACCGAGATTGGCCTCGTTAGTAACAGCGGGTAATCTTGATTCTATGCTCAATAAATTTACAGCAGCTAAAAAGTTTCGCCACACAGACGGCTATTCGCCAGGTGGTGAAAGTGGTCATCGGCCAGACCGGGCGACCTTGGTATATGCGAATCGCATGCGTGAAGCATTTCGCGATGTGCCGGTTATTATTGGGGGAATAGAAGCGAGTTTGCGGCGCTTTGCCCATTATGATTATTGGTCGGATTCTGTGCGTCGCTCCATTTTGCCAGATAGTAAGGCAGATGCTTTAATCTATGGCATGGGGGAAAAGCAAATTTTAGAGTTAGCAAAAGCGCTAGATGAGGATCAATTTGAGGCGCGCTTGCCAGAAATTAAGGGGATTTGCTACATGAGTAAATCCTTACCCGCCGGTGAGATAGTGGAATGCCCTTCTTTTGAAGCTGTAAAAGCTGATAAAAAGGAGTTTGCTGAAGCGTTTCGCTTGCAATATTACGAACAAGATCCTTACATTGGTAAGACTGTGGTACAGGCTCATGGAGATCGCTTTTTAGTACAAAATAGTCCAGCACTACCTCTTAAGCAAGAGGAGATGGATGAAGTATATAATTTGCCATTTACTAGACAATGGCATCCTCGCTATGATGAAAAAGGGGGCGTACCAGCGCTCAGTGAGGTGCAATTTAGCTTAGTTAGTCATCGTGGCTGCTTTGGTTCCTGTTCCTTCTGTGCGATTACAAGTCATCAAGGGCGCATTATTCAAAATCGCAGTCATCAGTCTTTAGTGGATGAAGCAAAGCGCATGATTGCCATGCCTGACTTTAAAGGCTATATACATGATGTAGGAGGACCTACTGCTAACTTTAGACATGTAGCTTGTAAGAAACAGGCTAAGTTTGGTGCTTGTCCTGGCAAGAATTGTGCGGCCCCGATAGCTTGTGAAAATCTTGATACAAGTCATGATGATTATTTAGCATTACTTAGAAAATTACGCAAGCTTAAAGGAGTGAAGAAGGTCTTTGTTCGCTCTGGTCTGCGTTATGATTATGTTTTAGAAGATAACAATCGAGAATTTGTTAAGGAGCTTTGCGAGCATCACGTAAGTGGACAACTTAAAGTGGCGCCTGAACATGTTTCTAAAAATGTCACTGATATAATGGGAAAGGCCGGGAAGGATGTATTTTTAAACTTCAAGGATTGGTTCGATACAGCTAATCGTCAGTTGGGGAAAAAACAATACTTAGTTCCTTATTTTATGAGCTCTCATCCAGGTTGTACTTTAAATGATGCCATTGAATTGGCAGAGTTCTTGCGCGACCAGGGAATGAATCCAGAGCAGGTACAAGACTTTATTCCTACGCCAGGAAGTTTGTCGACGGCTATGTATTATACGGAGATAAATCCACTTACTGGGGAGTCTATTTATGTGCCGAAAAAAGCCCATGAAAAAGCTATGCAGCGAGCACTTATGCAATATAAGCGCCCAGAAAATTATAAATTAGTTTATGAAGCCTTAACTAAGGCAGGTCGCCGTGACTTAATTGGTTTTGGTCCTCATTGTTTAATTCCTCCAAGACCGATTAAAAATTTCTCCTCTCCTCGCAATACTAATGGTATGCGTAATGGTGAGGGGCGTCAGCCTAGTCATAGAGGAAGTCGTAGTACTTCTAGCTCTCGCCGCACAGGTAAAGAATCTCGCTTTGGTAGCAATGGTGATAGCCAACATGAGATGCATCAGGTGAATCAAGCAAATCGCCATAGCTCTTCAGCTGGGCGTAGAGTCACTAATGATTTAGGTAAGTCATTAGGTGGCAGGGCAAAGCCGCAAGGACATGGCAAAATTGGTATAAGTAGTAACAGAAAAGGACGCAAAAGTCCTAGATAATTATATTTCTCTTGTGTCATAATGGAGGCGGGCAATAGTATGAAACGATTTTGGCCTATTGCACTATTAATAGTATTTGTTATGGCAGTATTTGCTGCAGGCACTTACTTTGAAAAGAATATGCAAAAAGCACGAACGGCAATTCCCATAAAAGCGGAACTTACAATTTATTCAGATTTGCCAACCAATGTAACGACTTTATTGGCACAACAATATGAAATGCTTTACCATGTGCGCCTTAATTTTCAGCCACTTACAGAAGAACAAATGGCCATGCGCATGACCTTGCCTTTGGTGGATCAAAAAGGCGATTTAGTAATTACGAGTCGAGATAATTTAGATATTGGCGTTAAATACAATCAGTTAAAACCGGTATTAACTGAAGGGGTAGACGAAATTTCAGACCGCTTTAAAAACCCTGATGCCCAATGGGTAGGGCTGTGGTATGATCCGGTGATTTTTGCACAGAGTGAAAATTTTTACGAGCACACAGGGCGCTATGTGACGGCTTGGCAATCATTGATTTTGCCTGGTGAATGGCGCGTTGTAATGACTGATTTTGTTGCGTCTCGCAGTGCAGCCAATATTTTATACAGCTTTGTAGAACGAGATGGGGAAGAGCAGGGGCTAGACTATTTTGTAGAGCTTAAGCCTCATGTCACGCAATATGCGAAGTTCTTATCTACCCCAGTTCGTTTGGCTGCTTTAGGCGAAACTGATTTAGGCATTGGCAATTATTCTGATGGAAAGCAATACGCTATGCATAAATACCCTGTAAAAATAATTTTCCCAGCTGATGGAACACCCTATTATTTAACTGGTGTGGGCATGTTAAAAAGCGTGAGCAATGAAGAAGAAGCTACGCGCGTAGTGAAGTGGCTATTATCAAAGCAAGCGGCTCAAGTATTGACGGATAATAGTTTTTACTATGTATATACAAATCCAGAAATTCCCAATCCTGTGGACTCCATAGGTAGGGAGCTCGTATTATTTGATAGCCAAGGTGGCTATACTGAAGAAGGTAAGAAAGTATTATTAAATAAGTGGATTAGTCAAGTGCGTTTTAGAAAGGGTTAAGAATGAGTAAAAAGTTAGGCTATGTCAGTTTAGGCTGTGCTAAGAATCTAGTAGATACAGAGATTATGTTAGGTGCTTTAAAAGCCAATGATTATGAAATTACTGATAATTTAGAAGAAGCCGAAATTATTATAGTAAATACTTGTACATTTATAGAAAAAGCTAAGGTCGAATCGGTTAATACGATTTTGGAAATGGCGGAATTTAAAAAGTTTGGAGCATGTCGAGGTTTGATTGTAGCGGGCTGTTTGAGCCAGCAGTATCAAGAGGAGTTATTTAAAGAAATTCCTGAAATTGATGCCTTAATTGGGACTGGCTCCTGGAATCGTATTATGGAAGCGATTGATGCCATCAATGAAGGTCATCGTGCTTGCATTATGGACTCCATTACTAATATCTATAATGAACGCATGCCGCGCATGCAAACAACACCTACTTATAGTGCATATGTAAAAATTGCAGAAGGCTGTGACAATGGCTGTACTTTCTGTATCATTCCTAAAGTGCGTGGTTCATATCGCAGTCGTACTATAGAGTCTATTGTAGAGGAAGTAGAGCGCTTAGCTTCTATGGGGGTAAAAGAAATTAATCTTATTGCCCAAGATACTACTAGTTATGGGTCTGATTTAAATAATGGCAAGCCTATGTTGGTAGATTTATTAAAAGCTTTGGTAAAAGTAGAAGGGATTCAATGGTATCGTTTGCTTTATTTATATCCTAAATACTTTACCGATGATCTACTTGATTTTATCGTACAAGAGCCTAAGATTTGTAAGTACATTGATTTACCATTACAGCATATTAATGATGATATTTTACGCCGTATGAACCGTAAGGATCGCAAGGCAGATATTGTATCTCTCCTTAAAAAAGTACGCAGTAAAGCTAAACATGTTACATTGCGAACATCTATTATTGTGGGATTCCCTGGTGAAACTGAGGAACAATTTGAAGAGTTGTGCGATTTTGTAAAAGACGTGCGCTTTGACAATATGGGGGTATTTACTTACTCCCAAGAAGAGGGGACACCAGCTGGCGCTATGGCTGATCAAATTTCAGAAGAAGTGAAGGAAGAGCGATATCATTCCTTAATGGCTATTCAAGCAGCTATTTCCGAAGAAAACAATCGCGATTTAGAAGGCACTAGTCAAGAGGCCATTGTCGAAGAAATTGATGAAACTGAAAATGGTCAATTGTTGGCTAAAGGTCGTCTTTCTACACAGGCGCCAGATGTAGATGGCAATATGTACATTGAAGACTGTGAAGGGCTGGCAGTAGGCGATATTGTACCAGTAAAAGTAGTGCAAGGCTTTTCTTATGATGTGGTCGTTGAAGTAGAGCGATAAGGCGAATACATATCTAAATACTAAGAGGCCGGTATAGTGCATTAAGACGAAATGAGGCGAAGATTCATGATTGTAGAACTTATTTCTACAGGTTCAGAATTGCTGCTTGGGGATACCTTAAATACAAATGTAACCTGGCTGGCAAAAGAGTTGAATATTTTGGGCTATACGGTGGCCTTTCAAACAACTGTAGGTGATAATCCTCAGCGCATGGCAGAAGCCTTTGAAATTGGCTCTAAACGTGCTGATATTGTAATTTGTACAGGCGGTTTAGGGCCTACTGATGGCGATATTACTCGCAATATATTAGCTCAGACTTTAGGCGCCCCCTTAGAGCTTAATAGCGATGCAGAGGCTATGGTACAAGGGTATTTTGAGGCACAAGGGCGTGACATGCCGGAGAAAAGTCGTCGTGAAATGTTTTTGCCCGCTCGAAGCATAGCGCTTTCGAATAGCAAGGGCATTGCCCCTGGTGTTGTTACGGAAGGCTTAGATACAGTCTTTATTCTATTGCCAGGTCCTCCTGGTGAAATGAAGGCCGTATTTTCTGAAGCGGTAGTTCCCTTTTTAGCAGAGCGCTATGGAGCACAAGGCACGGTGTTGTCTCACCGCTATGCTATATATGATATGAGGGAGCTTGCCTTAGAAGCGGCGCTAGAGGATTTGTTTAAAAATCAATCCAATCCTACTATTGCAAGCCTCATCAAAAATGGCTATATTGAATTGCGACTTACAGCTAAAGCGGCGAATAAGGAGGAGGCAGAAGCTTTGTTAGCTCCTTGGGATGAGATTGTAGCCTCGCGTCTTGGCGAGCATGTAGGACGCAATGTAGATACATCTATATTGGAATTAGTGTCTCAAAAGTTATGGGATGAAAATGCCACCATTGCAACGGCTGAATCCTGCACAGGTGGCTTAGTGGGTAAGTATTTGACTGATTTAGCTGGTAGCAGTTCCTTTATGCGAGGTGGTGTCATATCCTATGACAATGACATAAAGCATGAAGTGCTAGGGGTAAATGCTGAAGATTTGAGCACCTATGGTGCAGTTAGTGAAACTGTAGCCAAGCAAATGGCTGAAGGAGTGCGCCAGCTCATGAAGACCACTTATGCCATATCCACTACCGGCATAGCTGGTCCTGGTGGGGCTACGGATACTAAGCCTGTGGGCTTAGTATATATTGGCATTGCTGGGCCAGAAGGCACTAAGGTGTACAAAAATGAATTTCTTGGCGATCGCCAAAGCATACGCGAAAGCACTGTAGAACGGGCATTATTTTATTTATATAAATGCATGTAATATTTTTTGTTAGAAAGGAATTACCATGGAAGGCAGAGAACAGGCACTGGATAGTGCATTAAAGAAGATAGAGAAAGATTATGGTAAAGGCGCGATTATGCGTTTAGGGGATATTGGAGATCGCATGAATATTGATGTGATTTCCACCGGCTGTTTAGCCATCGACCTAGCTGTAGGTGTAGGCGGATTCCCTCGCGGCCGGGTTATTGAAATTTACGGTCCAGAATCTTCTGGTAAAACAACTGTAGCGCTTCATGCGATTGCAGAAGCTCAAAAAGGTGGCGGTATTGCTGCTTTTATTGATGCGGAGCATGCGCTTGATCCAGTATATGCACGCCGTTTAGGTGTTGATATTAACAATTTATTAGTATCTCAGCCAGATTGTGGTGAGCAGGCACTAGAAATTACAGAATCTTTAGTGCGCAGTGGCGCTGTTGATATTATCGTAGTAGACTCCGTAGCAGCTCTTGTGCCTAAAGCCGAAATTGAAGGTGAAATGGGTGATGCTCATGTAGGCTTACAAGCTCGTCTCATGAGTAAGGCCCTTCGTAAGTTGACTGGTATTATTAGTAAATCTCGTACAGTAGTTATCTTTATTAACCAATTGCGTGAAAAAGTAGGGGTTATGTTTGGTAATCCTGAAACGACTACTGGTGGTCGTGCGCTTAAATTCTACTCCACGATTCGCCTTGATGTGCGCAAAGGGGAAGTAATTAAGCAAAATAATGAAAATGTAGGTAGCCGCACGAAAGTTAAAGTAGTTAAAAACAAAGTGGCACCTCCATTTAAAACTGCTGAATTTGATTTGATGTATGGCACTGGCGTTTCCTATGAAGGTACTTTAATCGACATTGGTACTAATATGGAAATCATCAAAAAATCTGGTGCTTGGTACTCCTATAATGATGATCGTATGGGCCAAGGTAAGGAAGCGGCTAAAGAATATTTACGTGCTAACCCTGCTATTGCCCAAGAAATCGACAAGATTATTCGCGATACCTTAATGGCTGAGCCAGAAGTCTTTGATGTAGTTGGTGAAGATGTAGAAGCTACAGAAGAATAAGAAAGGGGCGGCGAATGAAAGGCGATTCAAACCTGGAATACAACTTTTCTACAGCTATGGATCAGGCTTTGCGCTTTTTAGCTCCGCGTTTTTTAAGTCGTTTAGAACTCACTCAGAAATTGAAGCGAAAACAAGTTCCAGATGCTCTTATTGAAGAGGTTTTGGCACGCTTAGAAGAACTAGACTATATTGATGACGAACGCCTCTCTCGGGAGGCGTTACGCCTTTATATGGAGGCTGAAAAGTATAGCGAGACCTTTATACGTCAAAAAATGTATCAACGAGGTCTTACTGTAGGATCTTTTATTAGTTCATATGATGAATCTTCAGTAGCCTATAAACTTTGTGAACGCCATTTTTTGCCCCTTAATGCAGAAGGGCGATATGAATGGGGAGACACTTGGGATGAAATTGATAAGATTCCTCAAAAGAAAGTTTTTAATTACTTAAAAAATCGCGGCTTTAAAATCGGCACTATTCAAGAGATTGCCCGTAAAATCGCTCGATTTAGCGAATTTTAAGCAAGATTTAATAGTCCCATTTAGACCGCGCAGTGCTTGACATGTTAATGTTCACCGTCTACAATTATAGTAGTCTCACAGTAGTGGGCAAAATATGAATATTGGATGAATTAGACGGCAACTTTAGAAGAAGCCTAATGGCTTCTTACTTTTTATACAGGAGGTGAAACTTATTTTAGAGTATAGTATTATAGCCGTTGTAATGGTTCTCATCGGTCTTGGTGTGGGCTATTTAATGCGTAAAAATATTGCTGAAGGGAAGCTCAATCGCGCTGAAACTGAAGCAGCTCGCATTATTGCTGATGGCGAACGCGTAGCTGAAGCTAAGAAAAAAGAAGCTTTGGTTGAAGCTAAAGAAGAAATCCATCAGATGCGCACTGAGGTAGAGAAGGAAAATAGAGATCGTAGATCTGAATTACAACGCTTAGAAAGACGCATTCTTCAAAAGGAAGAACATCTTGATAATAAATTAGAAACATTAGAAAAGAAAGAAGACAGTTTACATCGTAAGGAACAAGAAGTGACTACGATTCGTGAACGTGTTGAAGAACTTTATAAGAAAGAAATGGCTGAATTAGAACGTATCTCGGGCATGACTTTTGATGAAGCAAAAAACATTTTGCTCTCTAATGTGGAACGAGATATTCGCCATGAAACTGCTATTTTAGTAAAAGATTTAGAGCAACAAGCTAAAGATGAAGCTGAGAAAAATGCTCGTGAAATTATTGCTGCAGCTATTCAACGCTGCGCAGCTGACCATGTAGCCGAATCTACAGTATCTGTAGTGGCTCTTCCTAATGATGAAATGAAAGGGCGTATTATTGGTCGTGAAGGCCGTAATATTCGTGCTCTAGAAACCTTAACAGGTATAGATCTTATTATTGACGATACACCAGAAGCAGTTATTCTCTCTGGTTTTGATCCAATTCGTCGTGAAGTAGCGCGTATTGCTCTAGAAAAATTAATTGTTGATGGTCGTATCCATCCAGCTCGTATTGAAGAGATGGTGGCTAAAGCTCGTAAAGAGGTGGACAATACAATTAAAGAAGCTGGTGAGCAAGCTACGTTTGAAGCTGATGTACATGGCTTACATCCTGAAATCGTTAGAATTTTAGGTCGCTTAAAATATCGTACAAGTTATGGTCAAAATGTACTTAAACATTCCATTGAGGTATCTCATTTAGCTGGTATTATGGCGGCTGAATTAGGTTGTGACGTAACGCTTGCTAAACGCGGTGGTTTACTTCATGACTTAGGGAAAGCTCTTGACCATGAAATTGAAGGCTCTCACGTACAAATTGGTATTGATGTAGCTAAAAAATACCATGAAAGCGTATTGGTACAAAACTGTATTGGTGCACATCATGGTGATGAAGAATTTAAATCTGTTGAAGCTGTTCTTGTAGCAGCTGCTGATGCTATTTCTGCTGCTCGTCCAGGCGCACGCCGTGAAACATTGGAAAACTACTTAAAACGCTTAACTAAATTAGAGGAAATTGCCGAGTCCTTTGATGGCGTTGAAAAATGTTTTGCAATTCAGGCTGGTCGTGAAATTCGCGTTATGGTTAAACCAGACAAGATTGACGAAGCAGAAGCTACTTTATTAGTTCGCGAAATGGTTAAACGTATTGAGTCTGAATTGGAGTATCCAGGACAGATTAAAGTGGTGATTATCCGCGAAACTCGTGTTGTTGATTACGCTAAATAAATTTAGTATTTTACATATCATTACTCATAACAATTGTTTTGCATTAATAATTACGTAATATACAAGAAATTTTAAAACCTAATTTAACAAGATGAATATACTAGACTACAGCCCTTACGTTTGTAAGTGGTTGTAGTCTTTTATTGTGCCCTTGTGAAGTAGGGCTTTCCGCTATTGTAGTCTTTTGAAGTGCCGTTATGAAGTGATGATTTTAATATGATTGTTAGACGTATTTTGATGAAAGAGTCAGAGTAAGAACAGTGCTATTGTAAGCGGCATAAAGAGGTCAAATATAATAAAAACTTGATTTTTTACCAGGAAAACTAGTAAAATATATATTTGTCTGAAAAAATAATTTATATCATTCTTAAAGCGAGCGCAAAGTACTTTAATAAGCTACTTGCGCTTAATGCATTTATATTTTGCACTATTGATGTAATAAAATCTGCAAAAAATATTCTTGACAAAGAAGGAAAATAGTTCTTTTTTGTAGAATTATATAACAGAGAAGTTGAAGTATGGGGTGCGAAGAGATGAATAGACACTTTGATGACGAGTTAATTGAACAAATAAAAAACGCGAACGACATAGTGGAAGTAGTTTCTGAATACGTACCGCTAAAGAAAAATGGGCGAAACTATTGGGGCAATTGTCCCTTTCATAATGAAAAGACTGCGTCCTTCAGTGTTTCCCCAGATAAGGGCTTTTTTTATTGTTTTGGCTGTAAGTCAGGTGGAAATGTATTTAATTTCCTCATGCGTACAGATAATTTAACATTTCCAGAATCTGTAGAGAAGTTAGCTAATCGTGCCAATATACCGCTCCCTGTAAAAGCGTTAACCAAGGAAGAAATGGAACGAAAAGCTCACCGGGAGGAGCTATATAGGGTAAATGATTTAGCAGCTACTTTTTATCATAATTGTCTCACACAGACTGAAATGGGAAAGGATGCGCTCGAATATCTACATAAGAGGGGACTTTCAGAGGAAATAATTAAGCAATTTCGCTTAGGTTTTGCCCCAAAGAGCAGAGATAGATTGAATCGAGCCTTTACGCAACGGGACATACAAGAGCGTACTTTACTTGAGCTAGGTTTAGCTCGACGGAATGAACGAGGTTTGTATGATTATTTTAGTAATCGCGTGATGTTCCCTATCTGTGATGGTCGTGGTCGAGTAGTGGCCTTTGGTGGTCGTATGATTAATCCGGGGCAACGAGATCCGAA
Source organism: uncultured Veillonella sp. (assembly GCF_900545795.1). GTDB lineage: Bacteria > Bacillota > Negativicutes > Veillonellales > Veillonellaceae > Veillonella_A. The sequence goes on from NZ_URAR01000009.1 coordinate 16,195, forward strand.
ATATTTAAACTCAGCAGAAACTAGCTTTTTTAACAAAGGACATATGCTATTTGCTTTTGATAAGGCCTATCAAAGCATTCGCAAAAAACGGCAAGTTATCTTAGTAGAGGGCTACATGGATGTTATTAGTGCACATAATTGTGGCATTACTAATGTAGTGGCCTCTTTAGGAACGGCCTTTACGGAGAATCAAGCACGACTCTTAGTGCGCCAAGCGGATGAAGTAATTTTAGCCTATGACATGGATGGTGCAGGGCGCCAGGCTGTGCGCGATGCAATCCGTATTTTGCAGCCTATGGACTTTAAAGTTCGCATTGTGATTATGCCTGATGGGAAAGATCCAGATGATTATTGTCGAAATCATGGCGGAGAGGCTTTTGCTCAATTAGTGGAGGAAGCGGTGTCTCCTTTTGATTTCTTCTTAAATGAAGCCTTAATTCAGGAAGATCGCAATACGGCAACAGGTAAGCAGGCTATTTTAAAGAGAATGTTTGATTATATTAAAGGGGTAACGAACCCTATTGAAAGAGAGACTTACCTAAAGGCTTTGGCACTCCCTTTGTGGCTTGATAATAGTGCCATATTGCGCATGTTTAGGCAGTACACTGGTAAAGGTTCCCTAGACCTTAAGCCAGCACCTAAACCTAATAGTAAGGCAAAGGCAAGTGAAGAGGATTATTTGACGGCTATGGCTGTAAGCTCAGTTCCGTATTTAACAAGAGTTATACAATACTTGCCCCTAGAAGATATAAGCAATGACATTTACCGGACCTTATTGGAAAAGGCCGGACAAGTTCTAAAGGAAACAGGACAACTGCAGTCCACTGTGTTAGAAGAGCGCTTAACCGACGAAGAACGAGCAGCCTATGCACAATTGATGTTACTTCATTATGATGATAATACATTAGATGGCTATATACGGGCTGTGCGACTTAAGTCGTTGCGAGAACAGTATAAAACACATAGCACATTAGCAGATCAGTTAAATCGTGCAGGAGATAAACGGTTTATTGAAGAACTAAAACTCTGTCAGGACTTACAATCCTTGATAAAACAATGGTCCTGATAAATCTATAAAAGAAAGGAAGAGCGTTGTGGCTAAGAAGCAAAATAAATCGCGTTTAGAAGAAATAATAGAACAATTAGTAGCAAAGGGAAGAAAAACAGGTGCTTTATCCAGCAAGGAAATTACCGATGCTCTTCATGAAGAAGTGGAGCTTACAGCAGAGCAGCTGGATGATATGTATGAAGTATTGCAGAAGAGCAATATCGAGGTCATTACTGATGACGTAGCCGTAGAAGAAGAGGAAGATATTATCGAAGATGACGATGAAGAAGTAACTGATGATGTACGTGAAGCTAAGGAAGTAACTCTTGATTTAAGTATTCCTGAAGGCGTTAATATTGATGACCCAGTGCGCATGTACTTGAAGGAAATTGGTCGTGTGCCACTTCTTTCGGCAGATGAAGAGATTTTATTGGCGCAGCAAATTGAAGCTGGTGCAAAGGAAGATGCTACGTACAAAGAAATGCGTACTGGTGAGAAAGCTAAGCAAAAGCTGATTGATGCAAACTTGCGCTTAGTTGTTAGTATTGCAAAGCGCTATGTAGGCCGTGGCATGTTATTCTTGGATTTAATCCAAGAAGGTAACTTAGGTCTCATTAAAGCAGTTGATAAGTTTGATTATACTAAAGGGTATAAGTTCTCTACTTATGCAACATGGTGGATTCGTCAAGCTATTACGCGCGCCATTGCTGACCAAGCACGTACGATTCGAATTCCTGTACACATGGTAGAAACTATCAATAAATTGATTCGCATTTCTCGCCAATTGTTGCAGGATAAAGGGCGTGAGCCATTGCCAGAAGAAATAGCAGAAGGCATGGGGATCAGCGTGGAACGTGTTCGCGAAATTCAAAAGATTGCGCAAGAGCCAGTTTCTTTAGAAACGCCGATTGGTGAGGAAGAAGATTCCCATTTAGGTGATTTCATTGAAGACCAAGATGCTATTGCACCAGATGATGCAGCTAGTTACATTTTATTAAAAGAGCAAATTGAAGATGTATTCTCTTGCTTAACTGAAAGAGAGCAACAAGTATTAGTGCTTCGCTTTGGCCTAAAAGATGGCAAGCCAAGAACACTAGAAGAAGTGGGGCAGCATTTTAATGTAACTCGTGAACGTATTCGTCAGATTGAAGGTAAGGCTCTTACTAAGTTACGCAATCGTGGCAAGCGCGATAAAATTAAAGATTTCTTATAAGAACTATATATTGGGTATTTATGATAAGTGGCACAGATTATGTGTAATGAATTATAAATAGCCATGGGCTAGAAGCTAAAAAAGGCTCTCACCTAAACTCCTGAAGCACAGGGGACTAGGTGAGAGCCTTTCGAGTATGAAGGGGAAACGAATATGGGATAATAGGCAAAGGACTATTAGATGGTAGGTAAAAGAATATTGAATGATAGGTAAAAGAGTATTAGATTATAGGTAAAAGAATCTCGGCTGATGAGCAAAAGAACATCATATCATGGATAAAAGAAAATAAAAAGAACCAACTACAATGTAGTTGGTTTCTTTATTTGGTGGGCCCACCTGGGTTCGAACCAGGGACCGACCGGTTATGAGCCGGTTGCTCTACCCCTGAGCTATAGGCCCGCAAAGAAGTATGTTCTATACTTTGGTGCACTATATTAGAATTAACAGTCTAATATAGTACTACCAAAATATTATACAAAAAAGAATATCTTTTAGTCAATACAATTCGGAGTTTAGCGTGTATTGTTTTAATGGGCTTATAAATTTATAGCAGTGATTACGAAGGCAACGGTTAGATGCGTGTATTTCTTAACTCTAGTGTATATTGTTTTAATTCAGTGATGAATCGATGCACTGTAGGGGAGAAGAGACGATGACTTTTAGTTACTAAATACCATTTGTTTTCCACGGCAGGTTCAATAGGGCAAGCTGTTAATGTCGGATGATTGGCAGGCAATAGGCCATCTAACGTTATAGCATATCCAAGGCCTGCTTCTACTAAATAGGTCATATTATTAATTAAATTATAGGTGGCTACAATATTTAAATTGGAGCGGCTTGTACCAAATAGCTCGTAATCGGCGGGATTGACAAAGCCTTGACGAGATAAAATTAAAGGGAGATTTTTTAAATCCTCGCGAGCAATAGCATTTAACGTGGCCAAGGGACTATCACGGCGCATGACGAGCATACTTCGGTCGCTCATTTGAAGATCATAGTAGTCATAGCCTTCTTTAAAGATAGGTTCCACGACGAGCCCCATGTCAATGAGACCTTTGTCGAGACGATCCATAATAACTAGATGATCCCCTGTATACAGATGTAAATGGATTTGCGGATATAAAGATTGGAGTTCTTTAAAACATTGGCTAATCATAGCGATATGTCTTGTTTCACCACAGCCTAAATAAATATTGCCATTTAAAAGCTCACTCTCTTCTTGTAAAGCTGATTCAGTGCTTTCTAATAAATCTAATATTTCACGACCTCGTTGCTGTAAATAGCGACCTTCTTCGGTCAATGTAATTTTCCGTTTGCCTCGAAGGAATAGTGTTTTACCTAATTGATCTTCTAGTTCTTTTATTTGTTTAGACAAAGTGGATTGTGTAATATGAAGCCGCTTAGCTGCACCAGTAATCGTTTCTTCCTGTGCGATTGTGAGGAAATAGGTTAATAATCGTGTTTCTATCATATGCGCTCCTTTCATTACTTATTTTATCATTCCTTAAAGCGATGGTAAATAAGGACTAATAACTGTTGGTCATAATATAAAGATACGTCTATACTAAATACATAAACACCATGGTAGAGCGCATAGTGATGTTATGAGTCGGATATACTCTAGGATGATTATTAGAGGAGGTTTATATGAGTCGTTCATTAGTTGCGTATTTTAGTGCTACTGGCACTACCGAACAAGTAGGCGAAAACTTAGCAAAAGCCATAGGGGCTACGAATTATAAAATTCAACCAGCTCAGCCTTATACGGCAGATGATTTAAATTGGAACAATAAGCAAAGTCGTTCTTCTGTAGAGATGGCTGACTTGGATTCACGTCCAGCTATCAAAGGACCATTACCATCTACGACAGAGTATGACCATTTATACATAGGTTTCCCTATTTGGTGGTATCGAGCGCCTTCTATTATTAATACTTTTCTAGAAGGACTAGATCTTACTGATGTAGTTATCGTTCCCTTTGCCACCTCAGGGGGCAGTGGTATGGGGCGCACGAATGTAGCCTTATCACCATCTTGCGTGGGTGCAATTTTAAAAGAAGGTAAATGCTTCTCAGTTCATACGTCATTAGATGAATTAAAACGGTGGGCTCAAAGTTTTTAAGGTAACATAATATAACACATAACGAATTTGAGAGAGTAGAGTGGGAGGAGACATATTTTATGAAGAACAAGTATAAGAAAATCATGTTATTAGGCTTGGCCCTGTGTGTCATGGGTGCTGGCACTGTGTTAGGTGCTGCTGCACCTACAAGTGACACTATGCAAAGCGGTATAGCTGAGGAGGAGAGACTTATGAAAGATGAAAATAAAGAATTATTAAGTAAGAAGGATATTCATTTAGTTAAAATCAGTCAATATACAGCTACTGGTGATCAAGTTAGTCTTAAAGATAGCCTTATGAAAGGGTTAGACGATGGCTTAACTGTGAATGAAGCTAAAGATGCAATGGTTCAGCTCTATGCTTATACAGGTTTTCCGAGGAGCTTAAATGCTCTTTCTGTATTAATGAATACGGTGAAAGAACGAGAAGATAATGGCCTCGTTACAGAAGAAGGTCCTGCACCTACGACGACTTTGGTGGAAGGAAAGGCGCTACGAGAAGGAACAACAACACAAACTGAATTAGTTGGAAGCGAAGTAAAAGGTGCATTATTTGATTTTGCACCTGCCATTGACCAATACTTAAAGAGCCACTTATTTGGCGATGTATTTGCTTCTAATGTATTGGATTGGCGAGAACGTGAAGTGGTTACAGTGGCTGCATTAGAAGCAATGAGTGGTGTAGAATCACAGCTTGGAGCACATCGTCAAATTGCTAAACACAATGGTGTGAGTGAAGCTGCGTTAGATCAAATTGCCACTTTAGTTCATACAGAAGGAACTGTATCTGGTTTTGCTATAGGAGCACCTAATGAGGGGTATGCTCAGTATTTTAGTGGAAAAAGTTGGCTTGCACCGCTTAATACGGAGGAAGTGGGGATTTATAATGTCACTTTTGAACCGGGCAGTCGTAATGACTGGCATATTCACCATGGGGCAGCGCAAATTCTCATTGTAGTTGGTGGCAAAGGTTGGTATCAGGAAGAGGGCGGTGTAGCACGGCCATTACAAACTGGTGATGTAGTATATATTGCGCCTGAAATTAAACATTGGCATGGAGCAACAAAAGATAGTTACTTCTCCCATTTAGCGCTTAGCGTCAATAGAGATGATGTAAGTGTAACTTGGCTTGAAACGGTTAGTGAAGCACAATACAATCCACTTGAATGGAATGTACCTAATAAAGCGTAATGCTAGTATTGCGTAACTAGTAATTAATTTAGTAAAAGAAAAGGCCACTGTACGAAAGTACAGTGGTCTTTTTTACTATTCTGCAGGTAGCAGACTGCTATATGGAGGGGCTAAGATTTGCGAAATTAAAATAGGTTTGTTACACTAAATTATATATAGTAATATTGGTACATTAATCATTCGATTATAGGTCTAATGATACTTGTAGTTACTAGATAATATAAAATTATAGTTAGTTTTAATGAGGAGGTTGCGTATGTTTAAGAAATTATGGAAGCCTGTAGTATTAGGAGCTATAATGGGTCTTGCTCCAGCCTTAGTAAATTATATTGGTGTAGAGGCCGTTAATCAAGGGGCTCTTACAGACGGAGAAAGAGCTCCACATTCTGCCGTACAAGTGGAAGCGGTAGCTTCGCCTAGTGCTGTCGTGGGGATGGCACAAGAGGATGGTAATTTAAAATTACAATATCCTTTAGTTTATGTGGCAGATGAGAAGGCACAACAGAAAATTAATACAGAGATAGCTGATTATGTAGTGAAAATGCGAGATTTATATTATAATCAGAAAATGCATCAAGTGGTATTGGATTATAAAGTAAGTTATGAAGATGCTGACTTGTTATCAATTATTATTAACAGCGGTTGGTATAATGGACAAAGTGCACATGGCTATCATCAATCGCAGGGCTTAGTATTTAATAAACATACGGGTGAACACATACCAGCTACATATTATGTACATCTTAAGAGCGATGAGCAATTAAAAAATCTGGTAATGTCTGAGACTGTAAAAGTATATTCCCAAGGGATGGAGCTAATGCCTGTAAAGAGTTTATTTGGACTTAAGGATATAGAAGTTCGCAATGACAATTATATTTTATTAGGTCATGGGAATATAGCTATGTTATATCAACCTTATGAATTAACTGCTTATGCTTATGGTGTTACTCGTGTCGTGCTAACGAAGGAAATCATTGAAGAAATAAATCGAGAGTATAGTCACTAAGTGATGAATATAATGAATGAAGGAGTTCGCGGTGCATATTAAAAAGATGACAGATCGCTTAGAGGCGGTATTTACACTTATTCCTAAAGCGCAGGTTATAGCTGATATTGGTACGGACCATGGATATTTAGCTGTGGAATTAGTGCGCCGTGAGAGGGCGCAAAAAGCGATTGCTGGAGATGTAAATAAAGGCCCTTTAGCCTCAGCGCAAGGATATGTAAATGAACAAGATTTTACATCATTGGTTGAATGTCGCTTAGGCAATGGTCTGCAAGTTGTAAGCGCTGATGAAATTCAAGGGGCCGTTATTTGTGGCATGGGTGGATTTTTGATGCGCCAAATTATTGAAGAAGGGCCCGCTTTATTGGACTTTTATGTATTGCAGCCGCAAAATGGACAGGCCGAGTTGCGTCAGTATGTAGTAAATGCAGGCTACCGCATTTGTAAAGAAATAATTATGACTGATATGGGCAAGATGTATCAAGCATTTTTAGCGATAAAGAAGGGTAAAGAGGCTTTGTACATTACAGAAGAAGATCTTTTGAATGCGATGAAGAATGCATCTAGTGTATACGAAACTTTGCCCAAAGAGTCAATGCTTTGGACTGTAGGCGCGTTGATTAATGCAGAACGACCTCCTCTTTGGGAGGCTCATATGAAGCATATTATGCATGCTCGTGAAGCTGCCTTAGAAGGAATGACAGAGGCTCTTAAAGAGACTCAAAAGTATAAGGACTTAGCCAAGGAGCTCGCAGAATTAGAGCAAATAGCCTATGGTGATTAAACGCAAATATAAAATTTAGCTAAATTTTAGTGAGGAAGGAGATAGAGATGATAAAAGTACAAGATGTAATAGAGTGCATTGAAACACTGGCGCCTACGCATTTAGCCGAGTCTTGGGATAATGTAGGGTTAATGGTAGGACGCCGTGACCAAGTGGTGACCAATGTGCTCACTGTATTAGATGTTACTGAAGAGGGGATTGAAGAGGCCATTGAAAAACAATGCAATCTTATTGTCAGTCATCATCCACTTATTTTTAAAGGTTTGAAGCAAATCACCAGTGATACAGTGCTTGGTCGCATGATTGCGCGCTTGGTAAAAGCGGATATTGCTGTATATAGTGCACATACTAATTTAGATGTAGCTAAAGGTGGCTTAAATGATTTAGCGGCCGTACAATTAGGTTTAGGCTCTGTGGAGGGACTTGAAGTCGTTCACAGCGAAGGTCTATGCAAAATTGTTGTGTTCGTTCCTATAGAGCATACAGAAGCTGTAGTAACTGCAATGGGAGATGCTGGTGCTGGTCATGTAGGAAATTATAGTCATTGTGCTTACTATGGTGAAGGTACAGGCATGTTTAAACCGTTAGAAGGGGCTGAGCCATTTATTGGACAAGTAGGTGAAACTTCTAAAGTGGCAGAGAACCGTGTGGAAACAATAGTGCCTAAAGTCTTGCTTAGCAAGGTTATAGGGGCTATGAAAGAGGCTCATCCTTATGAAGAAGTGGCCTATGAGGTGTATGAGTTGAAATCTCCGGCTACAATGGAGGCTATTGGGCGTCAAGGTATTTTAAGTGATACTTTAGATTTAGAGGGCTTTATGGAATTAGTAACACATGCATTTCCTCAAGGTCGTCCTCGCTTTGGTGGGGCAAGAGTTAAGGAAGTTAAAAAAGTAGCTCTTTGTACTGGATCTGGTGCGGAATTTATTAAAGCAGCTGCTAAAGCAGGAGCGCAGGCCTATGTTACTGGGGATGTGAAATACCATGATATGCAATTAGCTAAAGAGCTCGGTATTGTGGTGGCTGATGTAGGACATTTTGGCACAGAAATTGGTGCTGCTGGCTTATTGGGGGCTCATATACAATTGACCTTTGGTAAAGAGCTCACTGTATTGACGAGTACAACTCAAGAAGACTTCTTTTTCTAATTGAGAGCGCTTATTATTTCAGCTTTTATCGATGAACTTAAGAACATAGCGCATTTGATAAAAATATAATTGACCGAATCATTATCAATCTGTTAGACTTTAATTAGCAAGTATGAAAGGTGATTGCGAGCGTAAGTTCGAGGAAAGTCCGAGCTCCAAAGGGCAGGATGCCGGATAACGTCCGGCGTGGGTAACCATAGGGAATAGTGCCACAGAAAAGTAAACCGCCACAGCAATGTGGTAAGGGTGGAACGGTGTCGGTAAGAGCGCACCAGCAATGCAGTAATGTATTGGCTCGGTAAACCCCATCCGGAGCAAGGCCGAATAGGAAAGGGATAAGGGTGGCCCGCCTACCTTTCGGGTTGTGCCGCTTGAGCCTATAGGCAACTATAGGCCTAGAAAGATAATCACCACTGCGCAAGCAGAACAGAACTCGGCTTATTGATTGCTTGCTTAACCGCTCCTTGCGAGCGGTTTTTTCTTTTCATGCAAAATCTATTATCTTTTTTTATTCTAATAGAGGATATTTTTTATTATAAGTAGAAATAGTATATAATAGAGGTTAAGATATCCAATTAAAGTATTCTCAGAGGGTCGATTTTTATTGTATACTATATATAATAAAGTATATCGAGGAGAGTAGGTATAAGGAGGTTTATTATGGCAGTAACAAAGATTGAGGACTTGGCTGCCCTCGAAGCGTATTTAGAAGAAAATCAAGGTGTTGTTGTGGCTGATTTTTGGGCTACCTGGTGTAAACCATGTGCACTTATGAATCCTGAAATTGAAAAAATGGCAGAAGATATGAAGGATGTTGTATCCGTAGTTACCATCGATGTGGATGAAGCTAAAGATGTGGCATTAAAATATAATATTCAGGGGATTCCTACTTTGATTTGCTTCAAAGGGGGCAAAGAAAAAGATCGTATTGCAGGCTACAAACCAGCTGCAGTAGTAGAAGGCCTAGTTAAATCTATTATTAAATAATATCTTGATATAGCTAAGAGCTTAGTAAGTGCAATCTAGGACGCTGAAATACTAGAGCACTAAGATGATATGTCTTCTAATATATGGACTGCGAGTGTATACGTATGCGTGGGCACACAATTACGTATACGCTTTGTCCTATAAAAACTATAGACTATAAAATGTAATTATTTTTGATTTATTTAATTCACTATATGTCTATCAGTGTAGAGCGAATCAAGCGTAAAACTAGACTAGGCTACTGGGCATATTCAGATGAGACTTTCAATAAAGTTATTGCTAATGAAGGGGGTCTTCCTGTGAAAGAGACGAAAAATAGTCTTTGGAATTTATTCCAGGATCGTAAACTAAGCCGCCGTACGTTTATGAAAACATGTGTGGCATTAACAGCTATTTTAGGTATGCCACCAACATTTTTAAATAAAGTGGTAAAGGCTGCTGATACGAAAGAATTGCCAACTGTGATTTGGCTTCATGGTCACGAATGTACAGGCTGTGACGAGTCCTTTATTCGTTCTACTTCGCCATTTGCATCCGATGTAGTACTTAATATGATTTCTCTTGAATATGATGATACCTTAGCTGCTGCAGCAGGGGCTCCATTTGAGGCCCATCTTCACCATATTATGGAAACGAAAAAAGGCCAATATGTATTGGCTGTTGAAGGAGGCGTGCCATTAGATGAAAATGGTACCTACTGTATGGTAGGGGGCCGTCCTTTTGTTGACGTATTAAAAGAATGTGCGGCTGGAGCTGCATTTATCATTGAATATGGTTCTTGTGCTGCGTGGGGTGGCGTGCAGGCCGCTAAGCCAAATCCAACAAATTCCGTATCTGTTTCGTCAGTTATTTCTGGTAAGAAAATAATTAAAGTTCCTGGTTGTCCTCCAATTCCAGAAGTAATGACTGGGGTTATTATGCACTATGCATTATTTGGTGAGATACCACCACTTGATGTGGAAGGCCGTCCAAAACAATTTTATGGCAATCGCATTCATGATACATGTTATCGTCGTCCATTCTTTGATTCTGGTCTTTTTGTTGAAAAATTTGACGATGATGCATCAAAAGCTGGATGGTGTTTGTATAAAGTAGGTTGCCGTGGTCCAGTGTCGTATAACTCCTGTGGTAATTTGCGCTGGTGGAATGGCTTATCCTATCCAATTCAATCTGGTCATGGTTGTATCGGTTGTAGTGAAAAAGGTTTCTGGGATAATGACAATTTCTATCAAAGATTACCGCAAGTACATGTAGCTAATACGATTACTGATGCGGATACTGTCGGGACTATTGCAGGTTTAACTGCCTTTGGCGCGGTTGTAGCACATGGTGGTGTTACCTTAGCAAAACATAAATATGATACAATTCAGCTTGAAAAGAAACAAAAGGCTGAATTAGAAGCTAAACAAGCGGCAGATGCTCAGGCAAAGCAAAGTGCAACTGAAGGAGCGAGCGAAGTGTCTGAGGAGACAAACAAAGGAGGTAACCATTAATGAAACGTGTAGTAGTAGATCCGATTACTCGTATTGAAGGCCATTTGCGAGTAGAGATTAATGTGGATGAAGCAACGGGCAAAGTAGAAGATGCCTTGTCTAGCGGTACTGCATGGCGTGGTATTGAATTGGTTGCTAAAAATCGTGATCCTCGCGATGTATGGGCTTTTGTACAGCGTATTTGTGGCGTTTGTACGTCTACACATGCATTGGCCTCTTTGCGTTGTGTAGAAGATGCATTGGGCATTGAAATTCCTAAAAATGCTAACTATATTCGCAATATTATGCATAGTTGCTTAGATGCTCATGACCATACGGTGCATTTTTATCATTTGCATGCATTGGACTGGGTAAGTCCTGTAGAGGCACTTAAAGCTGATCCGGCTAAGACAGCAGCCCTTCAAGAAACTGTGTTAAAAACTTATAATGTAAGTGGTTTACAGCCACCTGAATTAGCTAATGCCACCTCAGCGTATCCAAAAGAATTCCCGAAAGGCAATGCTACTTATTATGCAGCGATTCAAGGGAAGGTTAAGAAGATTGTTGAAAGTGGCCAGCTTGGAATTTTTGCCGCTCAATGGTGGGACCATCCAGATTATCAACTATTGCCGCCAGAAGTACATTTGATGGCAGTAGCTCACTATCTTAATATTTTAGATAAACAGCGTGATATTGTAACGCCACAAGTTGTGTTTGGTGGTAAAAATCCACATCCACATTATATTGTAGGCGGTATGCCATGCTCTATTTTTATGGATGATATGAATGCGCCAATCAATGCAGCGCGTCTAGCTGTAGTTGACGAATCCATTGCCTTAGCAAAGGATTTGGTAAACTATTTCTACTTGCCTGATTTATTGGCTATTGGCCATATTTATGCTAAAGCAGGCATGATTGATGGTGGCGGTTTATCTAAAAAACGCGTACTCGCTTATGGCGACTATCCTGATGAGCCACATACAGGCACTAAAAATGGCGATTACTTTAAGAAATGTATCGTTCGTGCCAATGGCGTCGTAGAAGACTTTGGCCTTGGTGTAGATAAGGCTAAGTTCATCCCATTAGAAGGGAAAGACCTTATGAATCCAGACTTCTTGTCAGAAGAAGTGGAACATTCTTGGTTTGAATACCCTGATGGGAAAAAATCTATACATCCTAGCGAAGGTGTTACTAAAGCTAATTATACTGGTCCTAAAACGGGTACTAAAGAACATTGGGAATACTTGGATGAAACCAAGAAATACTCTTGGGTTAAGTCCCCAACCTTTAAGGGCGGCGCTTGTGAAGTAGGCCCATTGGCTAAATATATTGTTGTATATACAAAAGTAAAACAAGGCATCATTAAAGATCCAACTTGGGCAGAAAAAATGATAGTACAGCAAATTGATACTGTATCGTCCGTGCTTGGTGCGCCAGCTCATGTATGGATGTGCAGCACCTTAGGGCGCACTGCTTGCCGTGCATTGGATGCTCAGGTAGCAGTAAATCTTAGTCAATATTTCTACAATAAATTAGTAGCTAATATTAAGGGCGGCAACACTAAGGTAGCTAATGTGACTAATTTTGACCCTAATACTTGGCCAAAAGAATCTAAAGGCGTAGGTTTAGTTGATGCACCTCGCGGTGGTCTTGGACACTGGTGTGTGATTAAAGAGGGCAAAACTGATAATTATCAATGTATTGTACCGACTACTTGGAATGCTTGTCCTAAGACGATTGCTAATGAACATGGCGCCTATGAGTCTAATATGATTGATACAAAGGTAAAAATTGCCGACAAGCCTCTTGAGATTTTAAAGGGTATTCACTCCTTTGACCCATGTCTTGCTTGTGCTACGCATTTATACAATAAAAAAGGCGAAAAAATCGTCTCTGTTAATACCGATGCTATGTGTAAATAATAGGGGGGATGTATATGCTACAACAGCCGGATAAAAAGCCGTATCGCGTGTTTAGTCTGTGGCTTCGCATATTCCATTGGACGATGGTACTTTGCGTAACCTTCCTATTTTGGACAGGGCTTTACATTGGAGATCCTGGATTTAGTATGTTTGTAGGACGTGAACCAGCAGAAGCCATTACGAGTTGGTTTTCTATGGAGACAATTCGTCGCGTTCATTTTACTTTTGCATTCGTCCTTATATTTTCATTCGTGTTCCGTATTTATGGGGCCATTCGCTATCGTGGTGACCGCTTGTTACCTAAGTTTAAAAGCCGCTTGTATTGGGTGGGCATTAAACAGACCTTCTTGCATTATTTGATGTTGCCTCGTCAAGAAGAGCATCGCGTGCTTCGCAATTCCTTAGCTCGTACGAGTTATTTGATTGTGTATATTATGATGTTCCTAGAGATTTGCACCGGTCTTGCTATGTATTCGCAAATCAATCCTAATAGTTGGTTAGCCATTGTGTTTAATCCTATTAATCTAATGCTTAGCGAATATGATATTCATATCATTCATCACTATATTGCCTGGTTCTTCTTGCTCTTTACGGTTATGCATGTATATTTAGCATTCCGCGAAGATGTTATGGAAGAGTCTGGTGAAGTATCCAGCATGGTATCAGGGATGAAATTCTATCCACATGATCCAGAAGATATTGAGGATTTATATGGTAAACGAAAGTAATATCATTGTGCTTGGTGTAGGCAATATTTTGCTCACTGATGAAGGCTTAGGTGTGCATGTAGTAAAAGAGTTAGAGGCAAATTACTCTTTTACGCCAAACATTGCTCTCATTGACGGTGGTACGATGGGGATGGAGCTCCTATCTTATATGAGAGGTATGACGAAGCTTTTATTAGTGGATGCCATTCATGGTGGTGAAGTGCCTGGTACAATATATGAATTTCCGCATCAGGAAACAGAAACATATTTCACTGGCAATATTTCTGTCCATGAAGTGGGCATGCAGGATATTTTGCGAATTCGTGCCCTTCAAGAAGATCCTTTGGAAGACGCCACCGTTATTGGTGTTGAGCCAGAGAGCTTAGATATTGGATTAGAACCAACCGATACAGTAAAAAAAGCCCTGCCAGAAGTAATTGCACGAGTGATTAAGCAATTAGAGGTTTGGGGGATTGAGGTAGAAAAACGATGATTGAACATTATGGCAATGTAAAGGTAATTTTAAATGAGTTAAAATTAGCTTTAAAGCAACTTCGCGAAACTGGTGAGACCCATACCATATATATTGAAAAAACGGGTTTAACCATGGAAGAACAAGTGGAGGTTATGGAAACATTAGGCCGTGGAACGATTACTATTAATTTCACGGAAACAGACCAACCTGTGGAGTGGTATGAGACTCAGTTTTCAGGGATTTGGTTAGGCACATTCCGCAATCCACGAGATGAAGCCATTGTGTACACCATTGAAGTAGGTCGTTATCCAAGCCTTTGCGGTGCATTTGATGAAGACATAATCAATGCAGAAGAAGAATTGCAAACTTGGATAGAGGCAGCTGATTTATAAAATCCTGGCCTTAAATAATTTTTATATAAATAAAGACTCCTAACTATACATTTACTCGCGGCGAGACAAGCTCGAATGTTCGCTGCATGTATAGTTAGGAGTCTTTTGTGTTTGTATTTAAATGATTCTTAAAGGCCAGGATTTTATAAATAGGAAAGAGGGAGAAGGATGTTCGTTATCCCTCAATTTAGTCTCCATTGGTAATGAAGATTTTGGTTACACGGTAGCCATCATGGTGGAAGAAGATGCCTTGGATATAGCCGGATCTTGGTTTAAATTTTCCGTAGAACCATTGGTTGTTGTACATGAGGTCAGGGCGACCATAGGCTGCATACACTTGTTCTAATGTATCGCCTACTGCAATGCCACGGTAGGTAGTGGCGTCGCGATTGATAACGCTAATATAATGCACAGGATTACAACCATAGGTGATGCCACCATAGGTGAGTTCGACGCCTACAAATTTTACATGGTCATTGTAATTGGTAGGGGTGCCCAAGCTTTGAATGACATTAGCAATTGGTGTGCCTAAAGTAACGCCAGCAATGGACATGTCTTGAGCACTTGGGCGCTGTCCATATACTTGGCCTTGTTGTACATTGGTATAGTTTGGATATTGCGGCAAGGCGGCCATAGCTGTTGCGCCAATTGAGCTAGCTAAGAGTAAACTTAAACAAATGGTTGACATTTTTTTCATAGTAACACTCCCTTAAAATAATAAAAATGTCTGCACAATTTTTGCAATTATAGAGCTTTGAAGAAATCTGTGTTTTCAATGGCTCTATATGATTTAAGTATAGCACTTGTACAGTAAGTTGCAATAAGATAGAATGTGCTAATATTGGCAGCTAGAATGTATTGATATGGGCAGATAAAATGTGTAATATTGACAGATTCAAAGGACATATTCAAGACGTAGCACATAATTGCTTGCCACTTAGGGCACAATATCATATAATTAAATGCTATGATTTGCCAAAGTTTCGAAAAAATAGTAAAATTAAAGCGCAATAGATTAACGGAGGCAGTGTATGTTATTGTCAATAGTGGTACCTGTTTATAATGAAGAGGCTAATATAAAAAAGTTTTATAGTTCAGTGAAGGAAGTTCTTAATACTCTTCCTTATGAGCAAGAAATCATTTTCGTAGATGATGGCTCATCCGACAATTCTGCCACTATGCTACGTCATATTGCGGCTGAAGATACAGCGGTGAAAGTCTTACTTTTAGCGCGTAATTTTGGACATCAATTGGCTTTGACTTGTGGGCTAGACCATGCCAAAGGGGATGCAGTAATTACCATGGATGGTGATATGCAACATCCACCAGAATTAATTCCAGAGATGGTTAGACTTTGGGAAGAGGGGCATGATGTGGTGCGCACGATTCGCGATTCCACAGAAGATGCTAGCTGGGCTAAGTCCTTCACGTCAAAATACTATTATAAATTAATGAATAAAATGGCCAATGTGCCCATCGTAGAAGGTGGGTCAGATTTTCGTCTCATGAACCGCAAAGCCTTAGATACGCTTCTTCAATTTAGGGAGCATGGGCGTTTCTTGCGCGGGATTGTAGGCGCTATTGGTTACAATCAAGGTGAAATTCACTTTGTAGCACCACCGCGATTTGCTGGCAAATCAAAGTTTAGTGTGCGAAAAATGTTGCATTTTGCCTTAGATGGCATTGCGGCATTTTCTAATGTACCGCTTCGTGCCGCCTTATATATAGGCCTCATGTCAGGCATTTTAAGTATTATAATGATTTTACATATTTTGTTTGTCCATTTCTTTACAGATAGTGCTGTAAGTGGTTGGGCAACGTTAGGCGTATCCATATTCTTCTTAGGTGGGGTACAATTAGTTTGTATCGGCATGATTGGAGAGTATGTAGGTCGAGTGTTTCAAGAAGTTAAACATCGACCATTGTATTGGATTCGCGATAGTGTGAATTGCGAAAGTGATAGTACACAAAAGTAGGATTGGCTAATAATTTAAGCATAATCCTAATTATAGGTTAATAGTTTAAGCATAATTATAATTATGCTTAGGGTTTAGCAAAATGAATGGTTTAGCACCGTGAATGGCTTATCACAGTGATAGGTAGGACGTAATGTTTTGTTCAGTGCTAACATAGAAGAAGGTGTACTGATGGGGTTCCTTGATAGAGAGCCCAGGTTAGAAACATAGCGAGGAAGAATGATGAGATACAAGTATAAGAAGTTGTCTATTATGGTAGCCTTAGTGCTAAGTGTAGGCGCTTATACAGTAGCTGGTGCCGCTGGCTATGAATATGGAACTAAGGGTGGCGAGATTCCTGCCATTCAAAAAAAATTAATTGCTGCAGGCTATAAAGCTCGTCCAAATGGTGAATATGATGCCAATACAAAATGGGCTGTACGTTTATACCAAAAAGATATGGGATTGCCAGTCAATGGCATTGTAGACGAAGCTACGTATAAATCTTTGATGGGTAAATCGTTAGATGCGAGTAAGCTTCGCAAGTTAGGTAAAATGTCTGACGATAAGATTGCTGCTGAATGGGCTGCGAGCCAACCGACGAAGGACAGCAAATCAGCTATTAAGGCAGATGAGGATCAATCCAAGAAGTCCGATAATAAAAAATCCGACAGCAAAAAATCTGATAGCAAGAAATCTAAAGCCGATAAAAATAGCAAAAAAGACAAGTCTGATAAAAGTAATAAATCTAAAATGACTGTAAGTCGTGCAGACAGCTTACTTGATCCATTTGATTCCGATTTTATTTTTACTAAAACGGGACCTGTATCAAAATCTATACAAGATATAATTAAAGAAGCAGAAAACTATCGCGGTGTGCCTTACGTATTTGGTGGCAATACGCCTAAAGGGTTTGACTGCTCTGGTTATGTGCGCTATGTATTTGCCAAAAAAGGCATTAGCTTACCGCGTTCTGCTGATGAGCAATATACAGTAGGCACTAAGGTGGCTAAAAAGAATTTACAACCAGGTGATTTAGTATTTTTTGAAACCTATGAAAAAGGCGTATCTCATTCTGGAATCTATATTGGCAATGGTAAATTTATCAGTGCCACTAGCAGTCGTGGCGTTGCTGTAGCTGATTTAGCAGGTGGCTACTGGGGCGAACGATATATTGGGGCGAAGCGCGTTATGTAAGGCGCAAGGCTCAGATAAACAAAGTACTTGGTATGTTGAAGAGGAGGCATAGCCTCCTCTTTTTCTGAATTGTTAGAAGGGCGGATATGGTAGGCATGATTGAGGTAAAAGAAGTCCAATTCTTCTATGAGCAAGAGGAAGTCTTATGCAATATTTCCATACAAATAGAAGAAGGCGATTTTACAATTGTTGTAGGGCCTAATGGAGCTGGTAAGACTACATTTTTGCGTCTCTTATCTGGTCTATTGAGTCCTACTCATGGGCAGATTTTAATAGATGGTAAAACAGTAAATGAGGCACAGCAAGCTGGCTTACTTCACTTGGTGCCACAAATATACAATAAAAATGCAGCACAATTTCCCGCTACTTGTTTAGAAATTGTTGAACTCGGCTTGCGACTTCATAAGGGCTCACGTGAAGAGCGCCGTCAAAGTGCCTTAGATGCCCTAGAACAAGTGGGCATGAGTGAATTTAAGGGTCGGCGTATTGGTGATTTAAGTGGTGGACAGCAACAACGGATTATGATTGCGCAGGCTTTGGCGCGCAAGCCAAAGTATTTATTGCTTGATGAGCCTACTAGTGGCATTGATTTTGAGGCTAGCCGGCGCATTATGGAGCTTCTACGCACCTTATCTGACAAGGGCATGACCATCGTCATGGTCACACATGATGTAGAAGAAGGCTGTAAATTGTGCGATCAGACCATTTGTATTAATCGCCATGTGTGCTATCACGGCAATGGCGCTGGATTTTTAGACTCTCATAAAGGGCCTTTATTGTTTTGGCATATAGGAGGCTAAGATGGATATTTTTAATTATGAATTTATGCAGCGTGCCTTTATTGCCGGCCTCATTGTGGCTCTCATGTGTCCTTTGATTGGCACATTTATCGTCATTAAACGGCAATCACTGCTCGGTGAGGGCCTAGGTCATATCGCCTTTGCTGGCGTTACAGGAGCTTCCTTTTTATCCCTATATCCACCGCTCGGTGCAGCGGGCTTGACTGTGTTAGCGGCTATAGGCATTGAACTAGTTAGACGGCGGCATAATCAATATACGGATATGATTTTGGCCTTATTCTTTTATACAGGCTTGGCGTTAGCTGTTATTTTTGCTAGTCTTAATAAAATGCCGAGCACGGGGTTATTGAATTTCTTGTTTGGCAGTATTTTAACAGTTACTGATGCGGATATTATGAGCATTGCCGTGGCGGCTGTAGTGGTGGGACTTATTATTTACAGCATATATTCACAGCTTTTGTTTACATCCTTTGATGAACAAGTAGCGATTACGGCCGGTGTACCAGTAAATCGGATTAATATGATTTTTTCGATTCTTACGGCCTTAGTAGTAGTTATGGGGATGACCATTGTAGGGATTTTGCTCATTGGGGCTCTCATGATTGTGCCGGTGGCGAGTGCACATTTATGGAAAGCAGGGTTTACTAAAACGTTGTGGATTAGTGAAATTTACTCAATCTTTAGTGTTCTAGCAGGTCTCGTGGTGGCCTTTGAATTTGATTTGGCACCAGGCGGCACGATAGTCCTTATGGCGATTTTAGCCTATGCTCTTACTTTTGTCGGCAGTATGGCATTAAATCGTCAATAAAAAGGGAAGTCATAATCGCAGCGGATTTGACTAAATGATGAGTATAGGTGCGAGGCTAGTATATGAGTGAGCTTAGCATATTGTAGGACTTAGAATTTGAATCTATAGATGCATATCATACGAGGTATAGGTATTTTAGTGACATCTATTACTGATTAGAGTATAATAAAAAGATAGTTATTAGTTTAGGAGGCTGAACTCATGAAGGGTAATGAACTGCGTCAAGCATATTTGCAGTTTTTTGAAAGTAAAGGACATTTAAAATTAGATAGTTTTTCGCTCGTTCCGGAAAATGACCCATCCCTATTGCTCATCGGGGCAGGTATGGCGCCATTAAAACCGTTTTTTACAGGTAAATTAGTACCACCTCGTACGCGTGTGACCACTTGCCAAAAGTGTATCCGCACAGGTGATATTGAAAACGTAGGTCGCACAGCGCGCCACCATACATTCTTTGAAATGCTAGGGAATTTCTCCTTTGGCGACTATTTCAAAAAAGAGGCTATTCATTGGGCTTGGGAATTCTTAACTGAAGTGATTAAACTCGATAAAAATCGCCTCTATGTTACTGTATATCCAGATGACCATGAAGCATATGATATTTGGCATAAAGAAGTAGGTCTTGATGATTCTCATATTAGCCGCTTAGAAGATAATTTCTGGGAAATTGGGGAAGGTCCATGTGGCCCAGATAGTGAAATTTTCTATGACTTAGGTGAAGACCGCGGTTGTGGTGAAGACACTTGTGCCCCAGGTTGTGATTGCGATCGTTATCTTGAAATTTGGAACCTTGTGTTCACTCAATTCAATCGCACTGCTGATGGTGAGTATGTGCCATTGGCTAAGAAAAATATCGATACTGGTGCCGGTCTTGAACGCTTGGCATCAGTACTACAAAATAAGGAAAGCAATTTTGAAACTGATTTGATTTTCCCTATTATTGAAAAAGCAGCCGCTATGGCGAAGATTGAATATCACAGCGATGTTAGCAAGGATGTATCCTTAAAAGTTATCGGTGACCATGCTCGCGCCATTGCAGCGCTTATTAGTGATGGTGTATTGCCATCAAATGAAGGTCGTGGCTATGTACTTCGCCGCATTTTGCGCCGCGCTGTTCGCCATGGTCGTTTACTCGGCATTGAAGGTCGTTTCTTAACTGACCTTATGGACGTAGTTATTGATATCTTAGGCCCAGGTTTACCTGACCTTGTAGAAAAACATGATTTCATTACACGCGTGGTAGCTAATGAAGAAGATCGATTCAATCAAACTTTAGCACAAGGCTTAGAACTTCTCAGTACATTAGTGGACTCCTTAAAAGCAGAGGGGGCTAATACAGTACCAGGTGCAGAAGTATTCAAATTATATGACACTTATGGATTCCCTTGGGAATTAACAGAAGAAATTGCTCATGAAGCAGGACTTGCTATTGACATGGACGGCTTTGAATCCGCTATGGCAGAGCAACGTGCGCGTGCTCGTGCAGCTCGTGAAGATGTAGATGCTAAAGTAGCTACACCAGATATTACATTTCTAGCTAATGAAGAATTGACTGATGATGAAAGCGCTACTGAGTCTGAAATCCTCATGCTTGGTGAAGGCGCTAATCGCTTAGAATCTGCTTCAGATGGCATGGAAGTGACTTTAATTGTTCGCACTACGCCATTCCACGCAGAAGGGGGCGGCCAATTAGGTGACTCTGGTCTTATTGTAGGCCCAATGGGTAAAATGGAAGTTCACACAACTCGCAAGCTTCCAGAAGGCACAACCTACCATGTGGGGACTATTATTGAAGGTAACTTGCAAGTAGGCGACACAGTACAATTAGATGTAGATACTACACGCCGCTTGTCGATGGCTCGCAATCACACAGCCACTCATTTATTGCATGCTGCTTTAAAAGAAGTGCTTGGCAATCATGTAAATCAAGCAGGCTCCTTGGTAATGCCAGATCGTCTACGCTTTGACTTCACTCATTTCTCTCCAGTAACAGCTGAAGAATTGCAAGAGATTACAAATCTTGTAAATGGTGAAATTTTAAAAGCTACTAATTTGGACATTAAAGAAATGCCTATGGATGAAGCAAAGAAATTGGGCGCTATGGCACTCTTTGGTGAAAAATATGGCGATGTAGTACGCGTCGTTACAGTACCTAAATTCAGTGTAGAGCTCTGTGGTGGCTCTCATGTACCTAACACAGCTGTTATTGGTACGTTCCGCATTGTTTCTGAAGGCGGTATTGGATCTGGTGTACGTCGTATTGAAGCTATTACAGGTGAAGCAGCCTTGCAATTAGCTCAAAAAGAACAAGCTGACCTTCGCGCGGCAGCGACTATTTTAAAAACTAAACCAGAAGAACTTGTACATCGCGCACAACAAGTGGTGGAAGAAGTAAAACAATTAGAACATGAATTGGCTGCTGTACGTAAAGAGCTTATGGCTGGTGGCCTTGATGGCTTATTAGCAGGTGCTTTTGACCTTAAAGTAGGTAAAGCTGTAGTGGCTGAAGTAAATGTAGCTGATATGGATGAACTTCGCAATACTGCTGATATGGTACGCGACCATCTTGGTTCTGGTGTAGTATTGCTCGGTATGGCTCATGAAGGTAAAGTTAATTTTGTTTGTATGGCTACGAAAGATGCTGTTAAAGCAGGTTACCATGCAGGTAATATCGTTAAGGCCACTGCGCAAGCTGCTGGTGGTAATGGCGGTGGACGTCCTGATATGGCCCAAGCTGGTGGTAAAGATCCAGCCGCTTTAGCTGCTGCTCTCAAAGTCGCAAAAGAAACTATTTTGGGCATGTAATGACTTTGATAGCATATGAGGAAATAAGTTCATATAGTTTTATGAAAATGAATTTCATATGCTTATTAAGTAAGCATGATATAATAGAGATATAACAAATAAAGGAGGTTATAGCATGAGTGTATCAGATGAAACTATGATGTTTAAAAAGGTTGAAGATACCCCTTCGGCTCGTGAAGTACTTCGTGATGTATATCACGCTTTACAAGAAAAAGGATATAATCCGATTGAACAAATCGTAGGATATCTTATCTCTGGCGAGCCTACCTATATTACAAGCTACAATAATGCGCGTAGCATGATTCGTCGTTTAGAGCGAGATGAATTGTTAGAAGAATTAGTAGCTGAATATGTAAAAGCAAAAGGTCTATAAGGGGCATATATGAGAATTATGTCCTTAGATGTGGGCAGCCGCACCATTGGCGTAGCATGTAGCGATGCCTTGTACTTAACAGCACAGGGCATCGAGACGATTCGCCGCACTTCCTTGGAGCGTGATTTTAATCGCATTCAAGAGCTCATTACTGAGTATGAAGTGGAAGAAATTGTGGTAGGCTTACCAAAAAATATGAATGGAACCAAGGGCGATCGAGCGCTCAAAACAGAAGAGTTTGTGGCTAAGATGCAAGAAGTCATCGAAGTACCTGTTACCTTTTGGGATGAGCGATTGTCTACGGTTATGGCGGAGCGATCATTAATCGCCGCCGATGTGAGTCGTAAGAAACGAAAAGGCGTGATTGATAAAATGGCCGCAGTGGTCATTTTACAAGGTTATTTGGATCGACGACAGAGTAAATCCTAAGGAGGTTGACCATGGCAGAGCAAGGTTTTGAAAATGAAGTACCTGTAGTAGTACTCACTGATGAGGATGGTAATGAATTATTCTACGAAGAAGACATGATCATTAACTATGAAGGTAAAGAATTTGCTATTTTAGTATCCTTACCACCTGAAGAATGTGAACCAGGTTGTAAATGTCATGAAGAGCCACATATTACGATTGCCCGCCTTGAAGAAGAGGACGGCGAAGAAGTATATGTTGTGCCTACAGACGAAGAGTTTGATGCAGTAAGTGCCTTATACGAAGAAGGTATGGAAGAAGAATAATTCTATGAGGTACGAGGAAGAGGGGCGATGCCCCTCTTTCGTGTGTTATATTAAAGGCCTAGAACTTGAAATATAACCACAATATTTACTGACTAGCGGTAAATAAAGAAGTATAAAAGTGTGTTACTAGATAAGGAGTTATTTTGCTTATGAGTCAACGCAAGAAGTTGATAACCTATGTATTGGGAGGTATCCTAGGCATAGTGCTTATCACTTTCTTAGGCGCTTGGGCATATTATTATATGCCTAATAGTAAAATGGCCCATCCACAGCAAGTTGTTTTAATTGTCGACAAGGATCAAACAGGGGCGGAAATTGGTGATATGCTCTATGAAAAGGGGCTTATTAATTCTCCTACAGCCTTTCGTTTAGCTTTGCGACTTACAGGCACTGTTGATAAATTGCAACAGGGCTATTATCAAATACCACAGAATGCGAGTTTACATCAAGTCATTGAACTCTTACAAAAGGGAAAGTTACAAGCTATTAGAGTGACCATTCCAGAGGGGTATACGATTGAACAAATTGCTGACGAACTAGCAAAAGACGGATTGGGTAGTAAAGAGGCCTTTTTAGAGGCTGCTAAAACCTATGTGCCTTATCAATATATGTATGGCCCTGCACCGGTCGTATATAAGCCGGAAGGTTTCTTATTCCCTAGCACATATGAAATTCCAGTGGGCGCTAAACCAGAAGAGATTTTAAAAATTCTCACAAAGGAAATGAATAGTAAAATAACGCCTGCTGTAAAACAACAAATTGCAGCTAAGAATTTGACGGTATTTGAATTCATCACGTTGGCTTCTCTGGTGGAAAAAGAGGCGAAATACGATGAAGATCGACCTATTATAGCGGCGGTATTTTTAAAACGTTTACAAATTGGTATGCCCCTTCAATCTTGTGCGAGCATTCAGTATATTTTAGGCTATCCTAAGCCTCAATTATCCATTGAAGACACGGAGCTACCAAGTCCATATAATACATATTTACACAAGGGCTTGCCACCAGGACCGATTGCTAATCCAGGGCTAAAATCCATGGAGGCAGTGCTCAATGCAGGGGATACAGATTATTTATATTTTGTAGCCGATAAAGAAGGCTATCATCACTTCACTAAGACCTATGAAGAGCATTTAAGCGTAGTAGCGTCTATTTATGGTGAGTAAGCGTGTTACTAAAGGTGGTTGCGTCAATTTATGGAATTAAAAGACATATTAAATGAGCAGCGCATTTATGCTGTACTCAATAAAGTGCCTATTTTGCGCGAGTCAGAAGTGCATCTGTTTGAGGAGCTCATTTCGCTTTACAAACCGAGCCGGATTCTAGAAGTGGGGACGGCCATTGGCTATTCAGCTTTGCTATTAGCTCGTCATGGTAGCCCAGAGGTGCAAATTGACACGATTGAACTGGATGAACAACGATATGGTATGGCGCAGCATTTTATCGGTCAGTCTAAGTATAAAGATCAAATTTCATTACATTTAGGGGATGCCAATGAAGTTTTGCCCACATTAGAGGGGCCTTATGATTTAGTATTCTTGGATGGGCCAAAAGGTCAGTACAAAAAACAGCTAGCGCTTATCTAACCTAGTTTAGCTCCTCAAGCTGTTGTGTTAGCTGATAATGTATTATTTAGAGGATATGTGCGAGGTGGCAAAGAAGCCCCGTATCGCTATAAGACTATTGTAAAACGACTTCGTGACTATTTAGACTTAGTAGAGGACAAAGAGCGTTATAATACGACAATT
This sequence comes from uncultured Veillonella sp., assembly GCF_900545795.1. Classification (GTDB taxonomy): domain Bacteria; phylum Bacillota; class Negativicutes; order Veillonellales; family Veillonellaceae; genus Veillonella_A. Next base: position 41,080 of record NZ_URAR01000009.1, read on the forward strand.
TATCCTCTCGGTGATGGCATGAGCGTAAGTGTTTGGAAAGGTAATAAGTAATACATGAAACCACAAATCGAAGTATTATCACCAGCTGGTAATATGGATAAATTAAAAATGGCCATTCGTTATGGCGCCGATGCAGTATATTGTGCAGGTCAGTCCTTTGGCCTACGAGCAAGTAGCTCGAATTTTAACAATGAACAATTAAAAGAAGCCGTTGAATTTGTTCACAGCCATGGTAAAAAGCTCTATGTAACTTGTAATATTATTCCTCATAATGAAGATTTAGTAGGTCTTGAGGAGTATTTGCAGTTCCTAGAATCCATTGGTGTGGATGCTATTATCGTAGCTGACCTTGGCATTTTCTTGTTGGCTAAACGAGTAGCACCTAATTTAGAGCTTCACGTAAGTACTCAAGCCAATACAACTAACTATTTGACTACTGAATTCTGGAAAGAGCAAGGCGCTACGCGCGTAGTAGTGGCTCGCGAGGTGAGCATTGCAGACATTAAAACTATGAAGGAAAAGGCGAATATTGAAATTGAAGCCTTCGTTCATGGTGCTATGTGTATTTCCTATTCAGGTCGTTGCTTATTGAGTAATTATTTTACAACACGCGACGCCAATCGTGGGCAATGCACGCAGGCTTGCCGTTGGAAGTACTCTCTTGTAGAAGAAAATCGTCCTGGTGAATACTATCCAATTGAAGAAGATCAACATGGCACTTACATTTTTAACTCCAAGGATCTTTGCTTATTAAAATATATTCCTGATCTCGTAGAAGCAGGTGTAGACAGCCTTAAAATTGAAGGTCGTATGAAGAGCGTTCACTATGCGGCTACAGTAACTAAAGTGTACCGTGAAGCAGTAGATACATATTTAGCTGATCCAGAGAATTATGAAGTGAAGCCAGAGTGGATTGAAGAATTAGAAAAGATTTCTCATCGTCCATATACAGAAGGTTTTTCAGTGGAAAAACCAGATGAAACAGCACAGAACTATGGCGCTTCTAGCAATACACAGACCCATGACTTTATCGGCCTTGTAGAGGGTTATAATAAAGAAGAAGGCTTTGCGTATTTAGAACAGCGCAATAATTTTAAAGTAGGGGATGAAGTGGAATTCTGTCAGCCTCATGGGGACTTAGTGCACCATGTGATTACTAAAATGACCGATGAAGATGGCAAAGATATTTCCGTAGCACCTCATGCACAAATGAAAGTGCGTTTATACATTGATACACCATTAGAGGAATATGCTATGATGCGTCGTAAATGTAAGCCAAAGGCGCCTAAGGCATAATCGTAGGGACTAATTAGGAGGCCGACATGAAGTCAATTTGTGAAGAATCATATGTATATTTTCGTATTGACCCATGTGAGACTAATTATGTAAACCGCATCTTAGAGGGCTATGAGTACTTAGGTGTTATGACTACCTTAGAGGGCTCCACAGGTCTTTGTATGGTGCGAAGTACGCCTGATACAGCGCCTGTAGTGGTTGAGGTACTGCAGAGTTTAGATGTGCCTATTGATTTGATTTCGTATGAAGAAATTCAGAAAAATTTTTAAATTGTGCGCAATGAGTATTGACAGTCCCTAGATTTTGGTGTAGCATGTATACATACATTGAAACAGGTAGTGCGAAGGACATGATATATATCCCCTGTGTTTCAGAGAGAGATGGCTAGGCTGTGACCATCTTACACATGATAGTGTATTACCCCCTTCAAACCGATTGGCTGAACTTTTAGTAAGTCAATCCGCGAGTAAGCGTTATCGACAAAAGAGTGAGTTATTAATGACTTCAGATAATCATACAATATGAGGCTAAGGCTTAAGTTTCTTAGTGGGCATAATAGATGATTATACAAGCTAATTAGTGACTAACTAGGGTGGAACCACGAGACCTTCGTCCCTTGTATTAGGGACGAAGGTCTTTTTGTATATGAATTAAGTAATCAGTAAGCTATGACGTGTCCCGCCGGTATAGCTCATTTCCAAGGAGGAATTTGTTATGTCAGACGTAAAAATTATTTTGCCAGATAATAGTGAAAAAGCCTATCCTGCTGGCACAACTTTAGGAGAAGCAGTAAAACAATTATCCAACAGTCTTGCTAAAAAAGTATTGGCTGCTGACGTTGATGGAGAATTAACAGACCTTCGTGAAGAAGTAAAAGATGGCTCTCATGTAAGCTTCTTAACTTTTAACGAACAAGGTGGTAAAGACGCTCTTCGTCATAGTGCATCTCATATTATGGCGCAGGCTATTAAACGCCTTTGGCCAGAAGCTAAATTAGCTATTGGTCCTGCTATTGAAAATGGCTTCTACTATGATTTAGACATGGAACATGTGCTTGTACCTGAAGATCTACCTAAGATTGAACAAGAAATGCAACGCATTGTAAAAGAAAACTTACCAATTCAAAAAGAAGTTATCTCTCGTGAAGAAGCGCTTAAATTATTTAAAGAAAAACACGAAGATTATAAAGTTGAATTGATTGAAGATTTGCCAGCTGATGAAGAAATTTCCATGTATCGTCAAGGTGAATTCGTTGACCTTTGCGCTGGCCCACATGTGGCAGCAACTGGTAAAGTAAAAGCCTTCAAACTTCAAAACATTGCAGGTGCTTACTGGCGTGGCGATGAAAAGAACAAAATGTTGCAACGTATTTATGGTACAGCCTTTGAAAAGAAAGAAGAATTAGAAGAATACTTACATTTACTTGAAGAAGCGGCTCGCCGTGACCACCGTAAATTAGGTAAAGAGCTTGGTCTTTTCGTATTAAAAGAGCAAGGCCCTGGGTTCCCATTCTTTTTACCAAAAGGTATGGCTCTTCGCAATGAGTTAGAAAACTTCTGGCGTGAAGTACATCATGACTTTGATTATGAAGAAGTGCGTACACCAATTATCTTGAATCGCCAGCTTTGGGAACAATCTGGTCACTGGTTCCATTATCGTGAAAATATGTATACTACTATGATCGATGATGAAGATTATGCAATCAAACCAATGAACTGCCCAGGCAGTATTTTAGTATACCAAAACGAAATGCACTCTTATCGCGACTTGCCAATTCGCATGGCTGAACTTGGCCTTGTACATCGTCATGAATTATCTGGTGCTTTACATGGTTTATTCCGCGTTCGTAGCTTCACTCAAGATGATGCTCATGTATTCATGTTGCCATCTCAAATTAAAGCGGAATTAATTAAAGTTATCGAGTTATTCGACCGCATTTATAGTCAATTTGGTTTAAGCTATCGCGTAGAATTGAGCACTAAACCAGATAATGCTATGGGTGATGATGCAATTTGGGAATCTGCTACTAATGCACTTCGCGAAGCAATTGAAGAAAAAGGCATTCCATACCAAATTAATGAAGGGGATGGCGCTTTCTATGGTCCTAAACTTGACTTCCATATTCGCGACTCCATCGGCCGTACTTGGCAATGTGGTACTATCCAATTGGATATGAACCTTCCTGAACGCTTCCAAATGGAATATATTGGTGAAGATGGTCAAAAACATCAACCAATCATGATTCACCGTGCTTGCTTTGGCTCCATGGAACGTTTCATTGGTATCTTAATTGAACACTATGCTGGTGCATTCCCAACTTGGTTGGCACCTGTACAAGTTAAAATTTTACCAATCAGCGAAAAACATGTAGCTTATGCTGAAACATTGCGTAAAGCTTTCAAAGATGCTTACATTCGTGTAGAACTTGATGATCGCAATGAAAAAATCGGTTATAAGATTCGCCAAGCACAAATGGAAAAAGTTCCTTACATGTTAGTTGTAGGGGATAAGGAAGAAGAAGAAGGTGCAGTAGCTATCCGTAAACGCGGTGAAGGCGAAGTGGGTAGCAAGAAATGGGAAGACTTCTTACAAGATATTGTGGCAGAAGCGAAAGACCGCAAATAATATACCACTGTACTGAGGCAGTACCTATGCTAGTATCGGCTCGATGATTAGGTAGGCATTTTACACGCGGTGCTAGTAAAGCTGGATATAAAGATATCATTACCTTATAATCGCGTCATATAAGACATAATTATAGCGGTGTACTATAAAACATAATTTATAGACATGTCATGTGTGGCATAGTTTATGAAGATGTTGTATAAGACATAATGTATAGTCGTGTTATATAAGACATAATAAAAGCCCAGGAGAACGGGATGGTTAGGCCACTGTGGCTAGGTCCCGAGTCTCTTGGGCTTTTTGCTTTGTATGTTGTTTTTTGTTTTGTATGTAATTACTTGGCTTAGATTTTTAGCCTTGCATCTTGAAAGGATTAAGAAAAACTTTTACAATAAGTTAAGGATTAATATATTATGTTTGAGGAGTTGTAATATGAAAAAGAATCGTGTAAGTAAGGCGCCTGCTGAGACTGCTGAAGTTATTGCAGGTCTTGAGCGCCTATATCCATACTATCAATCCATTGAGCAGGTGGAAGATCAAAAAGCGGAGCTCTTAGCAGATAGAGCAAAGACATTGGGACATACATACTATACGCCTAAAGGACTTATTATTCATCTTGTTTTAGGGGTGATTATCTTTGGTATTGTATGGTTTTGGCATAGCAAGGCACCTAATGTTGTGACTGGTTATATTGTGGAATTTGGCTTCCCTAATTTTGTGGGCTTATTTGCTATTTGGATGGCTATGATTGCTCTCTTTAGAAAAGCAGGTCATGCTAAACGACGCCAATTAATTGATAAGCAAGTCGCTAAATATGATGAATATATTATTGCCATTAAACGTCAAATTACGGATGATTTTATCCCCGTAAATTGCCGGACTACAGAAGCTATTACTTTTATGAAGGAAAAGCTTGAAGCAGGGGACGCTGTATCTTTTAAAGAGGCACAGCAGCAATATTATGAAATTCAAAAAGACGAGCGTCAACAAAAAGCAGAGCAGTAAAAAGTAAAAGAGGAAAAAGAAGCATAAGAGAAATGCAAAAGAACAGTAAGAGCGGGACATAGAAAAGATAAGTAAAAGAGAAACATTAAAGCGACTAGTAAAAATCAGCAAAAGAAAATAGGTAAAAGAACTAAATTAAAAGAGCTAAATAAAAAAGAGTTAAATAAAAAAGGTAGTGAAGCCTAGGCTTCACTACCTTTTTGTTTTCTTGTACAGTGCAAATTAATTCTTGTACAGTGTAAATTAATTCTTGTACAGTGTAAATTAATACTGCCTACAAGCATAATACGGGTGGATATAATCCGTATATTTGGTATTAGATTGCTTTATCGAATACAGCTTTAATTAAAGATTTTGTTTCTCCATAAGATTCGCCAGGATGAGCTTCGTACTGTTTGTCAGTGCCGAACCAAAGGTTTGGATAATAATCATATGGATGTGTTTTGAAGAGTTCAGCAGCATCGCTGTCTTCAACCCATTCAATTTTAATATCGTTGTAAGCAGGATTTTCTGCTTTTAATTCTTCAATGGCTTTAAATGCATTGTGGCAATAAGGGCAACCATTTAAATGAAAACCTAAAATTTCTTTCATAGTATCGCTTCCTTTTCTTAATAATATGTATTGTACTATATTAATTAACTATTAAATAGATATATCTCTATTTATATATATTATACATCAAATGAATAAAAAAATCACGGATCTTTTGTTAAATAGGCAGTTATAAAATAGAAATTAACTTACATAGACAGTTTTTTGTTGGTTAAAAATCAAACTGCGTATTGTATACAGTATTATTTACGTAAATTATCCATATATTAGTATTTTTTGTATATACAAATGTCTTTCTTGTGCTATAATAAACCATGTTGATTCTATAGAGATGCTGTCATAGTATGTTGGGGGTGTCAATATACTGAGGAATTGACGACGGGGTTTGAGAGAATAAGAAAGAGACATAAATAGAGTGAAGCCTTGATGGGAGGGAGACGTATGCAAGATGATAAGACCCTCGCTAGGGGGCTTAAGAATCGCCACGTACAATTAATTGCAATTGGTGGCGCCATTGGGACGGGATTATTTTTAGGATCAGGTCATTCGGTGGCCTTGGCAGGTCCGGCCATACTTTTTTCCTACATAATCACAGGCATCGTATGTTTCTTTATGATGCGTGCCCTAGGAGAACTACTTTTATCTAACACGGAATATCATACTTTTGTGGAATTTGTGCAAGACTATATGGGCGAGCGAGCGGCCTTTGTGACTGGCTGGACCTATTGGTTTTGTTGGATATCCGTTGCTATGGCAGATATTACAGCAGTTGGGATTTATGTGAAATTTTGGTTTCCTTATATAGAAACTTGGATTCCTAGCCTGATTGTATTAAGTATATTAGTGTTGTTAAATTTATTAACAGTTAAATTATTTGGTGAAATTGAGTTTTGGTTTGCCTTAATAAAAGTCATTGCCATTATAGCTTTAATTGGCTTGGGATTATATTTTATTTTCTCTGGGCAAACAACTACAGCAGGGACCGCCTCATTTTCCAATTTATGGAATCATGGTGGTTGGTTCCCACGCGGTATGGGAGGCTTTGTACAGTCCTTCCAGATGGTAGTGTTTGCGTTTGCAGGCATTGAGCTGGTAGGCCTTACAGCAGGGGAAACGCAGAATCCTCATAAAGTAATACCTCAGTCAATCAATAGCATTCCTGTGCGCATTATATTATTTTATGTAGGTGCTTTAGGTGTGATTATGAGTATTTTCCCTTGGGATGCGGTCAATCCTGATCGAAGTCCTTTTGTGGAAGTATTCTTAGCTGTTGGTATTGTAGGGGCTGCATCGATAGTTAATTTTGTCGTTTTAACTTCAGCAGCGTCGGCTTGTAATAGTGGTGTATTTAGTACGAGCCGTTTACTTTATTCATTGGCTAAACGTTGTCACGCACCAGGTAAACTTGAAATGCTTACTAGTAAGCAAGTACCAGCAAATGCCCTTTTATTATCGGTATTGGTTATTTGTTTAGTGGTGGCGATGCAATATATTGTGCCAGAAGGCGTATTTGTTATGATTACGAGTGTGGCTACTTTCTGCTTCTTATATATTTGGGCGACTATTACGATTTGCCATATGAAATTTGTAAAAGCACGTCCTGATTTAGCGGCAAAGAGCAAATTTAAAATGCCATTATTCCCTTATTTAAATTATTTAGTATTAGCTTTCTTTGCCTTTGTGCTTGTGACCTTAGCTTTTAATCCAGCTACACGCGTGGCCTTATTAGTTACACCGGTATGGTTTGTGATTCTATTGGCTATCTACCAAGTGAGGAAACAAAATGAAGGGCGTGAGCTAGAAGAAGCACAGATGACAAAAGAATAATACAGTTTTAGAGAATGGCTAAGTTTTAAACTTATCTGTTATGTGTAGGATGTAGTATCTTAATATTAAAAAATAATAGTTAATTTTCTTATTTTAGCTTTTTAAGAGTCTTTTGTAGAGTTTTTGCATATATAATGCATGATTCTATAAAAGGCTCTTTTTTATATGCTATTAATGAATGCTTGCTAGTTTTAAAATATGAACAGCTCTGATACAATAGAGATAATATATATTATTGGTGAACATAAAGACATAAATTGAAAAGTTAGATATGAGCTAAAAGTTTAATTATACACTAAAAAGTTAGATATGAGCTGAAAGTTTAGTCATAAACTAAAAAATTAGTTATATGCAAAAACTTTAGCTATAAGTTAAAAATTTAGTTATAAGTTATAAGTTAAAAACTCGACTGCGAGTGAAATCGTCGATTATAGTAGACCTTCAGCTGTATTAGGCTATAGGGGATAGATTAGGTTAGAGGTGTTTATGGAGCACACATTATGTATAGGGGTAAAAAGACGCTTAGATTCGATTAAGTCTGTCTTACAGCATATGGAGATGACTCATTTAGGAAAAGATTTGGTTTTAGATTATATAGACTTGTTAGATGAGGCATTAGTATGTCAGGAGTTAAGTGCTAATTTATGTAGTTCGCCGGATTCTTTAGGGGGTGAGTCTGGAGCATTTATTTTAAAGGAATCGAAGGTACCGGATGGAATGCCGATGCAAGCGGAGCAGGGGCGTATGGCGGTACAATCGGAGAAATCGGATTACGATTTAAGTAAGCTGCACCAATGGGCATTACACTTAGCTTGTTTTTTATTAGTGTTATATTCTTTTTATGAAGATGTAAGGCAGCAGACTGCTAATGAAATAAAATATGCGTTGCGTCTACAGCGACAAGTGCAATTGATGGACATAGAGATAGGTGTGCGTGGCCTTGTAAAGAATATAAGCATAGATCATCCTTTTTTAGAGGCTGCTATATTGAAATGGAATCTTCAGGGAACAGAACTTCATAATGATGGTTATGAACAGTTTCGAGCTCTTATGAATGACATACAGCCTTATGCTACATATGAAGTATTTTGCCATCACTATAGAGCAGGCGACTATGATTATGTGTTGGACTTAGGACAATGGTTACTAATGCAGTATGGCCAGCATAGCGCCTATAGTCAGTGTAGAACCAATGGATATCAATCTACTGAACTTACAGGTGAGGAAGTAGTAGCTAGTGAGGATAATAATAGTGAAGTTGCACTTGGTAAATCGTTAGCTAGAAAATCTACATTGAGTGATTCTACAGCAAGTCGTCATATAGCATATATATTAGCTCATATTAGATTATGTATGGCGAAGATTTATTTGTATCATATGGAGGCGACTAACAGACATAGCTTAGCGCTACATTTGTTAATAGAACTGAAAGAATTACAGTACATACCATATATGCCGGAAATTGCCTATCAGTGGGCACAATTAATTATTCAATGTCCAGAGGTTCTTCAGGAAACATATAATGACTCTAAGGCGACGAAGGGAACATTTTTGCAATTAACTGCCGAAGAAATGGCTCTGATATATTATGAAGAAGCAGCACAAGCGGGTTATATACCAGCATTGTTAAAATTAGGTGCCATGTATCAGGATAGGGGACGCACAGATGAAGTACATAAAGCACGGGCTTGGCTTCATAAAGCGGCACAATATAATAGCCCAGAAGCTTATGGGCGTTTAGGGCGCCTATATAGCGATTGGGAAATGTCCGAAGTTTTTGATAAAACTAAGGCGCTCTATTGGGCCCTAAAAGGTTTAGATGTGGAGGATGAAGAGTCCTTGTTTGTGCTTATCAATATCTTTGTATGGGGGCTCAATGGTGCAATAGAGCCTGACTATAAGGCTGCTGTTGAGATCTTAGAAGGGCGAGTTAAAGAACAAAGTTTATTCTTGTTTTTACTGGGCAAGATGTATGTTACTGGCGGCTATGGTATTTTTAAAGATATGACAAAAGGACTTTCCTATCTTGAAGAGGCTGCTAAACTAGGTCACCTAGAATCGGCTTATATGTTAGGAACTACCGCTGCTAGCATAGATATGATTGTACCTAATTATGAGGTGGCCTTATTCTGGTTGCGTCACGCTGTAACTAAGGGGCATGTTAAGGCGCGTGATGCATTGCGCCAGGTTGAGGCACAATGTAGTGGGAAAAATCGATAGAGATAATAGCTCGAGATAATAGATAGAGACAATAGCTAGGGCAAATAGATAGCAAAAGTAGATAAGAAGAATAGAAAGAAAAGTAGATAAGAAAAACAGAAAGAAAACGTAGCTAGGAAAAATGAAGCTTAGTGTTTACTTATAAAGATAATGCTGTATTAGGGAGTTTGTGAGGATAGCCATTCTATGACATATGATTTGATGGGAATTATGCATTCCACAATAGAACAATTAAAACAATTGGAACGACTGATAGAGCGCGATAGGGAGATTTTCTATGACGATGAAATAAGTATTGATAAAGTCAATGTGCAAGAATTAGCGGACTCTATGTTTTCACCCCTTCAAATTATGGTAATGGGGGCATTCTCGACAGGTAAATCATCTTTTATTAATGCCTTATTAGGTGAAAATCTCACAGTTGTTGGAGCGCTACCCACTACCGCAGTCATTACTAAGCTCGTGTATGGGCCAGAGGCTAAAGTAGTGGTTCATTTTAAAAATAAAGAGCAACGCGAATATGATCCGATAGAGTTTCGCCAATTAACAGCAGAACAAGAAGATGCTTGGCTCGAACTTCACAGGCAGATTGATTATGTGACATATGAGGTTCCTATTGAATTATTAAAGTCCATTAACATTATTGATAGTCCTGGCCTAGATGCGTTAAATGAGCATCATATGGAGACTACTAAACAGTTTATACGCTATGCAGATACAGTGTTGTGGATTATGTCCGCGGAAGCGGCGTTGACCACGAAAGAGCTGGCTCATATAGAGCAGTTAGAAGGGCGCATGAAGCCCCTTGTCATTGTCAATAAAATTGATACCATTGATGAAGAGGAAGACAGTGTTGAAGATATTATCGATGAAGTCGAGCGCAAACTAAAACATCGTGTTCAAGCAGTCCTCCCAGTATCGGCACAGTTGGCTTTAGAAGGGAAGCTAAAGACTTGTGAGGAGCTGTTAGAGGACAGTTTGTTGCCTCAGGTTGAAACATATATTAAAGAGCGCATTATTCCGCATTCTTTAGATTATAAAATGGATAAACTCATCAATACCATTAGCTTTATGGTATTAAAAGTGGAATGGGCTTTAGGCTTTTATAGAGAAAGTTCATATTTTGATATGACCCTTTTTAAGTTGAAAAAGACTCCCCTAAAAGGGCTATCTGTGCAGGCTTATAGGCGAAGTTTACTAGATATAATTCAATCGATTCAACTCTATTGTGAGGAGCAGAGTTTAGAAGGCAAGGCTGAATCACTTGGATTTATGGGACTTATGTACTTATTTGGGTATGCCTATTTTCAAGACACAGAAAAAGGAATCACCTATTTAGAGTATGCTGCCATGAAGCAGAATTCAGTAGCTCAAGGTCTTTTGTTTGTACATCACTATATGGTTGTAATTAAGCATTTGCAGGAGTGGCAGCAGTTTTATTTGAATAAAAAAGTGCCATTTAATTTACGTGATTTACCGAGCTATGATAAAGCAGTTTATTGGGCTAAATCATTTAATACATTAGATATTACACAAGTAGACTCTATTACTAAACATTTTATAGAAATGGCACATGAGTTTATGTGTGAAGACCTTTTACTTACAGAGTTTCAAGCTGTAGATGGGGCGAGAGAACTGGATGTAGTGTATAAAGAATTACGGCAGCTCTTGAGTCAAGATGAAGCTGTAGGTATATATAGTACCTTACCTATGTTGGGGCACTTACATGAATGTGGCTTAGGTGGGCCTGTAAATTTACAAGAGGCCTATCGACTATACCAGGTGAGTAGTGATCATATGGTACATGAAGGCATGCTCCGCATGGCGCTATATCATTTAAAGCACGGCAATGGAAAGCATGGTAATGCCATTATGGCTTGGTTTAAGGCCGCTGCAGAACATGGCAATACAGCCACTTTGGAGCATATGATTAATCTATATTTTGATACAGAGCATGATATTACGTATGATATTAGTTATGTGCTTTGGGCTTTAGAGAAAGCGTTAACGATTAACGATCATCCAGCGCTGCGAGTTGCTGCTGAAGATGTACTTTTAAACTTATATGCATTAGGTATAGACGGGGTAATAGAGCCGCAATTTGAAAAATTAGAGGAAGTAAGCTTAGACCTATTGGAACATAATCCTAAGGCCTTAGTATTTTATGGAGAGGTACTATGGGCGAAAGGACTTGAAGCAGAGCAACGAGCCTATTTGGAACAGGGCGTACAACGAGGATGGCGTGAGGCTAAAGAAGCGTTGGCCCTAGCTCTTGCCGGTGATAGAGCTATTGAGAAGGATCCAAAGGCGCGATGGCAGTACATTACTTTGCTTCGAGACCTAACAGATGTTCCCTATATGCAGTTCTTAATTAGTTTATTGTTTTTAAAACCTGGACCTTATATTGAACCTGATTATGAAAGATTTAAGTATTGGCTTGAATTAGCAGCTCAAAATAATGAAGGGCAAGCCTATCATGTTTTGGCTTTGCAGTATAATTATGGCCAATATGGCTATCCTAAGGACTATAGTAAGGCCTTGCTTTGCATGGAGAAAGCCATTGAATTAGGCTTTGAAGATAAAGACGATGATTTACAAATGATTAGGCGGAATATGAGTAAGCCGTATTAATTTTGAGGAGCAAAGACATGGGCTTTGATGAGTATGCAGTAAAGCGAGCCGACCTATTGGCTCAGCTAGAGTCGCTACAGGGCGTGAACGATTCATTACACAATATAGAGGTTAAGGATGCCTTAGCACAATGCGCAGAGGCTCTAGCGCATGACAAGTTTCGCGTTGTTGTAGTGGGACGTTTTTCCCGTGGTAAATCTACTTTTGTTAATGCTTTATTGGGGCGGCGTATACTGCCAACTAGTAAGAAGCCTACGACGGCAGTGATTAGTAAAATTACCTATGGAGAGCAGCCTCAATTTACGATTCATTATAAAAATAAGTCTCAAGAAGTAGTTAATGAAGAGGAGTTTTTTGCTATTAAAGCACCTAAATTTTGTGATAGGGAGTCCACCGCTGATGAGGTGGCAGAGACTTTAGCAGAGCAGGCAAAAATCAATGATATTGACTATGTAGAAGTAGCCTATCCGCTAGAATTTTGTAAAAATTCAGTAGACTTAGTAGATACGCCAGGTACGGATGATTTAAATCAGACGCGCATTGAAATTACATATAAATATTTAAATCAAGCTGATGCGGTGATTTTATTGTTAGCCGCCGATCAAGCCCTATCTATTGGGGAGGTAGAATTTTTAGAAGAGCGCATTTTAAAACAGCAAATTCGAGATATTTTTTATATTATCAATCGCAAAGATACGCTTAATGGCCCTGATGAAGAAGAACGAGTGCGCCAATTTGTGCGTCAGAATCTTGGCAAAATCCTTCAAGTTAATCCTGAGACCATTACGCCTTATTTAGTATCGAGCTATCAAGCCTTGCTTTTTAGACGGCAAGCTAGTGGTGACATGTTGACCGCTAAGCAAACAAGACAGCTTCCTGATTCCTTCGAGGTAACTGGTTTTGATGAGTTTGAGCAAGCTTTACAGCAGTATTTAGGGGAAGAAAAAGGGCGCAAACGCTTAGCCTTATATGGTCGCAAATTAATTTATAATATTGATGCTATGATAGAAGATATAACTGCGCGCTTAGGGCTATTAGATCATTCAACAGATGAAATAAAGGCTGTTATTCAAGCTTTAGAGGCAGAAGCCGTTAAGATAAAACATCATACGAAAGCTGTTTTAGGGCAGACGAAGCTTAATCTAGAATCGAGAGCCGCTTCTTTAGAAGAGCAGTGCCAATTAGCGTTAGTAAGTATTACAAAACGATTACAAGATTTAGTGAATGCTTATGAAGGGGATGTGACGGATAAGACTATACATGATCTTGTGCAGACTGAAATGACAGAACAGCAAAAAGAATTAGTTCACTCCTTGGAGCAATATATTTCACAAGCTATTGATGTAGAATATGAAGCTGCTATCAAAGCTTTACAAGCCTTGTGGTGTGATTTTGAAGAATCGTATGCTCATGTAGTACCCACAGCATTTGGCTCTTTACTTCATAAGACGGCCATGGTGAATCTAAGTCGCTTAGATCAGGTCGGCCTGGAAAGTATAGAATCACAATCAGATGATGATGGATATCTTAATTTAGGGACTACCATTGGTGGCGTCGTTGTTGCTATTGCGACAGGAAGCTTTATTCCAGTGGCGCTTGGTTTAGGTTTGGCCGCACTGTTAGAGAGTTCAGAAGAGGGGCGAAATATAAAGGCAAAACAGCTCATATGTGAACAAATTGAGTTTCATATGGAGCAGATGATGCAGGAGCTTCAAAGTAATTTACTGGATATTTATAGTGCTACTTGTAATAATCTGATGGAATCACTTAGATTGTCTATAGAGGCTCGACTGCATACAGTAAGGGCTCAACTAGAAGAATCCTTATGCATAAAAGCCGACCAAGAAACGGAACGAGATATGCAACGTGAAGCATATAAGCAGTGTATAAGTGATTTACAGAATCGCAAGGTTCACATAGAAGCGCTTATAGTATAACTATTAAAGGGGATAGGAGTTTATAAGTAATTGAGGTTATTATGGGACAAATTAGTATGAAGGAAATACGGCATATACTTAGCAGATTAAAGGATTTGCCTTATTGTAAGGAGCAAGAGTATATCCTTAAAGAGGTAAAAGCCATTGAAACATCTATAGAGAAAGATTTCTTTCGCGTGGTTGTGCTAGGGGAATTTAAACGTGGCAAGTCCACCTTTATCAATGCTTTACTGGGGCAGCGTATATTACCTACCGATGTATTACCAGAAACGGCGACAATTACCAATATTTTGTATGCATCAGAGCCTCGTTTGCAAGTGGTATATAAAAATAAGCAGGTGGAAGAAAAACCATTAAATACATCGGAAATGGAGCACTTTTCAGCTCGTGCTGATAAAGCCTATATAGATACGATTGATTATGTAAAAGTGGGCTATCCTTTAGATTTATTGGCACCTAAAATTTGCTTAGTGGATACACCAGGTGTAGCAGACTTAGATGAGAGCCGTACGGACATTACATATGGCTATGTGCCAACGGCTAATGCAGTTATCTTTTTGCTTGATGCCAATACACCGCTTACAAAAACTGAAAAAGATTTTATAGAGAGCCATATTTTGCCACAGGGCTTATCAGATATTTTATTCATTGTTAATAAATACGACCATGTAGATGAAGAGGAAGACGAAGATTTCTTGGATGATTTAAAGCGACGCATTCGCCAAGCTTTTTCTATGAGCAAAGTGGATAAAGTGAATAATGTGGATAGTGCCAATCGCGTAGATAGTATAGATAAAGTAGAGTATGAAGATAATGGAAACCGTATAGAGCTTGTAGATTGTAGAGAACGAGGAGCTAATGTAGCTCATGTAGATAATGTAGAAAGCGAGACGAGCCTATTAAAGGAGTTTACGGTGCTACCGGCGTCCTCCTTAATGGCGCTAGAAGGCTATGAACAAGGCAATCAAGCGCTCATTGAAGAGTCAGGCATTCCTAGAATCCTAGAAGAACTTAAATCTATGTTAGGCACAAGTAGTTTGGAAGTGAAAAAGCAGGCGTATTACCAACGAGCAGTGACACGCTTGCTAGAACAAATTGTTCACAGTATTGAGCGCGACATAGCATTGAGTAGAAGTTCTATAACGTCTTTGGAGGCTATACAAGTTAAATTACATGCACTTATGAATCATCACTCAGAATTGGAACAGAAAATTTTTGCTTACATTACCCAGTCCACGCAAATATTTAGATCTATGGTGAGTAAGTCTTTAGAAAAGTTTAAAGAAGAGCTCAGTGAATTAATCATTGATATGGTAAATGATTATGAAGGGGAGGACTTTAAGAAGTTTATAGAAGTAAAGCTTCCACGAGTTCTTAAGAAGCAAATCGAGCAGTGGATTGTAAGTTACATGCCACAGTTTAAAGTTCTGTTTAAACAATTAGAGCAGGAATTAGTGGCAGGTTTAACGTATCATTTTAATCAAACTGTACAATTATCAAAGGCGGCAGTTAAGGATATTTCATATAATAAGCCAGTCGTTCAACTAGAGGCCGCTGATTTATCTAATACTAAAATGTGGGCAGCGGGCTTGGCTGCTATTGGTGGCATGGGATTAATTTCTGTGTTAGGTTCCACTGTCATGCCTTTATTAGGTGCTGTAGTGATTCCTTTTGTTGTGAAATATCAAATGAAGGATGCCTTGAAGCAAGCAAAGGAGCAGGCTTTGCCTCATCTTAAGGAGCATATGGAACAAGTATTTGTTCAACTTGAAATGGATATTCATGAATATATTCTCGCTCAATGTAAAGATATAGGACTACGCACTGAAGCCTCTTATTTAGATTTACTAAATCAATTAAAGCAAAAAGTTGATGCGCTCTTGGCTTTAAAGGCGGAAGAAATGCATTGCATTGAACAGGAAGTACTAGCTTTAGAAGGCGACAAAAAGCTAGTGGCATCTTATATGGAAGTTATAAAATAGGTAAGGAGGGGATAGTATGGATATGTTTGATACGTTTGATGCCTTGGATGGTATGGAGGAAATGCATGAAGGGGGCGCATATACATCAATTCCAACAGGAACGGGGCTTCATAGTATTATGCACAAAGGGCTGATTGTGGATACTTTGACTGATTTGGGTACTAATGTAGGCGATTTTGTAGTGCCTAATGTAGATGGTGGCATCGATGTCTATGAGGATGGAGCATTGACAGCGCACACTAAGCCCAATGTATTTGGTGGCGCTGATGTATATGGGGAGGCCATGAATTTAGACCATTTCAGCATGCCCAATGTAGATGGTGGTGTAGATTTTTATGATACCTCTATGGATCACTTGGGCCATACTATGGATAATGTCTTTGGTGGTACCGATTTAATACTTGAGCCAGGGAATGCAAGTTATATATTAGACTTAGATGATCCACTCCGTCATGCGAATGATTTAAAATTGCCAAAATTTAAATTGTAAAATAATTTTTAATCAGACAGACCTTTGTCCAGTTACTTTGATATGATGAGTCTATCAAGGTGACTGGGCATTTTTTATTTTCCCATGCAAGGAATAATAACAAAGGAATAATAAAAAGTTCAGAGCCTGTTTGCGTAAACTCATGATGAAAAAATTAGTATTTTATTTTAATCAGACATTAAGGTGTCCACTGCCTTTGGTATGCTGTACATAAGAAGTAGAGTATATATGTAAAGAAAGGTTGTGATAGTATGGATGCCTTAAAGCCTGTACTTCGATTAATTGGAGCAAAAGTAGCATATTATCGAACCCTGCGTGGTTTAAAGCAGCAGGAGTTAGCTGACTTAGTGAATGTAAGTAGTAGTACGATTAGTAAAATTGAACGTGGCACTTATAATGAAAATTTATCTATTGAAATGCTCATCGTTTTAGCTCGTGGGTTAAAGGTGGATGTAGGTGTGTTACTTACAGTTAGCCCCGCAGAATTAGATTTATTGGACGGCGATGTGTATGGATAAGATAGATTATAGGGAGAGGAGATATGTATGGATAAGGATTCAAAGAAATCAATAGAAGCAAAGAAAACAACAAAGCAAGTCATTGAATTTCCTGATGCTAAAAAGGAAATGGGAGCGCATGTGAAGCGCAAAAAAATAGTCAATGGGGCCAATGGGTCATTTACCAATGAAGATTATTTTAATCTCTCTATGGATTACAGCAGGCTTAGTATGGAGGTCACTCAATTGCGTCTTGAATTGAATAGGGTACAGTTAAAAGCTTCGCGGGGCCTTAATCACATGCGAATCTTTTACCTATTATTGGCAGGTATGGCGATTGTGATGGGCGTAGTACTTTATAATTTTGTGGGCTTAGAAGCGTTGGTAATGAATCTGATGTTTACGTTAGGAAATTAAAATTAGTAAAACGAATGATGATTATTAGTTGAGGAGCAGGGATTTATTATGATTAGTTCATTTATCAGAACACCGGGAAATATAGATTATATTTTTAAACTATTTGCTATTGTAGAAGCCATTCGCCGATTGATGGGGAAGACTAACTTAACAGCGGAAGAACATAATGAACTCAAAGATTTACAGGAAGAGCGTAAACGTTTAGAACGTGAACACAATCGCATGAAAAAATGGTAAAAATAAAGTTTAAAAGTAGGCACAATAGATTGACTAAAGAGAGACTGTTTGAATAAGCGGTCTCTTTTTCTGTATAATATTAGTAATTGATGAAAATTTAATTGTGAGGGCAGTTAGTAGATACGAAAATATAAATGTGAGAGGAGTTTAAGATTTTATGGAAAAGAATAAAATTAATGATATTAATAGCATAGATGATGTTGAATTTGATATGTCAGAAGAAAGCCTTAAATATTATGATAATTCTAATGTTATGGGAACTAAACAGCAAAATGAAATTGCAAAAAAAAGAGAAGAACTCAATGAACTAGAGATTAATGTGTCCAAAAATTTAGACGCTCTATTTTTGGATTTAGATTCGCTTGTTAATGAGTCAAATAGTATGAGTAATCCAGAGAATTTAAGTGATATAGTTATTAATGAAGTATGGAATCAATTAGGCCAACAGTTAGGGTTAGAAATGACTGATGAAACTACATCACAGGCTTATATTAGAGAACATCCAGAGCAAGCTCCAACAAAAGAAGCATATCAACAAATAAAAGATAAAGTTATGCAAAATAAAAATTATCAAAATAAAAAGAAGGAAGCTAGTAAGCTTCATAAAGAGGGGAAGGCAAAGGATGAATATACAGGTAACATATTAGATCCTGAGAAAGATACGGTTAATATAGACCATGTAGTTTCTCGTGCAGAGACTCATATGAAGTGGGGAAGAGTACAGGGGCATATTCCGACGGAAGAGTTGGCTAATATAGAAGAAAATTTAGCAATTACAAATGAAGCCTTAAATAAAAGTAAAGGGGCTAAATCTGTTACGGAATATAGTGAAAAATCTGAACAACGGGCTAAGGATTTATTAGAACAAAATAAAAAAGCTAATGAAAAAATTAGAAATTCTAACAAATCTGAGGAGCAAAAGAAAAAAGAAATTGAAGAAAATAATAAACGATTAGCTGATAAATTGGCAGCAGATCCAGAGTTAATGAAGGCTGCCGATGATGCTGCAAGAGCTGCACAAAACAAGGCCATTTTGAAGGCAGTAGCTAAAGAGACAACGAAAAAAGCATTAAGAGATGCTCTTATTGTTATGATTACAACCGTGTTAAAAGACTTTTTAAGGGAAATTGCTAATGCTATTTACCAGTTTTTCAAATCGTCAATTAAAAATCTTGAAATGCTATTGATGGCGTTGAATGATGCTTTAATTCGTTTTTACGAGAATTTAACTAAATCTTATAAAAAGATTTTTAAACAAGGCCTTGATTCTATTGCTGGAACTTTCTTTTCAGCTATTATTGATAATATGATTAAGGATGCTAAAAAGGTAGTTAGTAATATAAAGCAATTAATAGGTTTAGGACGTCAAATTAATGAGTTTTGGAAAAAACCAGAAAATAAAGAAAAAGAATTTATTGAAAAGGCTGGTGGTGTAATTAAAATAATTACTACTACAATAGTTGGTAGTGTGGGATTATTTCTTCATACTATTCTTACTAAAGCAGCAGAATCTATTCCAGGGTTCCAAATACCTATTCCTTTATTCGGCACTATAGGTAGTTTGATTGCAGGCGTTGTTTCTGGAATTATATCTGGTGTAATTGGAGCTATAGCCTTATATGAGATTGATAAAAAAATAAAACAACTTTTAAAAAGAAAAAAAGAAGGTCACGTTTTAGATAAGAAAAACGAAATAATAACGGAGCAAATTCACCATAATAAAGTGTTAGAAAGTCAGGCAACGCTTGCATTAGCAGATACATATGTGACTATTAGTAATGCGATTGGAAAATCTAAAGCTTTTATGCGCGAGTCTTTAGAAAAAGAGGTAATTTCAAAGGAGACAATTGAAGTTATGCGCAATAATAGAAAAGAAGATTTGGTAAGGTTGCAGGATGAATTAGATGATTTGTTTAACTAAGTATATTTATATAAATTAAGGCATTTAGTGGGTTATAAAACTTTCAGGAGGTCAGTACGGAAATGAATGAAGAAACAAAAGCAGTAGAAGAACATACAGAGGAGACAATGAATTCTTTGATTGAGGATTTAGATACATCATTTAATGAAGAGGATAAAGAAAAGCTTGAAATTACAAAGGTTGAGGAATCACCACGATGGTATCAAGTCGGGGAGTTTATTAGAAATTGGGGAGACCGAAATGTTACTGGCAAAGAGGTAAATAAGGTAATTCAAGACATTCAAAATGTTTTTATAGCGAATAATAACCGCCTATCAAAGGTAGTGGGAAATATGCGTGATGGATTTGATGTTATGAAATCTACATATAAAACTATTTTTGAAGGGTTGAATGTTCAAACAGCACGTCATACAGCACAGATTGATGAAAATAAAAAGATAAATGATGAGCTACAAGGGCATTATGAAATTATTATGAAAACTATCAACGCTTTGAAAGATTTTAAAGCGCGAATTGATGCATTAGAACATCTCTATGACATTGATGCTCTTTTCGATCAATATGAAGAGTTGAGAGATGGTTATGTACAATTACATGAACAAGTAATGAGTTTAGCGGCGCTTGAGCAACAACAAGCTGAGAAGATTAAGTTGTTAGGCTCTAAGCTTGAAGAAGTGTATAAAGAGCTGTATCAATCATATAGGAAATTAGAAGACGCTTGTGATGCATTAACGAAAGCGAATAAGGAACTAAATCAATCATATGAAGAGTTAAATTTGGCTCTTGCTACGATGAAGGGGGAGCTTCAAGTTATTCATACTACAGTTCAGAACAATAATGCTCAGCAGATGGCATTGATTACAGCTTTACAACAAGATGCATCCAAATCTAAAATGATTTCTGTGGTAGCGATTGTAATAGCCATTATTTCTATAGTGATTAATTTTGTTCGCTAATTGGGGAGTCTGCTGGTTAGGAATATAGAATAAATTCAAAGATGGGAGGCTCACATGCTTTCAGATCAATATAAGCAGCAGTTGCGTACAGAAGTTCTTAAGCTAGATGACTTAACGGACAAGAAGTATGACCTAGACGTTCTGGTCAAGGCTGTTGAAGATGGGATAACGAAAAGTGCACCGCTGGAGCTAATTAAGAAATTAGGCGATATTCGTCGTACATTCGGCACGAAGCAGATGGAAGAAAAAGAGGAACAAATTGTAGAACTCTTGTATAAATATCTGGGCGCAGCTTCAGTAGATGAAGTGTATGAAATGTTGCGCGAGCAAATTGATACACCCTTTGAAGAGCTAGTTAGGCAGTTAGAGTCTTTAATTGGCTTAAGTGGTGTAAAATCGCAGGTTAGAGACTTAATTGCTTTTAATGAGCTGCAGCGAAAGCGCGTAGAATTAGGTTTAAAGAAATCGAATAAGACCTTGCACATGGCCTTTTTGGGTAATCCTGGGACTGCTAAAACTACGGTGGCACGCATTGTAGGGCGCATGTATAAATCTTTAGGGATTTTAAGTAAGGGCCATTTTATTGAAGCTGGCCGTGCTGATTTAATTGCAGAATATCAGGGGCAGACCGCCATTAAGGTGCGCCGTTTAGTCAATAAAGCACGCGGTGGAGTGCTCTTTATAGATGAAGCTTATAGTATTACTGAAAATGAACACAGTGATAGTTATGGCCGCGAGTGCTTGACGGAACTCACTAAGGCGCTAGAAGATTATCGTGATGATTTAGTCGTCATCGTTGCTGGATATCCTAATTTAATGGATCAATTCTTCACCTCGAATCCAGGTCTTAAATCTCGATTTAATGCCTTTATTACATTCCCTGATTATAATGAAAAAGAATTAGTAGATATATTTAAATATTTATGTAAACAAAATGACTATCTTATAACTGAAAAGGGTTTGTTAAAGTTAAGAGAAAAAATACAGCAAGACTTGGAGGTCGGAAAAAGCTCGATAACCTCTAATGGACGCTATATTCGCAATATTTTTGACGATGTAACGATGAACCAAGCAAAGCGTTTATATGGTAGAAAGGAAGCATTAGATAAACATAGCTTAATGCTTCTTTGCGAATTAGATTTTAAAAATTAGAAAAAAGCCTAAGCAATTCTTTCATTGCTTAGGCTTTTTGTATATTAGCATTTTATATATTAGGTTTCAGTATTTGGATTGGTATCAGTAGAGAGTGGAATTTGTACCATTTTTTCTTCTTTTAATTCCCAATTAGCTTGTCCGCTACTCATGTTTTCTACTGCTGTTTGTAGAGTATATAAATTTTGTGGCGCTACATAGATTTGTAGGGTTACTTTGTCAGTAAAATTAGTTTCGAAATGGTACTGTTGATCTTCTAAATACCTCCCCAGGGTATTATAAAGGCTATAATCCACTGTTACTTCCACGATTTGACGCAAAGTGTGAAGCACTTTAGGAGCCGATTTGATTACTTCTGCAGCGCTGTGAGAATAGGCCCTAATGAGCCCACCAGCGCCTAGTTTTATGCCGCCGAAGTAGCGCGTAACGACGATGAGTGTATTAGTTGTTTCAGTCTTTTTTAAAACCTCTAGGATAGGCTTACCAGCGGTGCCAGAGGGTTCGCCATTATCAGAGGAGCGCTGTTGCTCCTGTGTAGGGCCTAGGGCATAGGCTGTACAATTGTGCGTGGCATCCCAAAATTCTTTATTGATGCGGGCAATACCGGCTTGCGCTTCTTCTTCAGTAGTGCAAGGGATGGCAGTGGCGATGAAGCGCGATTTCTCTACAATATATTCGATTCGATGCTCTTGGCCAATGGTAATAAAGGATGCCATAATATACCCCCATGAAAAATATAATCAATTACATATAAAACAAATCTATGAGATGCAAGCGCTTCAAAGACTATAGTTAGATATAGTGGAAGTCTTGCGCTTTTTATTGTCACTTAACATATTACGGAATTTTGGCGATGAATTCAATACCCCCTTGTTGACGAGGTAAGTGAGAAAGAGTAACATAATACATGTGGAGATACCCCGTGGGGGTATATATTGATTAATGCGTATAACATTTAATATATAGGAAGTAAGGTCTATATAGTGTAAATGTAAATTCGGTATAAATTTAAAGGAAAGAGGTAGCCTATGTTAACAGATATGGAAGTAGATAAAGTAACTCGTCGCCTGCGCCGTATTAAAGGGCAGGTAGAAGGCATTGAACGGATGGTAGAAGATCATCGTTATTGCATTGAAGTACTGCAGCAAATTGGCGCGGTTAGAGCAGCTCTATATCAGGTTGGCATGATTATGTTAGAAAGCCATTCTCGCTCCTGTGTAGTAGAGGCTATTAAAAAGGGCAATGAAGACGATGCTATTACAGAATTAATGGGCGTATATAAATCATTACATAAATAAATTTAGAGAAAGAAGGATGGATAGATGAGTAGTCGTAGTAACGAGTTTGATATTACAGGCATGCATTGTGCGGCCTGTGTAGCTCGTGTAGAAAAGGTTGTCAGCCGTCTAGATGGGGTAGCTGATGTAAAAGTTAATTTATTAACTCGCAAAGGCAGTGTTACGTATGCACCAGACAGTACAGTAACGCCTGAAGAGGTAGTTAAGGCTATTACGGGCATTGGCTTTGGAGCTGAGTTAGCTAAAGAAGGGGCTCATACCATAGAAAAGGTGAATTATAAGCCTCAATTGTATCGCATGATTATTGCGGCCGTTATGGCCGTGCCTATGATGGTGAGCATGACAGGGCATCATCTCTTTGGCTGGCCTATGTTACCGGCTTGGGTAGAATTAGTGTTAGCTACGATAGCCCAATTTGGCCCTGGTCTCGTATTTTACAAAGGTGCTTGGGGGGCTATCAAAGGCGGTTCCCTTACGATGGATGTGTTAGTAGCCCTTGGTACTACAGTGGCCTATGTATTTAGTATTTACAATATGATGATAGGCAAGCATGAGTTATATTTTGAAACATCGGCTTGGCTTATTACCTTTATTTTACTTGGCAAAGTATTAGAAGAAGTAGCTAAGGGGCGTACGTCAGAAGCTCTTGAAAAACTTATGGGCTTGCAAGCGAATATAGCTCATGTACAACGAGACGGTCGATGGGTGGATATCCCGACTGCTGAAGTTGTCGTTGGTGATGTACTTCAAGTGCGAGCTGGTGAAAAGATTCCAGTTGACGGTATTGTCTTAGCTGGTCAATCGGCTGTAAATGAGGCCATGCTTACAGGGGAAAGTTTGCCAGTAGAAAAATCTGAAGGTAGCAAGGTCATTGGTGCTACTGTAAATGAAACCGGTGTCTTTACAATGAAGGCGGAAAAAATTGGTGCTGATACTATGTTGTCTCAAATCATTAAAGTCGTTGAGCAAGCACAAACATCTAAAGCCTCTATTCAGCGTGTAGCTGATGTGGTGGCAGCCTATTTCGTGCCCATCGTTATTGCCCTTGCTATAATCACTGCGGTGGTGTGGTATTTTGGCTTCACTGATGATTGGGGTGTAGCACTCATTCATGGCACCGCCGTACTTGTTATTGCCTGTCCTTGTGCGCTTGGTCTTGCGACACCCACATCGATTATGGTGGGATCAGGTCTTGGTGCAGAACATGGCATTTTAATTAAAAGTGCAGAGTTCTTAGAGCGTGCTGGTCAACTAAATGCAGTAGTATTAGATAAAACCGGCACTTTGACTAAGGGGATTTTAACAGTAAGTAAAACAGAGCATTTCACAGGGCTTGAACAAGAAAATATGAGTCTTATGACTGCCGTAGAACTTGGCACTACTCATCCGATTGCCAAAGCTATGTCTGCTTATGGTCTTGCGCAATTGGACGGAGCTCCACTTCCTGCTGTTGATTCCTTTAAAGATGTACCAGGACATGGATTAGAAGCAGTAGTGGCTGGCAAAGAGGTAAAAATTGGCCATAGCCGTTGGATGAAGGAACTAGGCTACTTAACTGAGGCCGTTGAAGCAGCGGTGCTGCGTGAAGAAGAACGAGGCGCTTCCGTTTCCTTATTAGCTGTAGACGGTGTGATTACTTCTTTGTGGGCTGTAGAGGATGAGCTTCGTCCTGAGGCGCCTGAAGTCATCAAAGCCTTGCAAGCACGTGGTATTGAAGTATGGATGCTGACTGGTGATAATCGCCGTACGGCTAATTATATGGCTAAGAAGGTCGGTATTACACATGTTATGGCGGAAGTATTGCCTCAGGATAAATCAGGTAAAATTGCTGAACTACAAAGTCAAGGTAAGGTAGTAGGCATGGTTGGTGATGGTATTAATGATGCGCCAGCTTTGACTTTAGCTGATATCGGTTTTGCCATTGGCAATGGTACGGACATTGCTGTAGAGTCTGCTGATATTGTATTGGTGCGCAATGATTTGCATACTTTAGTTCAGGCTGTTACTTTAAGCCGCAAGACCATGACTAATATTCGTCAAAATCTATTCTGGGCTTTAATTTTCAATAGTATTGGCATTCCATTGGCCGCAGTAGGATTGTTATCGCCAATGATTGCGGGCACAGCTATGGCCTTTAGCTCCGTAGCGGTAGTCACAAATTCCTTGCGTTTGAAACGCGCTTCATTAGCTTAAATGTATCTTAAAACGAGCTGAATTAGTTTAACCCCATACAGACTACTTAAATAGATTGCTTATACAGGCTAAAAAGTAGAGGGAAAATTCCCTCTGCTTTTTTATTTTTAATCTGTAAAGGGAAAGTGCTTGACATTGTATGTTAGCTTTGATAGAATAGCGTGTAAAGTTTTTTAGCTTGACAGCCATGAAGAGAGGAGTGAGGCCGATGGAAGAACGTGTATTAATTAGTTTATTACTCGATTTTTATGGTGCCTTACTAACTGAGCGACAAAGACAGTGCTTATCTTGGCATCATGAAGATGATATGTCTTTAGCTGAAATTGCCGAGACTCTTGGCGTGTCACGACAAGCTGTGCATGATAATATGCAACGAGCTCGTCAATTACTCGATATGTATGAAAGCAAGCTGCACTTGGTAACGCAATATGAAAAACGGGAGCATCTTCTCAGTCATTTAAAAACAGAGCTTTCTAAACTAGATGATGTATTTCATGTAGCCCATAATCAGGTGGAGCAAGTTACACAATATAAAAATTCACTATATGAATTAGTAGCCCAAATGGAGGGATAAGATGGCTTTTGATAATTTAAGAGATCGTTTGCAAGAAGCCTTTAAGTCCTTAAAAGGTAAGGGGAAGGTTACTGAAGAAGATGTAAATCTGGCGCTGCGTCAAGTGCGTATTGCATTACTAGAAGCTGACGTAAGTTTAGTGGTAGTAAAAGATTTCATCAAGCGCATCAAGGAAAAAGCCCTTGGTGAAGAAGTATTCGGTTCCTTAAACCCAGTACAAACAGTTGTTAAAATCGTCAAAGACGAGTTAACAGATCTTCTTGGTGGTACAGAAGCGCGGATTATGATTTCCCCACGGCCACCAACAGTTATTATGCTTGTGGGTTTACAAGGTGCAGGTAAAACAACTACAGCTGGTAAACTGGCAGTGCATTTGCGCAAACAAGGTAAACATCCTATGTTAGTGGCAGCGGACGTGTATCGTCCAGCAGCGATTAAGCAATTGCAAGTAGTGGGTAAGCAAATCGATATTCCTGTATTTGCTAAGGAAGAGCCTGGTGCAAATCCTGTAGAGATTGCTAAGGAGGCTATTGCCGCTAGTAGCTCTATGTTAAAAGACGTAGTGATCATCGATACGGCTGGTCGTTTAGCAATTGACGAAGAATTGATGAATGAACTTGTGAATATTAAACAATCTGTAAGACCTCATGAGATTCTTTTAGTTGTAGATGCTATGATTGGTCAGGATGCGGTGACTACTGCTAAGACCTTTGATGAGCAACTCGGTCTTGATGGCATCGTTATGACTAAGCTTGATGGTGATGCTAAGGGCGGTGCCGCTCTATCCATTAAATCGATTACTGGCAAGCCAATTAAGTTTGTTGGTACTAGCGAAAAGATGGATGGCCTGGCTGTATTCCATCCAGATCGTATGGCGTCTCGTATTCTTGACTTAGGTGACTTAGAAACTTTGATTGAAGGGGCTAAGGATTTAATTGATGAAGAAGAGGCGAAAGCATTAGCTGACAAAATGCGTAAGAATCAATTCACTTTGGATGATTTCTTAGCACAGATGCAGCAAATTAAAAAATTAGGTAATTTCCAAAATATCCTTGGTTTACTTCCAGGTATGGGCCAGGTAAAAGATAAATTAAAGGATATTGATTTAGATAGTAAAGAAGTACGTCGCATGGAAGCTATTATTAAATCCATGACGATGGCAGAACGAGCTAATACAAAACTTCTTAATGGCTCAAGACGTAAGCGTATTGCCATGGGGTCTGGAACTCGCGTGCAAGACGTAAACCGTCTCATTAAGCAGTTTGAAGAAGCTCAAAAAATGATGAAGAAAATGGGATCCATGCGCGGTGGTAAGGGCGGACTTTTATCTAAAATGATGCCAAAATTACCTTTCGGCGGTTGATCTATATAGAGATTAATATAAGGAGGTGAAGTTATACATGTTGAAAATTCGTTTAACTCGTTTGGGTGCTAAAAAAGCTCCTTTCTATCGTATCGTTGTAGCTGACTCTCGTGCTCCTCGTGAAGGTCGTCCAGTAGACACTATCGGCCAATACGACGCAACTAAGTCCCCCGCTGTTATCAATATTGATGAAGAAAAAGCTTTAGCTTGGTTGGGTAATGGTGCACAGCCAACTGACACTGTTCGCTCCCTTTTCAAACAGCACGGTGTTATGCAGAAATTTGCTGACGCTAAGAAGTAATTCATAGAGAGGCATACTGTGATGAAAGAATTAATTACATTAATTGCAAAGTCATTGGTTAAGCAGCCTGAAGCCGTTTCTGTTACCATGACCGTAAAGGGCGACGTGGAAATTTATGAAGTACATGTAGCTCCGGAAGACATGGGCAAGGTTATTGGAAAGCAGGGCAGAATTGCTAAAGCAATCCGAGCTGTTGCCAAAGCGGCAGCTATCAAAGAAAACAAAAAGATATCTGTTGAGATTGTCTAAAAGGTGAGGTACACATGGAAGAAATGACGATTCGCGTCCCTGTGACTATTAAGTCTAAAGTGACCGAAGATCTAAAAGTAAAGCTTACTGCTGACTTACAGCATCGTCTCGACTTAGTGGAACAAGACTTGCAACAACTTGAGTTCCAAGCTAAACGTTTGGAAAGCGAACAAGCTAAGCTTGACTTGCAAGGTATTATTCAACTTCGTCAGCAAATCGAAGAAAACAAGAATCAACGCTTATCCATTAAGGCGGACGTAGCAGCCAAATTAAAGGATGTAGAAAATCTTGAATTAGGCTCTGAAATTAATCAGGGTACTTTTGAACGCTCCGTTACGGTAAAAGTTGGCGACGACTTTGATTCCTTAATGGGCAGCGAAATCTTGCTTGAAGATGGCAAGATCGTAGCGTTCCGCAACTAATAATTAAACACATGAATCAGGATGAACTGATTACTATAGGTGTTATCGTTGCCCCGCACGGCGTGCGGGGTGATCTTCGTATAATGCCGACTACCGATTTTCCTGATCGGTTCTTAACGATGGAGGACTGCTACATTGATGGTAAGGTATACCATATTACTTCCGCTCGTTATCACAAACAATTTATATTAGCTACTTTTAAAGAGTTACCTGATCGCAATGCAGCTGAATTAATGGGCCGCAAAGAGATTAAGGTGAGCCGCGATGAGTTGGTAGAACTTCCTGAAGGCCGATACTATATTTTTGATATTGTAGGCCTTACTGTGTTTGATACAGAAGGAAATGAACTGGGCAAAGTATCTGACGTACTTCAACCAGGGGCCAATGATGTATATGTAGTACAAAAAGATGGGACACCTGATTTATTACTACCTGTACTGGATGATGTAATCTTAGAGATTGATGTTCCAGGCGGCAAAATCATTGCCAATCCACCAGAGTGGATTTAGTAGAAGTAGGCTAGCAGCGTAAGATTGAGTGTATAAGAAAGGTAATGACGATACTATGAAAATTGACATCATTTCTTTATTCCCTGAGTTTTTCGCTGCTTTTTTTGATCATAGCATTATAAAACGCGCTATTGCAGCACAGCGCCTCGCCATGACAGTGACAAATCCACGTGATTTTGCGCATAATAAGCACAATCAAGTAGATGACACGCCTTATGGTGGTGGGGCGGGTATGCTGATGATGGCACCGCCCATTTTTGAGGCTGTAGAGCATGTATTGGCTAATGAAAGCAAAGGCACAGAACATGCTGTAGAGCCGCGAAAACGGGTTATTTTTTTAGGCCCCGCAGGGACTACCTTTACGCAAGAAAAGGCGCGCGAACTGGCGACCTATGACCAATTAGTCTTGATTTGTGGTCATTATGAAGGTGTTGATTATCGCGTAGAAGAACATCTTATTGATGAGACTATTTCCATTGGTGACTATGTATTAACGGGCGGTGAGCTGCCTGCTATGGTGGTTGCTGATGCAGTGGCTCGCATGATACCAGGTGTATTAGGTGCTGCTGCAGGGGCGGTGGAAGATTCTTTCTATCGACCTATTTTAGAAGGGCCTCAATATACGAAGCCACCAGAATTTCGAGGTTGGGAAGTGCCAGACGTATTGCGCAGTGGTCACCATAAGAATATTGCGGAATGGCGCTTACAGCAGTCCTTACTACGAACTGAACGCTTACGTCCTGATTTATTGGACCGCGAATTAACAAGTGAGGAAGCTAAGGCTATTAAGACTTTGAAAAAAGCTGGACTTTGGCCTAGCCACGAAGACTCTACTACTGAAGATGGTAGCAACAAAGATTGCGAATGAAATAAAATCGAAAAGTAGAATAGTGGAAGTAAATAGTAAAAATAAATAGTCTAAGTAAATATTGAATGTAAATGATTAATAAAAAGGAGGGAATTTCATGTCTAGACGATTGCGAATTGGCATTACAGCGGATACCTTGCACAATGCAACGGATATAATTAATGAAGTGAGAGCACCTTTTGCGCCTCGAGATGTAGTAGAAGTAATTCATCATTTAGGAGCGATTCCCCTCATTTTGCCAGATGTATTAGAGCCAGATGAAACCTGTGAAGAATTGGTTGCCATGTGCGATGGTTTTATAATTCCTGGTGGTCCTGATATTGACCCTCTTTTATTTGGTGAAGAACCAATTCCTCAACTAGGCTATGTGAATTTTAAGCGCGATATATTTGAAAAAGCTCTTATCCTAGAGGCGCAGGCTAAGCATAAACCTGTATTAGGTCTTTGCAAAGGGGCACAGATGATTAATGTTGCCTTAGGTGGCACTGTGTATCAAGACTTAAGGGCTCAATATAAGAAGCTGAGCATCAAGCATTCACAAAAGGCCTTTGGTGGCGATCCAACGCACTCTGTAACCTTTGAAAAGCAAAGCTTTTTGGAAATGGTCTTTGGCCCTCAAACCTTAGTTAACTCTCGTCATCATCAAGCTGTTCGCGAGCTAGGTGAAGGCTTGCGTGTTACCGCTCTTAGTGCTGATGGTGTAGTAGAGGGCATTGAAAATGATGATGCCACCATTGTGGGGGTGCAGTGGCATCCTGAAAATATGTGGCGTGAATATCCAGAGATGCTTCGATTATTTGAAGCCTTTTTAGATAAAGTTGAAGAATGTATGTAGTTGAACATAGCAAATGATAAGAAAATAAAGTGAACCTAGATTCTTTTAGAATACTATCTAAAGAATCTAGGTTCTTTTTATTTTATATTCAATTGTGTAGTCGTGAGCTTGCTAGCTTAGCGTGTTATAGACGTCTCTATATTACTAAGCTCATTAACTCATACTATTATATAAGCAATATATTGCTAATCGTATTGTATTACAGCACCAGTTTATTAATTGGATATTGTGCTAGGCGTATTGGATTGAGCAGCACTAGGCGCATTGGAGTGTTCATTATTAGGTACATTAGCTTGTTGCGGTGTATTTTGATGATTTAGATTATCTTGATTATGCTTTGTACGTTCCCAATGTTTTTCTTCTTCTTTTTGTCGCTTTTGTTGAGCCTTGTCTTTTTTATTTTTTTCCATATTAGGCTGTAGTTCATTTTGGTACCACTTTACATAGCTAGATAAATCGTTTACTACGAAAGAGGTGGCGCCAATGCCAAAGCAAAATAGGGTGATTAACACGGTAATTAAAATGCGTTTCATGCTGTAGCCCCCTTGTTATTTTGTCCAGATTGTTGGTTGAATTGGTTTGTTTTTTGTTTATAGTGTTTAAAGCATTCTTTACCTATGAATAGGCAAGTGAGTCCAGCACCTAGTCCTGAGAGGAAGAGGGAGACGATGGTAACCATAGAAATTGGTGGCAGCGGAGCTACATCAACAAATGGTTGCCACTGAATCGATAATAAATAGGTAATAATAAGCGTTACGAACCAGCATAAAGCGGCTACGAGGTAGGCTACTGTACCGCTTGTCCAGAACACGGCTTTGGAAGCTTGTTGCCAGTATTGCGGTAATTGTGGTTTCATATTAGATTGGAATTCCACTTGGGCCTTCTCCAACATATCTTTTAAATCTTCTTTTATATCGCCCTTTAAAAGTCCGCGGCGCTCTGTAATAATGCCTTCGGAAATATAGGCTTCATAAATTTGTTTAGGATCCCCTAAGGATTTGATAATTTCTTCATCAGTAAGATTTTGTTCATAACCGCTGCGAAAATGCTCTTCATAATCAGATAGAATTTCATTTACGTCTTCTGTTTTAGCTTGGCGGAAGTAGTAGCGTAGTAAGTCTAAATATTGTTCTTTATTCATTAATGTCAACTCCTTGTAGGAAACGATTAACTGCGCTAGAAAACTCTTGCCATTCCTTGGTCATATCGTGAAATGTAGTAGTTCCTAAGTCAGTAATACGATAATACTTGCGTGGTGGACCACTGATAGATTCCTCCCAATAGGTCTCGACTAAGGCATCTTTTTGTAATCGTTTGAGGAGGGGATAAATGGACCCTTCAGACATTTCGACATAGTCTGAAATAGTATCCACGATTTCATAGCCATACTGATTCTTTTGGGTTAAAAGCCCTAGCACTAAGAGCTCGATAACCCCCTTTTTTAGCTGTGTTTTCATGGCAACTCCTTTATTATATAAAAATATATCTAGCCTCTGTTTTTTTATTTATTAATATGAGATGGAGGCTGTATTGTTAGCGCGGAGATTGTATTGCTTGTATTGTTGTTTGTTGTCAGTTTGGTTATTCAAGGGTTGTAGAACTAACGATAAAGTCATTTACTCATAATTCATCCAAAAGTAATTTACTGATAGCTCATCCAAAAGTAATTTACTCACAACTCATTCAAAAGCATTTGCTCATAACTAACTTGTATTGACAACTACATATTATCACAAGGTATAAAACAATGCAAGGTACTATGTGATGAAGAGTTTGTGAAATATAAAAGTAGTATTCGCACTTTTGTTTGGTTCAAGGTCCTAGGAAGTGTTATAATAAAATGATTGAGTAAATAAGATTAGATAGGAGTGTATATTTGTGAGAGTTATTGGCATAGATCCAGGCAGCGCTATTTGCGGCTATGGAGTCATTGATGTGGAAGGCAATCGCCTTAAGACGGTAGCTTATGGTGCCATCACAACTACGCCACAAGATACTGATGCGAGACGCTTAGAGATTTTATTTAATGATTTAAGCGATATTTTAGAGGAATATCGACCTGATAAATTTGGCGTAGAGCAACTCTTTTTTAATCGCAATGTAACGACGGCTATTACGGTAGGTCAGGCAAGAGGGGTTATTTTATTGGCGGCAAGCCAACAAGATTTACCGATTTATGAATATACGCCTCTACAAGTGAAGCAAGCTGTGACTGGCTATGGTCGGGCTACTAAAGAGCAGGTTATTAGTATGACGATGAAGCTGTTGGGGATTAGAGAAAGAATTAAGCCCGATGATACAGCTGATGCCTTAGCGATTGCTATTTGTACAGCGTATAGCTCGCAGTCAGAAGAGTTAAAAAAGAAATGGCAAATATAAAAGAAATAATAAATATATAAACGAAGTAGAAAAGATAAAGAAGAGAAGAAAAGATAAAGAAGAGAAGAAAAGATAAAAGAGAGTAGAAATACAAAAGAAATAGCAAATAATAATATAGTATTGATAATACAGATAAGGATGTAACCATGATTGGATATGTACGTGGCAAGGTAAGCCATATTTTTAATGGCTCTTGCTTTATTGATGTAAATGGCGTAGGGTATCGTCTATATATTTCGGCTAATACGCGAGATGCCCTTCACGAAGGTGAAGAAACTATGCTCTTTACCTATATGAGTGTGCGCGAAGATGCCATGCAGCTCTATGGATTTGCTACTCAAGACGAGTATGATTTATTTACTTTGTTGATTTCCGTGTCAGGCATTGGCCCTAAGGTTGGGCTTGGCATGTTATCTGGCATGAGTGCCGATGCGATTAAAGTGGCCATTATGAATGGGGAGCTAAATACTCTGACTAAATTACCTGGCATTGGCAAAAAGTCAGCGGAGCGCCTAGTATTAGAGCTCAAAGATAAAATTGCTAAATTTGCACCTGTTATTGCTACTGGAAAACAAGGTGGTCTTGCTCCTCAAGCTGACTTCAGTCGCTCAGGTGTGGGCGGCTTAGTAACAGAAGCACTAATGTCTCTAGGCTATATGGAAACTGAATTTGTTGATATTTTACAGCGATTAGATGATGCTTCTTTAGGTGAGTCTGAATTATTGCGCGCTGTATTAAGTGAATTGGGAAAGGGTAAATAGGTATGAAAGAAGAAGTTCGCATTATAGGAACTGAAGAGCATGACGAAGATACTTGGCAACTTAGCTTGCGCCCTCGCTATTTTAAAGAATATATAGGTCAAAAAAAGGCAAAAGAAAATTTAGAGATTTTTATTGAAGCAGCTAAAAAGCGTGGTGATGCTTTAGATCATGTCCTTTTATATGGACCACCAGGGCTTGGCAAAACAACATTGGCAACGATTATTGCTAATGAGATGGATGTAGCCCTTCGGGTTACCTCTGGTCCTGCCATTGAGCGTCCTGGCGATTTAGCGGCGCTGTTGACCAATCTCAATGAAGGGGATGTATTCTTTATTGATGAAATTCATCGCTTGTCGCACAGCGTAGAAGAAGTACTCTATACAGCAATGGAAGACTATGCTATTGATATTCTTATAGGGAAAGGTCCTAGCGCACGCTCCATGCGCTATGAATTACCAAAATTTACCCTCGTCGGTGCCACTACGAAAGCCGGTGCTTTAGCGGGTCCTTTGCGAGATCGCTTTGGCATAGTCAGTCGACTTGAATATTATAATGAAGCAGAATTAAAAGTTATTGTAGAGCGCTCGGCAGAAATTTTGAATATGCCTATTGAAAGTGAAGGCGCTTCTGAAATTGCTCGTCGCTCGCGTGGGACGCCGCGTATTGCTAACCGTTTGTTAAAGCGCGTGCGCGATGTGGCTGAGGTTAAAGGTGATGGCACGATTACGCGTTCTATTGCCGATGAAGCCCTGCGACGTCTCGATATTGATCAGTTAGGTCTAGATCTTACAGACCGCCGTTTATTGCGTTCTATTATTGATATTTATAGAGGTGGTCCGGTAGGGCTGGATACCTTAGCTGCTCAAGTTAGTGAGGAGCGCGAAACTATTGAAGATTTATATGAGCCTTATTTAATGCAATTAGGCCTATTAGCACGTACTAGCCGAGGGCGAATTGCTACACCATTGGCGTATAAACATTTAGGTATACCGCTGCCTGAAATGTAAGTTCAAAATAAACTGTTAGCTATATGCAATAAATTGCTATATATACTGCAAACTATTAGTTAGGTTAAGTAAAAATAATTAGGAGATATTATGAAACGAAATACATGGTCTACGTGGTCGTTCATGTTGTTATTAGGCATTACTACATTAGGTGTAACGGCTGTAGATGCTGTGTATAGTCCGGCAGTTAAGGCCGCAGTGATTCCCATTATAAAAGAAGGGGATGGGCAGAGCTCTAAAGGTCAGGAAGGACGTATTATGGGCAATGTGGTGGATGTGGAAACAGGGACTACTGCATCAAACTATGCCACTACTAAGGCTGATTCAAGCGATAAGAGCAAGGGCAGCAAAGCGAAAACTGAGGCTATAAAGACTGATTCAAAAGAAAAGAGTCAAGGGGCTAAAGCCAAAAATGATGCTTCAAAGTCAAATAGTACAGTATCCAAGAGCGAATCCTCTAAGAGTACAGCCTCCAAGTCAAATAGCACAGTGGCTAAGAATGTAAAAACTGTAAATAGCCCAGCCTATAATACTAATGAAGATACTAAAATTCCCAATATTCGTGTGTTATTAGGGGGCCGTACAACTCCATTGACTGTAACCGGCAATGGGGAAATTAGCGTGTATAATGAAGACAAAAAGCCCTTTCAACGAGTGACTACGGGACAAGCTGTAGTGGTAGGTCTAAAAAAGAATAAACTTACCATTAATGGTAAGGCTGTAGAGGGCGAAATATATTTAAAATCTTGGCAAGGCAAGACGAGTACCATTGTCAAAGTGGATGGTAAGCCTTATCGTGGGGCTGTAAAAATTGTGCCCACCTCTAATGGCTCTATGTTAGTCATTAATGAGACATCTTTGGAGTCCTATTTATATGGTGTAGTTCCAGCTGAAGCGGTGCCAAGTTGGCCGCAAGAAGCGCTGAAGGCACAAGCAGTAGCGGCGCGGACCTATGCTTTATATAATATGAATCAAAGTGTATCTAAGCCCTATGATGTAAAGCCTACTACCAGTCATCAAGTATATAGTGGCCAAGCTGGTGAATATGATAGCACGACGCGCGCTGTTGATGCGACAAAGGGCATGGTCATGAAATATAAGGGGGCGCTTATTGAAGCGTTCTTTCATTCTGATGGTGGTGGATTTACAGAAGATAGCGTCAATGTTTGGGGGAGTGTAGTTCCCTATTTAAAGGGTGTTAAAGATTATTCTAATAATAGTAATACTTCAGCATGGACAGTCAATCTAACTCGCAGTGCTTTGGAAAACAAATTAAAGGCTGCCGGCAAAGATGTAGGCACTTTAAAAGAAATCAAGCTTAGTACTTTGCGTAAGCGTCCAATTAAAGCCAGTGATCGTGGTGTTTCTGGCCGTGTATTAAATGCTACTTTTGTAGGTTCAAAGAAGAGCTTAACCCTCAGTGGCGACACAATCATGAAGATGTTAGGGCTAAAATCTACTTTATTTGATTTTTATGTTAATGTGAAGCCACCTGCTACGGCTGATAGTTTTAAAAGTCCTAAGGCCTATCATACGTTTAAGAAGGCAAATGATACAGTCTACATTCGTGGCTATGGATGGGGACATGGCTTAGGTATGTCTCAGTGGGGCGCTGCTGCGATGGCGCAAAAAGCAGGCAATAGCAAGGATTACTATAAGACGATTTTAACCCATTATTATTCAGGCATCACTATTGATAAAATATATTAGTCTTAAAGAATGTTAGCAGCCGTTATTAATCCCAATACAGGCATCACTATTGATAAATATATTAGTCTTAAAAGGCGTGTTTATGATCTTGAGTTTCGTAACTATGGATAGAATATATTGATTTAATGGTGTGCTTATAAAAGAGAATTTCGTGACTATCGTTACAATGTATTTTTATGGAACGTTTATAAAGTAGGCCTAGTATAGATAAAGATATGTATAGTTAAGGATTTGTATAGATTCGTATAGATGGAGAATGGAAAGGAAGTAATAAGTCCATGAAAGTGACAGATTTTGATTATGAATTGCCAGAGGATCTCATTGCGCAGCATCCGGTGGAGCCAAGGGATTCCTCGCGCCTCATGGTATTAGATAAGCACACAGGGGGCGTAAGTCATAAAGAGCATTTCTATGACATTATGGATGAATTAGGTGAAAATGATGTACTCGTGTTCAATGATACCAAGGTAATTCCTGCTAGACTTTATGGACATCGCAAGGGCAGCGGTGGCAAGGTAGAAGTACTTTTACTCACTCCTTGTGGCGAAAACCGTTGGGAATGCTTAGTGAAACCAGGCAAGAAATGCCCTATTGGTCAAGAGTTAGTCTTTGATGATCGCTTAACTGGTGAAGTAGTAGATAAAACAAGCTTTGGTGGCCGTATTATTCAATTTACCGCTGATGGTGTATTTGATGATATTATTCAAGACATTGGTGAAATGCCTTTACCTCCATATATACACGAAAAGTTAGAGGATAAAGACCGGTACCAAACTGTGTATGCCCGTGAAAAAGGATCTGCTGCAGCGCCTACAGCAGGGCTTCATTTTACGCCAGACTTATTAGAAAAACTAAAAGCTAAAGGCGTTACCTTAGCTTTTGTGACCTTGCATGTAGGACTTGGTACCTTTAGACCTGTTTCAGTGGACACGATTGAAAATCATGAAATGCACAGTGAATACTATGTAGTGGCTCAGGAAACAGCTGATTTAATTAATGCTGCTAAGGCGGCAGGGAAGCGCATTATTGCAGTAGGCACTACATCGGTGCGCACTTTGGAGTCAGCTACTAAAGAGGGGCAAGTGCAGGCTGGTCATGATTGGACTCAGATTTTTATCTACCCAGGTTATGAATATAAAACGGTGGATGCTTTAATTACTAATTTCCATTTACCGCAATCCACCTTACTTATGTTGATTAGCGCCTTAGCAGGTCGTGAACAATGCTTAGCAGCCTATAAAGAGGCGGTGGAAAAGCGATACCGTTTCTTTAGTTTTGGCGATGCTATGTTTATTCGTTAACTAAGAGTTGTGTAAATTTTCGATTGCAGATTGCGTAAAATTTCAATAAAGTTCCTATAATATCTAGGTAGGCTTAGTGATTTATGTTATAATGTTTACTTGATAGATTAATATAGTTAGGAGGATATGCTTGGTTATTACCTATGAATTACAAAAGGAGTGCCCCCATACAGGCGCTCGAGCTGGTTTATTGCATACCCCTCATGGAACATTTAAAACACCTATGTTTATGCCCGTAGGTACACAGGCTACGGTTAAAACTATGTCTCCGGAAGAGTTAAAAGAGATGGGCGCTCAAATTATTTTGAGCAATACCTATCATTTATTCTTACGCCCAGGTCCAGAGCTTGTGGAAGAGGCCGGTGGTTTACATCGTTTTATGAATTGGGATGGTGGCATTTTAACCGATAGCGGTGGCTTCCAAGTATTTAGCTTAGGCGATCTTAGAAAAATTACAGAAGAAGGGGTAGCCTTTAGATCTCATATTGATGGGTCTAAAAAGTTCCTATCTCCTGAAATTGCTACAAAGGTTCAAGAACAACTAGGGGCGGATATTGCGATGGCATTTGATGAATGCATTCCATATCCTGCTGATTACGCCTATGCTGATCGCTCAACAGCGCGCACAACTCGCTGGGCAGAGCGTTGCCGTGAGGCCCATACATCAAAGACACAAGGTATGTTTGGCATCGTGCAAGGTGGTATGTATAAAGATTTGCGTACCCGCAGTGCTAAAGAACTTGTGGCTATGGATTTTGATGGATATAGTATTGGTGGTTTATCTGTAGGTGAACCACATGATATTATGTATGATATATTAGAACACACGACACCATTATTGCCGACCAATAAGGCGCGGTATTTAATGGGCGTTGGCACGCCAGACTGCTTAGTAGAAGGTGTGGCGCGCGGTGTGGATATGTTTGACTGTGTGTACCCAACGCGGGTGGCGCGCAATGGTATGGCCATGACTCATACAGGCCGTGTTACTTTGAAAAATGCAACCTATGCACATGATTGGGGCCCTATTGAAGAAGGCTGCCAATGTTATGCATGTCGCAATTATTCACGGGCGTATATTCGTCATTTATATAAGGCTGAAGAAATTTTAGCATTCCGCCTTGTATCTTATCATAATTTGTACTTTTTATTGGATTTCATGCGCCGCATGCGTCAAGCAATTTTAGACGATCGATTCCCGGCTTTCCGCGATGAATTTTGGGGTCAATACGGTAAATAGGTGCTGAAAGATATATTTTTTGGAGGTGAATACGAATGGGTGATGTATCACAATTATTTCAAGCAGGTTGGCCGATTCTATTAATGGTTGTTATTTTCTATTTTCTTTTGTACCGTCCTCAAAAGAAACAACAGAAAGCTAGAAATGAATTGCTTAACAATTTGAAACGTGGTCAAAAAATCGTTACAATTGGTGGCATTTACGGCACAATCAACGAATTACATGAAGACTATGTAATGCTTCAAGTAGCTGAAAAAGTTGAAATGAAATTTGCTCGTACTAGCATTGCGACTGTATTAGGCAAAGATGACAAGTAATATGGATAAATCAACCTTACGCCTTGCTTTTAAAGCAAGGCGTCAAGCTATGTTGGCTGAAGATTGTGAAGTTCGTGCACAAGCATTAGTGGAGCATATAAAAAGTCTCCAGATTTATAAAAATGCCCGGTCTATTATGGCGTATTTAGCCATGCCTAAAGAGGCGAACTTAGATGCACTAATAGAGTCGGCGCTGGCTTCAGGTAAAACTGTATATGTGCCAGTGTGCGTAGATAAAACTCATATGATTGCTGCTAAGCTGACTTCTTTAGATGATATAGATCGAGGTGTACTCAACATTCGAATTCCTAAAGCAGGATATGACACAATTGATGCATCTGCACTTGATCTCATTCTCGTGCCAGGCGTAGCCTTTGATGAAACAGGTGGTCGCCTTGGTATGGGCGCAGGCTATTATGATCGATTTTTAGGGCCTGTGCAGACTCATAAATGTATTGGTGTAGGTTGGGACACACAGGTCAGTGAGGAATTACTGCCTATGGAGTCCTATGATAAGCGACTCGGTGGACTTGTCACCGATTGTAGAATTAAGATGTTTTAAACCATAGGGTTTAAAAAGGGGGAATAACCTTTGAATAGTAAGGCAGTTGCCAAGTTTCTTGCTGCCATTGCAATTATAATTGGGGTCTTCGTTTATTTTATTGGACCTCTGGCAGAATCAATTAAACAAGGCCTCGATTTACAAGGTGGTACACATATTGTACTTGAAGCCGAAGATAGTGGCGATAATAAGGTAACCGACGATGCGGTGGACCGTGTTATCCAGATTTTGAGCCGTCGTATTAATGAAATGGGGCTTACTGAGCCACTCATTCAACGAGAGGGCAAGAAACGTATTATCATTGAATTACCAGGTGTAAAAGACCCTGATGAAGCGATTAAGACCATCGGTAAAACGGCGGTTATGGAATTTCGCGATGAAGCAGGCGTTGTGCATTTAACTGGTAACGACTTAAAAGATGCTAAAGAACAACTTGTTCAAAATAAACAAGCTGAAGTAGCGCTTGAATTTACTGATGAAGGGGCAGAGAAATTTGCTCAATTAACAGGTGCTAATATTGGTCGTCATATCGGGATTTATCTTGATGGCGAACAATTGACAAATCCTATCGTTAACCAAGCGATTACTGGTGGTAAAGCGGTTATTACAGGGAGCAGAAACTTAGATGAAGCTAAGAATTTAGCTGTA
Organism: uncultured Veillonella sp.; assembly: GCF_900545795.1. Classification (GTDB taxonomy): domain Bacteria; phylum Bacillota; class Negativicutes; order Veillonellales; family Veillonellaceae; genus Veillonella_A. Next base: position 81,363 of record NZ_URAR01000009.1, read on the forward strand.
TTATTGCGTTCAGGTGCGCTTCCAGTAAAAGTTAAAGTTATGGAAGTTCGTACAGTAGGTCCAACACTTGGACAAGATTCCAAGGATAAATCTGTTACAGCCTTTGCTGTAGGGGTTGGCCTCATCGTCGCTTTCATGTTAATCTTATATCGTCTATCTGGCTTTGTTGCTACCATGGCATTGCTTGTCTATGTTATGATTTTGCTCGTCGTGCTCGGCCCGTTGGTACTCAATGCTACTTTGACATTGCCGGGGATTGCGGGGATTATCCTGTCTATGGGGGTAGCGGTGGATGCGAATATCCTTATTTTCGAACGTTTTAAAGAAGAAGTGTTTGAAGGTAAAACGCTCCGCATGTCCATGGAATCAGGTTTCCGTCGTGCTTTTGGTACGATTTTAGACGCTAATACATCCGTTATGATTACGGCGATTGTTTTGATTTTATTAGGTTCTGGTCCAGTAAAAGGCTTCGCCATTACACTGGCTCTAGGCGTTATAGTAAGTATGTTTACAGCTATTACAATGAGCCGCTCCTTGCTTCATTTGCTCATTCAATGTAACATTACAAATCATCCATTCTGGTATGGTGCGAATATTTCTCCAAGCGCAACAATGGACCTCTTTAAGAAGGGAGGGACTAAGAAATGAGTTTTGACGTAATTAAGCACCATCGCTGGTGGTTTATCATTTCTTCCATACTCGTTATTGCGAGTTTAGCCTCCATGTTGACTAAGGGCTTTAACTTTGGTATCGATTTTACTGGTGGTACAATTGTAGAAGTTCGCTTCGCTCAACATGTAGATGTATCACAAGTACGTGAAGATTTAAAACAATTTGGTTTAGAAAATGCCATCATCCAAGAGTCTAATCAAGACCAAGCTAGTGCGGAAAGTGATATTATCATTCGTACTCGTAATTTGGATGCTAATGAAAGCCGTGCTATTGTAGATAGTCTTTCTAAGAATGTAGGCCCTAATGAAGTAAAACGTGTGGAATCTGTAGGGGCTGTTATTGGCTCAGAAGTAACACAACATGCGTTAATTAACTTGGCAGTTGCCTTTGTAGCCTTGGCGCTTTATATTTCCTATCGCTTTGAATATAAAATTGCCCTTTCTTCATTGGCTGCGATTTTCCATGACTTGTTCATCGTACTTGGTGTATTCTCCTTCTTCCAGTTAGAGATTGACTCCTCCTTCTTGGCGGCGATTCTAACCGTAGTAGGTTACTCCATGAATGAGTCCGTAGTTATTTTTGACCGAATTCGTGAAAACACACATACACATAAGCGTACAGACACATTTGCTGACCTTGCTAATGCAAGTATTGAGCAAAGTATTCACCGTAGTATGTACACCTTGCTTACTGTTATGTTTGCTTGCTGTTCTCTTTACTTTTTCGGTGGAGATACAACTAAAAACTTTGCGCTTTGTATGATTGTAGGCTTTATTAGTGGTGCGTATTCTGCGATTTGTGTGGCTACCTCCATTTGGGCGATTTGGAAAAGTCGCAATAAAAAAGATCTGCGCAATGCATCTCGCGCTTAGCTTATAGAGTTAAATTAATAAACACAGTGATTATTTGTGGCGGTCTTTCGTATTATGACCAAAGCAAGAGAAATCACTGTGTTTTATTTTAGTTGTCTGTATTGTAAAGTATAAGTCGGAGGGAAACTATATTGTAAATTATATTAAAAATCGCTTTGTTGGTGAGTTAGAGAGGAAGGTTATATGAACACGATAAAAGAAAATAATCGCATATGGACGCCTGAGTTTATAGGGGCAGGGCTTAGTAGTTGTTTATTTTATATGAGTCAATATGTATTAATCGCTGGATTGCCATTGATTATTACTTTATCCTATGGTGGCACTGCGTTTGAGGCTGGCCTGGCTATGACATACTTTCAAATAGGGACTATTTTGTGTAGACCGTTTGCTGGTGAATTAATTGATGCTTTAAATAAGCGTCGTGTACTTTTTACATCGACTCTAGTATTTTTACTTATTATGATTGCCTTTTACTTTACCACGTCCTTAAACCTCATATTTTTATTGCGCTTTTTCCATGGCATGGTATTTGCTATTGGCACAACTGCTGTGGCTGCGGTTGCGGTACTCGTATTACCTAAAGCGCGGAAGGGTGAAGGGATTGGTTATTTTTCCGTATTTGTCAATATTGCCATGGTAGTAGGTCCTTTTTTGGGATTGACCATTTTATCCGTATGGGAAAATGAAGCCTTCTTTGGATTTTTAATTTTAGGTTCCTTCATTAGTTTTTATGCAGCGAATCGAAAACGATTGGATGATACGATTGCATTGCCTGTGAAAAATAAGACTAAAAAATGGAATGTAAGTAGATTTTTAGAGAAAGCTACCTTGCCTTGGGCTATTATGGGGGTATTTTTGAGTTTTAGTTACTCTGGAGTCTTAGTGTTTATTCCCATTATGCTAAATGAAATGGGACAAGGGTTGATGGCTAGCTTTTTCTTTGTAGTATTTGCTATTACAATTGTGGTCACTCGTCCTTGGGTAGGGAGAGCTTTTGATCAATTAGGGCCGAATCGATTGATTTACCCAGGTTTTATTATTTACATTTTAGGGATTGTCGTATTAAGCTTTGCTGCTAATGCATGGTGGGTTATCCTTTCCGCACCCATTATTGGGTTGGGGTATGGAGCCATTAGTCCAGCCTTTCAAACCTTAGGTGTACAAGCAGCGAGACCAGAACGAGCTGGAGCTGCCAATGCGACGTACTTTTTATCTTTAGATATTGGCGTCGGTCTAGGCTCTGCTATTTTGAGTTTAATTATAGGCTATGTGGGCTTCCGTGCTATGTATTTACTAGATGCAGGGATTGCTCTGTTGGGGTTTGTAATATATCACATGTACATTAGGAGGATACTGTAGTGTACATAAAATTGAAATAATCACATTTAATTTACAATATTACATGTAATATAACTATTCAATTATTTTTTATATATTGATATATTTAGATTTACTTTAATTATAATTGCCGTATTTATAAGGTGTTTTATTACACGGTTATAAATACGGCTAATTTTATTTTCATTAAATATTTTTATGTATGCAAAATTGAGATGATAGTGTAGTTGTTTGAGTTCTCTAATTATGATAATATAATGAAGAAAAGGATAATAAAAGAGCAAATAAAAGGACAAAAGATATATATGTAGTTTAGTATTTGAAATAAAAAGTTTATTAATATAAATTAATTATTTTGAGTATATACTGACTATAATTAGTGGATTTGCCGATTATCTGTTTTTTATGTGCCTAATATGGAGAATAGTGAGGACTCTTATATATAAATATATCGAAATATAGGGAATTTTTTATGAATAAATGTATACCAAATAGCTATTCATTTATATTGGCCAGTTTTACATGAGGGCGAAAAAGTTTACTTAGATCCTCCTGTAATTTGTTTGTTGTGTGATGTTGGTTAAGCATGTGACTAAAAGTGTAGCAGTATTGGCATAGAAGTAGTCACGATTAGAAAGGAAGAGTGTTGTGAACAAAATCTACAAAATCATTTGGAGTCGTACAAAGAATTGTTATGTGGTAGCATCTGAGCTAGCGAAGAGTCATACTAAAAGTACTACAACAAGTTGTATGAGCGGATTAAAAGGTAGTGTGTTAACCGCGGCAGTTTTAACTGCGATGGCAACTACTGCGCTGGGCATACAATCTGTAAATGCTGAAGCAGTGATTGTAGAGAATGCTTTGGGGATGGCTATTTCTAATACGACTGCGGCAACCCATGCTGTTGCAGAGGGGCATCAGGCTATAGCTATAGGAGAGGGAAGTGTATCAAATGGTGCAGATAGTATAGCAATAGGAACATCAGCCAAGGCAGAGCCTTTAGCAGAAAATCATGTTTCACAAGAGTCGATTGCTATTGGTAAAGAAGCAACTACTACTATGCTTCGTGCTATAGCTCTTGGCTATAAGGCTCAGGGTACTGGGAACTGGGGTATTTCTATAGGGTCTGAGTCGGAAGCTAGTGGTCCTCGAAGTATGGCTGTTGGACAAGAAGCAAAAGCTAAGGGACAGTTTGCTACAGCACTAGGAATTTGGTCCGAGGCATCTGCTGACTCGGCTATTGCCATAGGGGCTGTATCGCGAGCGTCGGGTCGCCATGCAATTGCTATTGGTGGATCGGAACCAGCAGACGATAGATCAAATCTAGATGGCGCAGTTTCAACAATAGCAAAAGCTGAGAATGCTATTGCAATGGGATATGGGGCGTCTACTATTGCAAAAGGTGGAATTTCTATCGGTGCTGGGGCGAGAACTCTTGAAGAAGATGGTGTGGCTATTGGGGCTCGCTCGATTGTTGATGGTCGTTATGCTGTGGCTGTTGGGGAGAGTACAAGAGCAACTAAATATGCTACTACGGCTATAGGTTGGTCCGCCGATGCTACAGCTATGGGGGCTACAGCATTAGGTGCTGTTGCACATGCCACAGGTACGAGTTCAATTGCTATTGGTGCGCCGAAAATTAGAATTGATAATCAGGGTAGTACAGCTATGGAGTATATTACTGAAGCTGAGGGAGAAAGCTCTATTGCTATAGGGGCGGGCTCTGTAGCTCGTCCGAACGCTAAGAGTTCCATTGTTATAGGACATGAGGCTAAAGTTGAAGATGCTGAAGGGATTAGTATGGGGCGCGAGTCCAATAGTTGGGGCAAAGGTTCTGTAGCAATCGGTACACGTAGCTATGCTCGAGGTGAGAACTCTATTGCTATTGGGGTTGCAGACTTAGGTGAGAAAATTGAATATGATTATGATTACAGTGGTGAATTTGCAACTATAACTGGTTCTACTGCAGTTTCAATATATGAAAGCACAACATCTGGTGGTGCTGGTTCTATTGCAATGGGGGTAAGTGCTAAAACAGTATTTGATGATTCTATTGCGATTGGTACTCATGCAGAAACTAGAGGAAATCAAGATGTAGCTATTGGTAAAGGAGCTATATCTAATGGTGGTGTAGCCCTTATGGGTACCATTAATAAAAGATATAATGAGTTTAAATATGAATTTGATGAAGAAGGCAATTTAGTAGAAGATGCAGAAAAGAATTATGAAGTTGGGGAATCTAACTTTGCTGTTCATGGAGATGTAACTGGGGCCCGGGCCTACACTATTGGCGGCGCGGTGGAAGGCATGGACTCTTTCGCTGTAGGGTCAAATGCTAATGTGGAAGGTAACTACTCAAATTCAATTGGAATGAGCTCTTCTGTATTAGGGAATAGTAGCATTGCCATTGGTGATTATGCTAATGTGACAGCAGACAGGGCACAAGCTTTTGGTAATCAAGCATCTGTTATGTCTGAAGGTGGTCTTGCATTAGGGACTGATTCGGCTGTTAATAAAAATTCAATGAATTCTATTGCTATTGGTCCGAGCACAAGCGTTTCAGGATTTTCCTCTATTGCCATTGGTAATTCCACAACAGCTGTGGGCACTGATTCTATCGCTATTGGGAGTAATGCTGAAACTTCATCTGAACAGACTATCGTAATAGGTGGTCACGCACAAACTGATGACGTTTCAAAAATTGGTATTAACTCAATTCTTTCTATGGCTATTGGTCAATCAGCTAGCATTGGAGATAATGCACAAGTGGATATTGCATTAGGTGCTGAGTCTAAAGTCACCGATGGTGCTTCTTATGCTATAGCAATTGGTAATAGTACCGTAGTTGGCAGTAGTCATAGTATAGCTCTTGGTGGTGTAGCATCTGTTCAAAAGGAATATGGAACAGCCTTGGGTTATGGCTCTAATGTAAATGTAGAGCAAGCTGTAGCTCTAGGGAATTACTCTTTTACAAATAAAGAAGCTACACAAGTAAGTAATACAACAATTACTAAAGGTAATGTAGATAAAACATTTGGTACTTATGCCGGTACGGCTAAGAGTGTCGTGTCTGTTGGCGGTAGTAGTGAGGTAACTGAGCGCCAAATTATTAATGTAGCGCCAGGCGAAGTATCTGCTACATCCACAGATGCAATCAATGGCTCTCAATTATATGCGGTAGCAGATCAAGTTGTTCAAAATCAGGACGATATTAAAACGGTTACTTCAACAGCTAACTCAACAGCTACAGTAGTTAACACTAAAGGGATTACCTTTGAAGGTGACCTTGGCACGCCTATCACTAAAAAATTGGGTGAGCAAATTAAAGTATATGGTGGCAATACGACTGAGGCGGATTTAACAGAGAATAATATTGGTGTAGTTGCAGGGGTTGATGGTTTAGAAGTGAAATTGGCCAAAGAGATTAATCTTGGTGGTGATGGAAAATTAACTGTTGGAACTACAGTAATCAATCCTAATTCGATTGCTACTAATGGATTAACAATTCTAAATGGTGGCCCATCAATTACTGTGGATGGTATTAATGCAGGTAATAAAAAAATTACTAATGTGTTAGCGGGTACAGCGGATACTGATGCAGTTAACTATAAGCAATTAAAAGAAAAATTAGCTGAGGCAAAGCCAAATATTTCGCCAGGTAATAATATTACTATTGATGGACCAACAACTGCTAATGGTAATCAATATGTTATTAATGGCTTAAACACAACTGTTTCTGCAGCTACAGGCGATAAATACGTAAAAGTTGTGCCAGGAACAGCTGTTAATGGGACTACTGATTATGCAGTATCCTTAACAGACAGTGCAAAGAACGCTATTGACGCTGTTGAAAATAAAGCTGATAAAAGCGAAGTAGCTAGCTTAGCAAAATCAGCGATAGAGGTTAAGGCTAAAGGCAATAATGTTGTAGTAGAATCAACTGTAACAGATACGAAAACTACCTATGAAGTATCCATCAGTAATGCATTAGACTTAACTAAAGACGGATCCCTTACTATTGGCACTACAAAAATTGATGGTACGCAAGTAGCTGTAGCGGGTACTACAATTAATGCTGACGGCATTACTACCAAGGCAGTAGCAGCGTCTACTGTAACTGCTGATACCGTTACAGTTGGTGGCATTTCCATTACTGAAGGTGGCATTAATGCAGGTAATACGCAACTTACCAATGTAAAAAGCGGTGGTGATGTAGCGACTAATGGTGCTAATATTGGCGATGTGAATCGTATTGTAGATGCCAAAGTTAGCAGTAATGCAAATGAAATCATTAACAAAGGTATGAACTTTAAAACCGAAGAGGGTGAAGTTCATCGCAACTTAGGTGATACGTTAGAAATTGTTGGTGATGATAGTGGCATTACTACAGCTGTAAAAGACAACAAAATCGTTATTAGTGTTGGCGATAATGTAATGTCTGGTAAAGCAGGTCAAGATGGCCGAGATGGCAGCGTAGGTGCTACCGGTAAAGACGGAGCTTCCGTTGTGCTTAATGGCAACGATGGTTCCATTGGTTTAACAGGTCCTAAAGGTGCTGATGGTAAGCCAGGCGAAACTATCACGATTAAAGGTGTACAAGGCCAGCCAGGGGTCGATGGTGAAGACGGTATTTCTCGCTTAGAAGTTGATGGCCGAGAAGTAGCAACCCTTGATGATGGTATGGTATATACTGGTGATGCAGGTAAAGCAGCTGTTAAACTTAACAAAACTGTTAACCTTGTAGGTGGCCAAACTGATGCGTCTAAATTAGCGGATGCTCCTAATATTGGTATCGTAGCTAGTCAAGATGGTGTGAATGGTAAATTAACTGTACAACTTTCTAAAAACTTAACTGGCTTAGATTCCGTAACTACTGGTAATACAACTATTAATAATGATGGCTTAACAATTAAAGGTAAAGATGGTAAAGACGGCACTGTTATTACTAATGAAGGTATTACAATCAATGGCAAAGACGGCAAAGATGGTACTGTCATTACAAATGAAGGTATCACGATTAATGGTAAAGATGGCTTAACTATTACTGGTAAAGATGGAAAAGACGGTAAAGATGGCAAAGACGGTATTAGCATCACCGATGCTGGCATTGATATGGGTGGCAATCCTATTAGTAATGTAGGTGACGGTATTAGTCCAAGTGATGTAGTAACTAAAGGTCAACTTGATCGCGGTATCAATAAATTAGGTAACCGTGTGAATAAAGTCGGTGCTGGTGCGGCTGCATTGGCTGCATTAAGTCCATTGGATTTCAATCCAGATGATAAATGGAACTTTGCTGTAGGTTATGGTAATTATAAGAATGCCGATGCTGTAGCAGTTGGTGCATACTATCAACCAAATGAAGATACACGTTTCAGTGTAGGTGGCACTGTTGGTAGTGGCGAAAATATGATTAATGCAGGCTTAAGTATTCGCTTTGGTCAAACTAATGGTGTATCTACATCTCGCGTAGCATTAGCAAAAGATGTAGAAACGCTTAAACGTGTTGTTCAACAATTAGTTGTTGAAAATGAACAACTTCGTCGCGGTGGACAAGGATTGGCGTCTGGTTATCCAGATATTTCTGAACGTGAATTCCCAGATGTACCTAAGAATCATTGGGCTTATGAGTATGTTGATACAATCGCTAAAAAAGGTCTTACTATTGGATATCCTGATGGTGAATTTAAAGGTGACCGTACACTTACTCGCTATGAGTTTGCTGCTGTTGTATATCGTGCGCTTAAGAATGGTGCAGAAATCGATGCAGGCATGGCAAGAGCTATCGATGAATTTGGTCCAGAAATTGCACGTTTAGAAGGTCTTGACCACAGCCGTGTTGATCGCGTCGCTGGTGAAGATAATGATCGTTATAAAATCGAACGTCTTCGTACAAATAATAAAGACAATGAAGAAACCGGTGATTATCGCGATATGTATGGTGCAAAAATAAAAAAAGATAAATAATAGTTGTCTGTAAGAAAAGCCCCACAGAGGAGACATCCTTTGTGGGGTCTTCTGTATTAATGAAGACATTTTAAATAAAATGGGAATTAAAGAAGATATAAATATAGGGTAAAATAGAGAATAAATAAAACAGAATAATTAGTACATAGAGAATAAATAACCTAAACGAAATTACTATAAGAGAGAAACTAGTAAAAGAGGGAAATTAATAATATAGAGGAGAAACAAGCTAATATAAGAGAAAAATAATATAAGGGCAAAAATAATAAAAACGAAAGGATCAATTATAAAGAAGGAAGGTAATATAAAGAGGAGATAATAGAAAACATCATATAAAACATAATTTTAAACATAATACAAAACATAATACAAAACATAATACAAAAAATAATACAAAAAATAATACAAAAAATAATACAAAAAATAATACAAAAAATAATACAAAAAATAATACAAAAAATAATACAAAAAATAATACAAAAAATAATAC
>NZ_URAR01000010.1 GCF_900545795.1 uncultured Veillonella sp.
TATGTTCATTTCGTATTGAAATGATTACCTTACATTGTTCAGTTTTCAAAGATCTATCAGGCTTTTTTAACGTCGGTCCCTAGCGACTTAATTATTTTACCAATTTTGTTTTTTCTTGTCAACTACTTTTTAATGCTTTTTTCAAAACTTTTTTCTTTCATAAAAACTTAGAAATCAGCTAATAGTTCACATAAAACAACTCGGTCATCTAATCATTCCGTTACCTACTACACTCTATAATGTATATAAATTACACATAGTATACTAGGCCCCACAAAAAGAAAGAAAAATGCTGACCGAGGTCAGCATTTTTAGTGGTGACTCACCCGCGACTCGAACGCGGGACACCCTGATTAAAAGTCAGGTGCTCTGCCAACTGAGCTAGTGAGTCATACTGGCAGGGGCGGCTGGGATCGAACCAGCGCATAATGGAGTCAAAGTCCATTGCCTTACCACTTGGCGACGCCCCTAAAAATGTGGGGTGAGTAGTGGGGATCGAACCCACGCATAACGGAGCCACAATCCGCCGTGTTAACCGCTTCACCATACCCACCACTGTGGATTTACAGGGAACAGTGCCCCGTAACGAAAATTAGTATATCACCGCCACGGGGACTCTGTCAACACCTTTTTTACAAATTTATAAATTCTTTTATTCGAGCCTATAACAAGTTAATAACTAGACCTATTTACTCTCTGCAATCCCCAAATACTCTTTTACAAAATTTGGCAATGCAAAGGCTGCTTTATGAATCTCTTGATTATAATACTTCGTTTTGAAATTCTGCACTCTATTAGGCTCCCATGCAAGTGGATTATACGTCTTAGAGCCTAGTGTAAAGCAATGCATGCCTGTTGGGTAAATAGGAATATAAGACATGAATAAATTAGTATAAGGGAAGTGTTTGTCCACAAAACCAAACACTTTCTTTACTAATGGCTGATGCATCATAGGTGATTCTGTCTGTTGTACAAATAAACCATCAGGCTTCAATGCTTTTAATGTATTAGCATAAAACTCTTCTGTAAAGAGTCCTTCCCCTGGTCCAATAGGATCAGAACAATCCACAATAATAACATCATATGCATTTTCAGCTGCTTCCATATGAGCAATGCCATCGCCAATTTTTACAGTCAATTTAGGGTGATTGTTAATCATTGCGTCTGCTATAGTCGGTAAATATTCTTTAGCTAATTCTACTACTTTACCATCAATTTCTACCATTGTAACAGATTCAACACAGTCATGACGTACGCATTCTCTAGCTACGCCACCATCACCACCACCAATAATCAACACATGTTTTGGATTCGGATGCAAGAACAAAGGAATATGAGCAATCATTTCATGATAGAAAAACTCTTCACGCTCAGATGTTTGAAACACGCCATCTAGGACTAGCATATTGCCGTATTCTAAGCTATGTGCTACTTCGATAGTCTGAAACTCTGAAGCACCTTTATATAAAATTTTATCTACTTCTGCTCTTAATGTTAAATGTTCTGATTGACGTTCTTCAATCCATTGCGTCATATCCAATTCCTCCTAAACTACTTTACTTGCTGTATTTAACTTTTGAACATACGCAAAACTACCGCCTAAGATAGTATCCTTCAACCATTTAGTTAGTGAGAATTCACGCGCTATTTCTTCATCATATACAACGCATCGCACATCGTCTCCATCATCAGTTAACTTTACAATAGGTACCCAATGCCAAGTAGACAATTCTTTTTCACGTCCTCTATGACGATTTAAAAATGCCACTGGTGAGTCATTGCCTAAACCTTGTTTAATAAAATTAACGACTTCGGAAAGTGGTGCACGACTTACAGCAAAAGGATAAATACCCATCATTTTAACCGTGTAGGGCAAACCCTTATCTTTAATATAGTTTTCCAAACCTTCTTCTAGCCATTGTGTTTTATATAAACCACCACCAAAACGGGGCTTTACATAATTAAACACTTCTTCCATACGCTTTAAGGCTGCTTCGCCATCAGCGCTGGTATTTAGATCAAGAATTTGATCGCGAAATTGTACATAACTAATTAACTGTGTTGCCGTTGTAGGGCCACAACCAGCTAATCGTTGCCAATCATCGTGGTACCATTCTTGGTTGTATCCATAGGAGTGGCGCCCATCTTTTTCAACCTGCAACCACTCTGGATGTTTGATTGTCAAACTTTCCATACCAGGTCCAACCCTCTTTTTCTTCTCTTACTACGCTTCAACAACTTCCACAGAAAGCATGCGGTCGCCTTGATTAATGCGGTCTACAATATCCATGCCTTCAATAACTTTACCAAATACAGTGTGAACTCCATCTAAATGAGGTTGTGGCTCATATACAATGAAGAACTGGCTGCCACCAGTATTAGGACCGCGATGTGCCATAGATAAAGCACCACGATCATGTTTGTGTGGGTTGCCTACTAATTCATCTTTGATTGTATAGCCAGGACCACCTGTGCCATTACCATTAGGGCAACCACCTTGAGCTACGAAACCAGGGATTACGCGATGGAATGTTAAACCATCATAGAAACCTTCCTTAATTAATTTTTCAAAATTCTCCACTGTACCAGGAGCTTCTTTTTCAAATAATTCGATTTTAATATCGCCTTTTTCCATATGAATAATTGCTTGTTTCATTTATTCTACCTCCAATAAAGTTCGTAATACATAACTAGCCAACATAAGTCCAGAAACAGAAGGCACAAAGCCACAAGAGCCTGGACTTCTGGAGTCATCATCGCGAGTTGGCGTCATTGGTTTTTCCGTCGAAAACACTACTGGTTGACGTTTAATGCCACGCTTTCTAAGCTCACGGCGCACCACTTTTGCCAAAGGGCAAGTATGGGTTTTGCTAATATCAGCAATAGTCAACATTTCTGGATGCATTTTATTGCCTGTTCCCATAGAAGAAATACAAGGAATACCTAGTTTCTGACACTCTTCGATAATAGCTAATTTCGCCGTTACCATATCTATAGCATCAATAACAAAATCCACCTTAATATCTTCAAAAAACGTAGGATACTCGTCCTTGGTATACACAATATCATATGTGTCTACTACCATATCAGGGCGAATGGATAAAGCGCGCTCCTTTGCCACTTCTACCTTACGGCGGCCAATGGTGGCCTGAGTAGCAATAAGCTGACGGTTTAAATTACTCACTGTTACTTTATCCCCATCAATGAGTACTAAGCGACCTACGCCGGTGCGTACTAATGCTTCCATAGCAAAACCACCAACGCCACCACAGCCAAACAAGGCTACGGACTTGGTCCCCAAATCCGCCATTTTTTCTTTTCCCACTAACCACTCTAAACGAGTAAACATATGCTCCATGCTCAAACTCCAACAATCTCAATCAAACGATGTATTTCTTATTTCTTACTCTTAACTTTTATTTAAAATTAACGCTTAGCAGGAATTACTTCCAACCAATATCCATCTGGGTCAGCGATAAAATAAATCCCCATATTAGGATTTTCATACACAATGCAACCCATTTCTTCGTGTAATTTATGAGCCCCTTCATAATCATCCACTTTAAAGGCTAAATGGAATTCATTGTCCCCTAAATTATATGGACGATCCCAGTCGCGAAGCCAAGTTAACTCTAATTGATGAGGGCTATCTGGACCATCTAAATATACAATCTTAAACGCTCCATCTTCTGGTTCAATACGACGACCAGGTTTCAAACCTAAGGCTTTGTCATAAAAAGCTATGCTCTTGTCTAAATCTTTAACATTAAAATTATTGTGAGCCATAACGAATTTCATCCGTAACCACTCCTTTCAAACTATTACATTTTATAGTTATATACGATTAATATACCGTCCCTTATATCCTACTAAATACAAGGGTACTGCGTATATAGTATCATATTTTTCTATATATTGCTATATTTCGATATAGTGAATTCCTACAATCGACTCTTACGGCACCACAAATTTCGCTACACTACCTTGTTCCACTGGTTTCACTTCTAAGTGCGCCGGAATTCTAGATTTTAGCTCCGGCACATGAGATATAATCCCCACCAGGCGACCACTAGCTTGTAATTCTAAAAGGCTTTCCATAGCTACATCTAATGAATCAGGATCCAAGGTTCCAAAGCCTTCATCAATAAATATGGTATCTAAATGAACGCCACCTGCATATGCTTGAATCACATCAGCGAGCCCCATGGCTAGAGATAAAGAGGCTAAAAAAGTTTCCCCACCTGATAAAGTATTCGCCGGTCGCGCTACGCCCGTATAATTATCGAATACAGATAAATCTAATCCGCGATGTCCTCGCCCTAAACCTTCCACTGGGGTCCGCTGTAATTCATAACGCTGACGGCTCATGCGCCGAAGCCGTAAATTAGCAGCACTCACTACTTCCTCCAATATGGCCCCTAGAACATAGAGCTCAAACGTTACACCACGCAAGCCTGTAGTTCCACCATTAGCCATATCAGACAAATTATACAAAAACTCGCTGCGCTTAGTAATTTCCAAATTATTTGCCACTAAGGCAGTATATTGAGCCAGCACCTTTTTTAAACGCGCCACTTCTTTTTCATTTACCGCCACAGCTTGCAAACCAGTTTCATACGCAGCAGCTAATTCTTTGACCACTTCTTCTGTAATTTGAACCGGCATAGATTCGCTTTTAAAAGCCTCCCCTGCCTGTTTACCTTCAACAGTTATGTCCAAAAGCGTGTCCGAACCGCCTAAATCATTAACGCCACGCTCATCTATAGCAATCCATTCCGCTTCCGCTATGGACAGCGAAGACTCAATAGTTTGCCTTTGCTTTTCTAATTCATCAAGGCGAGTTCGCACCTGTACGCAAGCTTCTTTATATCGTTCCCACTGTTGCTCTAGTGCGTGCTGCTCATCACTAAGTTGGACTAATTCATTCAAACGCTCATCACTTAACCCAGCCTTTTCTACAGCCTCTACATACTGCTTACGAGCTGCAGACTGCGCTTCTAAGCTATTATCCAACTGCTCTCTTAGATTCACTTGATTGGCCAAACAGGTCGTGTGTTCTCTATCAATAGCCTTCCACTTTTCATCATAAGTGTTTAGCTCTTCTTTATACTGTTTAAGCCATGACTCGATCTCTTTTCGTTTAGCCATCCACGCATTCCAATCATCAGTCGGCATATAACGACTCAAAGTCTCAATACCGCTTGTCAGTGCTACCTGCTGATTCTTTAGCCCCTGATAAGCCACTTGTACCGCATCAAGCTCTGCTTGCAAAGATTTTTGACTCTCCTCGCTCTTCTGTAACCGCTGTTCCAGCGTGGCCAAGTCGTTTCGTCCATTTTGGATATGAGCTAACACAATTTCATACGTCTCTAAAGCCTGTTCAAGCTCATGAATAGGTACAACACAGGCTATAGAGGCCTGTATAGTATGAGTAAAAAGGGCCTTTTCTAAGCTCACTAGACCATAGATTTTGCCATCTACTAAATTACTAGCTACTAAAGACTCCATAGAGCCTAATCGTTTTACGACTTCAGCCTTAGCATCTATAATCCCAAGAGCTTTTTCCCACGCTTTAAAGTCTTCATTCCAACTATCTATCCACAGTTCTACCTGATGCTGCGCTTGCTCACAATGCTCAGCACCGGCCTTGACTTGCTCTTCAATGTGATTCCAATTTGTCTGCGCCCTAGAATGAGCACCTAAAGCCTCTTTATAGGCTAACTCCAACTGCGCTAAACGGTTTTTATCAAACTGCTCTGGATAAATGGCTTTTTTAGGATGATCTGAGGAGCCACAAACAGGACAAGGTTCATTTAATACTAAACGTTCTGCTAAAACAGCCGCCTCTTGTTGTGAGACTAGTTCCTTTTCTAATAAAACAGCGTGCTCCGCCTCAAGCTCAGCAGTCTTAGCCTTAGCTAAGACTAGTTCCGCACCCTTAGACCTTACCAGCAGTTCTTCATACTGTTTCCATCCGTCTTGCCAACTGTCCCAAGCTCGTCGCCCTGCTTGACACTGCATTTGCATTTGCAAATATAAGGCTTCATGCTGAACTAATTCACTTAATTGTGCACGAGCCTCTTGATCTCTTTCCAATTCCTTAGCCTTTAACTCTGAGGTCTTTTGCTGTGTTTCAATTAGCTGAGCCTTAGCATCTAACTGACTATTTAAATTTCGCAACTCCGCCTTCTGTTGCAAAAGTTCATCATATTTTTCTTGAATACTATCAGCTTGTTGTAAAAAGCTTTGATAGGATTCATATTGTTCTTTTTTATCCTCTAGACGTTTTCCGACCAACTTAAGTTCTTCGACTTGAGACTCTATATCTTTTTGAGTCACTTCTAAAGCTTGTAATTTATGCCTTAAACGTTCCTCCGCTTTGACTAAATCAGCATATTGAGCCTCATGTAAGCGAATTGTTTCAAAAGCCTTTAACTGCGCCAATGTCTCCCCTAAGGATTGCATTGCCTCATCCTGAGCCGCTAAGTCTGCCTCGTTTTTTCTTTCTAAAAGTAAGGACTCTTCCAGCTTACGTTGTTGTTCCTTAAGCTCAAACACAAGAGCTGCTTTGTCATAGCGCGCTTTCAGTCCCTTTAAAGCTGCTGCTGAAGCTTGCCACCCTTTATCTTTTAAAGCTAATAATTCCTCTAGTTCTACTTGCGTACTCACTTGTTCGCTATGCAATAAATACTGCTGCTCATCAATTACACTCTTAGCTGATGCAACAACTTGATTGTATTCTTCCTTTAACAATTCTTGCAGTCGTTTAAAAATATCTGTTTTAAACAAGCTATTCATCAATGCTTCTCGTTCAGAAGTAGGCGCAACTAAAAGCTTTCTAAATTCCCCTTGAGGTAAGAGAACAACTTGCAAAAACTGATCCACTCGAAAGCCCAAAATCTCTTGTATTTTATTAGCAATATCAGTGCGGCGACTACTGTATTCTTGCCAAGCATCATCCTCCCAAAACCAAAGGATGGCGGTGGCTTCCACCTCGCGCGTCCCTACGCCGCGTTTTTTCTTCAACGTTTGCTTCGGGGCACGCTCAATTTTATAACGCCTATCGCCAATAGCAAACTCAAATGTCACCACTGTCGGCATCGTATCCGTCGCATAATCACTACGCATAGTCTGTCCATTGCGCAGACGTCCACTAGTCTCGCCAAAGAGAGCAAATACCATGGCATCTAAAATACTCGTTTTACCAGAACCAGTGGGGCCAGAAATAAGGAACAAACTATGCTTCTTTAAATCTTCAAAATTTAAAGTCGTGGTGCCACTAAAGGGGCCAAAGGCACTAATATTTAATGATATAGGTCTCATCCCTTGTCCTCCTTTAAAATACGCTCCCACAAACCACTTATATACTGATGCTCTTCAGCAGATAAAGGTTCAGACCGCACAGCTTGAGTAAATTGTTCAAATAATTCTTGCTCAGATAGCTGTTTATACTGTACGTCCTTTGCCTCTTTTTCCTGTACTAATCGTCCCGTTAACTCAAGACTCATAGCTAACGGATAGGCCGCACGAAGTCGCGCCATGCCGTCAAGTACAGGAGCTGTATCAGTAAGACGGAACAAAATATAATCTTCTTTATGTTGCGCTTGTAAATCAGCATTTAATAGTAAATCATCAAAACGACCTTCTAACACTACTACATCATGCAATGGTTTTATAGGTACTTCTTCAATCGAAACAGTGCCATCAGGTCCTAAATCCACAATAGTAAAGCTTTTTTTATGATGTGCTTCATCAAAAGAATACTTCAGTGGCGAGCCACTATAGCGAATGGATTCACACCCCATTTTTTGCGCTCTATGAATATGCCCTAAGGCTGTATATTGAAAAGGGGTAAATACCTGTACATTAATATTTGAAGACCCTCCAATAACAAGAGGGCGCTCAGATGCAGAAGTTTCACTGCCTGCCACCATTACATGTGCCATAGCAACTGCTCGTGCCCCTAGAGGCACTGTAGATTGCATATAGCAAGACCACGCCGCATAAGTAGCGCCATACTCAGCCACTACATCTGTATCAACAATGGGTTCGGATAAAGTGCCTTCAGCCTCTAACTTAGCTTGTAATACCTCCAACTCATGTTTTACTGACCGCGGTTCCGTAAAAGGGAAGGGGCAAAAATATACTGGCCCCGTAGCATCTTCCAGGCATAGCGGTGCTAAGGCTCGATTCATACGCCCCCAGATATGAACCCCCATAGGCGACAATAAATCTTTATTGATTTCTAAACGCTCCGCACTATCATGATTGCCCCCAATCACGAGTACTGGAATTTTAAGCTCTAATGCCACCTTAGCTAGCACCATATCCCATAATTCTACCGCTTCCACGGGCGGTACTGCGCGATCATATACATCACCTGCTATAATCACCACATCAATTTGAGCCTCTTTTAATAGCGAGAGAAATTGATGCTCCAATACATAGGCCTGGTCTTCAGTCAAATGACGAGCGTAGAAAATCCGCCCTAAATGCCAATCACCAGTATGTAATATCCTCATAGAATCTCCTTACCTACTTCACCAGGATTTATTCATGCTTCATATTGTACAAATTAATCCTATACTATTACCCCTTGTACATGCTCCGCAAGAGGGCAATTTCTTTTGCATACCCTTCCAACTCATTAGGCGTTTCTAAATAAAATGGTAAAGCTTTAAATGCTTCATGATTAATAATACGCCCAATGGCCTCTAAACCAATGTGGCCTTCCCCAATTTTTTCATGGCGATCCTTATGCGCACCGCGAGGATTTTTAGAATCATTTAAATGTATAGCATGAAGTCGGTCCAAGCCAACAATTCGATCAAACTCCGCCACCACTTCGTCCAGATTGTCTACTACATCGTAACCACCTTCATGGATGTGACACGTATCTAAGCATACGCCCATATGCTCTTTGAGCTTAACGCCATCAATAATGCGGGCAATTTCTTCAAAGGTCCGTCCCACTTCAGTCCCCTTCCCCGCCATAATTTCCAATAGCACCGTCGTCTGCATGCCTTCAAAGAGCGTTTCATTCAAAGCTTCTACTATATATTCAATGCCTTGATCTACGCCTTGTTTTACATGACTGCCAGGATGAAAATTATATAAATGACCTGGTAAATATTCAAGACGTTCCAAATCTTCGCGCATCATATTCTTAGCAAAGCCACGAAGTCCTGGATCAGCAGCGCAAGTATTCATCGTATACGGAGCATGGCCTAAAATCTTGCCAAAATTATGCTCCTTAGCAAATGCTTCTAAAGCCTTCATATCAGCTTCGTCAAAAGCACGCGCTTTACCGCCACGAGGATTGCGCGTGAAATACTGGAATGTATTGGCACCTAAACTAAGCGCCTCCTCCCCCATATGTAAATAGCCTTTACTAATTGATAAATGACAACCAATCGTTAACATCTATACTCTCCTTTAATAATATAAATTTTCTAAAGAAATATACTCAATACTAGTATAACAAAAAAGAGCCTTCTGAACTGCCTAAAAGTTAAACACTTTACCTCGCAATTCCTACGGCTCTTTTCTTTGTAAATTTGTTTTCAAATTTGAAGTTATCCCATGCTAACACAGGGCCTCTACAAAAGCCCCAGTCTATTAATGTAGACCTTTATGTTGACAGTCTGGGCAAACACCTTCAAATGTAATCTGTTGTCCTGTTACTTTATAACGACTCAAAGTCTCTACGTCATGGAAAATCTCTTCCATGTCCATGCCATCTAAATCATCAACACGATTGCACACTGTACAGCGCAAATGTGGGTGATTATGGGTGTCCCAATCATAACGACTGCATTCGTCGCCAATATCTAGCACTTTCACAAGGCCAATTTTTTCAAAAATTTCCATGGTCTTATACACAGTGGCTAAACTCATGGTTGGATGCTCGTTGCGCAAACTTTGGTAAATCATTTCCGCTGTTGGATGCTCATTTTGCCCATAAAGCACTTGATAAATCGCAATTCGTTGAGGCGTTACTTTAAAGCCTTCAGAACGTAATTTTTGAGCAATATCCATTTGAATCAACCTCTCCACTCGGATGTAAATAAATACGCACTACTCAGTACAAATTTGCTAATAAATACCCTTAATGAAGAATAATTATTATTAAGTAATTATATCAAAGTCATCAATTTTTTGCAAGATTAAACCCTTAAAATGATACGATTGAACCCGCAAAATAATCTACATTTTGCGGGTTCTTCTTATATTTTACCAACATATTGTATATGAAGTCCATCATACTAAAAGCTGGTATATATCTATTAATTAGTCTTTAAAGTATGGTTTAAATGCACCGCTTTGATTGTTGCGGTTTTTATTGCTGTCGTTATTTTTACGACTATAGCCATTGCTCTTGCGATTATCGCGACCGCGGTTTTCTCCGCTTGCACGGCGATCATCATAGGAGCGAGCGCTGCGGCCCTCACCTTTTCGGCCATCACTCTTGCGACCATCGCCGCGGCGGTTGAAACGGCTATTACGCTGTCCATCACGGCGGCGCCCATCTTTGCCAAATGTGCGTTTTTTACGAACGCGAAGTGGCGCTTCTTCAGTGATTTTAACCGGTGTAGTATCTGGCTCTTTAGTAAGTAATTTAATAGCCGCTGCTACGAGACTAACGGAGTCAATATCAGAGAGCAGTTCTTCAGCACTAGCGCGATACTCTTTTAAATTTTCAGTATCTTCTACCATGTGAATTAAGCTTTGAACAGCTAATTTTTGTTGCCCTTCTAATACTTCACCTAAAGATGGAGCACGACGGCGAGCAATTTTACGCTTAGTTAAACGCTCAATGGCATGGAGATGTTCCATTTCACGAGGAATAACAAAGGTGTTAGCCATCCCTGCTTTACCAGCACGACCAGTACGACCTACACGGTGTACATAGCTTTCTGGATCCTGTGGCAAATCATAATTATATACATGAGTTACACCACTAATATCAAGGCCTCGAGCTGCCACATCTGTAGCGACTAAAATATCAATAGTGCCTTCACGGAATTGACGAATTACGCTATCGCGTTTTTGTTGAGACAAGTCACCATGAATACCTTCAGCCATGTAACCACGCTTTTTCAAACCTTCTGTTACTTCATCTACACGGCGTTTCGTACGACCGAATACAATAGCGAGCTCTGGCGCTTGCATATCAAGCAAACGGCAAAGTAAATCGAACTTTTGACGGTCTTGTACTTCGATGTAGTATTGCTCGATTAAGTCCATCGTAACTTGTGTAGCCTTCATGCGAATAAGGCGTGGTTCTTTTAAATAATTCTCTGCTAAAGCCTGAATAGCTGGTGGCATAGTAGCGGAGAATAATAAAGTTTGACGCGCTTCAGGTACAGCGCCTAAGATTTTATTAATATCATCCACAAAGCCCATATTAAGCATTTCATCAGCTTCATCAAGTACTACAACGCACACTTTATCAAAACTTACGGAACCACGTTCCATATGGTCCATTAAGCGACCTGGCGTAGCCACGATGATTTGAGGATTTTTACGAAGACTACGGAATTGGCGTTGAATATCCTGACCACCATAAATAGGAAGGGCTTGGATTTGAGTGTGCTGAGCCATTTTATTAAGCTCTTCAGCTACCTGAATAGCAAGCTCACGAGTTGGCGATAAAATAAGCACCTGTACGGCACGAAGATTTTCATCAACCTGCTCTAAAGCCGGAATACCAAAGGCTGCTGTTTTGCCGGTACCGGTCTGAGCCTGGCCAATCATATCAAGGCCACTCATAGCCACTGGAATCGCTTCCTGTTGAATCGGCGTAGGTTCTTCAAAGCCCATATCATTTAACGCACGTAATATGGGTTCACTAATCTGTAATTCTTCAAATTTTTCAAGCATGAACTGTATAAGTCCTCCTTATTTAAAAACATTTTATTATCTATATAATTAATCAAAAACTATTATATCTAAATTGATGTATTATCTATTATAACACAGAAGACGCATAATAGCCAAACAAGAAGTGATTTTCTTGTTTGGCTATATAGATATTCTTACACTATGCTTATTTTTTTACTATACTTATTTCTTCTTACTATAGGTAATCGTAATATTATTATTCACAAAAGGTGCCGGTTCACGATGACGATTTCCACGGCCCTCACCATTACCTGAGCGCTGCCCACCTTGACGACGTCCCTGGGCATTGCGATTATTTCGCTGACGGCGATCATTTTGTTGATTGCTAGCTTGTTCACCACTTTGGCGTCGGCCCTCACGGTTAGCCCCCTTCGAGCTATTCGATGTATTAGATCTATTAGAGCGACGAGAATTATTGGACTGATTAGCCTGATTGGACGCTCCGTCACCACGAGCCGCTTTCTCTTTATCGCGCAAAGCTTTCATGGATAGGCCAATGCGATTTCGTTCTGGCTCAACAGAAATAATTTCTGCTTCAATAATATCGCCTACCGCCAAAACATCAGAAGGATGTTCATTGCGACGGCAAAATTCACTGCGATGAAGAAGTCCATTGACTTTGAGACCAAAATCCACGAAGGCACCAAAGTCAACTACATTATGAACTGTGCCTTTTACTACTGTACCTACTTTGACATCTTCAAGACTCATAATATGTTTACGCGTCATAGGTGCTGGTAAGTCTTCACGCGGGTCGCGACCTGGCTTAGCCAATGCCTCTAAAATATCACGCACTGTAGGCACCCCAGCATCCAATTCACTAGCTAAACTTTCAGCCTGCACATCACCTAACTTAGCAAGTAGTTCTTCGTGCGCTGATTTATCAGTAAGCTGAACCAATTGGAATCCCAATTTATTAATAATTGCTTCCGCTAATTCGTATGACTCTGGATGAACTGGCGTATTATCTAATGGATTCACACTATCTTTAATACGCAAGAAACCTGCACATTGAGTAAATGCAGCCGGTCCTAAGCGCTTAACTTTTAAGAGCTCTTTACGAGACGTGAACGTACCCACATCTTTACGATAATCTACTATATTATTAGCTACAGCGCTACTAATCCCAGCTACATGCTGCAAGATAGCTGGTGACGCCGTATTGAGTTCTACGCCTACATGGTTTACTACCGTTTCCACCACTTGATCTAAGGTAGCAGTCAATTGCTTCTGATTCACATCATGTTGATACTGTCCTACACCAATCGATTTAGGATCGATCTTAACTGCTTCTGCCAATGGATCTTGTACGCGACGCGCAATAGACACAGCACCGCGGATAGATACATCTAAATCAGGTAATTCTTCAATAGCAAGCTTAGATGCGGAATAAACAGATGCGCCCGCTTCATTAGTGATAATGTAATGACAATCTAATTGCTCTGCCTCTATCAAATTAGAAACAAATTGTTCGGTTTCATAAGACGCTGTACCATTGCCAATGGAAATAAGTGTTACCTTCCACTTGCGAATCTTAGCTGGCATATCTTTTTTAGCTGCTTCTATGCCACGTTCACCAGAAGTTAGATGGTAAATTCCTTGGTCTAATACATTGCCCTGTGCATCAATAATGGCCATTTTACAGCCCATGCGATAGCCTGGGTCAAGGCCCATAATTACATGCCCTGCCAATGGTGGTTGAAGCAATAAATTGCGAAGATTCGTGCCAAACACTTTAATAGCTTGCTCATCAGCCGCTTCAGTTAAGGTCTTACGAATCTCTCGTTCTAAAGCCGGTAAAATGAGTCGTTTATACGCATCCGCTACCGCTTCCTCACGATATGTTGCCAAAGCTGGTGCTCCATCGCTTGGGATTTTGCTCAACATATACGCAATATATGTATCATCGCTAGCATTTAGACTCACCTTTAAGGCCCCCAATTTTTCACCGCGATTAATAGCGAGAATTCGGTGTGATGGCATTTGATGGATAGGCTCTTCATATTCATCATATTGCAAAAAGCCTTTTTTTACCTCTTCATCATCCCCTGTAAGAGCTGCTGAAATAGTATCTTTCTTCCACATAGACTCACGTAAATAGGCGCGGAAATCGGCGCGATCACTTACATCTTCGGCCAAAATATCCATGGCCCCCTGCAAGGCTGCCTCTACAGATTCCACCGCATCAGTAATGAATGGACTAGCTAGTTCGTCTGCACTGGCCTTATTATCACTACCTGCTTTCCATAATAAATCCGCTAGTGGCTCAAGCCCTGCTTCTCGCGCCATAGAAGCACGCGTGCGCTTCTTAGGACGATAAGGTAAATACAAGTCTTCTAGCTCTTGTAATTTCATAGCATTTTGCAAAGCCACTTCCAGTTCAGGTGTCATTTTCTCCTGTTCTGTAATCGAGCGAATAATCTCTTCACGGCGACTCTCTAAATTGCGTAAATATTTAATACGTTCTTCAATTTCACGTAATTGCTCATCCTTTAATTCGCCTGTTTTTTCTTTTCGATATCGAGCAATAAAAGGTACGGTATTCCCTTCATCCATAAGTTCAACAGCTACTTTTACTTGCCAATCCTTTACACCCAGTTCACCGGCTATATGGTGAGCCATTTTTTCTAACATGTACTACTTCCTCCAACAATTTTATTTCTATCCTTAACTAGGCTATAAGAGTCTTCCCTAGCATTACTATATGCGACTGTAAATAACAAAATCAAACGCTACCTCATCGGTCTCATCTGATCCTGTCATACGCACCGACTCCATAAATTCATCTGCCATAATCGGTGGGAATAGGGCATCCCCGTCATAGTCTTTATAAATCTCTGTCACATAAAGACGGTCTGCATAAGGCATAAGACTCTTGTAAATCTCAGCGCCTCCAATGCAGAACACAATATCATTTAATTTTTCCGCTTCTGCTACAGCTTCTTCAGGGCTGTGAAATACGCGCACCCCTTCATATGGTGGTACATAATCTGCTTGACGAGTAATCACCCAATGCTCCCGTTTAGGCAATAAGAATGGCAAAGACTCCAAAGTCTTACGCCCCATGATGATAACATGACCTGTGGTCAACAATTTAAAATGCTGTAAATCCTTAGAAATATGCCAAATTAACTTATTATCCTTCCCAATAACGCCATTGCTGGCACGCGCCACGATCATCGCTAACATAAGACACCTCCATCAACCTAACCAATACATTTTATAGTCCCTGCATTCTACGTCTTATACGGCTACATCCATAGGCAGTTTACCTAAATGCTCATAACCTTCAAGTTTTGCATCATCTGGTGTAATCCCATAGAAATCAGTTACGTCAGGATTAATCCAAATCTTCGGCGCTGCTAACGCTTGGTCACGACGCTCTAATTGTGTTTTTAATGCGTCCACATGATTTTCGTAAATATGGGCATTATTAATAATATGGGTAAAGCGACCAGGTTTTAACCCACTCACTTGAGCAATTAAGCATACTAATGTGGCATATTGGGCCATATTAAATGGCACGCCTAAGCCCATATCACCACTGCGCTGTACAAGCATACAATTGAGGCGGTCTCCAGCCACATCCCAAAGAGTCTCATAAGCGCAAGGTTGTAACGCCATGTCTGGCAAATCTTCAATATTCCAAAGTGTTACAATCATGCGGCGACTTTGAGGGTCCTCTTTAATCATGCGCAATAGATTGTCTACTTGTTTATACTTTGCTAGCTGATAACCATAAGCCTTGCCAATAGTGCCATCTTCGCGCATCCATTCATCCCATACATGAACGCCCATAGCTTGCAATTCTTTTACATCATTACTCTGCTTTTGCCAAATCCAAAGCAATTCTTTTAAGGCTGTTTTAAATGCTACAAACTTAGTTGTTAAAATAGGAAATTCCTTAGCTAAATCAAACTGCATCACTTGATGAGGCAATTTGTATGTAGGGATGCCAGTGCGATTATTTGCATAGTATCCATCCTTTAAAATGCGCTCAATAATATCTAAATACTGTGTATCCGCACTACTCATGGTGGTTCTCCTTTATCATAACCAATTTATATATTTATCTGACTACTTATACTGACTAATAACAGCTAAAAAGGACAGGCCAAACTCTTGTAATTTAGCATCGCCTACGCCTTTTATATTGCTCAAATCCGCTAAGGTTCGCGGTCTAGTAGAAGCCATATCAATTAAAACTGTATCTGGGAAAATTAAATATGGTGGTACATTCTTAATTTCACTAAGTTTCTTTCGATGTTCCCTAAGTACATCAAACAGACTTTTCTTGCCACCGCGACTTCGCTGTGCTGCCCATTGTTTAGCCATACCTCCAGCTCCAGCAGTTCGATAAGGTTCTTCACGCACTGTTACGACTTGACGTCGCACTTCTTGTACTGTAGCCTCACCTTCGAGCACAGCTTCACCAGCGGGCTCAATACTTAATATAGGGTACTTCCCTGTAGCGCAATGCAAATATCCTAAGGATACAAATTGACGGATTAGACCTTTTATATCCTTGTCATCCATATCGCGCAAAGCGCCAAATACAGGAAGGCGATCATATCCATATTTGACAATGCGATCCGTCCGATTGCCGGCTACAATATCAGCAATCATCGCAGCCCCATAGCGCTCTTCAGTATCTACAATGGCCTTAAATATATATTTAGCTTCCTTCGTCAAATCACGGAGCTGCCCTTTATTTTTACAAGAGCTACAATTATCACAACGCGTCCATTGTACTTGCTCACCAAAGTAATTGAGCATATATTTGCGCAAACAGTCCGTAGTAAAGCAATAGTTAATCATTTGCTGCAATTTAGTCATTTCAATGCGCTGGCGAGCCGGCTCATGAACAGATTCATTGATTAAATACTTATGAATCATCACATCGCGCCCACTATAGAGGAGTACGCAAACAGCAGGCCCCCCATCACGGCCAGCACGACCGGCCTCTTGGTAATAACTCTCCATATTGCGCGGCATTTGATAATGCAATACATAGCGTACATTACTCTTATCAATACCCATACCAAAAGCACTGGTGGCAACCATGATTTTCACCTTATCATAAGCATAGCGCTCTTGCTGTAATTTACGCACTTCATCAGATAGACCAGCATGGTAATAGCCAGCTTCATAGCCATGCTTAATAAGTTCTCCGTAAATCTTTTCCACATCCTTGCGCGTGGAGCAGTAAATCACACCATTCTCATCTTTATGAGCTTCTACAAATTGAAGTACATAAGGTAACTTACGACTCGGCTGCACTACGGAAAATGCTAAATTAGGACGGTCAAAGCCGGTAATATGAACTCGAGCTTGCGTAAGGCCTAAGAGGCGCTTCATATCTCTCTCTACTTCTTGTGTAGCACTTGCTGTAAAAGCACCCACAACAGGGCGCTTAGGCAAACGCTCTATAAAAGGCCCAATCAATTGATAGGAAGGTCTAAAGTCATGCCCCCATTGTGACACACAATGAGCCTCATCTATTATTACTTGTGAAATAGGCAATTCACATAAAAAGTTTTGAAAATATTCTGATCCTAGTCGCTCTGGAGCTAAGTATAAAAGTTTTATTCGCCCAGCTCGCAACTGACGCATGAGGGCTACAACTTGATCTTGCTCAAGAGTGCTATTCATATAGGCTGCCGGAATATGTTGTAGGCGCAGGCCTTCTACTTGATCTTGCATAAGCGAGATGAGTGGAGAAAATACAATAGTCAGCCCTTGCCGCAATAGCGCTGGAATCTGGAAGCATATAGACTTCCCCGCGCCAGTAGGCATAATGGCTAATATATCTTGCCCTGCCAACAAGGACGCTACCGGTACCTCTTGAGCTGGTCTAAAGGAAGAATAGCCAAAAAATCGCTCTAATGCTGCTTCAGCTGCCTTATGTGCCATCTCATCACGTCCTTTACAACAAAATCAAATCTAGCTAACTTTTGCCTTATTGGCTATCTTATTATTTTATCATTTCTACTAACTTCGGGCAAACTATGAAACCTTCAATTTATCCTAAAATTCCTGATATTTCTGGCGGTCTTTATTTTAAACTTAATAGTTTCACCTTTACTAATACCTGTTGTTAGGTCTTCTCCAAGCGTGCTATAAAAAACTCCTAGCATTGCTTAAAATATCTCCTCAACATCGCTTAAATAGCTCCTTAACATCTCTTACACGTTATTCTTCACATGGCTTAAAATTTATCCTTAATATCTCTTAAAGGCACTTCTTAACATCTCTTAAAATTTCTATAGACTTTATTCTTATAATATAGTAGGACGCCCCCTATTTATGGTACAATATACTAATATTAAACTTTATATAAAGGAGGGTACTGCCTATGTACTCACAAATTTCCATCATTATAGCCTTTGCCATATATTTAGGGCTCATGATGTATATTGGAATTTATTATTATCGAAAATCTAAAAATCTAAGCGATTATATTCTAGGTGGACGCCAATTAGGCCCCTGGATTACGTCTATGAGTGCTGAAGCATCAGATATGAGTGGCTGGATGCTAATGGGATTACCAGGCTTTGCCTATAGCACAGGGATTTCTGCTATTTGGATTGCTCTCGGCCTCGCTGGTGGTACCTGGCTCAATTGGGCTTTTATTTCCAAAAGGCTCCGCAACCACACCGAAGTGGCTAGCAATAGCTTGACTATTCCAGATTATTTAAAAAATCGCTTCCGCGATCACACTAAAATCCTGCCTATCGTATCAGCCCTATTCATAGTTATTTTCTTCCTCATTTATACATCTTCAGGCTTCGTAGCAGGGGGCAAACTATTTAATACCATCTTTGGTCTCGATTATGTAACGTCCTTATTAATTACTGCCGGGGTTGTTATTTTCTATACCTTCTTAGGTGGCTTCCTTGCTGTTAGTTGGACTGATTTAATCCAAGGCACCATGATGTTCTTTGCCATTTTAATTGTACCAGTTACAGCAGCCTTCATGATGGGTGGCCCCACTGATACGATGAATCTCATCGCTACCGAGTTCCCTCAAGGCCTATCTATTTGGGGGCCGGAAACAGACACCTTTACGTTAGTCATCGGCATTATTTCCTCTCTCGCTTGGGGCCTTGGTTATTTTGGTCAGCCTCATATTTTAGTGCGCTTTATGGCCATCTCCAGTGCCAAAGAACTAAAAAAAGCAACTAACATTGCTATGGTTTGGGTAATTATTTCACTTATAGCCGCGGTTGTCGTTGGTCTTGTCGGTAAAGTATACTTAACAACACCACTAGAAGGGCCTGATGTGGAGCGCGTGTTCTTAGTTATGAATGAACAACTCTTCCCTCCATTTGTGGCCGGCCTCATTTGGTCTGCTGTACTTGCTGCTATCATGAGTACAGCTTCTGGTCAATTGCTCGTAACCGCCTCTTCAGTAGCACAGGATTTATACAAAAATATTGTGCGTCACAAAACTAATGATTATGAGCTCGTTATGATTAGCCGTATTACAGTACTTGTGATCTCAGCCCTAGCCCTTTGGCTTGCGCTAGATCCTAGCAGCTATATTTTAACCATGGTTGCCTATGCTTGGGCAGGCTTTGGTGCTGCCTTTGGTCCAGCGATTCTGCTTTCGCTTTTCTGGCGCCGTATGACCTTAAAGGGCTGTGTTGCTGGCGTAGTCGTAGGTGGCTTAACGGTGCTCATTTGGAAGCAATTTGGTTGGTTTGGACTCTATGAAATCGTACCGGGCTTCATTCTTTCCACCCTTGCCATTTATATCGTGAGCCTACTCGATACACCACCTTCAAAAGAAATTACTGATGAATTCGACGAAGCGCAACGCATGCATATTCTATAATAAAATATAACAATCTATGCTAAGACACAATGCATAAAAAAGGCGACTTACCAATTGGTAAGTCGTCTTTTTATCTGTCTCTAACGAATCATCATAGTCGCATTACCTACTGGCAATACAAAGCGAAGATTTTTATAGCTTGGCTCAACAATCCAATGTCCATGCGTATCCATAATCCCCCACTTGCCATCTACGCGAACAGCCGAATAATAGGACACAAAGTTAGACACATCTTGAATCTTTACATCCTTTGCTTCATATACCACTTGACCAGAAGTATCAATAATTTTATACCCGGTGAATCCAGATCCTAATAAAGAATCATCTACAACCCAGGCATAGCCTTCAGCACCAAAGAAACTATGTTTTGCCCCTTTAGACAAAGTAAACATTTCTTGTCGTTGCGGTTCCATTTTATACACATGTTTAACATCAGAGCTTTCAGCAACGATATATCTATCGTTCATAAAGTCTATGGAATTGTAAATAAATGGCAACACCTCGGTATTGTCATTATAGTTTAAAACACCTCGTTTTTCAGTCATCGTATTTTTCAGTGCAATATATGGATCAAAAAGACTAATGCTATCTAGTTCATAGTCTCCAAAAGGAATTAAGAACTCACCTTGACGATTAACTACAGCTAATTTATGGTCATTTTCAATAATTGTACCGAATGGCATCATCGGATATACAAAATCATTCTTACTATCTACTACCACTCGACCATCTCGGTCAATATAGCCTCGTTTTACTTTATCGCGCACTACAGTCACTCCGCCAAAGAAGTGATGATGACGATGGTCCCAAAAATCATCGTATCCATAACCATGACCTATACCAAGGCCAATGCCATCACTGCCAAAGCTTATGCCAATCCCTGTATCATGGCTACCGCCAAAACCACCAAAAGCAATGCCCGCAATAGCACCGAGTAAATTAAAACCAGATGCTTTGCGTTGAATTTCAGCTAAACCATTGTGATAAGGAGATACCGAATCTGCATTAACCGTAAATAATTGCGTGCCCGTACTATCAATAGCTACTATTTGGCCTTTTTCATTCTTTACAAAAGCGCGGTCTTCACTAAAATCAGTGTATATATCCTTATATTGCGGTGCAATCACAATCTCTTCACTAATCGTCCTAAAACCATAACGCTTAGTTTTTTTATCTTTAAATGGCAAATATACATCAGATTCATAACGAGTCTCTGTTACCTCTGGTGCTAGTACACGCACCCCTACATATCGCTTAGCTTCAGTAGTTTCTCTACTCTCTGGCTGGCCCTTATCACTACTACCAGCTTCGTTAGTTGATCCATTCTTGCGTTCTGTCTCCTCGTTTACCTTATTCTTTTTATTTTCTTTGTTCTTCTTTTTCTCTACAGGATTACTAAAAACAAGCGCGTGCCCTCGATTAGCTGACTCTACAAATTTATACTGTGCTGGTACAATTTCACGACCTTGATTGTCGATTAAGCCATATCCATCCTTAGTTTCTACAATAGCCAAAGCCGTAGGCACTGCTTTATAATCCTCTGCTGTAGCTCGTCCTGATTCATCTGGATCTACTAGCCCTTCAGTTAGGGCTACAGCCTTGAAGTTTTCTAAACTACTGAGAGGCTGTTCATTAATATATTCTACCTCATCACTAAACACGACTGTCTTAGGCAAATAAGTTACGGACTCCGCAATAGTCGCCTGGCTCTCACCCCAGCCTAAGCAAAATGTACAAACAGCGGCTAATAGCCATGCCTTGGAACGCTTTGATGACTTCATATTAGGCCTCCTTGCAAATAATATAGCAAAATCACTATAAAACAATACTATTACATATACACATAAATGCATATATACATCTACACATACATTTTAGCTTATTAGTTATTTTTAAAAGATGTAAGTAAACTACTTGTGAATAGTCTAGATATGAGTAATCTATTTATAAGTAATCTAGTTATGAATAAACCACGTTTATAGAAGCTACTTTTGAAAAAGCTACTTTTTATACTCTGCGTTTGAATAATCTACTAATGATTAACCTCCTTCGAAATAAGCTACTTTTATATTTCGACACAAACTTGGTTTTGTCCTTTTAATACTATGTATTTAAAATAAGCAGATAAGATTAAGTATTTAATATTCGGCCTTTAATCTTAAGTATTAAATAACAAAAAACCACAAGCCCCTCTTTCGAGAGTCTTGTGGTTTTTATTTACTTCAGTTTATGACTATTGAACAGTCTCACTAAGCCAGTCTAAGATTATAGAATTTCTTCAAAACCTTTTTGTAGACGAACATAAGATTGACGGCGTTCTTTAGCATCAGCTTCAGTTTTTGCGAATAATTCTTCAGCAATTTCTGGAGCAGCTTTCTTCAAGGAAGCATAACGAACTTCATGCATTAAGAAGTCACGGAAGTTTTCAGTTGGTTCTTTAGAATCAAGGCTGAATGGGTTTTTACCAGCAGCTTTAAGAGCTGGGTTGTAACGGTATAGATCCCAGTAACCGCAAGCAACTGCACGGCGTTGTTCTTCTTGAGCACCGCCCATACCACCTTTGATACCATGGTTAATACATGGGGAGTAACCAATGATTAAGGATGGTCCTGGATATGCTTCAGCTTCAGTGATAGCTTTCATTAATTGGTTTTTGTCAGCGCCCATGGATACTTGAGCTACATATACATAACCATAAGACATAGCCATCATGCCAAGGTCTTTCTTCTTAGTACGTTTACCGGAAGCAGCGAATTGAGCTACAGCAGCTGTATGAGTGGATTTGGAGGATTGACCACCAGTATTGGAGTAAACTTCAGTATCGAATACGAATACATTGATGTCTTCGCCAGATGCTAATACATGGTCAAGACCGCCGAAGCCGATATCATATGCCCAGCCGTCACCACCGAAGATCCATTGGGAACGTTTAACAAGATATTGTTTCTTATCAAGCATTTCTTTAATGTCTTCAGTTTGTTCAGCTTTTTCAAGTTCAGCAACTAAAGCAGCTACGCGTTCACGAGAACCTTCGCCTTGGTCTTTAGCTTCTAACCAGCCTTCGATAGCAGCTTTTAAGCTTGGAGCAGCAGTTTCAGCAACTTTTTCTGCAGTTTCAGCTAATTGAGTGCGGATTTTCTTAGCACCAACTAACATACCATAACCGTATTCAGCATTATCTTCGAACAAGGAGTTAGCCCATGCTGGACCATGACCTTGTTGGTTTTTAGTGTATGGAGAAGCTGGCATGGAAGCGCCCCAGATGGAGGAACAACCAGTAGCATTCGCAATAACCATACGGTCACCGAACAATTGAGTAATCAAACGAGCATAAGGAGTTTCGCCACAACCTGCGCAAGCGCCGGAGAATTCGAGCAATGGTTGTTCGAATTGGCTACCCTTAACTGTATCTTTCTTCATTGGATTTGGTTTAGTTGGTAAGTTAACTGCATAATCCCAAGTTTCTGCAAATTCCATTTCTTCGTCGATTGGACGCATTTCGATGGCTTTACCTTTAGGGGATGGACAAATGTTAACACAGTTGGAACATCCTAAGCAGTCAAGTGGAGATACGGCAATGCGGAATTGTAAGCCGTCTTTGCTGCCAAGAGCTGGTACAGCTTCAAAGTTTGCAGGACCGTTTTTAACTTCTTCTTCAGTAGCAAGAATTGGACGGATTGTAGCATGTGGACATACGAACGCACATTGGTTACATTGGATACAGTTTTCTTTAATCCAGTGTGGAACGAATAATGCAGCACCACGTTTTTCGTAAGCAGCAGTACCAGAAGGTAAAGTACCATCTTCATGAGTTGTGAAAGTACTTACTGGCAAGTCATAACCTGCTTGCGCATTAACTGGTTGGCAAATGTTTTCCACATAGCTTGGGCAAGATTGGCAACCTGGTTTAACAGCAGCAGCTTTTTCATCAACAGCATTTTTCCAGTCAGCTGGAACGTCGATTTTAACTAATGCGTCAACACCTTTGTCGATAGCCGCGTTGTTCATATCAACAACGTTTTGACCTTTTTTGCCATATGTTTTTTCTACGGAATCTTTTAAGTATTCAATAGCTTTATCAACAGGGATAATGTTTGTCAATTTGAAGAATGCAGCTTGACAAATCATGTTGATACGACCACCAAGACCGATTTCTTGAGCGATAGCAGCAGCGTTGATAACGTAGAAGTTCAATTCTTTTTCTGCAATGGTACGACGAAGCTTAGCAGGTAATTTTTCAGCTAATTCTTCTGGAGTCCAAGTACAGTTCAATAAGAATGTACCGCCTTTTTTGATGCCACGAAGTAAATCGTATTCGTGAACATAGGATTGACGATGACAAGCGATGAATTCTGGTTCAGTTACAAGGTAAGGTTTGTTGATCGGAGTCTTACCAAAACGTAAGTGAGACATAGTTACGCCACCAGATTTTTTGGAGTCGTAATCGAAGTATGCTTGAGCATACATGTCAGTGTAGTCACCGATGATTTTGATAGCAGACTTGTTAGCACCAACAGTACCGTCGGAACCGAAGCCCCAGAATTTACAGCCAGTTAAGCCTTCGTCTTTAATGTCAACGCCTTCAACGCGTTTTAAGGATAAGTTAGTTACGTCGTCTTCGATACCTAAAGTGAATTGACGTTTAGGAGCGCTAGCTAACATGTTGTCAAATACAGCTACGATATCGGAAGGAATAACGTCTTTGGAGCTTAAGCCATAACGGCCAGCGAATACTTTAGCGTTAACATCATGTTGTACTAAAGCAGCTTGAACGTCTAAGAATAAAGGTTCAGCCAATGCACCTGGTTCTTTTGTACGGTCTAATACAGCGATGCGTTCTACAGTCTTAGGAAGAGCTGCGATGAAACGATCAGTTGCAAATGGACGGAACAAATGAATCTTAACAAGACCAGTTTTGCGGCCTTGAGCGTTTAAGTAGTTAACAGTTTCTTCTACAACTTGGCAGCTAGAACCCATAGCTACGATAACGTCAGTAGCATCTGGAGCACCGATGTAGTTGAATAATTGGTAGTTACGGCCAGTAAGTTTGTTGATTTCAGCCATGTAATGTTCTACTACATTTGGAACTTCTAAGTAGAATGGGTTAGAAGATTCACGATGTTGGAAGTAGATATCAGGGTTTTCTGCAGTACCACGAGTTACAGGGGAATCTGGATTCAAGGCACGTTGGCGGAATTCTTTAACAGCTTCCATATCTACTAATGGTTTTAAGTCTTCATAGTCAAGAACTTCGATTTTTTGAATTTCATGGGAAGTTCTGAAACCGTCGAAGAAGTTAATGAAAGGTACGCGAGTCTTAATTGCAGTCAAATGTGCAACTGGAGCAAGGTCCATAACTTCTTGAACAGATGCTTCGGAAAGCATAGCACAACCAGCAGCACGAGCTGCCATTACGTCTTGGTGGTCACCAAAGATGGAAAGTGCATGAGCTGCTAACGCACGAGCTGCTACATGGAATACGCCTGGAAGTAATTCACCAGCCACTTTGTAAAGATTTGGTAACATTAAAAGTAAACCTTGAGAAGACGTAAATGTAGTTGTCAAGGCACCTGCCTGTAAGGAACCGTGTACAGCGCCTGCAGCACCAGCTTCAGATTGCATTTCTACAACTTGTACTGGATGACCGAAGATGTTTTTACGGCCAGTAGCAGCCCATTCATCAACATGTTCTGGCATTGGAGATGATGGTGTAATTGGGAAAATCGCAGCTACTTCGGTAAAACCGTATGCAACGTGAGCCGCAGCCTGGTTGCCGTCCATAGTTTTCATTTTACTCATGTTAAAAAAGCCTCCTTAAGCATTAAAAATGAGTTGTACACTTGCTTACCCTTATTATCTCAGGAACAAATTCCCCCGCACCTAGCGCATCTATATAATTCGTTGCGTGTAAATAGCCTATAGTATACTAGTATATTGAATACACTATAGGATTGACTAAAACGCAATATATTATGTAATACACCGGGCCAATCGCCTCTTCAAAGGCATTTCTATACTCACTAAGCAACATATACTGTTAGAAATTAATGCATTATATGTCGTATTTTTCGTAAAAGCATTGCCTATCTTGCAAAAATGTAATAATATAATACTATTAATACTCATTTACAAGAGGAGGACTTATTTCATTCCTAAAATAACAAATCGATATAGCCTCATACGTTCATTATACAATTATAGAATTGAGATAGCAATATGAAGGCAACGTGTTGGTTTGCTAATTATGAGATTATCAATTTACTTTTATTCATAGGTCCTTTACATTTACTCATACATTTAAATGTATCGATTTAATTGCATTCTTATTAGTTGTATTAAATGTTTTATTGAGTTTCTCTCTTGTTGTATATTGAGAATAGGACCTGTACCATACATAGTAGGTAGTATCAATTCTACCTAGTATTGTATTCCGTAATTTGAATCATTTTATTATATTCTAGTTAGTTGTATTACTTTTATTAGCATTACAATT
Source organism: uncultured Veillonella sp. (assembly GCF_900545795.1). Taxonomy (GTDB): domain Bacteria; phylum Bacillota; class Negativicutes; order Veillonellales; family Veillonellaceae; genus Veillonella_A. The sequence goes on from NZ_URAR01000010.1 coordinate 26,235, forward strand.
ATTTTTAATTTTTCTTAAGATACTCGAGGTGTACCATGGACTTTCATCATTTAAAATACTTCGTAGAAGTAGCCGATCAAAAAAGTTTTAGTAAGGCAGCACGCAATCTTCATATCTCGCAATCTGCAATCAGCCGTACTATTAAAGCATTAGAAGATGAATTGGGCGTGGTTCTCTTCATGCGTAATGCCAAATCAGTAGAATTAACTGATGGCGGCACAATTTTCTTAACTCACGCTAAACGCGTAGTATTCATGTTTGAACATTTAAAAGTAGATTTCGAAAACGAATTCCGTCTAGAACAAGGTTCCATTCTTATTGGTTTACCACCTATTACGGATGCACCAATTTTCGCCCAACTTCTTGGGGAGTTCAAACGTGCCTACCCTCAAATCGAGCTTGGGCTTTATGAATATGGCTCTAAAAAAATCGAGCTCAACGTACAAGAAGGTATGGTAGATATTGGCATCATCTGTACTAAGCCAAATCCAAAAGAATTTGAATCCTTCTATTTAACTAGTGATCCACTCTCTGTTGTATTACCACGTGATAATCCATTAGCCAAAGAAAAGGAAATTTCTCTTGAAATGCTAGCGGACGAATCCTTCGTAATCCATAAAGATGACTTCAATCTTCATGATGAACTTATCAAAGCGTGTAAACACGCTGGTTTCCAACCACATGTAGTATTTGAAACAAGCCAACGAGACCTCATGTTGCAAACTGTAGGTGCGCATTTAGCCGTGGCTATCCTTCCTAGTCGCCTCTGCCCTACTAAGGGAGAGAATACTAAAATCGCGACTAATGTAGTAGTCCGTCCATTAGTAAAACCAGAAATTACCCATACATTGTATGTAATCTGGAAGAAAGGTCACTACCTTTCCCACGCATCTCGCTTATGGTTAGACTTTGTAACGGCTAAACTTCCATTGCCAACTATTGCTAATCCTGAAATAAAATAAAATAAAATAAAATAAAATAAAATAAAATACTATATAGAAGGAACACTATCTTATGAAACGGTCTACCGTTTATAAAACTGTCATTTCATTACTCTTTGCAGTACTCATAGGTTTTATCGCCTATCAACAAGCTCAAATTGACGAACTTGCCACCCGCGTATACGGGGAGCATAATATGAGCGATTACGATAGCTTTGACTACCGCATCACAAATCTAGAACACATTAGTAACAACCATGCGGCTCGAATCAAAACCTTAGAAAAAGAAGTCTGGCTATTAAAAAAGCAAAACAATGCCCTTCAATGGCGCATTATGCAACTTGAGTGGATCCATCCCGAACTAGCAGTCCCTCAAACAACGCCAATTAATACAGACAATTATATGAAAGACTTTGACCCTAACCCAGGTAAAGTACCAAACCCTATGAAACCTGGTGAATCCATCTTCAAAGAAAAGGGTCAATAAAAACCATAAAAGCCTGCGCTTTGTAGCGCAGGCTTTTTCTATTTCACCTCTTCGTCGCCGCCTGCGTTAATAAAAATTCCCTCTCCTCGCTATAAGACAAGCCTTTTATGGTGAACACAAAGTGTGTATAAGGCAAACTCTATTCGGTCAGATTTTACTAATTAGTTATAAAAAAGAGCCTCTATATACATATAGCGACCATCCGAGCTTGACGATCATAAGACAAATTTCTCCTCCCCATCTTAATAAGAAACGCCTCTCCAATAATGCCAATAAGATAGAAAATTTGCTAGAGCCCCCGATAACGCTATAAAAAAGAGACCCATTGTGTATGTAACGACCATTCGAGCTTGACGAGTTGGGAGTAAATACACAATGGGTCTCTTTACTAATATTTAACTGATAATATTTTCTATCACAAAACGCGCATTATCGGAGAGGCTTTCTTACTTTATCACCTATGCCCCCACGCCTTTCCTCCACAACAGCCACTACATCGCCCTCATCTTGACTCACTTTCACAGTATCGGGCACGCCTACCAAATCATGGGCCAGACGTTGTAGTTCTTGAATGGTATAGATAGGTAAATTAGAGTCTTTCAAACGTTCGATTAAATCTGTTCGTGCCGGATTAATAGCAATCCCCCGCTCTGTAACTAACACATCAACAGACGAGCCGGGAGTAATTACCGTTTGTACCTGATCTACAATCATAGGCAAACGACCACGCGTAAGAGGACAAGTAATGACGGTGCATTTAGCCCCTTCAGCAGTGTCACTATGCCCCCCAGAAGCCCCCATCAATACTCCATTAGAATCAGTTAAACAGTTTACATTAAAGTTTACATCAATTTCTGTAGCTCCCAAGAAGACTACGTCTAGATAATTTGTCATGCAATCAGTCCATGGATTTGCGTACATGGACGCACTGATTTCAATATGGTTTGGATTGGTCGCTAAGGAGTGCGCTGCCACTGTATCAAAGGATTGGGTATCATAAATGGCCTTGATTAAGCCTTCTTCCAATAGGCCCGTTAAAATCCCGGTAGCACCACCGATGCCAAAACCTGCAGTAATCCCTTTAGCACGCAAACTGTCGCCAATATGCTTGGCCACCGTAAGCGATGCACCACCAGCACCTAACTGGAAGGCAAAGCCTTCTTTAATAATATCCGCTTCATTTAAAAATTGCCCTACTAGTTCAGCAATTTTCTGTTGCACTGGACTTTTGGCAAAACCAATAGCGCCTGATGCAATACCTTCTGCATCGCCAATTTCATCCACTACAACTACATAATCAACATCAGTTTGTGGCACCGATGGATGAGGCACAACATCCACTAAATTATCGGTAATAGCCACTGTCGTATCTGCATAATGAGAGTCCACCATAGCGTAACCTAATGAGCCACAAGCAGATTTTCCCATAGAACCAGTAAAATTCCCACGGTAATCACAGGTTGGAGCCCCCATAAAAGCTACATCAATATGAAGTTCGCCACTAACAATAGCTCTAACACGGCCCCCATGAGAACGCACTACTAAAGGACGCTTTAAAGCTTTAGGATTACATGTTAAGTATTTTCCTAACTCATCTCGCACACCGGAAGTTTCTAAGGCGGTAACAATACCAGCTTTAATATAATCAATGAGAAACTCGTGACAAGGACTCAAGGAACTTGCAGCAATAGTTAAATCCTTAATGCCTCGTGCCTTAATTGCTTCCATAACTAATCTCATAACATAATCACCATTTCTAAAATGATGGTGGAATGATATAGTCATGCCGTCAGCTAGACCAGTTTTTTCAATCGCCTCGTCTAAAGATGCCAATACTTTTCCCTTCTTATAAGTATGTTGGACACAGGCTTCACTTGCCTTTATAGATTCATTTGTTTCGCCAGCTAATTGTACTTTAATCCCCGCAGCCCGTGCTTTATCTATAATGCGCTGCGCTCTCACTACTATCGGCTTATCAATCATTTTACCGTCAACCGCTAATACGCCCTTATTATTAGCCACTGCATCAGCATAAGCATTCAGCACCTTCACAGAGTATGCAATCTCTTTATCACTTGGGGTAAAAACCTTATGCGCTAATGCAACTTGCGTAGGATGAATACAGGATTTTCCATCAAATCCAAGGGATTTTATGTAATTAACCTCTTCAAGGAATCCCTCTGTGTCTTTCACATCAGAAAACACTGTATCAATGCATCGGATGCCGGCCTCACGAGCAGCAAGCAAAATAGTTTGACGCGCAAAAGTAAGCTCTACAGCGGGCTTTGATTTTCCAGTCCTAAGATCTGCGCGATAATCTTCTGCCCCTAGTGCAATGCCAATGACACGTGGTCCGTGACAAATCTCACGCACATTGTAAAGACCTTTCACCGACTCAATGGCTACAATAATGTTAATTGAACCTTCAGGCCAGCCCATTTCCTGCTCAACTTCAGCAATTTTATGTGCCACTAATTCCACTTCTGACACGTCTTCAGTTTTAGGCAGACGAATCAAGTTAGGCTTCGCTCGTACAATCACATCTAGGTCATCTAAGCCAAAGGGAGTCTGTGTAGGATGATTGATACGTACCACTGTTTCTGATTTAAAAGGAATAGCCTTTAACATCTCTGCTACTAACAAGCGAGCTGAATCTTTTTCATCCACAAAAATAGAATCTTCTATATCAAACATTAAGCTATCAGCACCATATACATCGGCACTATTGAGCATTTTAGGCGTGTTGCCAGGTACGAACATCATGCTCCGAGCAAGTCGTTCTTTAGCCGCTTCCGTAAGAGCATTCTCGGAGTTAACTGTGGAACTTTTTACTGTTTCCGCTATCACATTGCGGGAATTATCGCTAGGACTCTTTATCGCCGCCGAAAGTGCATGATTCAAATTATCTCGGGCATACTCTATTTCGCTCTGTATTTCACGCTTTATAGTCCTCTCTATTTCATCCTTTATTGCACCCTCGATGTCATCCCCATATTCATCACTAAGAGTTTTTGCTCGATTTAAAGCCGCTAATACGCGCGCCTTAATAGTATAATCCCAGGCTCCTTGATCCTGTGCCACTACTCGAACACCGTCAAAACCAGCTTCCACAATGGTTTTACGAATCAATTCCTCTATATGAGCTCCATATTGTGTTTGCACCTTGGATTCTAATTCAATTTCAATCCCTGATTGCTTAGGAAATACGATGATTAGGATATCTTGTTTTTCTGCAAATCCTGCCTTTGCTTCGCGCCGAATAGATAACATACAAAAGCCTCCCTATCTCTTTTACAAGTGAAATATAAGTAATTAATCTTTTTCAACTTGTATTATATACTGCCCAGTATACAAAAGATAATAGAGAGGCCCTATAGTGGGTATAAAATTTTATTTTACTACCTTGTATTTCTTGTAGTAGTTTTCTAAGAAATCAGTAAATGTTTTTACTGCAATGAGCTTTGTACTCATTTCACTATAGTACAAATAGGTAGGTCTAACAATAGGTTCACCATTTTTATGAACTATAGGTTTAATAAAGAGCTTGTCTTCAATGCAACTGCCTAGACCTAAATAAGGTAAAATAGCCCAGCCTAGCCCTTCACGCACAAATTGCCGACAAGTCACCATGGAGTCAAGCTCCATAGATGGCATATAGTTTGGAGGTAAATTTTCATCACACCAGTTCGATATGATCATTGATACTGATGGGTCCGTGCGATATTGAATCAAAGGTAACTGAGCCAATTCATCAATTGTAACCGGCTCTTTATAGACTAAGCAATACGGTTCTTCAAATAATGGTTTACTATGTCCATTCCCTTCTCCTCGCGCAATGGCCACCATGACCTCACCAGCATTAAACATCTTTTTAACCTGCGCACTATAGCCTGTTTTCACCTTCACACGAATGCTCGGATATTGTTGCGAAAATTCTTTTAATAGGCGCGGCAGCTGATAGTCCGCAAAGTTAATAGACGAGGCTAAGGTCAAGGTCCCTTGAATTTGCCCACTCATTTCCCCCATAGTTTGTTTTAATTGCTCTAGCTCCGCCAACATATGCTGACAATAGGTATAATATAGTTCACCTTCCGGGGTAAGCACAATACCTTCATTAGTACGAATTAATAAGGGATGCCCCATAGCATTCTCCATTTGCCTTAGGCGGTAACTTAAGGCTGGTTGCGATAAAAATAATTTATCTGCTGCCTTAGTTATATTACCTTCTGCTACAACGGTTACAAATGTTTGCCAATCCCTTGTATCCATGAATCTCTATCTCCTTTCCTAAAATTTTTGATGCCCTCATCGCTAACAATTCATAGTATGATACTAGAGTTTTAAAAGTAATTGCAAAAATAGGGACTTCGAAAAGTCCCTATTCAATGTGTTTCTATATATAGTTTACCAATTTTAAAGATTTCAGGCAATATGCATTTAAATGAACTATTATCTAAATCTTAGCCCTATTCGCTAAAATAAACTCTTACTTAACGAGCATTGGCAATCCCTTCAAATACTTTGCCGCGAGAACCGTCTACGGTAACTACGTCGCCATCTTTAAGCACCGCTTCTGGTCGATCAGCACCGAGTACAACTGGAATGCCAAAGTTAATGCCTGCAATTGCCGTCGCTGACGTATATCCATCTTCAACTGCAATAATAGCACTAGCCATCTTAGCTAAGCCCATAAGTTCTGGTTCCAAGGAGCGAACGACTAAAATATCGCCAGCGCGGAATTTATCTTGTGCACCAGCTACATCTAAAGCCATGCATACACGGCCAGTTGCGGCCCCTTTGCCAATACCATTGCCTTTAATGATAGCTTTGCCTACTACATGTACGCGAATCATATTCGTAGTGCCAGATGAACCGGATGGAACACCAGCTGTAATCACTACTAAATCACCAGACTCAATACGGCCTTCCACTAAAGAAGCAGAGATAGCACTTTGTACCATTTCATCAGAGTTAGCATGTGGTGCACTCTTTACAGCTTCTACGCCCCAATATAATTGAACGCGGCGAATCGTTTCTTCATGCGGTGTAACCGCCAAAATGCGTGCATTCGGACGATTGCGAGCAATGCTCATAGCTGTCTTGCCACTTTCAGTGCAAGTAATCACCGCTGCTGCACCAAGGCTCTTCGCCACTGTTACTGTAGCATTACTAATGGCATCCGTAGTTTGCACTTCATCGAGATCAAGTTCATGATCAATATTGCAATATAAAGTAGAATGCTCTGTTACTTCTGCAATGCGCGCCATAGTTTGAACAGCTTCTACTGGATATTTACCGCCAGCAGTTTCGCCAGATAACATAACGGCATCAGTGCCGTCTAAAATCGCATTAGCCACGTCACTTGCTTCAGCGCGAGTTGGACGAGGATTTTGCGTCATAGATTCTAACATCTGAGTCGCTGTAATAACTGGTTTGCAAGCTTTGTTACATTTGCTAATCATCATTTTTTGAAGCACTGGCACTTCTTCAGCTGGAATCTCAACACCTAGGTCACCACGGGCTACCATGAGACCATCGGACATGCGTAAAATATCATCTAAATTATTAAGACCTTCTTCATTTTCAATTTTAGAAATAATCTTAATATCAGTACCTTCTTCTTCTAAGATACGGCGAATGGCCACAACATCACTACCGCGTTGCATAAAAGATGCCGCCACATAGTCTACACCCATTTGGCACCCAAAGCGAAGATCTGCTTTATCGCTTTCAGATACTGGTGGCAAGCTAAGCGGTACGCCTGGAACAGCAACGCGTTTGCGATCGCTCATAGGGCCACTATTCAAAATAGTAGTGTAAATTTCAGTGCCTTCAATTTTATCTACATGGAGTGTTACTAAACCATCAGATAATAAAATATTGCAACCTACTTTTACATCATCTACTAAGCCTTTATGATTTACGGAGCAAATTGTTTCATCACCTTCTACATCACGCATAGTGAGGGTAAATGGTTTGCCCGCTTCAAGCATGACTTTGCCAGCCTTAAATAAACCGAGACGGATTTCAGGGCCCTTAGTATCAAGCATGAGCGCCACAGGAATACCTGTTTTCTTGGACGCTTCACGAACAGCATTCATACGCTTTGTATGTTCATCATAACTGCCATGTGAAAAGTTAAAGCGCGCCACATTCATGCCCGATTCGAGCATGCGCTCCAATACGCCGGGCGCATCTGTGCTAGGTCCAATAGTACATACAATTTTAGTTCGTTTCATAATAGATTCCTCTCTTAAAGTCATAGTTGTGCTAAATTTTATGTATCCCCTCATAAAATTTTGAATAAGCTAACATACACTTTATGTCTATCTATCCCTTTATACAGAATATTATACAATACGAACTATACGATTTCTACACTATTGGGCCCTAAAATCTTCTCAATTTCACTGCAAATTTTTGGTCCCGGAGTGAAATAATACGCTTTTGCTACGCCCATACGTTTTTTCTGTCGATGTAAATAAAAGACTACCGGCACGGTTCCTTCCGCAGGTATGAGCAATTCTTTTAATTTAGCACTCGCTTCTGGTGTATCAAAGCCAGGGCGAATATGAAGGATAATTCCCTTCGCTTGATCATAAGCTCTCTTCAAGGGACCAATTTGGTCCGCAATGATTTGCACGCCTTTTTCATCCGCATCAATGCGCCCTGATACACGCACGGCCATATCCACCGCTAAATAAGCCTGACTCCGTTGATATGTTTGAGGGAACACCACGATGCTAGCAGAACCAGAGAAATCTTCCAACCGGATAATGGACATCAAATCATTGCGCCGCGTAATTTTATCTACCTTATCAACAATGAGTCCGCCCATAGTTACTGTTTTCTTATCATATTGTTCTGGATTGTCGTGCAAGCGACCTAATTCAAATAATGAGTTCAATTCCTCTTCATAGGCCGTCAAAGGATGGCCTGTAATATAAAAGCCAGTATATTCCTTTTCATCACGAAGTTTTTCTTCTTCTGGCAAATCTTCTAAATTAGGCGTCACCAATACTTCACTAGTAGCTCCTTCATCATCGCCAAAGAGGCTCATTGTTCCTAAAGCTTGGTCTTTTTGATACTTTTGTCCCAAGTTTTGAGCCATTTCATACATATGTAAGAGCTGGTTGCGATTTTCTTTGAAGCTATCCATGGCGCCACTACGAATTAAACTTTCTAATAAACGCTTATTCACCACTTTAGATTCTACGCGTTTACAAAAATCTAAAATTGAAGTGTAAAGGCCATTGCGCTCCCGTTCTTTTAGCAATGTTTCAATGGCATTGTCGCCCACACTCTTAACACCGCCAAGGCCAAAGCGAATAGCGCCATTTTGAACGGCAAAGGACTGTTCCCCATAATTAATATCAGGCCCCAAAACATCAACGCCATGCTTCTTACAAGCATTAATGTAATAGGTCAATTTATCTACATTGGTCATAAAGCTAGTCATCGTAGCAGCCATGAATTCAGGGAAGTAATGAGCCTTCAAATACGCTGTCTGATAAGCAATATAGGCATAGGCAGCGCTATGAGATTTGTTAAAACCATAGCCTGCAAAGTATACCAAGAGGTCAAATACTTCATTGGCAATGGATTCTTCAATGCCATTCTTCTGAGCCCCTTCTACGAAAGATTGACGTTGCGCTTTGAGAACAGATTCTTTTTTCTTCCCCATCGCACGGCGCATTAAATCCGCTTGACCTAAGGAGAAACCGCCCATAGCAGAAGCAATCTGCATAACCTGTTCTTGATATAAAATAACTCCAAAAGTATCTTTCAAAATAGGTTGTAATAGAGGATGCAAATAAGTAATTTCCATCTCTCCATGACGGCGTTTGATAAAGTCTTCCACCATGCCACTGCCTAAAGGGCCTGGACGGTACAATGCCACTAGCGGGATTAAATCTTCAAAATGCTCCGGTTTTAAATCCATCACAAGCTTAGTAATCCCTTCAGACTCTAGCTGGAACACCCCGGCTGTATCGCCTTTACAGAGAATATCGCAGGCTGCCTTGTCATCTAAAGGAATGCGATCTAAATCAATATCTATGCCATGATTTTCTTTAATAAGCTTCAATGCATCGCCCATAACGGTCAAAGTACGAAGCCCCAAAAAGTCCATTTTTAAAAGGCCCAGTTCTTCAATATTATCTTTATCATATTGCGTTACAAAGCCCGTATCACTGGCATTTTGCAAAGGTACATGTTCCTCTAAAGGCGCCGCTGAAATTACGACCCCTGCTGCATGCGTAGATGCATTGCGAGCAATGCCCTCTAGCTTTTGCCCATAATCAAAGAGCTCTTTCACTTGTGCATTAGTATCATAGAGCTGCTTTAACTCTTTCCCTTTTAAAGCCTTCTCCAAAGTAATGCCCAATTCATTGGGAATCATCTTGGCATATTTATTTACATCTTGCAATGGTAAATCGAGCACACGCCCCACATCACGAATAACGGCACGCGCTGCTTCTGTACCGAAAGTAATAATCTGAGCCACTCGCTCTTGCCCATATTTTTCTGTTACATAGTCAATAGCAAGACCACGCTTTTCATAGCAAAAGTCAATATCAATATCAGGCATGCTAATGCGTTCTGGATTTAAAAATCGTTCAAAGAGCAAATCATACTTCAATGGATCTAGGCCTGTAATCCCTAATAAATAAGCAACTACAGAGCCAGCCGCACTACCGCGACCAGGACCTACTAAAATATCATGTTCCCTTGCATAACGCACATAGTCCCATACGATGAGGAAGTAATCATCAAAGCCCATTTGCGCAATGACACCCAGTTCATAATCCAAGCGTTCCATCACATCAGGACGAGGCTCATCACCATAGAGACGAGGGATTTCTCGTTCGCAAAGATAGCGCAAATAAGAAGAAGCCGTTTCACCTTCTGGTACATCAAAACGAGGTAAATGATGTTCATCGAAGTTAAATTGTACATTACAGCGCTCCGCAATGCGCAACGTATTTTCCAAGGCTTCTGGCACATGCCCGAAGAGTTCCGCCATCTCATCGCCACTCTTCATATAAAATTGGTCATTAGGGAACTTCAAGCGATCTGTTTCCGCCACCTTTGCCCCTGTAGCAATGCACACTTTGATATCCTGTGCATCTGCATCTTCTTGTAGCACATAATGAAAGTCATTAGAGGCCACTAACCCTACGCCATATTCCTTGGCGAGATTAATCATCACCTCTTGTGCCTTAGCTTCCGCTGGTAGTCCATGATTTTGAATTTCTAAGAAGAAATTATTTGTCCCATATATATCAATATATTGCTCCAAAGCGCGCTTAGCACCGTCCACATTATCTTGTAAAATATATTGCGGAATTTCCCCTTGAATGCACGCACTCAAGGCAATAATGCCCTTGCTGTATTGACGTAATAATTCATGGTCTACACGAGGCTTACGGTAAAATCCTTCAGTAAAGCCGCGCGATACAATTTTAGTTAAATTTTGGTAACCTTCCATCGTTTCAGCTAACAAGATTAAATGCTTCAACCGTTCATTTTTACCATTTTGCATTTCCTTGGTAAAGCGGCTACCTTCTGTCACATACACTTCACAGCCCATAATAGGCTTAATTCCTGCACTAATAGCCTCTTTGTAAAAATAGATGGCACCGCACATATTACCATGGTCAGTAATCGCTAGCGCTGGCATATTTAGCTCTTTAGCGCGCGCCACCATCTGAGGTAGGCGACTAATGCCATCCTGCAAACTATATTCTGTATGTCCGTGCAAATGAACAAATGGTCTCATACCTTACCTCCCTCTAAAATAGGTATTTAACTCCTTCCGGATTTCCTTCCATCGAGGCATAAACTGAGCTACTACCGCCCAAAAACTGGGCGAATGGTTGGGATGAATCAAATGAGCAAATTCATGAACCATCACATATTGTAAAAAACGAATGGGACCGCTGAGTAATTGTTGGTTTATCATAATGCGCCCCAAAGCTGGTGAGCAAGAGCCCCAACGGGTCTTAGCCTTAGCGACACGAAACGTAGGGCGTTGAATATCATATCCGGCCCGAATAAAGGCTTCATATACAGCACCACCAACGCGAAGCACAACTTCTTCCATTAGACCTTGTAAAAACTCCGTCATAAGAGCCGCCTTCTCAGGCACACCCATGTGATCCTTTATAAACATATACAGTGTATCTGGCCGCGACTCACTCCAACTGACATAGGCCTTTCTACCTGGAGGTGAATAGCGCACCACAAGCGTCGCTACATGTCCCAGGATGCGAACTTTTTCACCATTTACATATTGTAAGCTCCGTCTTACCTTAGGCACTGCACGTGCTCTTGCTTTTCGCAAAAAGTCTTTATGTCCTTCTACAAACTCGCGCACAGTACTTACAGATGTTCTAAAAGGCACCGAAACAGAGACGGTGCCTTCAGAGTTAACACGAAGATTTAAATTTTTTACAGCCTTCCAGGTCACCGTATAGGGCACTGGTCGTCCATCAATAATAACTTCGTAATGTTCTATTTTTTTACTAGTGCTACGAGCTTGCAAATCTTGTCGTAGTCCACTCATACTTATTTGTTATTCTTAGCCGCTTTAGCACGAGCAGAACGATCAAGAATAGCCTTACGCATGCGAATATTCTTAGGTGTTACTTCAACGAGCTCATCATCATTAATCCATTCAAGAGCTTGTTCCAAGCTGAAAATGCGAGGTGGCACTAAGCGAACCGCTTCATCAGAGGAGCTAGAGCGCATGTTAGTAACATGTTTTTTCTTACATGGGTTAACATCCATGTCGGATTCACGAGTGTTTTCACCAATAATGCGGCCTGTATATACAGGTTCGTTTGGACCGATGAATAAAGTACCGCGATCTTGTACAGAGTTCAAGCCATATGGTGTAGTTTCGCCATCTTCAAAGGCTACCAAGGCACCGCGTGTACGGCCAGGGATATCACCTTTAAATGGTGCATAACCATGGAATACATGGTTCATAATACCATTACCTTTAGTGCTAGTTAAGAACTGTGCACGGAAACCGATTAAACCACGGGCAGGAATGATAAATTCCATACGAAGATAACCAGCTAATTCGTTCATGTTAATAAGTTCAGCTTTACGAGCGCCAAGGTTTTCCATAACAGTACCCATAAATTCTTGAGGTACGTCAATTGTTAAATATTCTAATGGTTCGCATAATTGGTCATTAATGCGTTTGTAAATTACGCGAGGTTTACCTACTTGTAATTCATAGCCTTCACGGCGCATAGTTTCGATAAGTACAGCTAAGTGCAATTCACCACGGCCAGATACTTTGAACGCATCTGGAGAATCTGTTTCTTCAACCTTCATAGACACATTAGTTTGTACTTCTTTGAACAAGCGATCACGTAAATGACGGCTTGTTACAAAATCACCTTCACGACCAGCAAATGGAGAGTTATTAACAGAGAACATCATAGCCAATGTTGGTTCGTCAATGGAGATTGATGGTAACGCTTCTGGATTTTCCACGTCAGCTACAGTTTCACCAATGTTGATATCTTCAATACCAACGAACGCAGCTATATCACCCATAGCTACTTCATCAGTTTCTACACGATTTAAGCCATTGTAAGTATATACGCGACCAACTTTTGCTTTACGAGTGCTTTCGCCATTCATAATTGCTACTTGTTGACCAGTTTTCAAACGACCACGAACTACGCGACCTACCGCAATTTTACCTACATATTCATCATAATCAAGAGTGGTTACCATGAATTGCAATGGGCCATCAATGTCGCCTTGTGGTGCTGGAATTTCTTTAATAAGCACTTCAAATAAAGGCTGCATATCTTTGCCTTCATCATCCATAGATGCTTTAGCAATGCCATCACGAGCAGATGCATACACTACTGGGAAGTCTAATTGGTCATCGTCAGCTTCAAGCTCCATGAACAATTCTAATACTTCGTCTTCTACTTCATGTACACGTTGGTCAGGACGGTCAATTTTGTTGATAACTACGATTGGTTTTAGTTTTTGTTCCAATGCTTTACGAAGTACGTATTTTGTTTGTGGCATTGGACCTTCAAAAGCGTCAACTAAAAGAAGTACACCGTCTACCATGTTAAGTACACGTTCTACTTCGCCACCAAAGTCAGCATGGCCTGGAGTGTCAACGATATTGATTTTTACGTCGTTATGCATAACAGCCGTATTTTTAGACAAAATAGTAATCCCGCGTTCACGTTCCAAATCATTGGAATCCATTACGCGTTCTGCCACTTTTTCATTTGCTCTGAAAATATGGCTTTGTTTTAACAATGCGTCCACCAAAGTTGTTTTACCATGGTCAACGTGTGCAATAATTGCAACATTACGAATATTTTCGCGAATCATGTAAGCCTCCCATTAAGCTACTATTTATACATTTTTATGAATACCCGAAAACAAAGGAGTTTCGGACTATCTTCATCCTTAAAGACAACAGTTAATTATAGCACAAAATCTATATATCGTCTATAGAACAGCACGATTTTATTGACATTGAACCATATGCGTTTATAGAATAAAGCAACGCATTGTATGAAGTTCTTTATAGGAACTTAGCAGCTTTCTAAAAATTCTTTCACCACAGGATTTTCTTTCATCGCTTCTATTTGCTCCGCATCAGGAATTTTAACCTTGTCACGGTCAAGATTAACTAAGCATAAAAAGCCTAAATAATCGCCTTTGTTAGCACGAAATTGGTGAATTGTATGACTCGGTACCTCTATAAAGTCACCAGCTTTTACATCAGTTACAATTTCACCTAATAAACATTGCCCCTCACCGCGGAAAATCATAACCATATGAGTGTGCTCATGATGTTCCAAAGTAGAATACCCACCTGGTTTTACTTCAAAATAGCGAAATTGGCAAGGAATATCAAAAGCGCCATTGAATAGCACCTGTCGTGTCACATCTTTAAATGGACTTCCATCTTGTTTATATACCAATGTATCTACATCCTCCCAGGTATAGCCTGTATCATCAAATCGCTTAATCATTCTTGCCCCCTATTATGACATTACAAACCTAAATAAAGCCCGCTGCTAAGCAACGGGCTTATACCTTCTTATTTAAATAGACGTTTCAACGTACCTACTAAGCCCCCATGTGTATGGGCCGCTTCAGATACAGAGGCTACATCAAAACCAGTTGCATCAATAGCCGCTGAAATAGCGTCAGCTGTCACTTTACTAGCATCATACGAAATTGTTACATCCTTAGTTTTTAAATCTACATCGGCAGACATAACACCAGGTAATCCTAATACCGCTGTTTTTACTGTATTTTCACAATTGCTACACATCATACCAGGAACATTAAAAACTTGTTGATGTGCATGGCCAGTACTGCCGCAACCACAATCTTTACACATAAGTCTAAGACCTCCTCAAAAGTAGCTCCAAAGGCCCCTCACAGTCATTGTGGGGGCCTTTCATGAGCAGATAAATTATTCAACCTCTTTGTGCTTTTTCTCGTTCACTTCGCCTGCTTCCACATCAATTGTTTCCGTCTTGGCAACGTCAGATACTTTTGCATCAGTTTTCTTTTTATCAGAACTTACTGCATCTTTAAATTCATTGATGCCCTTGCCGATGGCTTTGCCTACTTCTGGTAGCTTACCTGGGCCGAATACAACTAATGCAATCACTAGCACTAAAATTAACTCTTGGGTGCCGAAATTAAACATATGCTTCACCTCGTTTAGCTACTAACAACTACGTCCATCACTTCTTACTCTTACAGTGTACCACGAAAAGAAGTTCTATGGCTATAGAATCATAATAGCGAATTTTCATTTCAAATATATTATTTTATCAAAGGGGGTATATACTGCTTGCAGGCTCATCCCCTAAATCTGTTAAGCTTTTTTAGCCGCCTTATCCACGTACCATTCTACTACATCTTGAGAGAGTACGGCCCCTGGTAATACATGGCCTATGCGTTCTTGCCAAGTTTCATCAGCATAATCCTGGCGCTGACGAAGCACGCGAGATAGAGCACTCGCTTTAGAATCCCCTACAACTGTAAACCACACATGCTTAGCTTTAGATAAAAATGGGAAGGTCATAGTCACGCGCTCCCATACCTTGCCATCTAACACTGGAGCAATCTTGCGGTCTTCCACATGTAAGGCCTGCGATTTGGAAAATAAAGACGCCGTATGACCATCGTCACCAAGCCCTAAGAGAGCCAAGTCTAAGGAATCTTTTTCACATGCTCTAAGCACCATATCTACTTCTTTTTCATATGCATCAGCTGCTTCTTCTACAGTGCCATCATTCGTTGGTACTGGATAGAAATGACAGCTTGAGCCAATATTTCCAAATAAGCGCTCTTTGGCACGGCCAAAGTTATTATCAGGATCGCTATGTGGTACAAAGCGCTCATCCACCCATAAGAAGAAAATATTCTCCCAATCAAGCTTTGTACGATATTCATCTGTATTAAGCAATTCAAACAAAGTATTTGGCGTAGTTCCACCTGAAATAGCCACTACACAAGAGCCAGTCTCTTTAATACAAGCCTCTGTAAAGGCCATAAAAGATTTTGCCACTTCCTCTGCTACTTGCTGTGGCGTATCAAACATATGAATTAAATCTTGCGCCATGATAAAGAGCCTCCTTCTAGAATTTCATTTGCTTCCTTAGGACCTTCACTGAACGATGGATAGAAGCAAAGTGGCACTGCATCAAGATTTGCTTCCCAAGCATTTAATAATGGCATGAACAATTTCCAAGACGCTTCCACCGTATCATTGCGAACAAAGAGCGTTTGGTCACCTAATAATGCATCTAAAATTAAGCGTTCATATGCATCTGGAATATCAACCCCCTGCATAAAATCACTATAAGAGAAGTCCATCTCCAAGGTATTCACACAAAGCTTTGAGCCTGGTGATTTCACTTCAATAGATAGGCCCATCCCTTCATGGGGCTGCATGCGAAGTAACAAGACATTTTGATTAAAATCTTTTGGACGAATTGGTTTAAAAATAGAATGAGGAATTGGCTTAAAGGTAATCGCAATTTCACTGGATTTCTTAGGCAAGCGTTTACCGGTACGCATATAAAATGGTACGCCACGCCAGCGCCAGTTATCTACAAAGAGTTTTAACGCTACATATGTTTCCGTCTGAGAACGCGGTGCTACCCCTTCCTCTTTACGATACCCAAGGGCTGGATTTTCTGGATCTACCGACTCTACATATTGACCACGTACAGACATATGACCTAAATCTTGCCCTTCCAATGGTCTAATAGAAGAGATTAACTTCGCAATTTCATCGCGATATGCATCAGCTTCAAATATCGCTGGTGGCTCCATAGCGATTAAGGAAAGCATCTGAATCATATGATTTTGGAACATATCTCGTAAGGCCCCGGCCTTATCATAATAACCAGCACGCTTTTCTACGCCCAACTCTTCAGCTACGGTAATCTCAACCTTTTCAATGTAGGTATGATTCCACAGCGGTTCAAAAATAGAATTAGCAAAGCGGAGCATCAAAATATTTTGTACTGTTTCTTTACCTAAATAATGGTCAATACGATATGTTTGAGACTCTTTAATGTACTGCTTTAACGCCTGATCAAGAGCCACAGCACTTTCTAAATCATGACCAAATGGCTTTTCAATAATAACGCGTTTCCAACCATCGGTCTCATCAAGAAGGCCTTCTTCATGCAAGCCTTTTACGATTGGTTCAAACATGGCTGGTGGCATAGCTAAATAAAAGAGAGCATTATGCTCTGTGCCATGCTGACCAGTAACACGATCTAACTCTTCATCCAAGCGAGCAAAGGTATCAGGTTCTGTATATTGACCAGCTACATAGGAAAATCGTTCAATAAATGATTCATCTAAAGAACCTTCTCCGTTTAAAGATTGGCGCACTTCTTCCTGAAATTCTTCATTGCTCATCTCTGTACGCGCTACACCAACTACGGCAAATTGCTCAGGCAATAAATTGCGCTTGTACAAAGCAAAAATAGCGGGTAATAATTTACGCTTAGTCAAATCACCAGAGGCGCCAAAGATTACAATAGCACCTGGTCCGGGTGCTGTATCGATACAAAGTTGCTCACGGCAATTATATGAAACTGTCATTGGTCCTGCACTCATTATAAATAATCTCCCATACTTCTCAATAACATTTAACTTTCAATAATATTAACATTTAGTTTTTAATAATCTTCAATAGCATTTAATGTTTAAAAACAATTAATAACATATTAATCGTTACCTATATTATACACTATTAAGCAATAGGTATAACATATTCCATGCATATTAATAGAATGTTTTCTATCCATAATAATATATCTTTATCATAGCATAAGGCCGTTCGTATGTCATCAAAAAAGCACGAGTCTACTAGACTCGTACTTCTTTGTTAAACGTGTGTTTGTTTTGATTTTGTTTTGGTTTTGTTATGCATTTAAATTAAGATGTTTAATATATTTTTGACTTTCATCAAAAGCAGTTGTTTTAAATTTTAGCATACTAGTTTGTAACTTCTATATAGTTAGGATTAATATAGTCCTTCATACTGATTAAAGATCCAATATGTTCTACCACTATGATAATAGCAAGGGCCCACATAGAATGACCGCCGCCAAGTCCTACCAACGGAGCCGCTAAAGCACCTGCTAAGAAAGAGATAACACCTAGTAAACCAGATGCACTACCGGACAGACCTTTTTGTGAATTAACGCCACCAGAAAAACTCAACGGCAAGGTAATACCACAAGTACTAATTAACAGCATCAAGACAATCATAATCATCCAAGGACTTTCAGGTTGCATCACTTCGACTAAGATAATTAAGAAGCCTACAAATAAGCCGGCAACATTACCATACCATAATATTTTGTCTTCCCCGACTGTTTTGCAAAGACGTCCAAATACTTGAGCCGAAATAGCCAAACAAGCGGAGCAAATACCAAAGAAAATACTAAACTCAGTTGGCGTTAATGTGTAAATTTCTTCTAAAATAAAAGGGGAGCCACTAATATAGGCGAATAAGCCCATAGAGGCGAAACCTTGTATCAACAAATAACCGCGATATTGAGGAATATTCCAAAGGGTTTTCATGCCTTTTAACGAAGCAGAAAGACCACCAGTAATACGTTGTTCTGGCGCTAAAGTTTCAGGCAAGCTAACCATAGTCCAAACAGCCCCAATAACACCGCAAATACCTAAAACAATAAAAATTGCTTGCCAATCAAAAGCCTGTAGAATGAGTCCCCCTAATACGGGACCAGCAATCGGTACTACAGACGCAATCAGTACAAGTAATGCGATAAACTGTGTCAATTTATTACCTTCATACGTATCACACGCAATGGAACGGGCTAACACGATACAGCCTGCACCTGCTAAGCCTTGCACAAATCGCCAAAACAAGAACATTCCAAGGGAACCTGATGTAGCACATAAAAAGGATGCTATAGCAAAACCACCAAAGGATACAATAGCAGGCTTTTTACGTCCAATTTCATCACTCCAAGGCCCCATCAAGACTTGCCCTAAGGCGAGTCCAATAAAACATGTGGTCAAACTTAATTGTACCCCCGCTGCCGTACTTCCTAATTCAGAAGCAATGGTTGGCAAGCCGGGGATATAAATATCTGTACTTAATGGCCCAATGGCGGCCATAAAACCTAATAAACATATAACAACTATATTCATTTTATACACTACCTCCTATTGATTACATACTTAGTATAACAAGATATAGCGTATCCGTATAATACCAAAAGCAGCCTCATAGTATAACAAAATTGTTATACCAGAGACTGCTTTTTTAGTTAAACATTTATATGTTTATAACCTTTATAGCTTTATCATAGTCATAGCTTTATTGTAATCATGATATTTCTATTATAGCTATAGCATTTATATTATAACTATAGCCTAGGCATATCATCATAAGCGATACGACTCTATGCCAAATGACCTATATACCCTGTCTAATCAAGAGTCTACTCATAAGACCTATTTTATAAAGTCTTCATCACTCACAAACTATTGAGCTGCATTCATAGATTGACGCATTTCATGTACAAGCTTTCGTATAATGCACACTAACCCAAGTATCTCAAATTAACTATATTTACTTCAAATATTTCAAACTCAAACATTTTAGTTTAAGTCTTGAAGACTAAGATATTTTAACTAAGATGTTTTTACTAAGCTCTTTTTACTAAACTCTTTTTACTAATATATTTTTACTCCTACCAAGACATAAAAAAGAAACCCCACAAACACGAGGTTTGTAGGGTTTGCAATTTATAAATATTAACGTTTCGAGAACTGAGACGCTTTACGAGCTTTCTTAAGACCGTATTTTTTACGTTCTTTCATACGTGGGTCACGAGTCAAGAAACCAGCTTTTTTAAGGGATTGACGAAGTTCACCATCAACACCTAATAAAGCACGAGAGATGCCGTGACGAATTGCACCAGCTTGGCCAGATGGGCCGCCACCAGAAACGTCAGCGATAACATCATATTGTTCCACAGTGCCTGTTAACACTAATGGTTGTTTAATAATTAATTCCAAAGTTTTACGACCAAAGTAATCGTTAAGATCACGTTTGTTGATTGTAACTTTGCCTGTGCCCGGTACCAGACGAACTCTGGCAACGGAAGATTTTCTACGACCTGTACCGTAGTACTGAGCTACTGCCATGTATATGTTCCTCCTCCCGGTGATTACCGAATATCAAATTCCAAAACTTCAGGTTTTTGAGCTGCATGTGGATGCTCTGCACCAGCGTAAACATTAAGTTTACGGTAAATTTGAGCACCTAGCTTGTTTTTAGGAAGCATACCACGAACTGCCATTTCAACAACGCGTTCTGGATGTTTTTCTAACATGCTACCAGCAGTAACAAAAGTGGATCCGCCTGGATAACCAGAATGACGGAAATAAGTTTTTTGTAATAATTTTTTACCTGTTAAACGAACTTTTTCAGCGTTGATTACGATAACATGGTCACCAGTATCAACATGTGGTGTAAAAGTTGGTTTATTTTTGCCCCGAAGAACTTTAGCTACTTCGGCAGCAAGGCGTCCTAAAGTTTTACCTTCAGCGTCAACAACATACCATTTCCGTTCTACAGTGTTCGGATTGGCCATATATGTAGTTTTCATGCTGCTAATTCCTCCTCATAACGACTACTTCACCAAAAAGCATCATGCTCTCCTTCCGGGGCTAATGGAATAAGATACAAATGCTTACCGAAATATTATACTCAACTTACACTAGGTATGTCAAGCTATTTCTTCCCATATTTTCAATATATACGACTTTTAGCTTATTCTTCGACGCGATTGCGACCAATAATGCGCACTTCTGTCTCTAGCTTAACGCCATGAGCCTTTTCTACCCGTGATTGCACTTCGCGGATTACTTGAAGCACGTCACTGGCACTGGCTTCGCCCTTATTTACAACAAAGCCTGCATGTTTAGTAGACACTTCCGCATCACCACATGCTAATCCTTTTAAGCCAGTCTGCTCGATTAAAGTCCCCGCATAATAGCCTGTAGGGCGCTTGAAAGTAGAGCCAGCACTAGCATATTCTAATGGTTGCTTACTGGTGCGTCGCTCTGTCAAATCCTCCATGGCAGCTAAAATATCAGCCTGCACACCTGGAGCTAAATCAATTTCCACTTCAGCCACAATCTCATGACTTTCATGAAAGCGGCTATGACGATAAGCAAACTCTAAGTCTTGTATAGAATATTCATTAATTTGCCCCGTAAGACTAACAGCCCTCACTTTAGTGACTACTTGGCTCATTTCGCCACCATAAGCACCTGCATTCATAAATACAGCACCGCCTAAAGTCCCCGGGATGCCAATAGCAAATTCAAGGCCCGTCAAAGAATTGTTATAGGCAAATTCCGATACTTCTTTAAGCATAAACCCAGAGCTAACCAATAGCGAGTGCCCTTTACAATCAAGGGTTTCCTTCATATGACATAGAGAGACTACGACGCCTTGAATGCCACCATCTAAAACGAGCACATTAGAACCGCTCCCTAAAATAGTCAAGGGAATGTCTGCCTTGGCCACAGCTTGCATAGTCTGGCTTAGCTCAGTTAATGTTCGCGGCATAATAAATAAATCTGCTGGTCCACCAATTTTAAAGGTCGTATGCTCTTTTAAAGGCTCATTTCTAAGTATTTGCTCCGCCCCTAATAGAGGACTTAGCTCTTCATATAATA
Source organism: uncultured Veillonella sp. (assembly GCF_900545795.1). GTDB lineage: Bacteria > Bacillota > Negativicutes > Veillonellales > Veillonellaceae > Veillonella_A. The sequence goes on from NZ_URAR01000010.1 coordinate 47,931, forward strand.
CTTCAAGCTTATTTTTTAGCATTTTCTAGTATTTTCATTCCTTCTGTAATTGGTTCACTGATAATGCGATAAATGTCATTGGATACTTGGCTCCAACGCACATGAGCTTGTAAGTATTTTTGAGCGCTTGGATTAGCTTGAATCATAGGCATTAATTCTTCTTGTTTTTTAGCGAATTCTTCCGCTTCAGGAGCTTCTGCCATTTTAGCATATTCCCATTGCATTTGTTGTACTAAGAAGCGTTCCACTAAGCCTTTTGCCACACCATTGTCTTCTACTTCCTTAGTGGCCTCCATAAGCTCTTTGTATTCTTCACTTTCACGCATCGCTTTTTGTAATTCATAAGCCTTATCGTAATTCATAATAATCCACCTTTCATATGTAATATAATTTATATTAAAGTCATTCCATCACAAGATGAGTCTTATAAAGACTCCACACTAGGTACTCCAGCACCTAAATTCTTCAAGTCAGGGAAATTTAATTGACGCATAGCCTCGTAAGCTATAATGGCCACAGAATTGGACAAGTTCAAAGATCGCGCCTCATCTACCATAGGGATGCGAATGCAAGTATCCAAATTAGCAGCAATTAAATCTTCTGGCAAGCCTTTAGTTTCCTTACCAAATACCAACATGTCGCCTATTTCATACTTCATCTCTGCATAGGTATGTTTAGCTTTAGTTGTGGCATAAAAATAGCGACGATCAGGATAAGCATCATATACTTCTTGTAGATTTTCATGCACCTGTACATCTACTAAATGCCAATAATCAAGGCCTGCACGTTTTAAATATTTATCATCAATAGAAAAACCCAACGGCTTTACTAAGTGCAAAGTCATGTGATTCGCTGCACATAGCCTAGCAATATTGCCTGTATTTCCTGGGATTTCTGGTTCTACTAATACGATTTCCATTAATAAACCTTCTTTTTTCAAAATTATCTAACATCTTATTTTACCTAATTATAGGCTGAGCTTCAAGCTAAATTTAGCTCTTTACTCTTCAGTGCGCTTAAAATGGCCACTCTTGCCGCCCATTTTTTCTACTAAATATACAGGCCCCATGACCATGTGCTTATCAATGGCTTTACACATGTCATATACTGTAAGAAGCCCTACTTGTACCGCTGTAAGAGCTTCCATCTCTACACCTGTACGTCCTTTTGTCTTTACAGTAGCCTCAATGCGCACAGCACGACGAATTTGATCGAGCTCACAAACTACATTCACATTCGTCAAGGCCAAAGGATGGCATAGAGGAATAAGATTTGATGTCTGCTTTGCCCCCATAATGGCAGCCAATTGAGCTACAGCAAGTACATCACCTTTCTTTACCATGCCGAGTTCAATCCGCTTATAAATATCCTCACTAATAGAGATAAATCCTTCCGCTACCGCGACACGCTCAGTAATGTCTTTGGCCCCCACATCAACCATGCGCGCATTTCCTTGCTCATCAAAATGTGTTAACTCCATGTATATATCCTTCCTTCGTTATATCTAATATTTTAGATTTATGGTATACTTAATACATATAATTATATTATACATTACACAAAGGAGGTTTTTCCATGCGCGTAACACTTACCTATTACGGCCATTCTACTTTTATGCTCTCTCAAGGTGATGTATCCATCGTATTTGATCCATTTTTCAATGGCAATACCTGGAATATTGCTGAGCCAAAAGATATTAAATGTCAATATATTTTTGTAAGTCACGGCCATGATGACCATTATGGCGATGCTGATGAAATCGGCAAGGCCAATGATGCTTTACTCATCTCCACAGCTGAAATAGCCCACAAAGCAAGCGAAGCAGGACTCCGTGCGCATGCCATGCACCTCGGTGGCAAATATGATTTTGAATTCGGCTCCATCCGCATCACACCAGCCTTCCACGGCGCTGGTATTCCTGGAGGACATGCAGCTGGTTGCATTATCAATTTCTATGGCAAAACAGTGTATTTCGCAGGTGACACCGCCTTCTTTAGCGATATGAAATACCTCAATCGCTTTGGCCAAATCGACTATGCCTTGCTCCCAATTGGCGATAATTTTACTATGGGCGTAGAAGATGCCCTCTTAGCAGCATCTGTCATTAAAGCGAATACAACAATTCCAATTCACTATAAAACTTGGCCTTTAATCGACAAGGACCCTCATGAATTTGTAAACACCTTACAAAGCGAATACAAACAAGCCGGCCTTGTTGTTGATCCAGGTTCGACTATCGAGCTATAAGCCAAGAAAGCAGCACACCTTACCGAAGATCTTTAAATAAGATAATTCTTAATATGTAAAGGCCTGCCTCACTTCATTTGTATCCAATATAGAAAATATTCTATTGTATAAAACAAAAAGCACTTCTCCTAGCAGGACGGAATGTCTCCGCCACTAAGAGAAGTGCTTATTTTTTTACACACCGTAGCCTATTGGCCATCCTTAGGCTCATCTGCTGTTGAACCAAGTTTCTCAAAAAAAGTCTGTAATAATTTCTTCAATTGTTGTCTCTGCGAAGGCTTCAACACATAAGTTTCACCACTAAATGCAACCTCTTTGTTTTTTATTGCTGCCCACAAATCGATAATCGGCGATATAGTGGAATCTACTTCCGCCAATTCATCCAAAGAAACACCATAATACAAAGCCAGCTGTTTTAATGTTTCTAAATCAGGTTCCCTATAGCCTGTTTCATAGTTAGACAATGCTGCATTGCTAATACCAATGCTAGCTGCTACTTCTAGCTGACTCTTCCCCGTTCTTACTCGAGCTCTTTTAAGATTTTTATATAACGCCATACTTACCGCCCCACTCCATTGGCTATAATACTACATGGTAAGAGATGAACTCTCTTTCTATTATAACCCGATTTTGAAAAACAGTTAAGTAAAATATTGCGTATTTACAAATTATTTTTATGAATTTATATGTTTAAATGCTTTTTGCCCTATATCCTTGCGGTATTGGCAGCCATCAAAATGAATCGTATCAACTCGTTTATAAGCGATATCCAAGGCTTCTTGTAAGGTCTCACCTAAGCCCACTATGCCTAAAACACGGCCACCAGCAGTTTCAAAGTGACCATCTTTATACACCGTGCCAGAATGGAATACAGCCGATGACGTGTCATGCGAAATAACATCTCCAGAAATAATATCACCCTTATGAGAGCTCTCTGGATAGCCTTTTGAAGCTAAAATAACACAAGCTGCAGCTCCATCATGCCAAGTCACATCAGCGGCATCAAGACGCCCGTTAGCACAATCTAACATGACTTTACCTAAATTACCTGCAAATAAAGGCAGAACAACCTGCGTTTCTGGATCACCAAAGCGCGCATTAAATTCTACCACCTTTGGCCCTTCCTCAGTAATCATCAAACCGGCATAAAGACAACCTACATAAGGCATGCCTTCTTTTTTCATGGCTTCAATCATAGGATTTAAGATTGTGCGCTTTGCTTCCTCTAATACATCAGCTGTCATTACTGGAGCTGGCGCATACGTGCCCATACCACCCGTATTAGGCCCTTTATCACCATCAAAAATACGCTTATGGTCTTGAGATGAAATCATAGGCACTACGCGCTCACCATCAGCAAAAGCCAATAATGACGCTTCTTCACCTACCATGAATTCCTCAATAACTACAGTGTGTCCCGCATCACCGAAGCGATTCCCTGCTAGCATATCATCTACAGCATCATATGCTTCGTCTTTAGTCATCGCTACAACAACGCCCTTACCAGCAGCTAACCCATCAGCTTTTACTACAATAGGGGCGCCTACTTCATCGATGAAGGACTTAGCTGGTGCCACCTCAGCAAATACACCATAAGCAGCAGTAGGAATATTATATTTTTTCATTAAATCCTTGGCAAATACTTTTGACCCTTCTAATTGTGCAGCACCTTTGCTCGGCCCAAATACAGGAATATCTGCTGCTCGCAGTACATCACTTAAGCCAGCCACTAAAGGCGCCTCTGGTCCTACTACAACCAAATCAATATGGTGCTCTTTGCAGTATGCCACTACAGCTTCTCCATCTTGCCAATCTACAGGCGCACAGATGGCCACTTCTTCCATAGCTTTGCTCCCCGGCAAGGCATGAACCACCTCCACCGACGGGCTTGCCTTTAAGCGCCAAGCCAAGGTATGCTCACGGCCACCAGAACCAATTACGCAAACGTTCATATGTCCTCCGAAAAATCACATATTCTAAAACAATTATCTATTAAAGCCCGTAAGCAGTCAATTAATGTTTAAAGTGACGCACATGAGTAAATACCATAGCAATGCCTGCCTTATCAGCTTCTGCAATGGATTCTTCATCACGAACCGAGCCACCAGGTTGAATAATCGCTGCAATGCCATGAGCTGCTGCAGTAGCTACTGTATCGCCAAATGGGAAGAACGCATCGGAAGCTAACACAGCACCCTTCGCTTTTTCACCAGCTTGCTCTAATGCAATGCTAGCAGAGCCTACGCGATTCATCTGACCAGCACCAACACCTAAAGTGGATTTGCTGTCTGCAACTAAAATAGCATTTGATTTCACATGTTTTACTAATTTCCAAGCAAAGCGAAGTGCCTTCCATTGCTCTTCAGTAGGTTGTGTCTTAGTCACTACTGTATAGCTTGCTTCATCTTCCACTAAATCATCTTCCGTTTGAACTAATAAGCCACCAGATACTTTTTTCACAACTACTTGACCAGCTACTGGGCGTTCTAACTCAATGAGTCGAATATTTTTCTTCGCTTCTAAAATCGTTAATGCTTTTGTGGAGAATTTAGGCGCCATAATAACTTCTAAGAAGATTTGGCTCATTTCAGTAGCAGTTGCTTCATCTACTTCACGGTTTAATGCTACAATGCCACCAAAAGCAGAAACGGAGTCAGCTTCATAAGCTTTTACATACGCATCATGAAGATCTACACCAATAGCTGCGCCACATGGATTAGTATGTTTAATAATGCAAGCTGCTGGGTCTTCAAATTCCCATACCATATTCCAAGCTGCTTCCATGTCTACAATATTGTTATAGGACAGTTCTTTCCCATGAAGTTGTTTCATAGCCCCCATGCCAGTAGCTGCGCCAATTTCTTTATAGAATACCGCTTTTTGATGTGGATTTTCACCATAGCGAAGATCTGCCACTTTTTCATAGGCTTGTAAATATTCTGGAGGGAACGGAGTTTGTTCTAATTGTTCACTGAAATAATTAGCAATTGCTGTATCATAAGCGGCTGTATGAGCAAAAGCTTCTTTTGCTAAAGCAAAACGGAAGTCTTGGCCAAGATCACCATCTGCTTTAAGGCGTCCAATCACTTCGCCATAGCGCTCAGGATTTACTACAATGCCTACAAACTTATTATTTTTTGCTGCTGAACGAACCATCGTAGGACCGCCAATATCAATGTTTTCAATAGCTTCAGCTAACTCTACATTTGGTTTAGCAATGGTTTCGCGGAATGGATACAAATTAACTACCACTAAATCAAGCGGTTCCATATTGTGTTCCTTCATAGCCGCTAGGTGATTCTCATCATTGCGCACGGCTAAAATTCCGCCATGCACCATAGGATGTAAAGTCTTTACGCGACCATCCATCATTTCTGGGAAATGAGTTAACTCTTCTACTTGATGAACTGCGATGCCAGCTTCATGAATCGCTTTATACGTTCCACCAGTAGAGTAAATATTCACACCTAATGCTGCCAATTCTTTAGCAAACTCAACAACGCCAGTTTTATCTGATACACTGATCAATGCATTCTTTATCATTTATATCCTCCTAGATATTCTAAAAAAAGCAAAAGGACTGCCCGAAGGCTAGTCCTTTATGTGCACTATATGGTCCTTGATCACTAGTTTGTCATCACAAAAAAGGGCTAGGGCCTTTTTATACGTTTTATGTTCTTCTGGTAAAATACGTGCCGCTAAGGTATCCTCTGTATCCTCAGCATATACGGGCACTACAGCCTGCATAATAATCGGCCCTGTATCCATACCCGTATCCACAAAGTGAACCGTACAACCACTCACTTTCACCCCTGCCTTGACAGCTTGCCCTTGCGCATGTAGGCCTGGAAAGGACGGCAATAGGGCTGGATGGATATTTAAAATCTTATTTTCATAAAGAGCGATAAATGTAGGACCTAATAAGCGCATATAGCCGGCTAATACAATGGCATCAGGCTCATACGGTGCAATTACATCAAGCATAGCTTGCTCAAATTCATCTTTCGAAGCATATGCTTTGCGCATCACCACATGGGCTGGTACGCCCCATTCTTTAGCGCGATCTAGCACTTTAGCATCCTGCTGGTCTGTCACTACAACCACTACTTCGCCATTGATTTCTCCAGCTTGCATAGCCTCATACAAAGCAGCAGCATTGGAGCCACGGCCACTAGCAAAAATAGCAAGCTTTTTAGCCAACGAAGTCACGACCTTCCATAATAACGCGTTCGCTTTGACCCTCTTCTACACGGCCAATTTCATAGAACATTTCTGCATGCTTAGTTAAGTTTGCTTTTACGGCCTCCACATTGTCAGGGCTTACCACTAAAATCATGCCAATGCCCATATTAAATGTGCGGTACATTTCCTTAGTATCTACATCGCCCCACTCTTGAAGCTTTTTAAATACAGGAAGCACAGGCCAAGCATCTGCATTAACGCGAGCGCTCATGCCGTCTGGTAAAATGCGCGGAATATTGTCATAGAAACCACCACCAGTTACATGCACCATGCCTTTCACAAGACCTTTGCGAGTTAATGGCAATACAGCTTTAGGATACAAGCGCGTAGGAGTCAACAACTCTTCTCCTAGCGTTTTGCCAAATTCTGGTACTTCATCACTTAAGTTCATCCCTTTATGGTCAAATACAATTTTGCGCACTAAAGAGAAACCATTAGAGTGTACACCGCTGGATGGTAAGCCAATTAATATATCACCAGCGGCAATATACTTACCAGTAAGCAAGCGTGGCTTATCTACAATCCCTACAGCAAACCCAGCAATATCATAGTCATCTTCTGCATAGAAACCAGCCATTTCAGCTGTTTCACCGCCGATGAGAGCGCAGCCAGATTCTTCACAAGCACGAGCTACCCCTGCTACAATATTGGCAATTTGCTCAGGCACCACTTTGCCTACCGCAATATAGTCTAAGAAGAATAAAGGCGTAGCCCCTTGTACTAAAATATCATTTACACTCATAGCTACACAATCTTGACCAATAGTATCATGCTTATCCATCATAATGGCCAAACGAAGCTTAGTGCCCACGCCATCTGTACCAGATACGAGCATAGGTTCCTTCATGTCGAAACCAGCTAAGGAGAACAAACCTCCAAAGCCACCAATATCGCCTACTACACCTTCAGTATATGTGCGTTTTACGGCGTCTTTCATCAATTCAACAGCTTTATTACCTGCATCAATATCAACTCCGGCGTCGCGATAGGTGATACCTTTTTTATTCGAGCACATATTTGCCTCCCTCATCTTGTTCATCTGGAACTGTTACTGCATAATCACCATTAAAGCATGCAAAGCAAAGATCTGCTTCTGATACGCCACTCACGGCTCTGCACAAACCTTCACGACTTAAATAATGGAGCTTATCAGCTTGAATGTATTCACGAATTTCCTCCACCGTATGGGTGGCTGCAATTAACTCTTTGCGCACCGATGTATCAATGCCATAGTGACATGGATATTCGATAGCTGGGGAGCTAACGCACATATATACTTCTTTAGCACCTGCTTCTTTGAGCATACGCACAATAATACCACTAGTTGTACCACGCACGATGGAGTCATCAATGAGGACAATGCGTTTTCCTTTTACTACATCAGTCACTGCATTGAGCTTCATGCGCACAGCCAATTCACGTTGCGCTTGATCTGGTTTTATAAAAGTACGGCCCATGTAGCGATTCTTAATTAAGCCTTCCCCAAATGGTATGCCTGATTCACGGGCATAACCAAGTGCTGCGGTAGTACCAGAGTCAGGAATCGACATAACTAAATCGGCGTCATACTTTGTTTCACGAGCCAATTCACGGCCCATATTAAGGCGCGCCTGATACACACTTTGGCCATCAATTTCACTATCAGAACGTGCAAAATAGATATATTCAAACACGCAAAGAGCTTTATTAATTTGGTCTTTAGATTCCACAAACAAACGGCTGCGCACGCCAGAATCATCGATTACCACCATTTCACCAGGTTCAATGTGACGAATGAATTCTGCCTTAATAGCATCTAACGCACAAGTTTCAGAAGATAATACATAGCCATGTTCCGTCTTGCCTAGGCAAAGTGGGCGGAATCCATTAGCATCACGCACGCCAATGAGCTTGTCATTAGTGCTAATTACTAAGGAAAAAGCCCCATTAATACGGCGCACCGCTTCAATAATGCGGTCTTCAGTGCTTTCAGCTTTTGAGCGCGCAATTAAGTTTACAATAACTTCTGAGTCCATCGTTGTTTGGAATATAGACCCTGCATCTTCTAATTCACGACGAATATCTAAGGCATTCGTCAAATTACCATTGTGAGCTACGGCCATATCACCACCTTGATAGTGGATAACAAGGGGTTGAATATTTTTAGGGTGATTAGAGCCTGTAGTGGAATAGCGCACATGGCCAGCTGAAATAAAGCCTTTAGTTTCAGGTAAAGTTTTAATAGCTTCTGTCAATAAACCCATACCTTTAGTTACTTCAATATTATTGCCATCACTAATGGCAATGCCGACGCTTTCTTGCCCGCGATGTTGCAAAGCAAAAAGGCCCCAATACGTATAATTACCTACATTTAAATGGCGGTCGTATATGCCGAATACGCCACATTCTTCATGCCACTTGTCAAAAATAGAGTCGTAATGCATTATAATCTCCTATTATGCACGTTCACCAGTTAAACGGAACAACATTTCCTTGTACGCATCTTCTACATTGCCAAGATCGCGGCGGAAACGGTCCTTATCAAGTTTTTCATTTGTTTTGCTGTCCCAGAAACGGCAAGTGTCAGGGGAAATTTCATCGCCAAGCAATACTTCACTATTATGAACACCAAATTCTAATTTAAAATCTACAAGAGTTACATTTTTTTCTGCTAAGAAGTTTTTAAGTACTTCATTAACCTTCATAGCATATTTGCGAATTAAGTCCAATTGTTCTTTAGTAGCCCAATCAAGTGCTAAGATTTGATCTTCATTTACAAATGGATCTCCTAAATCATCATTTTTGTAGCAGAATTCTAAAATAGGTTGTTTACAAGGAGTCCCTTCTTCAATGCCAAGGCGTTTGGACAAGGAGCCAGCTACAATATTACGAACGATAACTTCTAAAGGTAAAATCTCAAGTTTCTTTACTAATTGGTCGCGATCATCGATGCGTTTAATAAAATGATTTGGCACACCTTCTTTAGTAAGAAGATCGAAGAAGAAGGCAGAAATTTTATTATTCAACACGCCTTTATCGTGAATTGTGCCTTTTTTCTCCCCATTAAATGCAGTCGCATCATCTTTATAATGAACTAAATATTCATCTTTGTTTTCAGTTTCAAATACTTGTTTAGCTTTTCCTTCATACAACATGTTCATAATTCGTTCCTCCTGTAAAAATAAATATGTGGCTTTTATATATAAGTCTTATGGGTTTACTTTTATGCCTTTAGTTAACCCTTGTATACTTCAGTGCTTATGCGTTTAATTCTGCTTGTAATTTTTCATTTTTAGCGAGTACAGCTTTGGCCATATCTTCGCGATAAATTTTATATTTTGCTTGTAATTCAGCATTTTGAGCTGCTCCAATTTGAACGGCAAATAAAGCGGCATTCTTCGCTCCATCTACAGCCATAGTAGCTACTGGCATACCTGATGGCATCTGTACAATAGCAAGCAATGCGTCAATGCCCTTCAAGGCAGTAGCATTTAAAGGAACACCAATAACAGGTAACACCGTAAAGCTAGCAATAACACCTGGCAAATGCGCCGCTGCGCCTGCCCCAGCAATAAAGGCGATAGCGCCTTCTTGTTCCAAACGAGTTACAAAAGATTTTACTGCTTCTGGTGTGCGATGTGCAGAAGCGATGACCATTTCAAAGTCGATGCCAAATTCTTTAAGTACATCTGCGGCCTTCTTCATAACTGATAAATCAGAATCACTGCCCATTACAATGCCAACTTTCATTTTATTCCCTCCTATAATGTACTTGTCCACTCAACGTGTTTTAGAATCTATAATATATGTTAAATTCTAACAAACACCCCCTCATTAGTCAATATAATAATCGAATATTTATTTATTTGATAATGTTAATGTTCGCAACATTCCGAACTATATCAAAAATGACTCCTCGTAAAATAAGGAGTCATTTTTGTCACAACAAGCCTGTATCCTTAGCGGATTCTACTTGCTCATTTCTATGTAATTGTGATGATACGGCCGAGGAAGCCGCTTCTGATGCCGTGCCAGTGGGCGCAACACGACGTTCCTCAATCGTATCTAATTCATCATGGTCATGATGATGTTCTGCAAAAGGTTCTGGCAAGCGCGCTAATTGCATAGCTGCTTGCAATTTAGGCACAATGCTATCAATATACTCTATAATAGAGTTCATCAAGCCATATAAAAGTTGTGGTACAAACTCATCTGAACGGCTCATATACACGCAGTCTAGATAAAAAGTTTGATCACTATCTTCTACATAAAATTTAAACTTTTTATACTCTCTATTGGCCTCATTGGCAAATTCCATAAGAGCGCTGCGATTAGTATCAGTAACAATACCGCCACCAACAACCACGCGAATAACCGTGTAAATAGACGAATCTAAAATAACATACAAAGGCATAGTCCCCATGGCTGTGTCCAAGTACGAACGGTATAAAACAGTCTCTTCTTCGTCGCCAATGGCCTTGATGTCAAAACAAGAAATGTCTTCCTCTTTTAAAAATCGGTTAAATAAGTCTCGCTTTTTATTCTTTAAACTCATCATTACCTCGCGCTTACGTCAATCAATCTTAGTTTTGAGTTGTTTTTTCTTTTTTCACACGTAAGTTGGTTCTGCCTTTTTTAGCTGGTTTAACTTTAGTTGTGCCAAGCACATTGTCAATGATACCAGCATAGAACTCTTGAATATGAGGTTCTACCACTTCAATCAAGAGCGCCATAAGAAGGCCTGGTTCGAACTCTTCACCAGCTGGATAGCTTACATCTAAATATACAAAGCCATCTTCAGAGCTTACATAATATTTGAAAATCTTAAAACGACTGTTTAAATCATTTAAGTATGTGCTCACTTCTTCACGACGATCAGCTGGCACTGGTGCATTTGTTACAACTAAACGAGCAAAGTTAAATACAGTGTCATCAAGCACTACGAAAGTAGGAATTTGTTGCTCGCCTACATTGAAGAAGCCACGATATACAACGGAATTTACTTGGTCTTGTACTTCATCCTTAGTAAACCAGTTTTCTACATTACGTTCTTTTAAAAAGGCATCAAATTTTTCAACTTTTTTATTCATCAATAAACTCCCCATAAATACACAGACCTTATCGGTCCCATACTATAAAATAAACATTAACTAATGAAACTACACATTAATTAGTGGTAGTATCTACACTCTATTATATAATGAGTAAAATATTTTAGCAATTTTTAAAATAACAAACCTCAAAACTTCTTATAAAACTAAACCTATTCCACCTAGTTAAGCAAGCAAAAAAGGGAGGCTTCGCCTCCCTTTTAATTCGTGACAATTAATTTATTATTTTTATATATTACCCCGGCACGCCAAGAAAGAGCACTCACATAGATTATGTAGGCCAATAAAGCTATAAGCATATCAAGCATATAGTATGCACCTGCTATGAGATATATTCTCTATACGATCCACCAGCTAATAATATAAAAATTATGCAATAATTTGATTTTAATCAGCTTACACTGCGTATTTAAATTAGTCTTCTAAAAATACGCATTTATTATCTTCAAACTTCTTAATGCGCACTAAAGACTCTACATTATAGCCGGCACGCTCTAAACGCTCACGACCTGGTTGGAAAGATTTTTCAATAACAATAGCAATCCCTTCTACACTATCACCAGCGCTTTCTACGAGCTTCACAAGGCCCATAGCAGCTTCACCACTAGCTAAGAAATCATCGATAATAAGAACTTTTTCACCTTCAGGTAAGAATTTCTTAGAAATTGTTACATCATAATTCTCTTCTTTTGTATAAGAATATACAACAGAATGATATACATCATCAGTCATAAGAATTGATTTTTTCTTGCGTGCAAACACAAGTGGTACATCCATTTCAATAGCCACTTGTAATGCCACTGCAATACCTGACGCTTCAATGGTAACAATGCGTTGAATGCCCTTGTCTTTAAAGCGATTCGCAATTTCCTTGCCAATAGCTACAAATAGTTTTGGATCAATTTGATGATTCAAAAAGCTATCTACCTTCAACACGCGATTATTCAATACAATGCCTTCTTCTCTAATTCGTTCTTTCAAGAGTTCCATCTCTGCGTCTCCTCCATGACTTACTGTTACGATAAATTGATTGATTACAATACCTTATCACTTTCTAAGCAGAAGGTCAATAAATTTTGCCGCCCCTTGCGAAACTGGCATTAAGCGCGAACGCACTAAGGCCACTTTGCGTGGAGGTACAGTCATATCTGTTTTAATCTCTACAACGCGACCTTCTTTTATCTTTTGTTTCACTAACATATCAGGTACTAAGGAAATCCCCATATTAATTTCAACTAGATCCATAAGCACATCTAAGCTACCTAATTCAAAAGATGGCTTCTTACATGCATTGTTCGTCAATTGATCAAAGAAGGATCGACTTGCCGCCCCTTGCGTAAGCAATAATAAAGGCTCTTGTAATAGGCGATTCAAATCAATCACGCCCATGCCTTTATAGAAAGGACCACCTACAAATATATCTTGTACCGTCAATAAGTCGATGACTTCTAATTGAGGATTTAATTCTAACCCTTCATAGGTATTGACAATAGCGATTTGCGCTTCACGATTTTCCACCATTTCCACACATTGTGGTGATGGGCGATTCGTGATTTGAAGGCCTGTATCATGTTCTTGTTCCTGCCATTTTTTGAAATAAGGAAGCAAGAAATGCCGGCATAATGTATCGGTAGCTGCTAATTTTAGACTTTCTTGTTCATGCGTCATGCGCTCTTGTAATTGAGTGACCCCATTGTCTAAAATTGAAAACGCTTTTGCCACTGTATCAAACAATTCTTTACCTTCTGGCGTAAATGCTACTGATTTAGTAGTACGCTCAAACAAGGTAATTTCTAATTCTTTCTCCAATTGTTTAATACTTTGGCTAATGGCAGATTGAGATACACCAAGATCCTTAGCTGCTTTGGAGAAGGAAAGGTGTAAACCAACGCCTAAAAACGTGCGATACAAATCTGTTGAAATACTCATACTGCAATAACTCCTTTTAAACCACTACCACTCTTTGATTATTACACGCATGTATAATAATCACCCCTTATCAATTATTAGTAATACTTAATTACTTCTAATTAATTTTATCTTTACTAATAAGTCTAAACCGTATATACTAGAATTGTCAATAAGGTTAAGCCCCAGAAGTATAGCTGGCAAGCTTGTTTCGCCTAATAAACGCTAAGCAAATTAGACATATTTGTAAAAGCTCAAAATTACGAAACCTGTCCTATACTAGGTAGTTTTCTCAATGCATAATAAATAAAAGAACAAACTTTAATTTATTATAGCTATATTATACTATATTTGGGGTTTGCACAATAGTTAGTAATCATGGCTCATACGTAAGAGGAGGCTCATTATGTCAATTTACCGCATTTTTGTCCGCAAACGTACGGCTTTTGCTCAAGAAGCACAAGCTATGTTGCACACAATTCGTGAAGAATTATGTATTCCTGCTGAAGGTGTAACCATTTATGAGCGTTATGATATTGAAGGTGTCAGTGCATCTGATTTAGCTGAAGCCAAACAATTAATTTTCTCTGAACCACCAATAGATGAGCTATTTGAAAGCTTACCTGAAGAAGATAACACACATATAATTGCTACTGAATATGTACCTGGTCAATATGACCAACGTGCGGACTCTGCAGAACAATGTCTAGCTATGCTTACATTAAAATCTGGCGCCACTGTGCGTACAGCACGCGTATTTTGTATTACAGGGAATCTTACTGAAGACCAATTAAATAAAATAAAACATTATTATATTAATCCTGTAGACTCTCGTGAAGCGTCACTTGACTTACCTACTAGTTTACAGCTTGAAGTAGAGCCTGCAAAGCCTGTAGCTATTTTAGACGAATTTACGTCCAAGTCTGACGAAAAACTACGCGAACTACGTCAAGAACTAGGCCTCGCTATGAGCCAAGAGGATATTCGCTTAATTCAAGATTATTTTAAAAATGAAGAGCATCGCAACCCAACCATTACAGAAATTCGCGTACTCGATACCTATTGGTCAGACCATTGCCGTCACACTACATTTATGACGGAATTGACTGATATTACCATTGATGAGGATCCACTTACCGCACCAATTAAAGCAGCTCTTGCCGAATATATGGCCGGTCGCCAACAAATTTATACAGCCAAAACTAAGGCGCGCACCTTAATGGATATGGCTACCTTAGCTGTTAAGGAACTAAAATCACAGGGCCAATTGCAAGAAATTGATGAATCCGATGAAATCAACGCCTGCACCATTATCGTGCCTGTTGATGTAGATGGTAAAACAGAAGAATGGTTATTGCTCTTCAAAAATGAAACTCATAACCATCCTACAGAAATTGAACCATATGGCGGTGCAGCTACTTGCTTAGGCGGTTGTATCCGCGATCCATTGAGTGGCCGTGCCTATGTATATCAAGCGATGCGCGTAACCGGCTCTGGCAATCCACTCACTCCATTAGAAGAAACCTTAGAAGGTAAATTGCCACAATCTCAAATCACCACCGGTGCTGCTCGCGGCTATAGTTCCTATGGCAATCAAATCGGTCTAGCCACTGGCGAAGTAAAAGAATACTATCATCCAGGCTATGTAGCGAAACGCATGGAAATCGGCGCCGTAGTGGGTGCTGCACCGCGCAGTAATGTACGCCGTGAAGAACCAAAACCAGGCGATATTGTTGTTCTCTTAGGTGGTAAAACAGGTCGCGATGGCTGTGGCGGTGCTACTGGTTCTTCTAAAGAACACGACTTAACATCCCTCGCTAGTTGCGGTGCGGAAGTACAAAAAGGTAATCCTCTAACAGAGCGTAAAATTCAACGCTTATTCCGCCGTGCAGAAGTAACTAAACTCATCAAGCGCTGTAATGACTTTGGCGCTGGCGGCGTATCCGTAGCCATTGGCGAATTAACCGATGGTCTACTCATCAACTTAGATACAGTACCTAAAAAATATGAAGGCCTTGATGGTACTGAATTAGCTATTTCCGAATCTCAAGAACGTATGGCCTGTGTCATCGAAGCTAAGGACTGGCCTCAATTTGAAGCCTTCTGTAGTGAAGAGAACTTGGAAGCTACTGTTGTCGCCGATGTCACTGACACTCACCGCCTCACTATGACTTGGCAAGGCCAAAACATCGTAGATATTTCTCGTGACTTCTTAAATACTAATGGGGCTAAACAAAGTCAAAATGCTCATGTCACTGCACCGGCTAGCACCTATTTCCAAGCGCCAGCTGTAAGTGATATAAAAGCGCATTGGTTAGACACTATGGCCGATTTATCAGTGACCTCCCAGCAGGGCTTAAGTGAACGCTTTGACAGCACAATTGGAGCCGGTACAGTTCTTATGCCATTTAGTGGGCTCTACCAAAAAACACCAGTACAAGGCATGGTAGCTAAACTACCAATCCTTCACGGCGAAACTAAAACAGCTAGCATTATGACCCATGGCTTTGATCCATTTGTCTCCACTTGGAGTCCATTCCATGGCGCTCAATTAGCGGTATTATTATCAGTAGCTAAAATTGTAGCTCTTGGCGGAGATCGCAAAACAGCATACTTAACTTTACAAGAATATTTTGAACGCCTCAATCAGGTGCCTGAAGCTTGGGGTAAACCTGTAGCCGCTTTACTTGGTGCTTATACAGCACAAAAAGAGCTTGGCATCGGCGCTATTGGCGGTAAGGACTCCATGTCCGGTACCTTTATGGATTTAACTGTACCTCCTACCCTTGTGTCCTTCGCTATTACTACAGCCTCCGTCGATGATATTATTTCACCAGATTTAAAAGAAGCCGGTCATGTGGTTCTACACATTGGCGTTCCACGCGAAGCTGATGATACACCAAACTGGGCGCTCTTTAAAGAACAAGCAGACCTACTTTACAAATATAGTAAAGCAGGCCGCATCAGTGCTGCCTATGTAGTAGAAGCGGGCGGTATTGCTGCAGCTCTTACCAAAATGGCTCTTGGCAATGGCCTCGGTGTGGATCTCAACGAAGTCGTAACAGACCATCTATTTGCTCCGCACATGGGCTCTTGGCTAGTAGAAACTGATGCCGCAACAGCCAAAGAGTGGATATCAGCTAATAAATACACTGTAGAAATCGGTACAGTCGTAAGCGAACCGCGCATTGCGCTTGGAGCTACTACACTTACCCTCGCTGAATTGCAAACAGCGTATGAAAAAACACTCAATCCAATCTTCCCACTTCATGCAGAATCTGGTCGAGGTGAAGCCGTTGCCTACATTCACGATGAAGTAGCAGCACCTCGCGTTGCCACTAAAGTGGCCAAGCCTAAGATTGTAATCCCTGCCTTCCCTGGCACAAACTGTGAATACGATTCAGCTCGCGCTTTCTTACGCGCTGGTGGGGAACCTGAAATCGTCCTCATTCGCAATCGTACAGTAGCTGAATTAGAAGAGTCTATTCAAGCTATGAAAAAGGCTCTCGATGAAGCACAAATCGTATTCTTCCCAGGTGGTTTCAGCGCTGGTGATGAGCCCGATGGAAGCGGTAAATTCATGGCGACTCTCTTCCGCAATCCATATTTAACTGAAGCCCTTAACGATTTACTTTACACCCGCGATGGTTTAGCCCTAGGTATTTGTAATGGTTTCCAAGCCCTTATCAAACTTGGTCTATTGCCATATGGCAAAGTAGCACCAATGGATGAAAACAGTCCAACCTTAACCTACAACACGATTGGTCGTCATTTATCTGGCATGGTGCGTACAAAAGTTATTTCCACTAAATCGCCTTGGATGAGCCTTGCTAAAGCAGGTGAAATTTACACTATTGCCATTTCTCATGGTGAAGGTCGTTTCATTGCCTCGCCTGAACAAATCGTGGAATTTAATCGCCAAGGTCAAATTGCCACTCAATATGTAGATATGGATGGCGTAGCTACTTATGATGCGCGCTACAATCCAAACCAATCTGTAGCCGCTGTAGAAGGCCTATTTAGTCCAGACGGTCGTGTATTCGGCAAGATGGGCCATATTGAACGTGTTGGTTATGGTATTGCTAAGAATATTCCAGGCGAAAAAGTTATGCCAGTCTTTGAATCTGGGGTAGCTTACTTTAAATAATCAACGCTATAAAAAGATATTTTCTTTAAGTCGCTAAACATAAAAATATGTTCATAACGCGAATAATTCAAAAATTGCATAAGAAACAGAAAAAACGGCATAGTATATGCCGCTTTTTTCTATAAAATTGGTTGCACTCCATGAAGATACCTAGTATCATAGTAGATGGTGAATAAGTTTAGAGACATAACCAGCTCTTATTATTCTTAACTTGAAAGGATGTAAACATATGCATTGCACACAGAAATTGACAGATAATATTTATTGGATAGGCAGTAATGACTGGGATACAGAGCGTTTTGAAAATCTGTTTCCAATCCCATTAGGCGTTAGCTATAATTCATATTTTATCGACGACGAAAAAACTTGTATCGTCGACTCCGTAGATGACAGCATTCGCCAAGAATTCTTTGACAATGTTGACTATTTACTCAATGGCCGTCAATTAGACTATGTCATTGTTAATCATATGGAGCCTGACCATTGCTCTACTTTAGTAGAATTAATCGATCGTTATCCAAATGTACGTCTTGTAGGCAATCGCACTACCTTCCGTTTATTTGAGCAATTTTATGGTCGCCCATGCCCTGACAATTACTATGAAGTAAAAGAAGGGGATAGCATTAATTTAGGTAAACATACCTTACATTCTTATACTATGCCAATGGTTCACTGGCCTGAAGTTACTTGTACCTTTGAATCTACTACAGGTATCCTCTTCTCCGCTGATGCCTTCGGTACTTTTGGCACTATCAATGGCAATATCTTTGCTGACCAACTCGATTTTGAGCGCGTCTATGAAGATGAAGCACGCCGTTACTATACTAATATCGTTGGTAAATATGGTGTACAAGTTCAAAATGCAATCAAAAAAGCCTTACCTTTAGGCATTAAGATGATTGCACCACTTCATGGGCCAATTTGGCGTACTCCTGAAAGCATTAAGTACATGATTGAAAAATACATGCACTGGAGCACCTATTCAGCTGAAAAGAAAGGTGTTGTTATTGCGTTTGGTTCCATGTATGGGAACACGGCAGAAATGGCACAGCAACTCGCAAAATTATTGTCCCTCCGCGGCATTAATGATATTAAAATCTACGATGTATCTAAAACCAATCCATCCTATATCATTGCTGATGCGTGGAAATATAGCCATCTAGTTTGTATGGCCCCAACTTACAATTTAGCCTTATACCTTACAATGGAAAACTTGCTTTATGAATTAAAAGCACTTAACTTCCACAATCACAAGGTATCTATTGTAGGTAACCATTCCTGGGCCTCTGCGGCTATGAAGCGCATGGTAGAATACTTCACTAATGAATTTAAAGATATGGAAATCATTGGTACACCGCTCGATATTCGCGGCGCTTTACATGCACCACAATTGCCATTATTTGAAAAATTAGCTGATGACATTGCCGCTTCTATTGAATCTACTGAAATTAAAACATTCAGCTTATAATTTATAAACATAAAATCTATAAATATAAAAACCCTAGTACCAATGGTACTAGGGTTTATTTTATATCAGCCAGTCAATAGAAACTACCGTTTCCGATTATAATAGTCTGTATCCGACTATAATGCACTGCGTTCTATTATGACTCTCTATCTTCTATTATAATTTTTTTACAACTTCAGACTTCAAGGCCATAGCGCCAAAGCCATCAATTTTGCAATCAATATTGTGATCACCATCAACGAGGCGAATATTTTTAACGCGCGTACCCTGCTTTAATACAGACGCACCTTTAACTTTTAAGTCTTTAATAATGGTAACAGTATCGCCATCTTGTAGCACATTGCCATTCGCATCGCGCACTAATAGGCCCTCTGCAGCCGCTTCTGCATCAGCAGCGGTCCATTCATGAGCACACATAGGACAAATTAACATATGGCCATCTTCATAAGTATAGCCTTCACCACAATTTGGACAGTTAGGTAATGTTGCCATTTAGTTCCTCCTCAACCTATTATATATATTTCACATATACATACTATTTCTATTTAATGGAATATATATAATTTCACTACATAAGCGAAGATGTTCTAAACATATAATGCTTCAAAACACCAATTCGCTCTAAAATATACATTGACTCTATTATTGTAACAGAAAAAGTTAAAAATTAAAATATGGAGAAATAAAAAGTGTATTCATATAAAATGAAATAAAATATATATTTTACTGTTATTGTAATCTAATTTCACGTAATATTGGCAAAAAGTACACTTTATCTTGAAAAGAGTTATATTTATATTCAATAAATTATTAAATAAAGATTTTAACTATCTTTTAAATTAAAGATTTCTAGTGTATACTAATATAATGCAAAGAAGGTTAAAGGAGGTTACCATGAATAATATAGTAGTTATCGGCAGTTGTAATATAGATATTACCGTGCTTGCGGACAAACGTCCTGCCGCTGGTGAAACAATCCTAGGCAATAGCCTACATGTATCCCCTGGCGGAAAAGGGGCTAACCAAGCTGTAGCAGCTGCTAAGCTAGGTGCTAATGTTACCATGGTTGGCTGTATTGGGGATGACCCATATGGTCAAATGATTTTAGATAATTTACATCAACATCATATTAATACAGATTACATTCTTACATTGCCAGATGAAACGAGCGGTACAGCTCATATTACGCTGGCAGAGGGCGACAATAGCATCATCGTTATCCAAGGCGCCAATGCCCGCGTTGACGAAAGCGTAGTAGATAAAGCCTGGGAGGCTATCAAAAAAGCTGACCTTGTTATGCTACAAAATGAAATTCCCCTCAGCACAATCACATATATTACTAAGCGTTGCCATGAATCAGGCATTAAGGTGCTACTCAATCCAGCACCAGCTGCTAATTTAGATCCACAGGCCCTTGCCAATGCAACCTATATAACACCAAATGAGCACGAGCTCTCAGCCCTCTACCCTAATGGGGACAGCAATGAGACCATTTTAAATAATGCAGGCAAACTCATCGTTACCCTCGGCAGTGAAGGTGTGGGCTATGCTGAAGCAGGCGAACTCCGCCGCGTGCCAAGTTTTAAAGTTGAGCCCGTTGATACAACTGGAGCGGGCGATACCTTTAATGGTGCCTTTGCTACAGCTATTGTAAATAATAAAGACTTAGCTGAAGCCATTCATTATGGGAATGCAGCAGCCGCTCTTTCTATTTTAAAACTCGGCGCCCAAGAAGGTATGCCTACAGCAGAAGAAGTAGCGTCATTTATAGAATCGAGGAAATAATCATGCAAAAAGGTGGTATTTTAAATAGCCATATTGCTAAAGTATTGGCTGACCTAGGTCATACTGATACGATTTGCATCGGCGACTGTGGCTTACCAATTCCCGCAGGTGTTCAAAAAATTGACCTAGCCCTTGAATTTGGCGTGCCTAGCTTTGAACAAGTCGTTCGCCGCTTACAGCAACATATGCAAGTAGAGTCTATTCATATCGCCAGTCCTATGGCCACTATGAATAAACCTAATTATGCAGTCCTAGAAGAGCTCTATCCAAAGACTCGCTACGACTGGAAAGAAACGAGCCATGAAGAATTCAAATTGGCATCAGCTCATTGTAAATGCATTATCCGTACAGGTGAAACAACACCGTATGCCAATGTAATTCTACAAGCTGATTGCATCTTCAATGAAGAAAAATAATAGCGCTCAATAACGAAGATCAACCCTATTGAATAAATAAATAAATCATTGAAGAATAACATCATTGATTAAATAATAGCGTTGAAGACTACCCTCATCAATGAATGAGCATCCTTCTGCCTATTAATCAGAACGTTGTTCTTATTTATACACTAGAAATCAGGAGTTTTACATGGAAATACAAATGACCGGTATTGCCAAGGCCTTTGGGACCAACCAGGTACTAAAGGATGTGAATCTGACCTTAAAAGCCGGTGAGGTTCACGCCTTAATGGGTGAAAATGGAGCCGGAAAATCCACCCTCATGAACATCTTAACAGGCCTGCACAAAGCCGATGGGGGCACTATCTTAGTGGACGGCAAAGAAACTGTATACAGCAGTCCTCGCGAAGCGGAAACACATGGCATTGCCTTCATCCATCAAGAGTTAAATATTTGGCCTAATCTCTCTTTATTAGAGAATTTATATTTAATGCAACCAAAGAAAAATGGACTTGGCTTGCTAGACAAAAAAACTATGCTTCGCGAAGCGCAAGCTAAATGTGCTGAACTTCAAATTGAATTGCCTCTTACCAAAGATGCCAGCGAGTGCTCTGTGGGTCAACAGCAAATGACTGAAATTTTGCGCGTTCTCATGCTCAATGCCAAAGTTGTTATTATGGACGAACCGTCCGCCGCTTTAACAGAGCGCGAAACGGCCACTCTCTTCCGCATGATGCGGCAATTAAAAGCACAGGGCGTTGCCATTGTTTATATTTCGCACCGCATGGAAGAAGTTTTTAGCGAATGCGATGTCATTACCGTCATGCGCGATGGCCACACTATTAGTACTAAACCTGTAGGCGACACGTCAGTAGACGAGGTAGTACGCCACATGGTAGGCCGCTCCATTGATGAGTTTTACCCTGACCGCACGACAGAGCCTGGTGAAGTGGTTCTCACTGTCAAAGATTTAAAACCAAAGAATTTTGGCCACACCATTTCCTTTGATTTGCGCAAAGGTGAAATTCTTGGCGTTGCTGGCCTCATGGGGGCGGGTCGTACAGAAATCATGCGCGCAATCTTCGGTGTCGATGGTCACGATGGCGGTGAAATTACCCTAGAAGGTAAAGAACTTCATTTTAAAAAGCCAGAAGATGCCATCAAAGCAGGCATTGCCTTTATTACAGAAGACCGCAAAGGAGAAGGATTAATTTTAGACTTCTCCATTGGTTCCAACATTACCTTGCCTAATCTCAAGCAAGTGTGCCCCACTCATGTGCTGAACAAAAGCAAATTGGTAAGCTTTGCCGATTCCTTATCTAAAAAGTTGGGCGTTAAAACACAGTCTGTGCATTTGCCAGCATCCTCCCTATCTGGTGGTAACCAACAAAAAGTAGTTATTGCCAAATGGATTGGTTTAGGTCCATCCATCATCATTATGGATGAGCCAACTCGCGGCATTGATATCGGTGCTAAACGAGATATTTATGATTTAATGAATGAACTAACTAGCCAAGGAGTGTCCATTATTATGGTCTCCTCTGAGCTCCCTGAAGTACTCGGCATGAGTGACCGCATCATGGTCATCCACGAAGGGGCTGTGGCTGGCATTTTACCACGTGCTGAAGCCACTCCAGAAAGCATCATGACACTGGCTACAGGAGGAGAATAATGAACACCAATATTACAAGTTTAATAAAAAAATTAGGACCACTCATTGGACTAATTATCTTATTTATCATCATTGCAAGTCTTAATGACAGCTTCTTAGAATTTTCTAATCTTCGCAATTTATTGCGTCAAGTATCTATCAATGCGATTATCGCTTTTGGTATGACCTTTGTTATTTTAACGAGTGGTATCGACTTATCTGTAGGTTCCATCTTAGCTTTATCTAGTGCTATGATGGCTAATTTCATCGTCAATGGCATGAATCCAGAAGTGGCTATCTTGGTAGCTGCTGGCATCGGTATCATACTAGGCGGTATCAATGGTATTGTGGTAGCTTATGGTAAGGTAGCCCCATTTATTGCCACCTTGGCCACTATGACTGTATACCGTGGGGCCACCTTGGTATTTACTAATGGTAATCCGATTAGTGGTTTGACTACAGATCCTCTGTTCCACGCCTTTGGCCAAGGCGATATAGCAGGTCTACCAATTCCAGCTATTACTATGTTTTTATCCTTCCTCATCCTTTGGTTCGTCCTTCAAAAGACATCCTTAGGCCGCCAAACCTATGCCGTTGGTGGTAGCGAGAAGGTAAGTTATATTGCGGGTATTAAAATTAATCGCGTAAAAATCTTTGCCTATGCCTTAACAGGTATGCTCAGCGCCATTGCAGGGGCTATCATTACATCTCGTCTCAATTCGGCGCAACCTACTGCTGGTATGGGCTATGAACTAGATGCTATTGCTGCCGTTGTTCTCGGTGGTACTAGCCTCGCTGGTGGCCGCGGTCATATTGTAGGCACTTTAATCGGTGCCCTCATTATTGGTACCCTCAATAATGGTCTTAATATTCTCGATGTTTCCAGTTTCTATCAACAAATTGTTAAAGGTATTGTTATTCTACTTGCAGTCCTTGGGGACCGCAAAAAAGCGTAGGAGGTTTGTATGAAAAAATTATTAACCGTCATTGCCATTGTAGTTCTCGCTATTGGCGTGCTTGCTGGTTGTGGATCTAATTCCTCAAATAATGCAGGCGGTGACAAAAAACAAGGTACAATTGGTTTCTCTGTATCTACTCTAAATAATCCATTCTTCGTATCCTTAAAAGATGGCGTAGAAAAACAAGCTAATCAATTAGGCCTTAAAGTTAAAATCGTAGATGCTCAAAATGATCCTGCTAAACAGGCTAATGACATTGCGGACTTACTTGAAAGTGGCGTAACAGTTCTCATCGTTAACCCAGTTGACTCCGCTGCGATTTCCACTTCTGTAGAAGCAGCTAATGCGAAAAATATTCCTGTTATTACCGTTGACCGCTCTAGCGACAAAGGTAAAGTAGCAGCTCACATTGCCTCTGACAATGTGAAAGGTGGCGAAATGGCGGCTCAGCTTATCGTTGATAAACTTGGCAATGGCACTAAAGTAGCTGAAATCGAAGGTATCCCTGGTGCTTCCGCTACTCGCGAACGCGGCCAAGGCTTCCACAATGTAGCTGACAAATCTTTAGTGGTAGCTACTAAACAAAGTGCTGACTTCGACCGCACTAAAGGCTTAAATGTAGCAAGCAATATGTTACAAGCTAATCCTGATGTAAAAGCTATTTTTGCTCACAACGATGAAATGGCACTCGGTGCTATTCAAGCAGCAAAATCTGCTGGTAAAGAAGTATTTATCGTAGGCTTTGACGGTACTGAAGATGCTCAAAAAGCTGTACAAGATGGTACATTGGCAGCCACTGTAGCACAACAACCTGAATTAATGGGTACGATTGCAGTGGATACAGCATCCAAAGTAATCAAGGGCGAACAAGTGGACAGCAAAATCCCTGTTGACCTAAAAGTAATTACCAAATAATACTTAACTTTTGTAATACATTAACAATTGTATAGAAACAGATATAGTGAAAAGATGCTGTAATACTAGGCGGAGTTATCCCCAAGATTACAGCATCTTTTTTATTTCTTGTCTTTTTTATTTCTTGTCTTTTCCTTCTTTTGTTTTTACCTCTTATCCCTTTTATCACGTTTAGCTCTTTTACCTCTTTTTATTTCTTAACTTTTTTACTTCTGGTCTTGTTTTCATTTTTCTTTGAGCGTGTGGTTCACCATAGAAGTTGCTTCTTGTTAAATCTCTTCTTGTCATTTATCACTTATATGCATTTTGCATATTTCTCCTCCAGTGATACAATAATACGTATAGCGAATGCTAATCATAGGGTACTGATGCCTTCATTTTAGATTAGCACCTGCTGCGCTTCTTGGGGCCTTGCTCCCCTCTATGTGAAAGGAGATTCTCTTATGAGTAATGAAATTTTAACAATCACTGATAGAAAACTACTTGATTTACTCGCCGCGGACGCGAAATTAACCCATAGCCAACTAGCGGCCATGCTAAACATTGAGGAAGCGGAAGTGGCAGAGCGCATCGCCTTTTTAGAAGAAGAAGGCATTATAAAAGGCTACCAAGCAGTAGTAGACTGGGAAGGCGCTGATGCACATAAAGCAACAGCCCTTATTCAATTACAAGTAACCCCTGAACCTGATCGTGGTTTTGATAAATTAGCTCATCGCATCATGCAATTTGAAGAAGTGGAAGGCGTATATCTCATGTCCGGTGGCTATGACTTAACCGTTATTGTACGCGGCGAAAGCATGCGTGATATTGCCCTTTTCGTAGCTCGTCGCCTCTCCACCCTTGAAGGGGTGCGCGGCACTGGCACTCATTTTATCCTCAGCCGTTACAAAGACCGCGGTATTATTTACCAGGACGATGTGATTAAGGAAATAAGGAGCAATGTTTTCTATGATTAATTATAATGAACTGTTAAACCATGATGTTACTAATTTGAAGCCATCTGGCATTCGACGATTCTTTGATATTGCCAGTGAAATGGATGAAGTAATTTCACTTAGCATTGGTGAGCCTGATTTTCAAACACCTTGGCATGTACGTGAAGCAGGTATTGATGTGTTAGAAAAAGGGCGTACCTGGTACTCCCCTAATCGTGGCTTTATGGAGTTACGCCAAGAAATCCAACATTGGTTTGAACGCAAATACAAGCTCTCCTATGCACCTGAATCTGATATTTTAGTCACTGTTGGAGGCTCTGAAGCAATTGATTTAGCCTTGCGCGCCATTTTAAATCCTGGTGATGAAGTCCTTATCCCAGTGCCTAGTTTCGTATGCTATATTCCCCTTACAGAAGTTGCTAAGGGCGTACCTATCCCAGTAGAAACCCATGCGAAAAATAATTTTAGACTCACCGCAGAAGATATTCGCGCTCATATTACAGATAAGACAAAACTCATCATTTTACCTTTCCCTAATAATCCTACTGGTGCTGTTATGCGCCGTGAGCATTTAGAAGAAATTGCCGAAGTCATTAAAGAACATAATCTACTAGTTCTTTCAGATGAAATCTACAGTGAGCTCACTTATGGCGATACACCACATGTATCCATTGCCAATATTGAAGGCATGAAAGAGCGCACTATTTTAATCAATGGCTTCTCGAAAACTTATGCCATGACAGGCTGGCGCCTCGGCATTGCCCTTGGGCCAAAAGAAATCATTGCGCAAATGACCAAGCTCCACCAATATGGCATTATGAGTGCCCCTACTATTGCACAAAACGCTGCTATCGAAGCCCTTCGTAATGGCGATAAAGATATTGTGTACATGCGCGATCAATATGATATTCGCCGTCGCTTCTTAGTAGATTCATTCAATCAATTAGGCCTTACTTGCTTTAATCCAGAAGGGGCCTTTTACGTATTCCCTAATATTACGTCTACAGGACTTGATTCCGAAACCTTCTGCGAAAAATTACTCTATGCCAAACATGTAGCCGTTGTTCCTGGCAATGCGTTTGGAGACTGTGGTGAAGGCTTTGTGCGCGTCGCCTATGCGAACTCCTTAGCTAATATTAAAGAGGCGGTAAAACGCATTGGTGAGTTTTTAGAGGAATTAAAAGCTGGTACTATAAAGTAATACACAGTAAAATAAACTGTACTTCATTAAAATAAAATACACTGTATTTAATGTCTAATGAAGCCCATAATAAAAAGCCCCCAGAATTAACTGGGGGCTTTTATTTAGTCTAGAGTTTATTTAATCTAGAATTTATTTAATCTAAGATTTATTTAGTCTAGAACGTCTTTAATAAAAAATAAGCTTATATATATTTAGCAGCTAAGGCTCTAAAGTCTTCTTCATGACTCTCAATCCAAGTGTCAAACTCTACATTTGCAGTATTGAGGATAGTAGCTAATTCAGCAATAAATTTAGGAATATCAACTACTGTTACAAGGCCAAGAAGCTCACCAAATTTTACATCATCTAAAGCGTCACTACCGCCAAAGAATAGATTAAATGCTGGCTGTGGCTTCTTATCTACTAATTTGACAGCTCCATGGAACCCAATGCGACCAATTTGATGTGTGCCGCAAGAAGATGGGCAACCAGAAATATGCATTTTAGGTAAATGTTTCGTATCAATACCTTCTGCGTCTAAATGAGTAACTATATCTTGGAATAAGCCTTGTGAATTCTGGAAACCTACTTGGCATCGGCTAGCACCAATACAAGATACAGACATCAAAAAATCGGTTGGCATATGGTCTGGTGTAAGCTTAACAACTTCTTTCGCTTCTGCTGCCGTAAGATTGATGAAATACAGGCTTTCATCACTCGTCAAACGACCTTCCACTGCTTCTAAAGAGCCTGTATAGCGGAGCAATGTTTGGAATGCCGCGCGCTCTGGAGTACCACCTAATGGATGATATAGCACAGCATATAAACCTTTTTGAGATTGTGCTACCACACGACCACCAAATTGAGCTAATTCATCAGCACTTAATTCTTCAGAACCCACTTTAGTGATATTCACAATAGGGACTTCAAAAGATAAATCTTCTACACGACGTGTAAAAGTTAAGAACTTATTAAACACTTCGCGGAATTTCTCTTCGCCCATCTCTGCAACCATATAGCGCGTGCGATTCTTACTGCGAGTATGGTAATCGGCATTTTCAATAAAAGTGCGTACCATAGCTTTAATATAATATAAAATATCCTTTGGATTTACACCTTCCGCCAATACGATGCCTTTACGGGAGTTACCGCCCATGCCACCACCAGCATATACAGTAAATGTACCATCTGCTTGGGCGCGGAATGCCAAGTCCTTAATAGTAGCATGTGTTGAAGATTCTAACCCATTAGTCATAGAAATTTTCAATTTTCGTGGCATTTTAAAATCAGGCACCAAAGTCAACACATATTCACTTGCCACTTGCACATATGGTGTAATATCAAATGGTTCACCTGGTGTTACACCGCGAAGCGGACTGGCCGAAATATTACGTGGATGGTCACCGCCACCACCACGAGAGTAAATTCCTACACTATGGCAGTCTTTGAATAAGTCAATAACAATAGAACCTTGTAGACCATGAAGTTGGATAGACTGTCCCGTTGTAAAATGCACTTGTGGAATTTCATAGCGATCAAATGCATCGGCTATAAAATTCATTTGCGCTCCAGTGATGCGGCCAGCTGGCAAACGCAAGCGATACATAGCGGTTTTTGCGCCTCGCTCTGCATAAGTGCCAAAGGGGCCAGATAAGCCTTTATAATCACCAATAGAAATTTCTTTGTTAAAAAATTGCTCACTGGTCTTTGCGAACACATCGATGTCTTTTAGGAGGCGAGCTTTCACCTCATCAGTTAAAAATCCCATACTTACATCCCTCTCAATCTCTTAGTATACATAGGATTATTTAAAATTTATGCACTATGTTAATCGTAACATGATAAAAAATTACAGTCAACTTGGGGTATATACATCCTTATTATGGCATATAAAAAAGACTGCCTATTACCTGAGTCCTAGAACTTAAGCAAACTTTGTTGATTCCTATCCTAGCTTAAATTCATTATTACAACAGTATAATATTACAGTCTTTTTTATTGTATTACCGTTGCCGTTACAACGCTTTAGGTTTTTCTAAAATCAAGGACCAAGTAATCCCTGCCTTAAGTCCACCTGGTGGCAATTTACCACGCCCATGGGCACCTGGTATATGCATATGCCGACTATGGGTACGCCTTTGCGCATAATCACTTGCCGGCAAAGAATCATTTATACCTTTGTTTCCCTTTTGCTTTACTACTTTTGCCTGATGCTCTACATAGAGTTGTGCAGGCGATTTTTCATACCCTTCTGCAGCAACTGGGGGCTCCATACTAGGGGGTTCTTGAGTTTGATTGAAGGGGTCCTGCCATGTAGACTGGTTCTGATACTCAGGTTGTCTTTCTTCTTTAGACTCAATGCGAATGCCATATTCCCGCTCCATCTCTTCCCAACTACGGGCAGGTCCTTTTTTCTTTACGCCCAGCTCTGCTTCTAAACGATCTTTCCAGGAGCGATTACTGCGCCTATCAGTATTTGATTCGTCAGATTGATATGTTTCTTGCTCATCATAAGTATTGTCATTCTCTTCATTACGGCGCTTATTTGCTTTACTATTTAATATAAAACTGGCGATAATGAATAAAATGGCATAAAGACCTAAATCCATATGAGTCCTCCTTATTTTTGAGTTGTTTCAGACTCTCCTGATAAATCAGTCATTTCATCGCCTGCAATAGTTTCACGCATTTTAGTATCAGCCATAATATTATTCATATTATAGTAATCCATAACACCCATATGTCCTTCACGAAGAGCCTGTGACAAGGCTTGTGGCACTTCAGCTTGTGCCTCCACAACCTTAGCTTGCATCTCTTGCGTATAAGCGCGCATTTCTTGCTCTTTTGCTACCGCCATAGCACGGCGTTCTTCCGCTTTAGCTTGAGCGATCTTCTTATCCGCTTCTGCTTGGTCAGTCATAAGCTGTGCCCCAATATTACGTCCTACGTCTACGTCAGCAATATCAATGGATAGAATTTCAAATGCAGACCCTGCATCAAGACCTTTATTAAGTACAGTACGAGAGATATGATCTGGATTTTCCAATACATCTGTATGCTGTTCAGAAGAACCCACCGTGGTAACAATACCTTCACCAACGCGGGCAATAATTGTAGCTTCCCCTGCACCACCAACTAAGCGATCAATATTAGCACGCACAGTTACACGAGCACGAACTTTAAGTTCAATACCATTTTGTGCCACTGCAGAAATAACTGGTGTTTCAATTACCTTTGGATTAACACTCATCTGCACCGCTTCTAATACATCACGACCAGCTAAGTCAATTGCTGCTGCACGCTCAAAAGTCAAAGGAATCGACGCTCGTTCCGCCGCAATTAAAGCATCTACTACGCGGTTTACATCTCCACCAGCTAAATAATGTGCTTCAAGCTGATTTACATTGACTGTAAGACCTGCTTTGTTGGCCTTAACCAGCGGAAGCACAATCTGCGCTGGTGCTACACGACGAAGGCGCATCCCTACAAGGGTAAAAATCCCTACATTAACACCAGCTGCTAGGGCTGATACCCATAAACCAAGTGGTACGAAATGCAAGAAAATAGAGATGAATATAACTAAACCTGCAATGATAAATATAAAGCTATAATTCATTAATTCTTCCATAAAACGCTCCTTTACTAAATCAAAATGAATAACCTAACAATTCATAAGTGAACGGCTAGGCACACCTTTGTAGTTACACAATTAGTGTTTAGGTCGTACCACAACGCGACCACCGGTAGCTTCCACTACTTTTACTGTAGTCCCGGGGTCTAAAAACTCTCCATCTGTTACAACATCGACTATTTCATCATCAATGAGCACCTTACCAGACGGGCGAAGAACGGTTTGCACAATCCCTTCCTTACCTACTAAGTCCTGCCGAGCATCATTGCCTGTATAGCCTTTTTCCTTAGTTGACTCTAAAGTAAGTGTCAATCTACGGCCAAGGCGGCTGTTAGGAAATAATTTTACACCCCAGATCGTTAATAGTAAAGCTGCAATCGCTACAACCGTTACAATCATGGCAGCCATGGCATCTGCACCTAATGCATAGTATAAAGAACCCAGCAAGGACATCATGCCAATAAGACCAAATACACCGAATCCTGGTACCATAAATTCAATACCAATAAAGATGAGGCCGCCAATAAACAAACCTACTATCATATGCAAACCCCTTTCTAATAATTGATATATATTTATTATACTGTACTCAGATGAGGAAATAATATACTGAGTTCATTTTTAATTATACCAATTTAGAATAGATTATCATTTCCCTTTTAAAATATCCCAAAATGAGCGACGTTTATAGGCAAAATTATTTTTTGTTGAAGGAAATTCATCTACTATTGGCATCGGTGGTGCCCCATAGGCACCAGTCGCCATAGGTGCTTCATCTCCATAGGTTCCAGCTGCCGCATTGGGGGCCACATTATATGCACCATTAGGTGGCATGCCATTTACTGGAGGTGCTTCATTAACCGATGGCATCTCATTCGCTGATGCCACATTAGTCGCTATCATATCTTCCATAGCTGTGCCACATACAGTACAAAACTTTGCATCATCAGCTAGTTGAGATCCACATTTCATACAAAACATATTATGTTCCTCCTTACACTAATACTTTGCGAACCAATTTACTATCATCCATTTCACGGCCCCCAATAGGTACGCCAGAAGCTGGTACAGCACGTTCTCGTCCCCAATCTCTAATGGCTTCAATCTTTTCAGGACTGGTTTTAGATAAAGGCACTACATTTTTTAAGGACGTAATAATTAAATCTTCTGTAAGTTCCAAGCCTTCATTAGCAATGAGACGATATGCAATATCTCGAATGGAAGATTCTAAATCGGCCCCTGTAAAGCCATTAGTGATGTCTACCATCTGCTTCATGAGTTCCTCGCCAACTTCTGATTTTAAATACTTACGTAAATATAGAGTTAATATTTCTTTTCGCTCCTGTTCAGTTGGCAAATCTACGAAAAATAATTCATCAAATCGACCGCGACGCAGTAATTCTGATGGGAGCATGGATACATCATTGGCAGTAGCTGCCACAAAAACTAATTTTTTACACTCTTGCATCCAAAATAAAAATTGCCCCACTAAGCGATTGGTTACTCCAGATGAATCAGAACCAGCACCAGATAATCCTTTTTCAATCTCATCAATCCAAAGCACACATGGTGCCACCTGCTCTGCTGTAGTAAAGGCAGCTTTTAATTGCTGTTCACTTTGACCTACATATTGTCCTTGAACTGTAGCAAAATCCAAGCGATATAAAGGCAATTGCCAACTAGCTGCCACAGCTTTAGCCGTCAAGGACTTACCGCAACCAGGCACCCCTACTAGCAAGATGCCACGCGGTGGTTGCAAGCCACGTCGTTTTAGCTCTTCACGCTTCTCAGCATTTTGCAATTTCTTTTTGTCATTAAGCCAATTCTTTAAGCTCTCTAAACCACCAATATCTAAGATATCCGCTGACACATCAATTTTTTCTAACCCATTGATAGTGGAGACAAGTTTATTCTTCATAAACTTAAGCTCTGTTAAATCAGCCTTAGTAATGCTCCGCTTCGCGATGAGAGAGGCAATAATATTTTGTGCCTCCATCTGG
The DNA here is from genome assembly GCF_900545795.1 of uncultured Veillonella sp. GTDB lineage: Bacteria > Bacillota > Negativicutes > Veillonellales > Veillonellaceae > Veillonella_A. The sequence goes on from NZ_URAR01000010.1 coordinate 80,490, forward strand.
CTCACCCCTGCTAGCGTGCTAGCTGCATCCTTTATGTCATTTTCATCCCATTCAATTTGGATGTCTCTAGAGTACTGTGTCACATTATCTTTAATAATCTGATACATTTCTTCTTCATTAGGAAAATCCAGCTCCACACTCATGCCTAAGCGCTGCAATTGAGGCCAAACGGTACCAGATGTGATAACAATAATTACACCGCCATGAAGCTCTGCCAAGGATACTACATCAAAGAAATAACGCGCTAATAAGCTATCATTTTCAATGTCTGGCACTTCAGTTAACACAAAGGTTAAATTCTCACGTTGGCGAATCTGTTCACTAATAAAATCCAATGCACCCATAACAGTACGGTCTTCATTAATCGTTTTATTAGTAGTTAATTCACTCATCCCTTTGGACATGGTATGCACATAAAAAGGCAAATTTAAATCCCGTGCCACCTCTTTTAAAATATCTGTCGCCCTTGTTCGTTCTATGGTATTAAAAGCAATAAAGGGAATGCGCGCAATAGAATAACGCGTCAATGTTTCAATACATTTTATTTTATCCATACTATCTCCTAAACATTCACTTCAAGGCCTACCCATTTACCTTATTACTGCGCACTAAATGACCAAGTACGCCGCTACGGTCACTTCGGGCAGAGGACTCTAAAGACTGTTGCGTATTATCTGCTGCCTCTTGTACTGCACCTAATAACTGAGCGCGAAAGTCTTCCGGCAATGTTGGAATATTCACTAATTCCTTCAGAAAAGCAAATTCCTTCTTCAGGCCCAATAATCCTTGACTGTAGCTATATTCATCACGAGCAAACTGCATAATTCGATCAAATCTAGCTTCATTTTTCTTAAGTCGATACTCGACCAATGAAAATAGCCGTTTTATAAATCGCTCTGCCACCTCACGGCTTAATTCAATAGAGCCATACTTTAAAGGCTCTAATAATTGCAAATCACAGGGAGCATCTTGTAATTCATCAAAATAATCCATCCACTGCGCATATACTCTAAGTTGTCTCATCGTTTGCGAATCCTCCGCACAGCTACAAGTGGTGGCACCAAGTCCCATTCAGGCAAATTAGATGCAAACTCATCACTGGTCACACCTGTATCGCGAACAGCGCGTACAGGTGTTATGCCACCTTGTTTTCTACTTTTTGCGCCCTGTGCCACACCAGCTACAGGCTTAATCGATTGACTTATGTTATCTTCAACTGACTTTATGGAGTTTCCTTCTCCTATAGGCTTTATTTGACTCATATTAGTATCTCCTATTGATATTATCTCTACTATTAGAACTTGTATGCATTCTACTAAATTACTTATTAGAAATTATATGCGCCCTACCGAATGACTTGACGCACCGCATCATTGCTATTCATAATGAACTGCTTAGTGGACAAGCCATCTAAGAACTGAATCACTTCTTCGGCATGTGAATCTTCTGCTTGAAACTCTCGTTGATAGTCCACGAGCTCCGCTAAAGTACCCTGCAGATACGCTTCTAAATTCATCTGATAGTCTCGATAATGAGCACAAAGCTCTTCCCGTTTCTTATTGATACCATTTACATTACTATAAATACATATAGCTAAAATAATCGTAGCAATAAAGAAGAAGCCTGTACTAAAACCTAATATAATAGAAAGAACTGCTAAGGCAATCATAAAATAGGTGCCACCACCTACTTTTAAAGCATTATAATCAGTAGTAAAGGACGTATCAATGGCATTGCGCAGCGATTCTAATAATTCTAACTCATTGTAGCCATCTGTAGTCACGCCTGTCCAACCATCAATGGATAGTTGATATTCATAAGGCATCTGCATGCGATAGGTAGCCGTTAAATCTTCATAGCTCTCCTTAATCCACTCTTTAGACATAGCAATGGCTAATTTCTGTGTAGATGGATACAAGCTATTATCACGACGAGCCATTGCCACATTAGTTAAATGTTGGGAAAAATCTACAGGCTGCTCATATTCATTAGCCTTTTCCTCGATCTTATCTTCGATGCCTTTAATATAGCCTTTATGCTTTATAATGAGCTCATTTTTCTTAATTTCGCGACGTAATGGCAATTCTTCTTTGTCAAAATTAGTCACTAAATCAGTTAATAAATAATCTACTTGTTCTTCTACACGAGCTGCATTATTTTGTTCTTTATTTATAATCGCTTCAAAATAGGACTTAATATCTCTATGCGTGCGCGCCCACTCTAAGGAGGATTTCATATCAGGCCAATTTGTCACATATTGACTTAAGAAGCGCGTTTCCCCATCGTCAATTTGTGTTTTTCGCTCTTCTAGCGCTTCGGTCCATTGTATTTTTTGTTGCTCTGTAAAATTAGGCTGTAGCTCCAATTCTTGCATCCAACTCATAATGGTTTCTTCGCAAAGCCCTTTGAGATCAGGACCAAATAAACCACTAGAGAAGGCTTCTAGAATGATAATCATTTTGCTTTCCATATGAAGTGGATTTTGCATGCTAAAATACCGCTCCAGCCACTGCAAGCAAGACTCATAGCGACCAGCTCGTCTCGTAATCAATGCAAAGAGCAACGATGTCTTCTCATCATCGCGGCGCAAGCCCTCTTTTAAAGCTTTATCAGCTAATTCTCGGTCATCACTAATCCAAGCTGCCAAAGCAATTAAGCACGGCGCTAGCCAGTATTTAGGTGCATTTAGCATAAGTGTTTCGGTACAATGAGAAATCGTTTCTTTTCTCACTACATTAATATCCACGGCCTGTAAAATCCCCGTTGTATATCTACGCACCTCATCATAGTGACCGAATTCTTTTTCTAATTTTTGTTGTAATTTAATGATTTCAGTATGAGCTAATTGGAGCGCTTTAGCTGCCTGATCTTCTTGTACATAGGCCCAAAATGCCTCTGTTAAATCATCTAACTTCTGCTCTACTCGCGCTACATCCCCTTGCACTTCATACACATCACCATGTACATTCCTAATTTGATCTGATAAATTGCTCAAAGTCCGCTCAATAATCACTAAATTCGCTGCGGATATAATTCTCTGATCTGACATCCCCTTACTCCTTTATTCCTTAATTTATCCTTAAATTATTACTTAGTTATTCCTTGATGTTAATAACTGTCACTGTGCCATCGCTTCGCACAGGCCGCAAGGTTTCATTGTAAACTTCAATAAACTCATATTCGCTGCGCATCGCCAGTCCTCTGGCTCGCTCTAACACACCGGGCATCGGCTCACCACGTTTATAGTGATGAATAATGCCCCCCGACTGCAAATCTAAGGTATGCACTTCGTAGGGCTCCCCTAAGTAGCACTTAGCTACTAAACCAATAGGAAAAACATCTAAAGTTAACTCTGGAAATTCGTGCTGTATGGCTGCAACTACTTCCTCCACATAAGTCTGGGATATTTGTTGCTGTCCCGCATCAAGCTTCCCTAGTAAGGCCACATAAGCTTCACTGCGCTTTTGACGCAATCGTTGGCGCACATCCGCCTCTGTTAATAAACCAGTAGATTGTTTCTGTCCAGTACTATGTCGCTGAAGCTGTAATTCGTCAAATGATGAACGAGTATTCTCTTTTACTTTCTGCCCCAAACTCCCTGGGCGTTGTAATAATGGTTTTGGCATCTAATACATTCCCCCTCATCCTCACACTATTTTAGTTAGCATATAATGTTTTACTTCAATTATTTATAAAAGAATTACATCATATTGTCTTATGTTTAATTTCGTTAACACTGTATAAAAGTCCTTCATTTTACACGCGAAGTCCTTATTATACTTTTGCATTATTAAGATTCACTCTTACCATAACAAAAAACTCGGACAGCTGTGTGTCCGAGTAAAATTATATATCTATGTATTTTCTTCATCGTCTGAATGATTTGTCGTCTTTTCTAATTCCTCTGAACGCTTAATAATATCATCAAGCTTCGCTAGTGTCCTATGGGCTAACTCCGTATCATCAAACTGCTCCTCTAGAACACCATCGATTAAGTCATCAAAATACTCCTTAATAACATTCAACGCTTCGGCCTTAGTAAATTCATTGGTAACCAAAAATGTATCTACTAATTTTTTCCAAACAGCCTTTACATTTTGCCCATACACCTCTAGCGCAGGCTCCTTGTAGTCCTCACCACTGTCTTTATAATATTGACGAATACGCTGGTTTAAGCGTTCACGAATATCACCTGATAGAGGCTCCTCTACAAGCTTATCTTTTACAGATTTCTTCGCTTGAAATGCAGATTTCCCCTTTGAAAAATCATATATATCTGCCATTTCGCCCCTCCTCTAATCTATTCTAAGGTTAACGCCGCCCTACACGAATGCCTTATACCACTATCCTATACTGATACACCAGCACTCAATTTTGCAACAAACTATTATCGCCTAATACGACTACAGTATAATACCATAATTTATAAATACATTACACCGAGACATCATTACAGTATTACAAGAGGACCCGCCATAGAACTACACGCCTATCAATACTGGTACAGGTCAGTATAGTAGTATTTTCTTATCTGTATAGTAAGTTTAAACCTTTAAAAAGTCAATATGGGGAAATAAAAAAGCACTGCCTGATAACTCAGACAGTGCTAATATATGGCGGAGAGAGAGGGATTTGAACCCTCGGTACGGTATAACCGCACACATGATTTCCAATCATGCTCCTTAAGCCGCTCGGACACCTCTCCATAAGTGTACAACGTACTTTGCTATTATAACGAAGAATATTTTCTTTGTCAACAGCAATTTTTTAAACACTTGATGAAGTATGTCCACGGGGCTAAATATCTTACATTAATCCTTCTAAATTCGGCAATCCTGTAGGCGTTGGCCCCACCAATAACAAGCAAACTGCAGCCAATATAGCCATAGCGATAGCCGCATAGGAGAATCCACCTTGTTTGCTGTATTCATAAGCACCAAAAGCACGTGTGCCTAAAGCGGCCCCTACTGCTGCAATAAGAGATGGCATGGCGAAAATATTATGAAGTGAATACATTGCCACCGCACCAAATAAAGCAGCAATAACAGCAATTAAGGGGAATAATGTATCCATAGCGGATCGTGGCGTGCGACCTAAGCCTTTTAAATAAGTCGTAAACTCTAAGCCAAAAGCCCCTAAAAAGAAAGACGCAAAACACCAAAGTTGCATCCATGCACTGCGCCATGCATTGCGATAAGCCCCAGCATACCAAGCAACTTCTGTAATAGCAAGGATAAGGAAACCAACAACGCCATAATAGTATTCACTTGGAATCCATGGTAATATCATAACACCTAAGACAGTCCAAACAGTAGCTATAACAGTCAAAAGAAAGACCTTGTTAAAGGAAGGCCGTTCTCGTTCATCAATCTTGCTATACACAACTGCACCGAGTTCTAAAATAAAGCAGAGAATAAAAAATACCACAGAAACAGGCGGTGCAATAAAAGCTAAAATTAAAGAAACAACTAAAGGCAAGGCCAATCGCCATCCCTTAAAGAAGGATAAGTTTTTCATATCGAGACGCATATCCTGTGTTTCTAAAGTAAAATTATTGTACACTACAAAAGTAAGCATAAACGCCACTGTTTCAATAGGCGTGGCGCCCCAATAAAGCAAAGTAGGTACGAGTAAAAAAGACATGGCTACACCAGTAAAACGCGATACAATAGAGACCACGAAACCAGCGCCTAAATAAGGCAAGGTAGCAAGTAAAATATCAAGAATTTCCATATAAGGCTCCATTCCCCATATAAAGCGAAATAACCTCCCTCCGCTACATATGGAATAAAATTTATGTACTCATTAATTATAAACGAGTTGAGACCATTCAGTCTACCGATGAACGAAATTACTACGCCACCTAGGTGAAAAACTCTAACTATTCTTTACTCGCTATGCCTCAGCCTATGTCTTAAGATTTCTGCTTATTCTTCCATTTAGCTAGCCTGGAGCGCACTGCTGTATACGAACAGCCTAAACTTGAAGCAATTTGTAAAGGGCTTTACCCTTGATTATAGCGATTATAAACTTCAAAAGCATTAATACTTAAATTATGCCCTCTTAATTTTATGCCACGCTCTTTTAAACGTTCCCCAATTGTCCCGGCCTTTACGTGATAAATAGCTTCTAACTCGGTAGTCGATAATCTATGCACCTCATATAAATATGCTAATTCCTCTACATTTACAGCAATCCGTTTATTGCTGTAGCGAATAGGCACTTTTAAACGTCGAAGCGTGGCCAATACAATCCATCGGCTCAAATGCAAAATGCGGCCAATATAACTAGCACTGTGCCCTTCTTCATACATAGTTACAATTTTCTGCTCTACCACTTGAGCCAGTGGCACTAAAGAGGGAGATTTAACTGGCTTTAATACGCCCAGCTTACGCAAGCGATTGGCCAGTGTCGTATGAGAGCAATTGAATCGCTTCGCCAGCTGTTTCACCCCCATGCCACGTTCATAGAGATTCACAACCTCCTTTAAGGGCAAGTCTAATCGTCGGCTGCGGATAGGAATGGCATATTCATGCAATCGTCGAATCACGGTATCTTGGCTACAATTTAACTTTTTTGCAATTTGCCACGAGGAAAGTTTTTCCTCTATATATAATTGCATAAGTAGTTGCTGTGGAATTACGATACGTTGTGATTGTCTTGCCTTCATGATTGGCCTCCCTGTAATAAAATAAGTCTAGCTAAATCATTACCCCCATTATAGTAAGTCTATGTACCGTATACAACCTGCTCCATCGTATCAATAGTGCGTATTTCTTCCCCTATAATCAGTGCGGACTATTAAGATGATATATGAACGCTAATTTCAACTATACGGCTGTGTATTTTGCTTATATCGAAAATTTACGGTATACTATAGAAGTATTATTTATAATTACAACTACAAACTATAATAGATTAAGTACAAGGAGTTACTAATGGACAATTATTATATTATGTCAATGGTTGCGGCTCTTCCAGCAGTCATTGTGGCTATGTCAGTACACGAGTATGCTCATGCGCAAGTAGCGAGTTGGCTCGGTGATGATACACCAGAACGGCTAGGGCGCTTAACCATGAACCCATTTGCTCATGTAAGTTGGCTTGGCTTTCTCATGATTTTATTATTACAATTTGGCTGGGCTAAACCAGTTATTATAAATCCGGCCAATTTTAAAAACAAAAAACTAGGTGATGTCTTAGTCTCTATTGCTGGCCCTATTGCCAATCTCATCGTCGCCTTTATAGCGGCCATATCTTTAGTGCTAGCTTATTACTACAATATGGAATTATCTGATGGCCTTGTTCGCGTCCTTAGATCCATGCTCATTTTAAACATTAACTTTGCCGTATTTAACTTATTGCCTATTCCGCCGCTTGATGGCGCTCATATTGTATCAGCCTTTTTATCACCTAGCTTGCAGATGAAATATTGGCAATGACAACGTTTTAGTTTTATCATTCTCATTATTCTAATTTACTCCCCATTACTCCGCATGATTCTAATCCCAGCGAGTAATTTCATCATGAAAACCTTTAGTGGCTTAGCGGGACTTATTCTCTACGTACTATAAGTAATCTATAGTCTAACATTCTTTTTGCAAAGGAGATTTTATGATTAAAGTTATGTTTGTATGTCATGGCAATATTTGTCGCTCCACTATGGCCGAGTTTTATTTTAAACATCTTGTAAAAGAAGCTGGCCTAACTGAGCAATTTGAAATTACCTCTACTGCCACTAGCCGCGAAGAGATTGGCAATGATACCCATCCAGGTACTAAGCGAAAGCTTAAAGAAATGAATATCCCCTTCGGACCGCGCCGCGCTCGCCAAATCACAGCGACCGACTATAAGCATTTCGACTATATCATCATTATGGATGAAAATAATCGCCGCAATCTAGAGCGTCTTCTCGGACCTGATACGGACCATAAAGTATATAAAATGCTCAGTTTCATCAATGAAACTCGAGATGTAAAAGATCCTTGGTATACAGGTAATTTTGAAGAAACCTACGATGATGTGAGCCAAGGTTGCCAGGCCCTATTAAAAGAAATCCGCAAAGAACATTCAATTTAATATAAAAAAACACGCTACCAACAGTAGCGTGTTTTTTTCTTAGCCTATAAAGCCATATCAGCATATTCTGCTTTCTTTTTAAATTCTCGCTTAGCAAATGGGCAAAGTGCCAAGTCATCTGATTTCTTTCACCTTCATAAACCATACAAGTCATATGTAGACCTCACATTGCTACATTAACTAATGCCCCAAAGCAATCCTTAATTAATAGGCCACCTGCTCCTTAATAAATGTTCCATTTCTTAATTCGTGAAAGGCTTCTTGTACTTCCGCCTCTGTATTCATAACAATAGGTCCTGCCCAAGCTGTTGGTTCTTGAAGCGCCATAGATTGAATATATAAAACTTGCACCGGCCCTTCATTTACCTTAATCGCAACCGATGTACCTTTAGTTAATTTAACGGCCGTTTTCTCCTCAACTAGCTGCCCTTCAACATACACTTCTCCAAGCAAAGTAAAGAGCATAACCGATGCATCTTCAGCCATAGTAAATGTAACGCTTGCGCCCGTCTCCATATGTACATCATAATAGTTTAACGGTAGATGCTCACCTTTAAAACCTTCATGAGTCACTCCATTCGCATCCACATATTGCCCCGCCAACAAACGGAGCATGCCACCATCAAATTTTATTTCTTCAATCTGCTCCCGTTTAATACTATGATAACTAGGTTTAGACATTTTATCTTTCTTCGGCAAGTTTAACCATAATTGTACTCCTAGTAAACGTTCAGCTGCCGGTACTAATTCCTCATGTAAAATCCCTGAGCCTGAATTCATCCATTGCACTTCACCATCGCCAATAGCTTCTTCATTACCTAAACTATCACGATGCACCATATTACCACGAGATACATAGCTAATAGTTTCAATACCGCGATGAGGATGCATAGGAAATCCCGCCGTATACTCATCAGGATTCACACTATCAAAAGAGTCGAGCATTAAAATTGGATCATACTCTTCAATGGTACTATTCCCAAGTACACGGACCAAATTAACACCAGCTCCATCAATAGTTCTAAAGCCTTTTATGGTAGTTTTAATTGTTCTCTTCATCAACTTGACCTCCTAATCTCTTGAGCAAAGCTACTAATTCTGTCTTCTCTGCTACTGTTAATATATCAAAATAGTTGCGAATCATTTCATTATTTTCTGGCACAATCTGGCTAATAATGGCCCTGCCAGACGCTGTTAACTGTAAAATAGATACACGTCTATCTGCCGCATCAGTTAAACGCTCAATATAGCCCATTTTCTCCAAATTATTTATAATCACTGAAATAGTACCAACGCTGCTTAAAATGGCTCGCCGCACCTCACCTACAGTCAAATTCCCCTTGCTATACAAAGCTTCTAGTACCATAAACTGACTAAATGTAAGCTTGTATTTTGCTGCAATATCAGCTGTATTCTTATCTAAAGCACTTACACTGCGATGCAAGCGAATTAGAATATTTTTATCTAAATGACTCATGTAAGCCCTCCTTTTATCTCTAATTAGATATATATGTAAAATAATTAAGTTAGACTCTATATCTAACAAACTACTTCTAAGGATATATGTGCAACCAGCTACTTCTAAGGATATATATCCAGCCAACTACTACCAAGAGTTTATATCTAATTAGATGCATCTAGCTAGATATAGTTTAACCTATAATTATAAATTTGTAAAGTAACAGAAAAAATCCCTCCACCATCCAATCGCTCAATAGAGCCACTGAATCTCAGAGGGATTAATAGTCAATTAAACACAGCTTGTACTAATACCATATAAAACAATGTACTAGACAATATGGACACTAAGAAATTACGCTTATACAAATGAATCCCTACTAATAAAAGTAAGGCTAGTAATTCTGGTAGGCCATATGGATACGCAACTACCATCGTTCCTTTTAAAGCATATACTACGAGTAAGCCCATAACAGCCCCCGGTAGCTCTTTACC
>NZ_URAR01000011.1 GCF_900545795.1 uncultured Veillonella sp.
CTCTTCCTCTTCCTCTTCCTCTTCCTCTTCCTCTTCCTCTTCCTCTTCCTCTTCCAAAGATTATAACATTGTAAAATGGAGATTATTACACCACTAATAAACTCTAAATACTCTTTCTCTAAGTTCTAGTAAAAGTCGTATTCTATAACCTTTTGTAACTAAATACCAGACTTACAATAGTTCTACAGATTTAATTTATATAGATTATATTTTATTCGAAATCAACAGTCTTTCTTTCTCGAATAATTGAAAAGCTACTTTTTTCTCCATCAATTATTCCACTATCAATTAATCGATTTCTTAAATCGTGAAACGTATCATATGTCTTTTGAATAGAGTTTAAATTAGGCATATATTCAAAATCTACTTTCTGATGAAATTCTTAAATCTCTTTAATTAAAGCATATTTTTCATCTTCAGCTAAATTAGATTTTATAACTTCCGCTATAATATGAGCATATCCACCATGAAGAACTTCTATTGCCATATATAATTGATTTATGTATAATGCTTCTTCCATATTTACCTCCTAATTGAATAATAAAACTATATCATTGATTTCCCAAATCATCCTATTTATATGTACTAATTAATGTACTATTCGCCTATCAAATACACTAAAAAGCTCTAAAAAATAGTTAAATCTTTAAGCACTTTAAATCTAAATCCGAAATAGTTAATTGTTTCATAACTTGCTGATACGCGCCTTTTCTAATTAGCAAATCTTTATTAACCCATACGCCCTCACCTCGAAGTGATCCGCATATAGAAACTTTAAGGTAATTTTTATCAAATGACTCTGCATGTATAATCAAAGACTCCCGGTGTAATGAAAAATAAATTTCTAACAAATCTGCCACACTAATTTCTTGCATAAGCATAAACCGACTTAAATGACTCGTATCTTGTTCCATACTCACCTCTCAAGTTTTACACTACTCTCAAACAGAAAATTAAGACAAAAATCCTAAAGAATTATTCAACAATCTAACATTTACAATATCAACAAACTCAAAAACATACATCTCTGATTCCGTAATTCAATCATAAAATAAATGTTTCACGTGAAACATTTCATATACTCTCTTTTATTATATCCTCTATCTCATCTAAATATAAAATTACTTTAAGCAATTTATTAACTTTACTGTTTCACGTGAAACAAAGATCCCAGCAAATAGTAAAATGAAAATATTATAAATTTCATTTTACTATTCACTGGGATATAACTCTAAGAATTATGTACTGCCAATATAAATTATAGTCTTTAAATTAAACAAACATTAACCTATTTCTTTATACCTGAATTTACTATTTTACACTGCAAAATCTGTATAGAATAACTGCTATTTTGCAATATATATCAATATATTATTTCAACAAAGTTTTATACATGTTCAATTAAATACAGTACGGTTTGAATATTATTTAACGGCATAATATGTACGCCTTGCGCTATATTTTTGATTTCTCGCAAAGTCTCTACTGCAATCTCAAGACCTGCTTCTGCGCCTCCAATTTCCATGCGTTTTAAAATACTATCTGTTATGGAAATACCTGGCACTTTTGTATGAAGATATTGAGCCATTTTATAACTTTTTAAAGGTATTAAGCCTAACATAACTGGCACTTGTAGAGGAGCTATTAACTCAATAAATCGCTTAGCCTTTTCTAAATCATAAATAGGCTGTGTCTGAATAAAATGTGCGCCATGTTCCAATTTACGAATAATCTTTTCTTTTTCTAATTCTAAATCATCAGCACCTGGATTTCCTGTAGTCCCTATATAAAAATCTGTCGGCTCATCTAACTCATGGCCCATTAAATCCTTACCGCTATTTAATGAGCTGGCTAAATTTAAAAGTCCTAGGGAATCCATCTCAAATACAGCATGAGCTGAAGGATGATCTCCAGAAGCGGGCTTATCTCCAGTTAAAGTTAAAATATTATTTACCCCTAAAGCAGCCGCGCCTAACAATTCAGATTGAAGCCCAATACTATTTCGATCACGACAAGTTAAATGAAATATAGTATCAATTCCCTCCTTAACTTTAATTAAATGGGCTAATGCTATTGGGCTCATCCTCATTTTAGCCATGGGACAATCTGCAATATTTATTGCATCTACTTTTCCTCTTAATAAGCTGGCCTCTTCTAGTGTTTTTTGAGCTGATGCACTTTTAGGAGGATCTAATTCCACTGTAATAGTAAACTGCCCTTGTCTATGCTTTTCACGTAAAGTCTCCATAATTAAATATCCCCCCATTATGCACTTTTAAATATTAACTTTATACTTACTCATCGCCAAGAAGCTTTTTAACAATATTAACTGCTGTAATGCCATCTTTTGCATAGCAATCAGCACCAGCTTTATCTGCATACTCCTGAGTTAATACTGCGCCCCCTACTAATACCTTAGAAGATAATCCAGCCTCTCTAATGGCCTTTATAGTTACATCTATCATTGGCATTGTAGTAGTCATTAAAGAGCAAATTCCTATTACAGATGCGCCTTCTTTTTCAGCGACACTAACTATTTCCTCTGGTGAAACGTCTTTTCCTAAATCAATAACGCGATAGCCATTATTTTCTAATAAAGCTGCCACAATATTCTTCCCTAAGTCATGTATATCTCCCTTAACAGTCGCTACAATAACGGTATCTTTAGTAATGCCACCACTATCAGGTAATACTCTTTTTATAGTTTGAAAGGCTCCCTGCATTGCTTCAGCAGCTAACATAACCTGAGGTAGAAATACTATGCCACGACCAAATTTATCTCCCACTACATTCATTGCCTCAGATAAAGCTTGTTTAGTTATTTTTAGAGGATCTAGTCCATCAGCCAAGGCTTTTTCTACTAATTCTATAACTAATTCCTTTTCCCCTTGCTCCACGGCATGTTGAATAGACTCTAACGGATTATCACTGCTAAAGTCTTTTTTCTCTGCTACTAACTTTGGTGCAAGAGATACAGTTTCTGTTTCATGACCATAGGACTCAATAAATTCAGTTGTATCACAAAAACCTAATAAAGCACACCCAGCTACAAAGGCTTTTTTAACGGTTTCATTCAATGGATTCAGTATGGGAGCCGTCAATCCATGAGATAAAGCCATAGTCAAAAATTGCCCATTTAAATATGGTCGCTGTGGCATACCAAATGATACATTAGACAATCCCATTACAGTAGGAAATCCAAAAGTTTCTTTATACATAGCCAAAGTTCGCAAAGTTTGTGCTGCACTATCTTGTCCACTTGCTAAAGTTAAAACTAAAGGATCAAGTAATAAATCATTACTTCGCAACCCCACTTCATAAGCAGCTAATACAATCTCTTTAGCTAAGTCAATGCGTTCTTCTGCAGTAACTGGCAGCTCTCCTTGTCCTAAAGGCAGACAAAGTAAGGCTGCACCATATCGTTTAGCTAAAGGCAATACATTATTTAATTGCTCAGGTTCAGCATTAACTGAATTAATTAATGGACGCCCTGGATACGCTTTTAAACCGGCTTCAAGTGCTTTAGGATCTAAAGTATCTATAGCTAGCGGCACATCTACGAGCATAGTCAATTCCATAATAGCTCGTTTCATAGTCAATTCTGTATCTGTATCAGGTACTCCCATATTCACATCTAATACATTAGCCCCAGCTTGCACTTGCGCTAATGCATCGCGCTTAACCATAGCAAAACTACCATTTTTAATTTCTTGCGCTAATACTTTACGTCCTGTAGGATTAATTCGCTCACCAATAATAAGAGGCTTTTCTTTATGACCTACAGGAACTACTGCTGTACGGCTCGTAAAAGCTGTAAAAGGCTCAATGGCCATTCTTTCTTTAGGAGCATAATCGGCTAAAACACGCTTAATTTCACTAATATGATTTGGCGTACTACCACAACAAGCACCAATATACAGAGCACCGGCATCAGCTAATTGCCTTGCATAGGAGCTCATTTCAAGAGGTGTTAATGGAAATATTGTTTCCGTACCTACTAGCATAGGCATGCCTGCATTAGGCTGCGCACTAATTGGCAAATTAGTAACAGATGCAAAACGTGCCACTAAAGGAATCAACTGCTCAGGCCCTAAGGAGCAATTAATGCCTACTACATCAGCCCCCATAGCTTCCATTAAAATAGCAGCTGCCTCAGGAGGCGTACCTGTAATAGTACGACCATCTTCACTAAAAGAAAATTGGCAAATTACTTTTACCATTTCAGCTGTTTTTCCTAATTCCTCACGAGCATCTAAAGCAGCTAACAAAGCCGCCCTCATTTCCTGAATATCAATAATCGTTTCAATAATGATATAGTCTACACCTGCGGCAATCAAAGCTAAGGCCTGTTCTTTATATGTTTCATATACTTCATCAAAGGAAATATTCCCTAAAGGCTCTATAAATAAACCTGTTGGCCCCATAGAGCCTGCCACACGCGCTTTAGGATTCACTGCTTGAATAGCCGCTTTTGCAGCTTTAACAGCAGCTGTATTGATTTCTTCCACCCGATGCTGCAATCCATAATCTGCGAGCTTTAAACTACAAGCACCAAAAGTATTAGTCGTAATAATATCACTGCCACTTTTTAAATAAGCCTCATGAATCTCTTGTACTATATGAGGCCGTTCCACATTAAATAATTCCGGGCAATCCCCTTCTTTAAGCCCCGATTGTTGTAGCATAGTGCCCATAGCACCATCAAATATATACATAAAATCCCTCTTTCATACCAAAATTTAGAGATTACAATTTACGAGATGAGCAATCTCTTTGCGTACAAGATGTACAGCCTCGAGCTGTATTAAGTTGCTCTCCTTGAGGCATACAGCCAATAATAGCAGTAACAGATTTCCTAGGGAATAATAAACTAGCCTCTGTTACACTCAGCCCAATCGTATCTGTCCCTATAATATGAGCTAAGTCGCTTTGAACCCCTAAGTCCCAGTTACCATAGCCAGGGCTAAAACGCCAAGTTGTAGTATAGCCATGCTTGCTAGCTTCCTTGTTGATTAAATCATTGACTTGATCAGCTACTTGCTCCACGGCTGTTGTAGCGGCTGCATCTACAAGAAGGCCTAGCGTATAATTCCCGTCTTTAAATAATTCAGCACTGCGAAGTTCCACCCCTTCACCAATAGTAACGGCTAAGACAAATACACGCTTAGATTTTTCTAAATGCTTTCGAATAGAACTGCCTTCCACTTGCAAGGGTGGCTCACTCCCTATGATACCTGTTGAAGCATCATAGTCATATAGTTCGTATACCCCCTGTGGCACTGCTGCTAATTGGACTTCTAAACAAGCCTCTTTAATATATGTATCAGGAAAGTCTTCAGCATGTTTTAAACCTACATAGCGTCGTACTTCTGCTTCATTAATCTGCGTTAAACGACCATTATAAATTGCCATGGCAAAGACTTCCTCCCTTCTTCAACGATATGAGCTCATTATAATTAAAAGGACGATCTAAAATGAACCTAAACAAGTCTAAACTAAATTTAACAAAAAACCTCTATCTTGCTAGAAACACATCTTTTAAAACAGAGGATAACTCCTTATCTGTCAGTCTATTACTGTTGGATTTAGCACCGTGTAATCCGGTTGCTGGGCTTCCTAGGGCCAATTCCCTCCACCACTCTTGATAAGGTACTATATGAAATTAAATTACAATAAATTAAGAATACCCTGTATAGCCCTGAAAGTCAATAAAAGGCGCTCTAGAAATACCTTTTACCCTATATGTATAAATTATATATAGGTATAGATTAAATCTAGAACGCCTTCATAAGACAATCAATATTAATTTTGAACTATTTTTCTAAAGGTTTTGTCTTAATTTCCTTTGGTTTACGAGGATATTTTTTAGGTGTACTCTTAACTTTTTTAATATAAATAACAGCCCGTTTATCTTCTAACGTTGGCAAGCTTACGGTTTGTACTTCATCAATTGTGCCACCTAAGGTTTTGAGTGCAAAATCAGAAGCCTTTATTTCTTCCTCGTAAATAGCTCCTTTTAAAGCCACTACAGAGCCACCTACTTTTACATAAGGCAAAGCCCATTCCAATAAGATTGGCAAACGAGCTACAGCGCGACTCGTTACAATATCATAGGCTTCACGATGTTCCTGTTGGTGTGCCATATCTTCAGCGCGACCATGTAAAGTAGTAACTGAGGATAAGCCTAATTGATCAATTACAGTCTGCAAAAAATTAAGACGTTTTTGCAAGGAATCAAATAAAGTAATCTGTAAATCAGGTCGCCATATAGCTAGCGGAATCCCTGGAAACCCAGCCCCTGTGCCAAGGTCTAAGAACTTGGCTTCCTGCTTAAAAACGGGACTTAATGCTGTCAAGGAATCGACCATATGCTTTACCGCTACTTCATGAGGATCAGTAATCGCTGTTAAATTCAAAGTTTTATTTGTCTCAATGAGCAATTCATAATATGCTGTAAACTGCTCTAATTGCTTACTTGAAGGCTCAAAGCCAGCTGCTTGCAATTGTATTTCAAGATTTTTTGAAAAATCCACCCTATCCTCCTTCAGAGCGTACATACTTATTCGCGCCCTCACTATCTATGATTCTTAATCTTGTTCGCGGCGATATTGTTCTAATTGAATTAATAATACCGACACGTCCGCTGGTGATACACCAGAAATGCGACTTGCTTGGCCAATGGAATGAGGCTTAATCTTGGCTAATTTCTGCTTAGCTTCTAAAGAAATACCTTTCATAGATTCATAATCCCAATCTTGTGGAATAATCTTCTCTTCTAGTTTTCTAACCTTAGCCACTTGTTCCATTTGCTTTTTAATATACCCATCATAAGTAATCATAATGTCAATTTCTTCTTCCACTTCTGGGCTATAGCGTTTTAAATTAAAGGCCTCTGCTACATCACCATAGGACAATTCATTACGTTTTACTAAATCAAAGGCTTTAATACCAGTTTTAATCGGTGCTGTGCCTAAAGCTTCTAATTTAGCTTGCACTTCATTTAATGGATTAATTGGTGTATTTTTAAGCTCTTCTAAACCTTCTTCAATACATTCTTTTTTCGCCTTAAATCTAGCATAACGCTCTTCTGTTACTAAGCCGATTTCATAGCCCTTTTCAGTTAAACGCATATCTGCATTATCCTGACGAAGTAAAAGACGATATTCACTGCGGCTAGTCATCATGCGATAAGGCTCTTTAGTTCCCTTTGTTACTAAATCATCGATGAGAACGCCAATATACGCTTCAGAACGAGATAAAATAAATGGCTTCTTACCCTGTAAGTATAAAGCTGCATTAATACCCGCAATAAGACCTTGTGCGGCTGCTTCTTCATAACCAGATGTACCATTGGATTGACCTGCTGAATACAGACCCTTAATCGTTTTTACCTGTAATGCCGGTGTTAACTGCAATGGATTTAAGCAGTCATATTCAATAGCATAAGCTGGACGCATAATTTCCACTTCTTCTAGGCCTGGAATAGTGCGCAAGAACTTATACTGTACATCTATAGGAAGGCTTGTGCTCATGCCTTGTACATACATTTCATTCGTGTGATTGCCCTCAGGTTCAACGAAGAGTTGATGGCGATTCTTATCGCTAAAACGCACCACTTTGTCTTCAATGGATGGGCAATATCTAGGGCCTGTGCCTTCAATAATGCCAGTATACATAGGGGCACGGAAGAGATTAGCACGAATAATTTCGTGAGTTTCTTCACTCGTATAGGTAAGCCAACAAATTTGCTCATTTCGATCAGTCCAGTCGCTCATGAAGGAAAAGGCACGATACATAGAATCGCCTGGTTGTTCCGTCATCTGCTCTAAACTCAATGTACGTTTATCTACACGTGCTGGTGTACCAGTTTTAAAGCGCATCAATTCAATGCCATGTTTGCGCAAAGAATCAGATAAAAGCTCTGCTGTGCGCTGACCATTAGGGCCACCCGTATAGGTTAATTCGCCAGTAATAATCTTACCTTTTAAATACGTACCAGTACAAAGAATAATCGCCTTTGCTTCATACACTTCACCGAGTTCACCTAAAATACCTTTTACTTCGCCATTTTCGATGAGAATCTCATTCACCATAATCTGTTTTACATTGAGATTATCAGTGTTTTCCAGCGTTTCCTTCATTAAACGCTGGTACGCCACCTTATCGGACTGTGCACGCAAAGAATGAACAGCAGGGCCCTTACCTGTATTTAACATGCGCATCTGAATAGCGGTAGCATCAGCATTAATAGCCATTTGACCACCTAGCGCATCTAATTCATATACTAAATGGCTCTTGCCTGGGCCACCTATAGCTGGATTACATGGCATAAGCGCAATATTATCTAAATTAAGCGTGGCCATCAAAGTGCGTTGCCCCATGCGTGCTGTAGCAAGTGCTGCTTCACAACCGGCATGACCACCACCGATGACAATGACATCATACGTATCAACGGTATACATAGTATCTCCTATCTTTTTTCACTAAATTAGAACTGCCTAACTGCGAGTTCTAATTCTATTATATAACTTTATACTTCACGGTATAAACTAAGTCTGTAAAATTTCAAAATTACAGCTGCAGAAATTACAGAAACTGCACATTATAAAAACTATAAAATTATAGAAGTTGCATAATTACAATAACTTCTGAAATTACAAAAACTGCCAAATTACAAGTTTACAAATTATATGCCTTTATTAAAGAATAATAAAAATCTTAGCTTCAAACTCTTATTTGCAAACTATTAAATAAAAATACTATACACTCTATTTACCTAAACAGAAACGTGAGAATAGTTCATCCACCAAGGATTCACGCACACTATCCCCTGTAATATCGCCTAATTTTTCCCACGCGCTGCGCATATCAGTAACCACGAAATCTACAGCGATGCCATTTTCAATATTAGCTAAGGCCTCTTTCAATTGCTCTGAAGCTTCTTCCATGAGATTAATATGACGCACATTGCTAAGCATGGCTTGATTATCCTGATTTACAGTACCACCGCTGACTAGTTCCTTCGTTACTTCAGCGAGAATATCCATCCCCTCACCATTGGCTGCACTAATAGGAGCAATCATAGAAAACTCCCCTAATGGTGCTATATCAGCTACTGCAATCTGAGAGCCCATATCGGCTTTATTTAAAAATACAATCGTATGATCGCTAGCTGCCTCGGTTAAAATTTGACGCTCTTCCTCAGTTAATGGCTTAGATGCGTCAATGACACAAATAATAATTTGCGCCTTTTCTAAATATTCCTTAGCGCGATCTACACCTAATTTTTCTACTACATCTTCCGTATCGCGAATACCCGCTGTATCTACTAAGCGAACAGGGATTCCTTCAATAGTAATATTCTCTTCAATACTATCGCGAGTAGTCCCTGGAATATCCGTAACGATGGCGCGATTTTCACGAAGTAGCGCATTCATAAGGCTAGACTTACCTGCATTAGGTCGACCTACAATAGCCGTCATAATGCCATCGCGTAAGAGTCTGCCTCGATTAGCCGTGGCTAATAAATGCTCCATATTCTCTAAAATTGGGCGCACAGCCTCTCCCGTTTGCTCCATAGTCAGCTCTTCAATATCCTCCTCAGGATAATCAATCGCCACTTCTAATTGAGCTACTAAGGTAAGTAAGGATTCCCTAATTGTGCGAATCATGTGGGACAAAGTACCATCTAATTGATGGACTGCCACTTCTAAGGATTTCTCTGATTTTGCCTCTATAATATCTATAATAGCTTCTGCCTGCGTTAAGTCGATGCGACCATTTAAAAAGGCACGCTTTGTAAATTCCCCTGGTTCAGCTAATCGAACGCCTTGACGAAGCAATAATTTCAAAATTTCACGCACTACTACCATGCCACCATGACATTGTATTTCAACTACATCCTCTGCTGTGAAAGAGTGCGGACCTTTCATAAGCAATAAAAGTACTTCATCTAATACTTTATTCTCATGAGGATTGTAAATCTTACCATATTGAATGGTTCTATTTTGACGCTCTACTAAGGGAGCGGAATGACTATCTTTATATATAGAATTCACTATACTAAAGCTCTTTGCGCCGCTAACGCGAATAATGCCCACACCACCTATGCCAGGCGGTGTTGCGATAGCTGCTATGGTATCTTCTGTATACATAGTATATCTCCTATAAAGGATACAATTAATACAAATAAAACCCGATCAGAGACCGGGTTTTACTCGCTTTATAAATGCCGCGCGCCTCACGCACCAGTATTTATATTATCGCTTATATGCAATAACGATGTGACGATATGGTTCTTCACCTTCACTATCTGTCACAATATGAGGATCATTTTGAAGTGTCAAGTGAATCACTTTGCGCTCAAAAGCACTCATAGGCTCTAAGGCAATTTTTTGACGATTACGCTTAACCTTAGAAGCCAATCGTTTTGCTAAGTTTACGAGCGTCTCTTCCCGACGAGCTCGATAGTTTTCTACATCTACTACGATGTAAGCGCGACCAACACTGTCCTTGTTAGCCACTAAATTAGTCAAATATTGAATAGCATCTAATGTTTGACCATGTTTGCCGATTAAAATACCTAATTCTTCGCCATGAATTTGGTAGGTAATTTTTTCAGCAGTTACCATTTTTTCTATTTGAACAGATAGGCCCATATTAGCAAACATATCAGTTAAGAATTGTTTACCTTTATCAGCGATGACCATTTGCTCTTCTTTAGAAAGACTTGGTTTAGCTTCTTTTTTAGGCTCTGCCTCTACAGCAGTACGAGAAGATTCTTTACCAGTAGTTTTAGACTCTTCACTATCTGTAGTATCTTCTTTCACCATTGTATTAGCTGCAGGTGCCGCTTGAACAGCTGTTTCAACTGCTTCAACAGCCTCTTTAGCTGGCGCTTTATCTTCTTCAAAATAAATGCGCACTAAAGCATCACGACGGCCTACAAGACCTAAAAAGCCATTGGATGGTTCTTCCAATACTTTAGAATCTACCATTACTTTGCCTTCACTAGCAAGTTGAGTCTTTCCTTTAGCAAGTGCTTCATCAATTGTTTTAGCAGAAATCTCAATAAAATCCATACTTAAATCTCCTTATTATCATTGCGATAGATAAAGAATTGCTGAATCATTTGGAATATATTGGATACGACCCAGTATATTACCAAACCACTAGCGAAATTCAAGCTAATGTAACCAATGAATAGAGGCATGAAGATTTGCATAATCTTCTGTTGCCCTGCAGCCGCACCACCGCTAGCTGCACTGCCAGATTGTTTACTCATTACATATGTAGACAAGGCACTAAGTACTGGTAAAATATATAAATGGTCAGGCACACTAAGATTTGGTAACCATAAGAAAGCTTCATAACCAGCTTCATATGGGAAATCGCGAAGTGCGTAGAAAATGGCAATCAAAAATGGCATCTGTACTAGTAATGGTAAACAACCAGACAATGGATTGATACCAAGCTCTTTGTATAGACGACCCATTTCTTCTTGTAATTTCTTAGGATCATTTTTATATTTTTTCTGAAGCTCTTTAATTTTTGGCTGCAATGCTTGCATGCCACGCATGGATTTAATTTGCTTTACAGTTAACGGTGCTAAAATAGCTTTAATAACAATCGTCAACAAAATAATAGCAATACCATAGCTAGGAATCCCGATTAGTTTAGTAAAGTCAAAGCTATACATAACTAGGGATTGCATAAATTCAACTAATGCGTCAAAGATTCCCAATAGTCTTCTCCTATTTTGAGTATACATGGACGTATACCTTGCGCTGTCCCTTACGTGCCTATATATCGTTATGGTATGGTCTATATTTCATCCATACAGACACTTCGGTATCTCCAAAACTGTGTTATTTAAAAATCTATATTAAATTTATGAAAGTAATCTATTGTAATTAAACTATACACTGCCAAACTAAATTTAAGGTACTGGATCATAGCCACCCTTATGCCAAGGATGACATTTTAAAATCCGCTTAATTCCTAAATAACTACCTTTAAAAGGACCATATTTACGCAATGCTTCTAATGTATACGTCGAACATGTGGGATAAAAACGACAGGATTTAGGCTTCAATGGAGAAATACCATAGCGATACACCTGCACTAAAGCAATAAGTAATATATTAATAGTATATATTATATAATGTAGTACTTGACGCATGGTATACTCCTTCAGCTTAGGCCTTAGCGCTCTTAAGTAATTTAGATTTTCTAAATAAATAGAGCATCTCTTTTTCGGCATCCTTATAGGCTGCCTCACTTAATTTAGCACGACCAACGACAACTATGGCATAGCCTTCTTTAAGCTTATGTTGATTGAGTCGATATACTTCCTTCATCAACCGACGCGCTCTATTGCGCTGTACAGCACCGCCTACCTTTTTACCTGTAACAAAGCCAATACGCGTTGATTGTTTTGCTACGGGCATGCGGTATACAACACAGAGTCGCCCCACTTCATAAGTGCCATGCTTATAGACAAGACGATATTCATTATTTTTACGAATTCTCCGCTCTTTATCTAAACCATACAATACATCGTTCATCATTACTTCCTATGCTTCTATGAATGTCCCTATGAATAGAAAAACTTGGCAGCAGCGCCAAGTTTTTTCTCCTGCCTAAAAGCTATTATATTATGCAGATAATTTCTTTCTGCCTTTAGCACGACGTCTTTTTAAAACAAGACGACCGCCAATAGTCTTCATACGTTCACGGAAACCATGAGTACGTTTTCTCCAAAGCGTATTTGGTTGATAAGTACGTTTCATGTATAAAACACCTCCTTGAGATTGGTCTAGTAATTACTTATACCATAACAGTATAAGTATATGTATAAAGGACTATTCTGTCAATAGCATAAGTGTAAAAAACCTTGAAATAATGCTGTTTTTTATGATTAGTTTACATAGAAGAATAAAAAATTTTAACGAAATGAATTATTTTATAATTTCCATAATTTTTTTACATCTCATATATAGTATTGAAAGTATAAAATTTTTGCTATTTAATACTAAATAGTCTATGTGTATCTTTTTAATGTCTTATTTCAAGGGCTTCTTAGCTATAATGGACAATGACAAGGCATCTCTTTTCTGATAAAATGAAATAGATAAGAATAATAGAAAATATAAGAATCAGAATTTTAATACATGTGATTATATTGATAGGTTATAAACAAGATATACACAACTTATACACTTTTTATCCACAGTTTTGTTCATAAGTGTAAGAACCCCGTGTTTAAGGCTTGTAATAACCTTTTTATTTGTCTTTTTTTTACATTTTAAATAAGTTATCCACAAATTTTACCTATTTTATGTACAAAAGATATTCACATGTACACTCTGGGAAAGGAATTACTATGACGCTCATTGATCTTAATGATTTTTGGAGCCAAGTACGAGAAGAAACACGCAATCGTTTACCTGCTCAAATTTGGAAATCAACTATTTATTGGCTTTTACCAGTAGAATTAGATGAAACAAATAATAAATTAGAATTAACTACTATGCAGAGCTTCATTCAAGAAATCATAGAAACAGATGCTCGCATTAATCGCGAATTAACGGCCTCGGTTAATAAAATTTGGAAACAATTCAACCCTGATTCAAGCAAAACTATTAATGTTATTATTAATAGTGCAGAAGTTAAATTAGATGATACCGATTCAGATATTGTAAATTCCGGTGAATCTAATATATTAGTTGATAATACACAGGCTACAACTCATAGCTCAAATCATATAAATGATATATATATAGATTCTTCTATAGAGCCAGTGATGCCACAAACTTCAACAGTCGATGTAACATCAGCTCATATTCCTAATACGAGTTTAATGGATACAGCCACTACAGCTAATGAAATGCCAGCTGTACAGGCAATTAATACACCATCTGATGAATTTGTTGGTACGTATGAAGATATGGTTCATAAGCTAGGTTTTAAGTCCACAGCTCATACATCTTCAATCCAGACAATTAAACCTAATTATGAAGAGCCTGTATATATTGAACCGACTCGTCGCTCAAGAGACAAAATGCCTCATATTCCACAGGAAAGTCTATTTCCAGAAGAAACGGCACACCCAAGTATAACAGATTCCGCCTTTTCTCTAGATGATCCAAATCAAGAAGAACAACAATTAGCTTACGCTGATTCCACACTAGGTGCAATGAAACTAGGGACAAAAAAATCATTTACTAAGCAAGAAGAAAATATATTGTCGGCTTCCATGCTAAATCCGAAATACACTTTTGAAAATTTTATTGCCGCTGGTTCCACTTTATTAAACAAGTCTATTGCCCAAAGTGTAGCTAAAACGCCAGGTAAAATTAATCCATATTACATTTATGGACAAAGTGGGATGGGTAAAACACACTTAATGCATGCCATTGGTCATGAAATTTTAAAACATAATCCAGCTGCTCGCATTATGTGTATACCAGCTCAAAAATATGTAGAGTATTTTACCTCTTCTTTAACTAATAATAAGGATGTACCTAAGGATATTTTCCACGATATAGATGTGCTCTTATTAGATGATGTACAAGCATTCCAAAATAAAGTAGGTACACGTGCCGACTTTTTCCATCTATTCAATGATTTAATTGTAAAAAATAAGCAAATTGTACTCACCTGTGATGTATTGCCTGAAGACTTAGGCGATGTAGAAGAGCGTTTAAAAACACGCTTTGCTGCCGGCATGGTAACTACTATTGAACCACCAACACCAGAAGTATTGGAAGCCATTTTATTATCAAAGCTCGATAATGAAAGAACAACCAATCCTGATCTTCGCATGGATAATAGTGTTATCCGCTATTTAGCACAGGCCTATAGCATGGGCAGTATTCGTAAATTAGAAGGGGCTTTTACAAAACTTATTACTGTAGCCTTTATTGAGCATCGCAGTGATAATATTACAGTGGAATATGCTCTTGAAGTGTTGTCTGATTTGTTACCTAATAATGAACGACCTATTTTATCCATTAATTATATTCAAGATTTTATTGCCGATTATTTTAAAATCAAAAAAGAATTATTAGTAGGGCAAAAACGGAATAAACAATATGCACATCCTCGTCAAATTGCCATGTTCCTATGCCGCGATTTAATTAATGAAAGCTATCCACAAATTGCTTTAGCTTTTGGTAAAAAAGACCATACTACTTGTCTTCATGCATTTAACAAAATAGAAGCAGACCTAAAGAAAGATCAAGATTTAGTAAAAACCATTGAAGATATTAAGAAAAAAATTCAAGAAAATACATAAAATTCTATAGAATCAGTATTTTTTATCCTGTGTATAACTATGTGGATATACTGTGTATACTCTGTGTGTATAGTGTGCTCAACTGAGTAACTATTCACAGGGCCTAAACAGATTTGTGAATATGTGGATAAACGAAATTTTCCAGTCACAGAATTATCAACATGTGTATAGCTTTATATTTCGCTAGCTTTTAGCACTTTTCCACTTATACACAGCGCTTATTACTACAATGATTACTTAATTGAACCAATTAAACATTTTATTATTTATTAAGGAGCACGGCAGAAATGAAAATTCAGTTTTCAAAAGAGAATTTACAAAAAGCAATTAATGCTTTATCAAAAGTGAGTCAAAACAAAACAAGCTCAAACTTACCTGGCTCTATTTATATAACAACTAAAGATGGCAAAGTAGAAATGCAAGCCAATGATTATCAAATTGGTATTAAAATTATTATTGATGCCACTATTATTGAAGAAGGTACTATAGTACTAGCTATGCGTTATTTCCAAGACTGGATTCGCAAAACTCCAAGTGATATTATTACCTTAGAAACTAATGAAGATACTAAACAATTATTAATCAGCACTGATTCATCTCAATTTAAATTAGTTACTATGGATATCAATGATTTTACTTTAGTTGATCAAATTCACGATGAATACTATATCGATATTGATGGTGAACAACTAAAAGAAATGATTGATTTAACAAATTATGCCGCATCTACTGATGAAAATGCGTTTATGTATACCGGCGCTTTATTGGAAAGTTCAGATAATGAACTCACTATGGTTGCTACTAATACATATCGCATGGCTATTAAAAAAGTAACTTTAGACAATCCTATTGAAAATACGATGCGCATGATTATTCCTACTAAAACATTAGCTGAAGTATCTCGCTTATTGCCAACGGATAATCCAACAGTAGTTCGCATCGTTTGGAATCGCTCTCAAGTAGCATTTATCTTTGATACAGTGTACTTAATTTCTCGTTTAATTGAAGCGAATTTCCCTGATTATAATAAAGTTATTCCTTCTACATTTGACTCTAGTGCCGTATTAAATCGCCGTGATTTTGCTGGCGCTGTAGATCGCGTATCTCTATTAGCCAAAGATGCTGAATATAATGTAATTCGCTATGATTGGAATGAAACAGAAGTTACGTTAACAACGCAAAATGCAGAAATAGGCGCTGCTAAAGAAGAAGTTCTTTGTGAATTTAAAGGAACTCCATTTACAATTTCCTTTAACAGTAAATATATAAGCGATATTCTTCGTCATAGTACTGGCGATCGCATTCATTTATATTTAAAACAAAATGGACCTGTTGTAATTCGCCAAGATAACAATAGCAATTACACCTATGTTGTTACACCAATTCGTAAATAATTAGATACTATATAGTCTAAGTTGAGTCTTAATGGGCTACTCTTATATAGATGTATAGTCACTTAGCTTAGACTTATAGCTTGTAAGGAGGTATATTATGAAGAACACAACACCCGTTTTTATTCATACACCTTATATTAAATTGGACCAATTGTTAAAATTTGAAAGCATTATTGAAACAGGCGGTCAAATTAAATTTTTATTAGAAGAGTCTCAAATATTAGTCAATGGCGAAGTATGTACTCAAAAACGCAAGAAAATATACCCTGGTGATGTGGTGACTATCGAAGGTGTAGGTTCTTGGCAAGTGGAATTAGAGGAGGCTGAAGAGTGAATATTCACTCCTTAGAGCTCATTAATTTTCGCAACTATGAACATAAAGAATGGCAATTTAAACCCTCTATTATGGTTCTTTACGGACCTAATGGGGTGGGGAAAAGCAATCTCTTAGAATCTATTTATGTAAGTACTATTGGCAAAAGTTATCGCACCAATGAGACGAGCGATTTAATTCAATTTGGCAAAGAAGCGGCTGGGATTGTGGTCAATTTTGAAAAGAAAGAAACCAATCACAAGATTAATTTACGCCTTAGTGGCAAAGAAAAGAAAGAAATTCGACTCAACAGTAATCGAATTTCTCAAAAAGAATTGATGGGCACGCTAAATACAGTTATTTTTAGCCCTGAAGATTTACAGCTTATTAAAGGCTCTCCTTCACTTAGACGGCGTTTTATTGATATTGAAATTTCTCAGACTAGTGCCATGTATTACCAACAATTGCACATGTACAATAAGATTTTGCAGCAGCGCAATAAGGTGCTAAAAGATTCTTATGGCAAAGCAAATTTGAATTTAGAAGAATGGGATCAGCAATTAGCTAACACGGCCTCATTTATTGTAAAAAAACGCTTAGAGAGTTTGCGTAAAATCAATTTGCTCTTAGATTTAATGAATCGACGCCTTACGAATGGGAAGGAAAATTTGCGCATTATTTATGAACAAAGTTATGGCGATCAAAAATTAGTTGTAGAAGCCAAGGATTTTTATGAGCTGTTACAACAGGCCTTACCTCAAGATAGACGGCGCATGACGACATCGATTGGACCGCATCGAGATGATTTAAAATTCTTCTCTGATTCTATGGATTTAAAGCGTTTTGGCTCACAGGGACAACAGCGAACAGCTATTTTATCTTTAAAGCTAAGTGAGCTAGAATTTATAAAATCTGAAGTAGGAGAATATCCAATTTTACTTTTAGATGATGTACTCAGTGAGCTCGATAAGGAACGAAGACAGAATTTGCTAAAATTTATTCATCGCAGAATTCAGACTTTTATTACGACCACTGACCTTGATGATGTGGCAACGTTAACTGATGTGATGATTATTCAATGTGGGGAGCGTGGACAGCATGAGGAATCATAAATTAGAATCCTTTACTGAATGCATGGACTTTATTCAGGATTCCCAGTCCTATGAAGGCTATGAATTTTATGGCTTAGTTCCCCTTATGAAATTGCATTACTATTGGCCTGATGTAGTGGGCAAAAGGGTGAGCCAATACTGTAATATAGTGAGTATTAAACCTCCTACCATTGTAATTGGGACGAATACATCAGTATGGCTCAATGAATTGAAAATGGTGGCGCCTAAATTATTAAAGGTTATCAATGAGTTTTATAGTCCTTATTATAAACAGCCCATCATTACAGAAATAAAGCCTGTCATGAATAAAAAGAGCTCCATTCATGAGGTAAAAGTACAGCCTCTTGGCGTTTGGGAAGACTTTCGTCAACGAGAACGAATTGATTTTTCTAAAATTAATTTGAGTGATGAAGAAATAGCTATCATTGAGGATACTTGTGCGCAGATTAGTAATGAATCCTTGCGTAAGGCCTTTCGGGATGCACAGATAAAGCAATATAAAAAGCGTCATGTACTTCATGCTAAGGGCTATCATCCTTGTCCATCCTGTGGTTTATTGATTGAACCAGAAGATACGATGTGCAAGTCTTGCATTAATAAGGCACAGCGCGTGCGCATTAGTGATCTTCAAGAAGTATTATTTCAATATCCCTATTGGAAATATGATGAAATATTAAAAATATATCCTCATTGTTCAATGGAAGAATTTAATGAAGCTAAGCGTAATATGATTTATTATTTTTTAAATCAAATACGAGCTGGCTCAAAAGACAATTATGATTTATATATGGCGGCCATGTTGATTACGGCGAAAAAGGCGGAGGACTTAGATCCTAAATTTGTAGTGAATTTAACTAACAAATATCGCAAGCCAGAGTTTAAGAAAAAATAATTACAAAAAATTTTACTAAAAGATGATTAAATTATCATTTTATTGATAAATAAATAAAAAGTTGAAGAAAAATATGATAAAAATAAAGAAATAGGTACAAAAGTATAGATTAGTTTGATAAAATAATATAAAATATAAAAAATTAAATTGTTTTTTCATGTATATCATTGTATTATTTCAAAGAAAGAGAAGTTTATGTTTGTTCATATATCTGATACCTATAGTGTGGCCATGGATGAGATTATTGCTGTGGTGCAGACGATTCCCCTTATTAAAGGCAAGCGTCGTCGCAATAAACAATGGAATAATGCACGGGTTGTTACTGTTTTTCCCGATGAACCTGTGGAAAGTTATTTAATTACTGTGGATACTATTTATGCTCTCAGTATGTCTATTACAGGTGTAGGTAAGCGATTAGCAAAAGCTTCTAAGGGAATTCCAGTGTCCTTATACACAAAAAAATAAAATCATAGTATAATTAAATGTCTTTTTAGTATAAATAAATGTATCATAAAAGCCAGCTTAGCCTTTCGACATAAGCTAAGCTGGCTTATAACGATAAAATGGATGGATTTGATTAAGTCAAAACTAATAGATAGTTTTAGGGAGGAGCAAGTATGGCAGAACAACATTATGGAGCCCAGGATATACAAGTTTTAGAGGGTCTTGAAGCAGTTCGCTGCCGTCCAGGCATGTATATTGGTAGTACCTCAGCCAAGGGGTTACACCATCTTGTATACGAAGTGGTTGATAATAGTGTGGACGAAGCCTTAGCTGGTTACTGTACTCATATTGAAGTGAGTATTAATGAAGATAATAGTATTACCGTAGTTGATAATGGCCGTGGTATTCCTACAGGGATGCATGAAACAGGTGTACCAGCCGTAGAATTAGTATTAACTAAACTTCATGCAGGCGGTAAATTTGGTGGCGGTGGCTATAAAGTATCCGGTGGTCTCCATGGGGTAGGTATTTCCGTAGTAAATGCTTTAAGTGAATGGACGATCGTCAAGGTATGTCAAAATGGTAAAGAGCATGAAATTAGCTTTGAACGTGGTTACTTAAAGCAGCCATTAACGGTAATTGGCGAGGCTAAAGAAACAGGTACAACTGTTATTTTTAAGCCTGATGCTGAGATTTTTGAAACTACTATTTTTGATTTCAATGTACTTCGCACGCGCTTACAAGAATTAGCTTTCTTGAATAAGGGACTTCGCATTACTTTAACTGATAAGCGCGAAGAAGAAGATAAAGTTGAAAGCTTTATGTATGAAGGGGGTATTGTGTCCTTTGTACAGTTCTTAAATGAAAATAAGGATATCGTAAATCCTACGGTTATCGACATGGAAAATACCCGTGATGATGTAGTAGTAGATGTAGCCCTTCAATATAATGATGGGTATAGCGAAAATATTTTATCCTTTGTCAATAATATTAATACTATCGATGGTGGTACTCATTTGAGTGGCTTCCGCAGTGCCTTAACTCGTACGCTCAATGACTATGGTCGTAAAGCAGGACTCATTAAAGAAAATGAAGCCAATTTGTCCGGTGAAGACGTGCGTGAAGGGCTTACGGCTATTATAAGTGTTAAAGTGTTAAATCCTCAGTTTGAAGGCCAAACTAAAGCAAAGCTTGGCAATAGTGAGGTGAAGGGAATTACTGATACGGTAGTATCAGAAGGATTGAAGGTCTTCTTAGAAGAGCATCCAACTGAAGCTAAACGTATCATCGACAAGGCTACAACGGCTAATCGTGCTCGTGAAGCAGCTCGTAAAGCACGTGAGTTAACTCGTCGTAAAAATGCCCTTGAAATTAGCTCTTTGCCAGGTAAATTGGCAGACTGCTCAGAAAAAGATCCACATATGACTGAGATTTACTTAGTCGAAGGTGATTCGGCGGGCGGCAGTGCTAAACAAGGTCGCGATCGTCGCTACCAAGCTATTTTGCCTCTTCGCGGTAAAATTTTAAATGTAGAAAAAGCGCGATTAGATAAGATTTTAGCTAATAATGAAATTCGCTCCATGATTACGGCCTTTGGTACAGGGATTGGGGAAGATTTTGATCTCAGCAAGAGCCGTTACCATAAAATTATTATCATGACAGATGCGGACGTAGATGGTGCGCATATTCGTACTTTATTGCTCACATTCTTCTATCGTTATATGAAGCCATTGATTGAAGAAGGTCGCGTATATATTGCGCAGCCACCTTTATATCAAATTAAGAAGGGCAAGAGCCATTGGTATGTATATAGCGATGCTGAAATGGCTACTAAGCTCGATGAAATTGGCCGTGATAATATTACAATTCAACGTTACAAAGGTCTTGGGGAAATGAATCCTGAACAACTTTGGGAAACAACTATGAATCCTGAAAATAGAACTATTTTACAGGTAAGTTTAGAGGATTCTATTGAAGCAGATAAAATATTTAGTGTTCTCATGGGCGACAAGGTAGAACCTCGTCGTAAATTTATTGAAGACAATGCAAACTTGGTGAGAAACCTTGATTTGTAAATAGAGAAAGGGATGATGTTTACGTGGATGGACTATCTTCGGATAATAAATTACGTCGTAGTTTGAAATCACGCCATATGAATATGATTGCCCTCGGCGGATCCATTGGTACAGGCCTTTTT
The DNA here is from genome assembly GCF_900545795.1 of uncultured Veillonella sp. Lineage (GTDB taxonomy): Bacteria > Bacillota > Negativicutes > Veillonellales > Veillonellaceae > Veillonella_A. The sequence continues at coordinate 21,651 of NZ_URAR01000011.1, forward strand.
GTGGCCGGTGGTGAAGTTATTAGTACTGCTGGACCTGGTGGTGCTTTGGTAGCATATGGTTTTATTGGCATAATGGTATATTTCTTAATGACTAGTTTGGGGGAAATGGCAACATATTTGCCAGTGCCAGGGTCATTTGGAACTTATGCATCGCGCTATGTAGATCCAGCATTTGGCTTTGCTCTAGGCTGGAATTACTGGTTTAACTGGGCCATTACTTTAGCAGCAGAACTTGTAGCTGGTGCTTTGATTATGAAATATTGGTTTCCAGATATTCCTGCTATTATGTGGTCAGCTTTATTTTTAGTGGCCTTATTCTTGATGAATTATCTATCCACGCGTTCATTTGGGGAAAGTGAATATATTTTCTCTAGTATGAAGGTTATTACAGTATTCGTCTTTTTATTTGTTGGTTCCATGCTCATTATTGGTGTGGGCGGCAATTCACCAGGTTTTGAAAACTGGACTCGTGGGGAAGCCCCTTTTGTAGGTGGATTTAGCTCTATTATGGCTATTTTCATGGTGGCTGGTTTCTCCTTCCAAGGCACCGAGCTTATCGGCGTTGCTGCTGGTGAATCAGAAGAGCCGGAAACAAATATTCCTAAGGCGATTCACTCGATTTTCTGGCGCATTTTGATTTTCTATATTGGTGCTTTTATCGTTATTGGCTTCCTTATTCCTTACGATGATCCTAATCTTTTAAAATCCAGTGTAGAAAATGTTTCGATTAGCCCATTTACTTTGGTGCTTGATCGCTTTGGTTTTGCCTTTGCAGCTAGCTTTATTAATGCCATTATTTTAACTGCTGTATTATCAGCTGGTAACTCTGGTTTATATGCATCAACTCGCATGCTCTATGCTATGGCTAAAAATGGTGAAGCACCGGCAATGTTCACTAAGTTAAATTCTCGTGGCGTACCGTCTAATGCATTATTTGCTACAGCGGCATTTGGTCTATTTGCCTTTGCTACGTCTTTAATTGGTGAAGGGGCTGCATATACTTGGCTAATTAATATTAGTGGTATGAGTGGCTTTATTGCTTGGCTTGGTATTGCCATTGCGCATTACCGTTTCCGCCGCGCTTTTAAAGCGCAGGGTAAAGATCTTAAAGCAATTCCTTACCGCGCTTTATTATTCCCATTCGGTCCAATTTTTGCTATTATTCTCTGCTTAATTATTATGGCAGGTCAGAATTATACAGCTTTTATGGGCGAGTCTATTGACTGGTATGGTGTAAGCGTAGCCTACATTGGTATTCCAGTGTTCTTACTTGTATACTTTACGTATAAAACTAAAAATAAAACACGCGTTATTCCTTTAGAAGAAGTGGATTTAGCGCGAGACTATGATAAATAAGAAATTGTTTATCATGGGGTAGCTCATAAAGAGCGTATTGTAAAAATACTAAAAAGTATAAAAAGTAAAAAAGTAATATAAAGTACCTACTGAATATATTAACTTTGAGGAGTTAATAATCAGTAGGTATTTTTTTATACAGTTTTTTTTATAGTTTTTTATTTTTAGTATATAGTTTTCTCTTTTTGGTATTTAGTTTTTATTTTCTTTTATATATAGTTTCATTTGCTTTTGGTAGCAAGTTTTTCATTCGCTCTTTTTTACAAAATTTTATATAATAGAGAGTATATATAGTATGAGAGACAGAGTTGGACCTGGTCCATTGAAAGGATGAGTTTTTTGAATTTACTCAATAGGATTCATACACCAAGTGATGTAAAAGAATTATCACCAGCAGATTTACCAATATTGTGTGAAGAAATTAGAGAGGCTTTAATTGCAAATATGAAGGCTGTAGGGGGACATTTAGGACCTAATTTAGGCTTCCTAGAAGCAACGGTCGCTTTACATTATGTATTTGATTCACCAAGAGATAAAATTGTGTATGATGTGTCGCATCAATCTTATACTCATAAAATTTTAACAGGCCGTAAAGATGGTTTTGTAGATCCTGCGCATTATGGCAAGTATTCTGGTTATACTAATCCTAATGAAAGTGAACATGATATGTTTACCATTGGCCATACATCCACGTCAGTTAGCTTAGCTACAGGGCTCGCTAAAGGGCGTGATTTATTAGGTGGTACAGAAAATATTATTGCTGTTATTGGCGATGGCGCTTTATCTGGTGGGGAAGCTATGGAAGGCTTAAATATTGGCTCTACCTTAGATAGCAATTTAATCGTTGTATTCAATGATAATGATATGAGCATATCTCCTAATGTGGGTAGTATGTATAAGCATTTTAAAGCTTTGCGAGACCATAAGGGACAATTAGAACATAATTATTTTACTATTATGGGCTTTGATTATTATTTCGTAGAAGATGGTCACAATATAGATGAATTGATTAAGGCTTTTAAGGCCGTTAAAGATGTGCCGCGACCAAGCTTAATTCATGTAGTCACTACTAAGGGCAAAGGCTGGGCTGAAGCAGAGGCTGATAAGGAATCATTCCACTATATTAATGCAGCTCATAAGCCGAAAAAGGGCACCACTCTTACCTATGCTGGCGTAGTGGCAGATCATTTATTGGAGAAAATGAAAACTGATCCTGCCGTTATCGCTATGACTGCAGCGATTCCTGGTACATCAGGCTTTAATCCAGAGCGACGTGCTAAGGCAGGCAAACAATTTTTTGATGTAGGCATTGCAGAAGAGCATATGATTGCTATGGCAGCAGGCCTAGCTAAAAATGGAGCTAAGCCAGTTGTATTGGAAAATAGTACGTTCTTATCACGCACTTATGACCAGCTAAGCCAGGATCTTTGTTTAAATAGCAATCCTGCCACTATTATGTCCTATGGTTTAAGCGGTGGTATTGGCGCTACTGATGCTACTCATACAGGAGCCTTTGATTTAGCTATGATGGGCAGTATTCCTAATTTAATTGTCCTTTGCCCAGCATCAAAGGATGAAGTATTAGCTATGCTTGATTGGTCTTTAGAACAACGAGAACATCCCGTAGTTATTCGTGTGACAGGGGCTGTTCGGAATGAACCGAGTGGTATAGCTTTTTCAGGGAAGTTGACTAATGAAGTGACTCATAAAGGGCAAAAGGTAGCTATTCTAGGTTTAGGACCATTCTATTATTTAGGTAATCAATTGCGTGAAGCGTTAAAAGCAGAATTAGGCATTGAGGCTACTTTGATTAACCCGCGTTTAGCCTCTGATGTAGATTCTAATACATTAGATGCTTTAAAAGCAGACCATGAAATTATCATCACTTTAGAAGATGGCGTTTTAGCTGGTGGTTATGGACAGAAAGTAGCTCATTACTATGGGCCTACATCTATGAAAGTTCTTACTTATGGTATGGAAAAAGAAGTAAATGATCGAGTACCAAAAGATGAATTATATGCTCGTTATGGCTTAGAGCCTAAGTCTATAATTGAAGATATAAAAGCCTTGTTAAGAGAATTATAGTTATTATGATTGATTAGGAATAAGAGTGGTCTTAGACCAGATAGTTGATAGAATACAGTATAGAAAGGTCAATGATGGCAAATATATGGCGCATAAAAACAACTGAGGAAGCGAATAGCGAACTTTGTTTAAAAGAGCAGATGATTTGCATTGGTTGGCCTCCTTATATGGATGACGAATTATATACAACTATTGTGTCTGAGAAATTTAAATTTAAATCTGTTGAGTCTACATATATTGATACTGATGATGAACACACTAGTATGACCTCAAATATTACGGCAACTTCTGGTATTACGGCAAATTCTGGTGATTGTAATCAAGCTATTACACTTGAGGAGATTGAAAAAGAGTTTATTGCTATTAATACTTATGAAGCTTATGAAGCTGTAATTGCTAAATATGGGCTATATAGTGGACCTCAACATAAGGGGCGCAAATCCAGTGTTAATACATTTGCTAATAAGATGCAAGCTGGTGACTATGTATGGCTTAAATATAAAAGCCAGTATTATGTAGGTCAAATACGGGATGACAAACTGATTTTTAAGTATAATCAAGAGCAAGCGATATTAGATGATAAGCATGATTATATGAGGCGCTATGTACAGCGCTGGGTTCATATGGGTGATGAGAGTAAAGTGCCAGGTGCTGTTGTGAGAGCCTTTGCTTTTCGCGGTAGTACAGTACAACGCATTGTAGATGGTGAAGCAGCGGTAAAAGCATATTTGCAGTTTTTCTTAGATAGAAATAAGGCGGAACATTCTGAATTTTTACCTCCTTATAATGAAACAAATTTTTATGAGGAAGCCTATTCCTATGTGATGAAGCTTGATGAATCAATCTTAGAGGAAGCTAGTATATATGAAGCGTTTAAAAAACAATTTTTTGCTCTTTTAGGAACAGATGATTGTGAAGACTTGCTATGTTTTTTGCTATATTATACATATGGTTATATTCCTTGGCCTTCTACGAATAAAAGAAATATGGCAACATATGAATGTATTTTATTGGATCCTAAACAAGTGGGGAAGGAAATTTATATTCAGGTAAAAAGTGGCACATCGCAAATTTTACAGCCACAGGCTTATGAAGATTTAATTGCATTACATGATAGGAATGAAGTATATCTATTTAATGTATCAGACCAATATGGTGAGCCTTCAAAGTATAATCAAATACATATGATTGGAACTGATGAAATCTTTAAAGATTTGCTCAGTAAGCGAAAAAATGGGCGTGGCGAGATTCTTCTAGACCTTGTATCTGCGCGCATTATATATTGGCTGGCCATTGCATATAAGCAATTTGTTAAAAAATTTTAAAAATTATCCTTGACTTGAAGTCTACTTCAAGTTTTATAATGAATTCCGTAGTTAAGAAATTGAAACTGTTATATTTGAAAGGCAGCTATGAATTTCTTAATTATGGAATTTTTTTATCTCATAATTAGATGTAAGCGAATGCATGTAATTATGAATTATGTATTTACATGAAATTATAAATTATGTACTTACTAGATTTTAGATAGAACTGATTCAGTTCTTGTTATATATAGAAAGGAAGTATTTATGGATACATTACATTTATTAGATTCAGTAAATAGCCCTAAAGATATTAAACAGATGACAATTGAGGAATTGAAGCAATTAGCAGCTGAAATTCGCCAAGTACTTATTACACGAGTTACTGAAACTGGTGGCCATATGGCGCCAAATCTAGGTTTTGTAGAAGCTACATTAGCTTTACACTATGTATTTAATTCACCAGTTGATAAATTTGTATTTGATATATCTCATCAATCTTATATTCACAAAATTTTAACAGGTCGCAAGGAAGCCTTTACAGATCCTGCATCGTATACAAAATATTCTGGATTTACTAATCCTAATGAAAGTGAACATGATTTCTTTACTATTGGTCATACTTCTACAGCGGTTAGTTTGGCAACAGGTTTAGCAAAAGCGCGTGATCTTAAAAAAGAATCTGGCAATGTAATAGCTATTTTAGGTGATGGCTCCTTATCTGGTGGGGAAGCTATGGAAGGCCTTAATATAGCGGCTACATTAGATAGTAATTTTATAGTTCTTTTCAATGACAATGACATGAGTATTGCTCCTAATGAAGGTGGTATTTATAAACATTTAAAAGAATTGCGCGATACAAAGGGAAAGGCAAGTAATAATTACTTTAAAGCTATGGGCCTTAACTATGTATTTGTAGAAGATGGACATGATTTGGCTAGCTTAATTGAAACCTTTAAAGCAGTAAAAGATAGCCAAGAACCTATTGTTATTCACATGGTAACAGTGAAAGGGAAAGGCTATGCGCCAGCAGAGGCAGATAAGGAAACATATCACTATATTTTAGGCAAAGATTTTGATCCAGAAGTATATAGTCAAGAAGAACATTATGATGAAATTATTGCGAGTCATTTACTGGCTAAAATGAAAGCTGATCCTACCGTTATTGGCTTAACTGCTGGGGTTCCAGGTATTGCTGGCTTTGATGCAGCTCGTCGTGCAGAAGCAGGCGCTCAATTTGTAGACGTTGGGATTGCAGAAGAACATATGGTAGCTATGGCAGCAGGGCTTGCTAAAAATGGCGCTAAGCCTGTTATTTTAGATGCAGGTACTTTCTTACAACGTACATATGACCAATTGACACAAGATTTAGCATTAAATAATAATGCAGCGACTATTTTATCCTTCCCATTGGGCGGTGGTATCTCCTCTATGGATGCTACACATTCCAGTGCTTTTGATATGGCTATGATGAACAGCATTCCTAATTTAACAGTTCTATCCCCAGCTACTAAAGCTGAATTATTAGATATGCTTGATTGGTCATTGGAACAAACTGATGGTCCTGTTATGATTCGCGTTCCTGGTGGCGCTGTGAAGACTTATGAAGCAGGAAAAGCATTTGATGGTACCTTTACTAATGAAATCACTGTTAAGGGTGATACAGTAGCTATTTTAGGCCTTGGTGCTTTTTATGATTTAGGTATTCAAACTAAAGAATTATTAGAAAAAGAATGCCAAATTAAAGCGACTTTAGTTAATCCGCGCCTTTCCTCTGCAGTAGATAAGGCGACTTTAGATAGCTTAAAAGCTGACCATACATTAGTTATTACCTTAGAAGATGGTGTACTTGATGGAGGCTTTGGTGAAAAAGTAGCCCGTTACTATGGTCCAAGCTCTATGAAAGTATTAAACATTGGTATGAATAAAGAAGTAAATGATCGCGTTCCTATGGACGAACTTATTGCGCGCTATCATTTAAGTCCAGAGCTTATTGTAGAAGATATTAAAGAGATTTTAAAATAATTGGATAGATTTAAATGAAGTTTCATACTTTAAAATTAATTGAATAAAATAGATAAAATTACAAGCATATATATAATTACAAGTATATATAAAACTATCTAAATCTATCTAAATCTATCTAAAGCCTTTAAAGATATCTAGAATTATATAATTTTATATAAAGTGTTAAATACTATAGCCATAACCTCAGCTCCTATGTAGGTTATGGCTATGTTTTTCTATGGGGAATAGCGAAATAGGGAGAAATTTGATATACTTAAGATTAATACATAAGAAAATGCATGTAAAGTACGCATGTAAGTATCCACTTTAGTAAGAGGAGAGTGATATATAAGTGGACGGTGATGTAGGTCTGGAGATACTCATAATTTTATTGTTAATTGTGGCCAATGGCTTATTTTCAATGACGGAATTGGCTGTTGTGAATTCTCGTAAAGGCTTATTAGAAGATAGTGCTGAAAAAGGCAGTATAGGGGCTCAAAGAGCCATTCAATTATCGGAAGATCCGAATCAGATGTTTTCGACGATTCAAATTGGTATTACCTTGATTGGTATCGTTACAGGTTTGTATTCTGGAGCGGCCTTAAGTGACCCTCTAGCTAAGAGTATTAAGGAATATATTCCTTCCTTAGCTACCTATGCAGATTCCTTTAGCCCTATTATTATCGTTTCATTAACGACGTATTTGTCGTTAGTTATCGGTGAATTGGTGCCAAAGCGTTTGGCTTATAATTCACCAGAGCGCATTGCCATTATTATGGCTGTGCCAATGCATTATTTTGCAGTCATTGCAAAACCTTTAGTGGCTTTACTGAGTGTATCTACTTCTGGTCTATTAAAATTAATGGGCGTAAAAGATAAGGAAGAATCGCCTGTTACAGAAATGGAAATCAATAAAATGCTCACCCAAGGTGTTGAGCTTGGCGCCTTTGAAAAGGATGAACCTCGCTTAGTCGATAATGTATTTAGATTAGCTGATTTAAATGCAGGCGATGTTATGACACCGCGGACGCAGTTAAAATGGTTAGATTTAAATACATCTGAAGAAGAAATCAGAGAAACACTTTGTAATTCCACTCATTATCGCTTGCCTGTAGGTTTTGATTCCTTAGATGAATTAAAAGGCTTAATTATTGTAGCTGATGTATTTGCCTCTTATATAAAGGATGAGCAAAGCGCGTCTTTAAAAGCAATTGTAGAAGCTAATATTAAAGAGCCTGTAATGGTTCCTGAATCAATTACTTTGATGAAATTATTGGAGTTATTCCGTACAGAAGGCGTTCACGAAACAGTGGTGCTTGATGAATATGGCGGATTTAGTGGTTTAGTTACTCTTCATGACATCATGGAAAAACTAGTTGGTTTAATGCCTGCAAGTGAAGACGAGATGAAGGAAGAGGAAAATCGCATCATCAAACGCAATGATACAACTTGGCTTGTAGATGGGCTTATTAGTATTGACGAGTTTAAAGAATATTTTTCTATAAATAAAGAATTGCCTGGTGAAGATGAAGATTTATATAAAACGGTAGGTGGCTTCTTTATGTATCTCTTTGGTCGCATTCCAAAAGAGTTAGACCGCGCTACTTGGGAAGACTATACATTTGAAGTGGTAGATATGGATAATGTGCGCATTGATAAAGTAATGGTCATTCATGAAGTATTGAGCGAAGAAGCTACAGAGGAAGAATCTTAATTTACACCTAGTATATGAGCTGAGTATTCTTAAACTTACATAGAGAAAAATAAGCTAAATCATTAGATTTCATTATGTATTTTGTAATAATAAGATAGTTTGAAAATGATTGTATTGAATAATTATTAAAAAATATATATTTATATTCTCCAATATAAATATATTTGAAAATAAAAAATCCTTGGAAAAGTTATTGAATAAAAAGATAACTTTTCTGAGGATTTTTTATTATATCTATTGAATTAATGTAGTTTTCGCGATAAAATAGATATAGTGGATTATGAAGAAAGAATTAAAAATATTAATAACGAGTAATATATATTATTGTACATATTGTATAAAACTAAAAGTTAGAAAATTATATTTAATATTAAATATAATCGATTTTAGAAAGGTACACTTATGAAAGCACTGCAGTTGGTTATGCAAGGCAAGTTTTTTGATGTAAGAGTACATAATCTACAAATGCCTGCCATAGGAGCTGATGAAGTATTAGTTAAAGTTATGTATGCTGGTGTGAATCCAGCTGATTATTTAACTGCTACAGGATTTTTTAATATTGCTAAAAAGCCTACACTTCCTTATACCTTAGGTTATGAGTTGTGCGGTAAAGTTGTAGCTAAGGGGCAACTTGTTCACCATATTACTGTTGGTGATATTGTGATTGGCAGCGGTGAAGGTTGCTTCGCTTCTTATGTGGCGCTGAAAGAAAATCAAATTGCTAAATTGCCTGAATTCTTTACTATGGCGGAAGGTGCTGCCATTCCTATTGCAGCCTTGACAGCCTATCAAGCATTTAAGGCGTTAGGTATTAAAGGATTAGAAAGCAATACTACGATACACGAGGCGGTAGAAAGTACTATCTTGCCTGCTCATGAGTTGTTACAGGCTAGAGAGTCTCTATTTATAGCAGGCGGTACTGGTGCAGTTGGTTTTATGGCCATCGCACTAGCTCATAAGTTAGGGCTTATTACCTATGTAAGTGGCAATGGTAAAAAGGCAGAGCAAGCTATGGCATTAGGAGCTAAACAAGTCTTTGATTATAAGTCTACATCACTAATCCAATTAAAAGAGTCAGTAACTTATGGTCTCGATATGGTTGGTGGCACTATGACGCACAAATTGCAACAGTTAGTAAGGGACCATGGCTCTGTAGTGACTATAAAAGGGATTCCTACCGGTGAGTTTGCCAAAGCAGAAGGACTAGCTTTTTGGCAGCAACAGCTTTTACAATGAGCATCTATGCCTTATCGGTATTATGCGGCTTGGCGTCATCAGGTATATGAATTTATATCGGTTAAACCGGGAAGACAAGACTTAGAATATATGCTAGAGGTCATTCAAGAAATAGGATATAAGCCTTCGATTGATAGTATCTACTCCTTAGAGGAGGGAGAGAAGGCGTTACGCTATGTCAATGTAGGTGGTTTAAAAGGTAAGGTGCTACTAAAGATACAATAATGGTAAAGGTACAGTAATTATAAAGACTTAGTAAATCTAAAGATTGAGTATTTTAAAATAGAGAAAATTTAAAAGTATATCCAAATTAAAGATTGAGTAATATTAAAGGCATAGTTATTTTAGAGACAGTAATTTTAAGAATTCAGGTAGATACATATAATTTTAAAAGGAGATCAATAGATTTAGAACTTCGCTGGTAAATAATTAAATGAAAAAGGAGATATTTATGGAGAGACATTCAAATGTAGGGGAAAATAAAGAGCTTATGGCAGCGTTTGATACATCTATAGATCAATTTAAACCATTAATTGAAACCATCAGTGTTTTTTCTACTTATATTAATGAATTGAGAAAAGACTTTTTAAAGGAGTCTATTAAAACCTATATAGATTCTGTACCTACTGATAAGGCATCAGGTATATTAAAGAAACGATTTAATCATTCAGAGATGCAAATTATTAGCTATATAGAAGCTAATGATGATAACACAGCTACTTACCAAGAATTAGTGCAGGCTATGCCATTCTCACAGGGCATGCTGTCTCGCTATGTAAAGCGACTATCTACAGAAGGTTTAATTGTTAAGTTCCATAAGAGTAATGATTTAAAATCTATTTTGTTGCGCACTACTGAGCTAGGCAACTCCTTTGCTTTGATTCACAATGAGCTTCATAAGCTAGAAGATAAGTATTATGAAAATCTATTGGGCTCTCTTCCTTCTGAAAAAGTACAGCATACCTTAGAAGTACTGGAAATTATTTTAAATAGCAAGAGATTCTTATCTCCAGAAGATAGAGGTAAGCAAAATTCATTAGCTATTCCTAGCAAGGTATAATGAATTTTTTTGATATGTCATAATAAAATATGAATACGAATATTTAGGCTTCATACCTAGGTTTCTTTACATAAAAATAAAGGAACCTAGGTTTATTTATTAATTTTTTATTAGTTAGATATAAAATAAATCTATTAGCAGATTGACAATTTCTGACTCCATACGTACAATTAACTTAATTATTACCAGTAATATATTATATAATGAATAGGGACATATTATGTATATTAAACGAGATATAATTCTTAGTTGTAAGGAGGTTGTTTTGATGTGGAACAGAGTGAATAGATCCTGGAAAGGTAGACTAGGTATACTCAGTGTTTTACTCATTAGTATAGGGTTAGTAGTCGGCGGTTGTGGTAAGGATGAGGAGACTGTGAGTACAGTGCCTTTAGTTAAGACTATGGTCGTTGGCAAAGATTCTGTAGGTCAGGAAAATTCTTTGGCCGGTACAATTAAGAATCGCTATGAAACGGCTTTATCCTTCCAAATTGGAGGTCGTGTAGTACAAAAGAATTTTAATATTGGCGATCGCGTGAGCGCTGGTCAAGTCTTAGCTGTTTTAAGTCAAAGTGATACGAGTAGCCAAGTGCAAAATGCACAAGGTGCATTGGCTGCAGCGCAGTCCCAATATGATTTAGCTGCCACTAATGTAGAGCGTTATCGCACTTTATATTCTCAGGAAGCGATTAGCCAATTACAATTAGATCAGATGGAAAATAGCTTTAAAGTAGCTGCCGCACAATTAGCGCAAGCACAGGCTAATGTTCAGATGAGTACGAATCAACAAGAGTATACACAGCTAGTAGCGCCAGCTGATGGTATCATTACGGCTAGTTCTGTTGAAGTAGGACAAGTAGTAGGTGCTGGACAAACAGTAGGCTCTATTGCCGTAGGCAATGAACCAGAAGCTATTATTGCCATTCCAGAGCAAATGCTAGCTTCGGTCACTACTGGTACAGATGTGAAAGTTTCATTTTGGGCTTTGCCTAATGAAATTACAAATGGCGTAGTACGAGAAATTTCACCAGTACCAGACCCTACAGCCCGTACTTATACAGTAAAAATTTCCTTGCCTAATCCACCCGCTCAATTGCAATTAGGTATGACTGCTAATGCTGTATTTGACCAACAAAATGCCACAGGTGTTACTGTGCCATTAACAGCATTAGTGAATACAGACTCCAGTAACAAGGGCGAAGCTCAAGTATATGTAGTTAAAGACGATACAGTTCATTTAGTAACAGTTAAAATTGGAGCTTTAGGTAAGAACAGTGTTGTTGTTGAATCTGGTTTATCTAAAGGTGATAGAGTAGTTACCGCCGGAGCTGATAAACTAGAGGAAGGAGCTAAGGTACGTATATGAGTCGTTTTAACTTAGCTGACTGGGCTCTTAGACATAAATCGATTGTTTATTTCTTTATGGCTATTCTATTTGCTATAGGTGCCTTCTCCTTTATTAATATAGGGCGTATGGAAGATCCTAATTTTACCATTCGCACCATGGTAGTAGCAGCTACTTGGCCAGGGGCCTCACCAGAACAAATGTCAGAGCAAGTGACTGATAAATTAGAAGAAAAAATTCGCGATTTACCAGGCCTTGATTATACAAAGAGTTTTACTGATGGCAATAAAACCGTCATTTATATTAATTTAAAAGAAACCTTACCGGCTGATGAGGTGCGAGCCGCCTGGACTGAAGTGCGCCATATGGTAGATGATGAATGGCGCAACTTGCCGTCTGGTGTACAAGGGCCTATCATTAATGATCGCTTCGATGATGTGTATGGAACTATTTATGCACTCACTGGGGACGAGTATTCCTATGAAGAAAAAAGAGCCTATGCTGAAGATATTAAGCGTATTTTACTGTCTGTTCTCAATGTGAAGCGCATTGATTTAAAAGGTGTGCAAGAGCAGACTTTATATGTGGAAATAAACAAAGATAAATTAGCTTCTTATCACATTAGCAGCAATACTTTGTTAAATGCCATTAAACAGCAAAGTGCTATGGTTCCATCAGGGATGATTGATACGGATACTAATAATGTGTATTTACGTGTTAATGGTCTCTTTGATAGCGTAGAAGCTGTACGCGATATGCCTTTGCAGATTAATGGACAAACTTTACGCTTAGGTGATATGGCAACGGTGCGCTTAGATTATGAATCGCCACAAAGTCCATTATTTTACTATAATGGCAAGTCTGCTATAGGTATTGCCGTTTCCATGGATCCAGGGGCGAATAATATTGAATTTGGCGAGGCCTTAGATGCTAAATTAGCTTCCTATAAATCTGAATTGCCTTTAGGACTTGAAATTGGTCAAGTATCTAATCAACCTAAAGTAGTGGACGAATCTATTAGTGAATTTACTCGCTCTTTATTTGAAGCTATTACTATTGTACTCATTGTAAGCTTTATATCCTTAGGGGTGCGCAGTGGTGTTGTTGTAGCTCTTACAATTCCTGTCGTTGTGGCCAGTACCTTTGTGGGCATGTATGCAGATGGTTTAGAGCTACATAAAGTAAGTTTAGGGGCCTTGATTATTTCCCTGGGCTTATTAGTAGATGATGCTATTATCGTAGTGGAAATGATGACTTTAAAGATGGAAGAGGGCTTAGATACGCATAGTGCGGCTACCTTTGCATATAAGGCTACGGCCTTCCCTATGCTTAGTGGTACTTTAATTACTTGTGCAGGCTTTTTACCAATCTTTTTATCAAAAGGATCCGTAGCTGAATTTACACACACTTTATTTATCGTTGTATCAGTAGCATTACTCTTATCTTGGTTTGCCTCTGTATTGGTTAGCCCTGTTCTAGGGAGTAAGCTAATACGAATTAAAGAAAATCATGAAGAGAGTCGGGCTGTACGAGTACAAAGAGCCTTTTTAAAACGCTTTGAAAAAGTTTTACATTGGGCTCTAGGGCATCGCCGTATTGTGTTGGTGACGACTTTGATTTTATTTATTGTATCTCTTCTTAGCGTGCCACTAATTAAGGTGGAATTCTTCCCGAATTCAACGCGACCAGAAATTATGCTGTCTGTGCAATTTCCACAAAGCTCTTCCTTGCAATATACTAAGGAACAAGCTGAGAAATTAGATAATTTACTCAGTGGAGATAAGCGCATAGAACATTATTCTGCTCATATTGGTGAAGGGGCACCGCGCTTTGTGTTGACCTTAGAGCCAGAGGTGGAGCGCAATAATTTTATGCAGTATGTAATTGTCGCCAATTCTCTAGATGATCGCAATAGTTTATATGAAGAATTACAAACTAAGCTTAAAGATGAATTTCCTGCTGCTTTAATTAATATGAATTTTATTCAAACTGGGCCACCTTCTAAATATCCTATTATGTTCCGCGTATCAGGTCCTGATATGAAGGAAGTAAAAAATATTGCCCTTAAGGTAGAAGATGTTTTTAAAACCTATCCAGAAATTACCGATATTTCGCAAGACTGGCCAGATAATACACCGAATGTATCTATTCATATAGACCCAGCTAAAGCGCGCATGATGGGCGTTGATAGCTATTCTGTGAGTCTAGACTTACAAAGTAAGATTTCTGGCGTAGCAGCTGGTGAATATTATGTAGGTAATCAAACCATCCCAATGAAGTTTAAACTTGGTGGCGATGAAAGCCACAATATGAGTGTATTGCAAAATATTCCTGTGCAAACAGGCTCTGGTGCCTATGTGCCACTCAGCCAAATTGCTACGATTTCTATGGATTCGGAAGATGGAATTATTTGGCATCGCAATATGGCGCCAACCATTACAGTTCATGGTAATGTACCGCCTACAGTGATGGCCAATAGTTTAGCTAATGATATAGATAAAAAACTAGAAGCTCTACGCTCTGAAATTCCAGCAGGCTATACAATTGAAGTAGGTGGCTCCGCAGAACAAAGTAATATTGCTATGGATAATTTAAAAGGTCCTATGCCCATTATGCTCTGCTTGATTATGATAATTCTCATGTTCCAATTGAAGAAAATATCGCTTATGCTCATGGCCTTACTTACAGCTCCATTAGGACTCATTGGCGTTGTTATTACTATGTTATTAACTAATACACCTATGGGCTTTATGGTAGTACTAGGGGTTATTTCTTTAAGTGGTATGATTATCCGTAACTCTATTATCTTAATTGATCAAATAGAATTACATCGAAAAGAAGGACAAAGTTTGTATGAAGCTATAGTTAGCTCTACCATTCTTCGCTTTAGACCGATTATGCTGACTGCATTAGCAGCTATTTTAGGCATGGTGCCACTTATGCGCAGTGCCTTCTGGTCGCCTA
The DNA here is from genome assembly GCF_900545795.1 of uncultured Veillonella sp. Taxonomy (GTDB): domain Bacteria; phylum Bacillota; class Negativicutes; order Veillonellales; family Veillonellaceae; genus Veillonella_A. Next base: position 36,722 of record NZ_URAR01000011.1, read on the forward strand.
TGGCCATTGCCTTTAGTGGTGGTCTTTTAGTGGCTACGATATTAACTTTGGTAGTTTTACCGGTTATGTATGCTGTGTATTTTAAAGCACCTAATGAAGATAATTAATAAAATACATATTGATTAGTTACTGCTATATATGGTTAAATAATAACAGAAGATAAGACTAACAATTAGAAAGGGAGCTATTAGGATGACTAATGTAGCGTACTATGCTATCCATTATGGGGTAGATGAAAAGGGATATATTGCTTTTAATAAGGAAACAAAGGATGTAGAGGTAGTCTTGCCTGCTGAAGAATGGCAGCAAAAAGTATGGTCTTATTTACATACAGACCAACAAATAGAAAAGGCTACAGGTCTTGATACATATGAAACAATTACTATTGCACCTTTAGAGTCCTTAGAGAATCTAAAATTAGCCCTTACCTTGATGTGGGAACGCACTGATGTGCAAGTTGACTGGAGTCGACCTGTAGAATTAGATGGGCAATTGATTTTCCCTGAATAAGTTTTATACACAATGTGTAAGTTTTATAGCTTTGCCTTAATAAGTGAATAGATTATAAAATAAGGCTATGTCACAACAAACAGTTGATAAATAGCCATTTTTATAGGGGAGTATCAGAACTCCCCTACAAACTGTTATTTGCAGTTATCTATACTCATTTGGAATTTCGATATGAAGTGTCTCACACAATAACTTCACATCATGTGCATCATTTTCATCAAACTCGTATCCCAGATGGAACATTACTTGACTATATGGTTCAATACAGGAAACCTCTATTTCCTCAATTCTTCCTTTACCCGAAAAAGTTTCTACCGGAAAACAATCCCCATCATAAAGAATTTCACCTTCGTCCGTATATTCAAAACAATGCAAATCAATAATTCTGTTTTTCAAATCTTCCCATACAGTATGGTTCAATGTTGTATATTCCATCTTAATCTCATAAAAGCCATTAGCTTTCATTATTTCTATAAAGTTCTGATAATCGTTCTTTTCTACAAAAATGTCAATATCATTATGGGCTCTTGACTGATATCCAAGAAGAGCATCTACACCCCAGCCACCATCAAGAAAGACTTTAATCTCCGCATCTATTGCAAATTGAAGAATCTGTTTTACATCTGTTATATTGACCATCTTATCATCTCCACAAATTCTAATTAGGCGACCAGAGGAACTGCTGGTCTGTTTGATAAATCTCTGCATTTAGCAGTTTTCAATGTTGCCAAAACAAAAGTTAAGAAGATGTTCCTTTTCTCCATGTCGCTTTCTTTGGCGTAATTTACAAGGTTATTCCACACAAGATAGTTGTTCAGATACTTGGTAGAAACACCGTTAAAGCCACGCATAAACCTCTTTAGCTGGCTATGGTAGCTATTGATATGTTGGATATTATAAATGCCTTTCTTGGCTTTGCCAGTCTTTAACTGCACAAGGTCAATGCCATTGGCATTTGTAAATCTCACATAGGAGTTCATCTTGTCCGTAACAAGAGTGGAATTGGTCTTAATCCTACCATCATAAATATGATGTAAATCTCTTGTAGAAACTCTACCAGTATTCGTAATCTTGGAGATAGACAAGCCATTCCTATTAACCGCACAAGGAACACATACCTTTTCTTGGGACAAGCCTCTGATATGTGTAGAATGACCACGCTTATGAGCCTTGCGTGGCATAGCAAATGTCTTACTCTTGCTATGATTGCCCTTGTACGAGATGGCGAAAAAAGTTTCGTCAGCCTCAATAATGCCGTCAAGGGTAACATCGTCTGCCATATTCTGAAGTGCATCCAAAATCTTGTGTCTCCAAAGGAATGCGGTGTTTCTGTGAATCCCACAAGCAACAGCAGTCTTACGAATGGATAAGCCATTCATCATACAATCAATGTACTGCTCCCACACGGACAAGTCTTTTCTTGTACCAGACACAATGGAGTTCGTAGCAATCACGAAGGACTTGCCACAATCCTTACATACATATCGCTGTGTGCCATCTTTACGATGACCATTGCGAACCACATGGATACAGCCACAAAGAGGGCATACACGACCATTTGCAAAGCGTTCCTTTGCTACGAAATCTTCAATATTCAAAGACTTTACAAAGGCAGGACTTAAAAGCATTGTTTTAAGGCTTTCCTGCTCTGCGACAGTCAACTTACCGATAATATCTAATGCGTCTTTGATAGTAGGCATATCCAATTACCTCCTTCGGTGGTACTGTTTCTTACTATTATTATACGATATTTCTCGTCAAAAATCAACCATTTGTTGTGACAGAGCCTAAAATAAAAATAACATCTTACTACTAAAGTGAGATGTTATTTTTTATACATAGTTAGCTCGAACAAAGTTATACACAAAATCCTGTGAATAAGTTGTGGATAGACTGTGGATTCATTGTGTGTAAAGTCTTTGTAAAAGTGGATAAGTACAATAAATAGTGGATAATTCTGTGTATAAGTACATATTATTTGTGGAAAAACCCCGTTGTTGTGGTAAAAATTAACTCATGCACAGCAAATTGTAAAAAATATTATCCACAAGGGATAGACGCTCTATAAAATCGAATATTTGTCCACATTTAGTCTCAATTATGGGGATAAGTTTGGGTATAAGTATTAATAAATTGTAAAATATAAGTTATTAGCTTTGATAGATAACGTGTGTAAGTGTTTGAGATGTAGTGTATTGGTTATACTATCTAAAACTTGAATTTTTGAGACATAACTTGCGTAAGTGTTTGAGGTATATTGTTAAAATTTAGAGTATCTAAAACTGATGATGGTAACGTAACAATTAATGCAGCGTTTGAGAGGAGTGTAGATATTGTTGCGAGAATAGTACTGAACGTTTATAATAAGTATATTATTATGCGCCCATAGCTCAGGTGGATAGAGCAGCAGTTTCCTAAACTGCGTGCCGTGCGTTCGAATCGCGCTGGGCGCACCAAATTTTTAACTAATTTTTTAGTATATTAGTTTAAGAAGATATTCAAAATTTGAAATAGTAAATTTATAGACATAATAGCAGTTCTTATAAAGTAAAATTAATCTTTACAAGAGCTGTTTTTTTAGCTATCTTAAATATAAGATGAATTTTAAATTGGTTTATGCATTTAAATCTTATCTAAAAAAGGAGTGTTATGATGAAACGTAAATTTACTATCTTTTTAGCTTTATGTATGTTAGCATTAGCTACTTTAGTAGCAGGGTGCGGCTCTTCTGAAGGGGATAAATTTATTGGGACCTGGGAGGGGCCAACAACAGAAAGTAAATTAATCGGTACTTCTTATCGAGCGATGACTATTGAAAAGTTAAGTGAAACTCAATTTCAAATAACTTATTATCACACAACCGATGGAAGCAAAGCTTTTCATAAACTACCTGTTACATCTAGAAAAGAAGTGGTAACAGCAACATTAAACGAAAAAGATCCTAAAGTATTATTAAAACAAGCTGGAGAAAAAATAATTTTACTAGAAAATGAAAAGATACAAGATACTGAATATGATAATAATCAATATACAAAGAAATCAGATAAAGTATTAACTTATAATGAATTAAAACCACTTCCAGATGCACCAGAACCCAAATAATAAAAAAAGATAGCGTACAGCTTACTGTACGCTATCTTTTTTTGCCATTTAATAATATAATATATTTTGTAAGTTTTATGCATTTAAATGTTTAAAAATTCTGATAAACTTAATTCGAATCAGATGTAATAAAATTTACAATGAAAAAGTATGCAAAAATAATGGGTTTAGTTGAGAAGGGAGTTTAGAGATGTTTAAAAATGTAAAAGCACCACATACATTTGTGTTGCTTGTAGGTCTTATTATTTTAGCTGTTATTGCTACTCATTTTGTACCGGCAGGGTCCTTTGAACGCTTTAAAGATGCTGAAACAGGTCGTACTTTAGTAAAGGCTGGTTCCTTTGCTTTTATTGAATCAAATCCAGCCAGTCTTTGGGATGTGCCGGCCATTGTGTATAAGGGCATTGTAAAATCAGCGAGTATTGTAACTTTTATTTTAATTATTGGCGGGGCCTTTGAAATTATTATAGATACAAAAGTATTCTCGGCCTTGGCACAGCGTATATCTAAGTTATTTACAAATCGTCGCTTCTTAGTGATTCCTGCCTTTGTGACATTATTTTCAATTTTTGGTACTACCATGGGCATGTCTACGGAAGTTATGATTTTCGTACCTATTGGTATAGTGCTAGCTGAGTCTTTAGGGCTTGATCGCGTTACGGGGACGGCTATGATAGCCATGGGGGCAGCTATTGGCTTTACGTCAGGTGTACTAAATCCCTTTAGTGTTGGTGTAGCCCAATCTATTGCGCAATTGCCGTTATTTTCTGGTAGTGCTTATCGTATTTTTATCTTAGTCGTTTTAATTGTTATAACTTCTTTGTACATTATGTGGTACGCTAAGCGCGTAATAGCAGATCCTACGAAGAGTATTGTATATGGGGAAGCCAATCCTCCGGAATTTGAACTTGAAAAAGAAGAAGTTCCTCTTGATGTGCGTATGAGCCTTAGTTTGTTGGCCATTGTATTAAGTATGGGCATATTAATCTATGGCTTAGTAAAATTAGATTGGTATTATGAAGAAATGTCAGGTCTCTTCCTCACATTAGGTGTAGTAGTGGGCCTTATTGCTGGTTATGATGTAAATAAAATTGCTAAAATCTTTGGTCGCGGTTGCGCGAATATTTGCGTTGGCGCATTGATTATCGGTTTTGCTCGGGGCATTGAAGTCGTACTAGGCGATGCTAAAATCATCGATACCATCGTATATTACTTATCTAATGTAGTTGATGGCATGCCAAGTTCCTTACAGGCTGTAGGCATGTTCCTCATCCAGTCACTTATTAACTGCGTTATTGTATCTGGATCTGGTCAAGCAGTAGTTACTATGCCATTGATGACGCCATTGGCTGATATTATTGGGATGAGCCGTCAAACCGCAGTATTAGCCTTCCAATTGGGCGATGGCTTCTCTAACTCTGTATTGCCGACTTCATCATCCTTGATGGGCTTCTTGGTAGTATCGCGCATTCCATATACTAATTGGTTGAAATTTATGATGCCATTATTTATTTTATGGACTGTAGCAGGTTGTGTATTTATGATTGGTGCCATTTTAATCGGATATTAGTATTCGTATTATTGTGGCGAAATAAAGAGCGCTGGCTCTAAGGAGTATACATGAAAGAACAGGATCTTAAGGAGATTAAACAGTATTTAGCCCAATCTATAGGAGCGGACTTAATTGCATTAAATGATGCTATATTTAATCTAAGTGAATTATCTGGCGAGGAGTATGAATCGTCGAAGCGATTAATGGACTATTTAAAGGGATTAGGCTATACCGTAGAAGCTGGTGTAGGCGGCATGGAAACAGCCTTTAGAGCTACTTATGTTCATGGCGATGGGTCTGGTCCTTCCTTTGGTCTTTTAGCGGAATATGATGCGTTAGAGCGCTTAGGTCATGGCTGTGGTCATCATATGCAGGGGCCGGCTATTATTGGTGCTGCTGAAAGTATTCGAAAATTTGCCGGGCAGGCTAATTATAAAATTGTAATTTATGGCACGCCGGCAGAGGAAACATTAGGCGGTAAAATTGTTATGGCCGATAATGGCTGTTTCCAGGATATTGATATAGCTCTTATGATGCATGCTGCTGATTCTACTTGTGTAGATGTGAAATGTATGGCACTAGAAAATTTCGTCATTACATTCCATGGTAAATCCTCTCATGCCGCTATGAATCCTGAAGAAGGGCGCAGTGCTTTTGATGCTGTATTATTGAGCTTTAATGGTATTGAATTTTTACGTGAACATGTGCGTGAAGATACGCGCATGCATTACACTGTGCGCGATGCAGGAGGGGCTCCTAATGTAGTGCCTAATACGGCTATAGCAGAATATACCTTGCGCTCCTATGATACGGCGTATTTAAATGAAGTAGTGGAGCGCTTTAAGAATATTTTAAAGGGCGCTGCCTTAATGACCGATACGACCTTTGAGGTACAACGAGATTATCCATTTAAAGCTAAAATTCCTGTTCATAGTTTGAATGATTTAGTCATGGAACAGGCCATTAATTTAGGGATGCCGCAGATTACAGCACCAAGGGAGAAAACGGGGTCCACTGATTTTGGCAATGTTATGTACATGGTACCAGGTACTTGTATTCGCACGGCCTTTGTAGATCAGGGGATTGCTGCCCATTCTACGGAATATGTAGCAGCCGGCACTACTGAGCGAGGTCATGAAGCTATGCTTGATGCGGCTGTTGTTTTAGGGGCTACTTGCTTAGACTTATTACATGACCCTAGTAAATTAAAGGCGATTCAAGAGGAATTTACGAGCCATAAGAAGTAGTAAGAGAATAAAGATAAAAAGCTTTAAGTAATAGAAATATAAAGACTTAAGGAATAGAAGTATAAAGTAGTTATACAAATGAAGTACAAAGTAGAAATACAAATATAAAGTAGAAATACAAATAGCATAGTGAATACAGGAGTATTTCATCCTTAAGTTTGTGCGTAGTATTCTGATTTTGTATCCTATAGTTTTAGTATAGAGACTAAAGAAAATCCCCCATATATTCGAGTATTATATACATATATGGGGGACAATTTTGTACACAGTAAAATAAACTAGCCATATAAGGCCTTAGTAGCAAGCCTAGCCTGCGAAATTGACTAGTAAATTACAAAGTGGGTTATGATATACCCGGCAGGGGCAAATTCTGATTTTAGTAATGCTAAAAATAAAATTGTTTTGTATAATATAAGTTAGTTTATATTTAAGTGTTTATATAGTTTTGTATAAAAGCTATTACCTATTTGAGGTAGCTTGTATTATGGTATAGAGAGAGACCGTTGCTATGTAGTGACAATTAGGGCTTAGAGGAGGCAGTATTATGACTGAAGAATCAGGGAAATATGTAGAATTTGATAAAGACTATACAATGGAAGAAGCCTTGGCAGAGGCAAAGCGCTGCCTAAATTGCGCAAAGCCTTTATGCCGTACTGGTTGTCCCATTGAAAATGAAATACCGCGATTTATCCATGCTATTGCAAGTGGTAACTTTGGAGAAGCTAATGATATTATTGGTGAACGCAGTAATTTGCCGGCCATTTGTGGGCGCGTTTGTCCAAGGGAAAAACAATGTGAAGGGCATTGCATTTTAAATCGTGCTAAAAAGCCGATTAATATTGGTAAATTAGAGCGCTTTGCTGCTGATTTTGAAAGCAATCATGGACTTCGCAAATTAAAACCAATTATAAAAGACCAAGGTAAAATTGCCGTTATTGGTTCAGGCCCAGCTGGTTTGACTGTAGCAGGTGATATGGCTAAACTCGGGTATGAAGTGACCATATTTGAAAAACAAGAAGAGCCAGGTGGTATTTTACTCTATGGTATTCCTGCGTTCCGTCTTGGTAAAGATGTTGTACGCCGCGAAATCGATCGCCTTAAAAAATTAGGGGTGAAATTTGAGTGCAATACAGTTATCGGCCCTGAACGGAGTCTTGATTCCTTGATGGCTGAAGGCTATGATGCTATATTTATTGCCATTGGTACTCATGTGCCAATTCCACTTCCTATGGAAAATGATGAAAAGCCAGGCGTATTGCAGGCTATGGCTTTATTGACGGCTGTACAATTATATAAAAATGGTCGTTTAGGAGAAGAGTCTATTGCCGTAAAACCAGGTGACCGCGTTATTGTAATTGGTGCTGGTAATGTGGCGATGGATGCGGCTCGTACTTGCGTGCGCTTAGGCGCTAAGAGCGTTAGCGTAGCGTATCGTCGTGGCGAAGCTAATATGAGTGCCAATCCATCTGAGTATGAAGAAGCTAAAGAAGAAGGAGTAACTTTTAATTTCTTTAGAGCTCCTGTAGGTGTTGAAGGTGAAGGCGATGAAGTCACAGGCCTTCGCTGTGAAATCCAAGAAGGTCATGAAGATGGCTCCATTACAGGCACTGGTACATATGATATTTTACCAGCTGATAAAATCATCATTGCTATTGGCCAAAAGCCAAATACATCTATTGTAGGCCCTGAAAATGGTATTGATGTAGATAATAATGGCTATGTTATTACTCGTGAAATGCCATATGGCATGACAAGCCGTCAAGGTATTTTTGCCGGTGGTGATATTGTGCATAAACCAGCTACAGTAGTACTTGCTATGCGCGCGGCTAAAAAAGTAGTGGAAGGCATGGTTAACTATTGCGAAGCTAAAAGATACTTAGGTGAAGTGCAATAATTACAGTGTTGATACAAGCTTTTGTAGAAGTATGACAAGTCAGCAAGTAAAAACAATTAAGCAAAAAAAACTAAGTAAAAAAAGTAAGTAAAAACATTCTAAAAAAATAATCTAGTAAATAAAACTAGTAAAAAACAATTTAGTAAATAAAGCTAGTAAAAAATAATCTAGACAACAAAATAAGAAGGAAGACAAATCAAAAGAGGTTCCCTCGATGAAGTTTATAAGTAAAGTACTTATAGACGGTTATAGAGGGAACCTTTTCGTATGTATTGATTTAGTAAGTTAACCTATGTTGCAAAAACAGATAGCAATCATGGGATACAGTGTGTTTAAGTAAAATGCTAGAATCTTACTTTTGTAAGGTTTGAAGTCCTTTGATTATGCGATCTACAGCTTCATTAATAATTTCAGGTGTAGTACCTAAATTGAAGCGGGCATAACTTATGGATTTAGAGGAGAATAAATGGCCATAATTGAGACCTAGTTTGCAAGTATCGCGCAAGAAGCTAGTGGCATTTGTATTGCCAATATAGGCGGAGAAATCAACCCAGCCTAAATAAGTGCCTTCTAATGGCGAAATGACAAGTTTGGGAGCCGCTTCTAACAAACGGTTTCTAAATAGTTCATAATTGCTGTAAATTACTTCTTTTAAGGCATCAAGCCATTCATCGCCTTCTTCATAGGCAGCTTGTGTAGCTACTAAATTGAGTATAGATAGAGGATTTTTATCTATTGATGCAATATATTTATCATACTTACGGCGTAGCTCTTGATTTGGAATAACAACATGAGCAACAGGAAGTGAAGCTAGGTTGAAGCTCTTAGATGTACTAAATAAACTGATAATACGATCTTTGTATTGTCCTTCATTTATTGTGAGTGCTGGTGTAAATTGATGCTCTCCATAGATAAAATCCTGGTGAATTTCATCGCTAATAATAAGTACATCATGGCGTTCACAAATGGCGAAGAGCGTAGCTAGTTCTTCTTTAGTCCATACGCGTCCTACAGGATTGTGCGGATTACAGAAAATAAGCATTTTTACTTTTTGAGTAGTAATTTTATTTTCAATATCAGCAAAGTCCATGGTGTAGCGACCTTGTGCATCTTGAACTAAATCGCTAGTCACTAATTGACGATGGGTGTCTTCTGGCGCTGAATGGAATGGTGGATATACAGGTTGTAAGATCAAGATGCTATCGCCTTCATTAGTAAGGGCTGTGATAGCGTTATAAAAAGCTGTTACTACGCCACCACTTAGGCGCATATGTTGTGGGTCTACGGTGTAATTGTGGCGTCGTTTGAGCCAGCCATTTACCGCTTCTTTATAACCAGTAGGAATGAATGTATAGCCGAAAGCACCATGGTCAACACGTGTTTTTAAGGCCTTAATAACAGCATCTGGAACTTTGAAGTCGATATCAGCTATCCAAAGCGGTAATAGATCTTCAGTGCCAAAGAGTTGCACTAAAGCATCCCATTTTTTACAATTACTGTTACGGCGATCTACAGCATAGGTGCGTAAAAATTCTTCTTTAGTCATAGGGATCTCCTTGTATTAATTTATAGTATATAAGAGTATACGAATTTTATTGGCCAATGAGCCAGTATATAATTTTATTATAACATAGATACATTGATATCAAGTTTCAATAAAATAATAAATTTTACACTATTTAGAATGACACCATGAAATTTTCATAGTTAAATGGTATACTATAAACATACAGTTAGTTTTGTATTTATATATGGAGCTTGTAAGGCTCCTATGTTAATGATAGAGGAGGAGTTTGTGTATGAAACGTAGATTACAACGATATATTATGGCAGCTCTAGTAGGTTCTGTTGCATTAGGTGGAGCTTGGTCTGCGCAGGTACAGGCAAATGATGTAGCTGTAGTAAAAGTAGATTCTGAAGCCGCAGCTGCTGTAAAAAATGATGATGGCGATATTGTAGCAGTACAAACGCCAACAGAAGCACATGGTAATACAACTGGTGTGATGACTAAGCGCATTTCCGATGATATTGCGCCAGCTACTAATAAGGCACTTTGGGAAGATACTGATGAATTAACTCGTGATGCGGATTTAATTAAGGTACCTGATGCTGATGCATACTACCAACGTTTAGCTGTGTCTGTATCGCCAGTAGCTATTACAGGGGATCGTCTCCATATTACATATCCAGAGATTAAATCAGTTAGCCCTTATGTAACTAAAGAAGTGAATAGCCGTATTTTAAAATATGTTCAAACTTTGCAAAAGAATTTAGAGAAGAATAATCTAAAAGCTGATATGAAGGAAAATCTTTATATTACTTATGATGTCGAATCCAATGACAATGGGATTTTAAGTATTTTGATTAAATCCTATACAATTGGGGATCAAGCAGCTAATGGTTTAAATACTGTAAAAGCATTTACTTTCAATAGCACTAGCGGTAGAGTGTTAAAACTTGGTGATTTTGGTGGCGTTTCTAAAGATGTATTAAATGAAGCCATTAACAGCGATGAAGAATTAAAAGAACAATTCTTCCCAGATAGCTTGCCAATCGAAAAAGTACCAGCTGAATTCTATGCAACTGAAGACCATGAACTATACATTATCTTCCAACAAGGTACAGTAGGTCCTATGTCTTCTGGTACTATTTATGTACCAGTAGGTCAAAGTAAGCGCTAATATTAGATAGGTCATACTAAATGCTTAGTATGAAATACATAATATGAAATGAATAATAGGTAATGCGTAATATGAAATATGTGATTTGTCATGTGTATGACATATTTCGTATGACACCTTGGCGTGTTAGCAAAATATAAAAAGGATGACCTCACTAAATCATAGTGAGGTCATTTTTTGCGTTATTTTATTTTCAAGAATAGTGAATAAAATCAGTGAAATCTATGCTATCCTAGGTTTAGGGGAGCCTCCATATGGGTACTAGTTGAGGCTTTATATAAATCCACTTGAGTTTTCTATTAGCATGAGTTGAGATTTTATATTTTATATTTTATATTAGTACTAACTAAGCTTTTTATTAGGATGAGTTGAAGCTGTATATCAGTATTAGTTTAGTCCCTTAGCAGCGAATACTAATTGCTCTCCCATTTCAAAAGCTAAATTTAAATCATTTTCAAAATGTTCTTCGTGGTAGGCTTTTTTATTGCTTTCAGAGAAAATGGAGGATTCAAATTTACTGTAGTCATCAAACTGCACCGTATTATAGGCATATAGTTTTTGTGGTTCTACTCCTAAAATGCGTTGTACACCAACTTCAATGGGGCGTAAACTATCGCGTAAATGATATTGAAAACTTTGTTCTTCGGTCATATTCATGGTATAAATAAAAGCAGAAGGGATTTGCTTTCCTAATACAGAAGGAATTTCTTCGCTGTAAATGTAGTTGGAAAATAAAAATCGTTCAAATAATGCCTGCAAGGTGGCGGTTATATTGCTGAAATAAATAGGAGACCCCCAAATAATAGCATCTGCTTTTTTTAGTTTTTCTATAACAGGGCTAAGATCATCCTTAATGATACAGGTGCCATGCTCTTTGTCTTTGCGCTTGCAATAAAAGCAACTTACACAGCCGCGAAATTGTAGAGGATAGAGGGAAATAAGCTCTGTTTCGGCTCCAGCCGCTTCAGCCCCAGCTAAGGCTTTATTGAGTAGTTCTACAGTATTTTTATTGGGGCGAGGACTGCCATTAATAGCGATTACTTTCATAGTGAAGACTCCTTTTTGATTAATATGATTAGAACTTTCTAAATTAAGAGACGTATTAAATATATACTTCCTTATTTTATAAACCCCTTATATAAGGAGCGGGCTATGACATATGCAATGTATTTTTTCTCAGAAGACTTTTTATCTATTAAGACATTACTTCAAGAATTACCTTTTACAATTTGTAACTTTAAAGAAGGCGATTACTTATGGCGTCCTGGCGATGAAATTGACTACTTACATTATATTAATTCAGGCGTAGCACAGTTTGCTATTAATCATCATTCAGGGCGTGAAAAAATCATTTCCTTTCATGGTCGAGATACCTTATTTCCTGTCTTTTATGAAGGGGCTATACATCTTGAAGGCATTTTAGAAGGGCAAGTATTAACGAATACGCAAACAATGGCTATAAAAAGGGAGGATTTTTCTGAGCTATTTAAGAATCACTCAGAAGTGAGTTTAGCTATTATTGCTTGGTATACTCGATTCGTTAATTTACTCTTATATGACACTGGCCATCAAGAATATAATGATGGTCTGAAAAAATTGTGCAATATTATATATTTATTGCTCTGCCGTGATAAAACGGAATTATTTATTACACAGGAGCGTCTCGGTCGAATATTAGGCATGAGCCGTGTCAATATTAATCGTCATCTAAGTCGCCTCAAAGAAGAAGGAATTATCAAGACTCAAAGGATGCGAATTGAAGTACTTAATAAAGAAAAACTCAAGGCCTATTGTTCTAATGAAACATTAGATATTATATAGCATGCTTTTCGTATGGAATTTTGTAGTTTGTATAGAGTTTCACAGTGTATATAGACTCTTATAGTATAAGTATACTTTCTTCGTTTACATAGAACCTGACAGTTCACATAGAATGTCATAGCAAATTTAGTATATATGCATTTTATTATATTCGTCTGTAAACGGTGATACACAAGACATAAAAAAAGCCCTTAGTCGTTAGAACGGTTGAATGCCAATCTATGGACTAAGGGTTTTTATTATAGAAAATTAAATAGCAGCTTATACATTAAAGCGGAAGTATGTTACATCGCCGTCTTTCATGATATATTCCTTACCTTCTAGACGAACGAGGCCTTTTTCTTTAGCTGCATTTTGACTGCCGCAAGTTACTAAATCATTATACGCAACGATTTCAGCGCGAATAAAGCCTTTTTCAATATCGGAGTGAATTTTACCAGCTGCTTGAGGAGCTTTTGTACCGGCAACGATGGTCCAAGCACGAGCTTCCATTTCACCAGCTGTGAAGAAGTTAATAAGACCTAATAAAGCGTAGCTAGCTTTGATTAGCTTATCGAGACCACTTTCAGAAAGGCCTAATTCTTCTAAGAATGCGCTTGCTTCTTCAGCAGATAGTTCAGCAATTTCAGATTCAATGCGAGCGGATACAACAACGACGCTAGATCCTTCTTTTGCTGCGTATTCTTCCACGCGCTTTACATATTCATTAGCGGAGTAATCGCTGATTTCATCTTCAGAGATATTGGCTACATAGAGGGATTTTTTAGCAGTTAATAAGGTTAACTCTTTTAATACTTCAAGCTCGTCCTCATCAAGACCTTGAGCGCGTACTGGTACAGCATCGCCGAGGCCTACAATTACTTTTTCTAGAATGGGAAGCTCAATACGTGCGTCTTTATCGCCACTTTTCGCAAGTTTTTCAATGCGTTGTTTACGTTTTTCTACGGAGTCAAGATCTGCTAGGCAAAGCTCTGTATTGATGATTTCAATGTCGCGGATTGGGTTAATAGAGCCGGACACATGAGTAATATTAGGGTCATCAAAGCAGCGAACTACTTGTGCAATCGCATCTACTTGGCGAATATGGCTAAGGAATTTATTACCTAAACCTTCACCTTTTGAAGCGCCAGCTACTAAACCGGCAATGTCTACGAAGCGCATAGCTGCAGGGATTACTTTTTTAGAACCATACATTTCAGCCAATTTGTAAATACGATCATCAGGTACATCTACAACGCCCACATTAGGCTCAATCGTACAGAATGGATAGTTAGCGGCTTCAGCGCCTGCTTTAGTAATTGCGTTAAATAAAGTACTTTTACCAACATTTGGAAGGCCTACAATACCTACTTCAAGATTTGTGCTCATAATACCACCTTTTTAAAAATATATTTTGATTTTAATTTTAACTGTATTAAGTTCTAAGATACTAACAATATATTATATCATAGAAATCTCTTTAATGCTGTTAACATCTTATAAAAAGAGGCATAAATAAAATAGAGGGGGAACTAAATAGATACATAGCTAAAAGTGTGCAACAAAAAAATATGTTGCTAAAGAGATATATAACTAAAAAGATATGTTGCTAAAAAAATATGTAGTTAAAAAGATGTGTAACTAAAAGATACGTATCTAAAAAGAGGAGTAACAACTTATAGCGTGGTGCCAGTAGGTGTTACTCCTCTTCAGATTATGTCTTCCTATCCATATGCACTGATTTATAGTTTTTTACTGCATGCATACACTAATCATTGTATTGATGATTAGACGTACTGCATTACCATGCTTACTTATTGATAGGACAGTTTAAGTTCTAAATTTTTATTTTATTATAAGGAATGAGCACGAAGTTCTTCCGCACTGTGAGAGGAAATCCAAGCTGGTGGAATATCGAATACAGTGAAGGCCCCTTTGCCACCATGCTGTGCTAAGCGGTAAATACCACGGGCATAGGCAGTAAGTACAGAACCAGTGAATTCAGGATTGCTGTCAAGCTTTAAGGAATATTCAACAACATGACGAGTGCCTTTTGTGCTTTCACCACTGCGAAGTACGAAACCACCATGAGGAATGCCTTTATGATTTTTGTCTAATTCTTCTTGGGAAATGAAGTTAACAATAGTTTCGTAACCTACGAAATAGTTTTCCATAGTTTTAATTTCATTTTCAATTTTTGCTTTATCAGCCCCTTCAGCAGCGACTACATAGCATTCGCGGATATGGCCTGCTTGAGCAGATACTTCAGGTGTAGCGCCATTGCGGATTTCATCTAAATACTCTTCGCGAGGCACTGTATATTGGCGCGCATCCACTACACCATCAATGCGGCGAATGGCATCGGAATGACCTTGGCTAACACCACGACCCCAGAACGTATAGGATTTGCCTTGTGGTAGAATGCTTTCTGCAAATACGCGTTGTAAGGAGAACATGCCAGGGTCCCAACCGCAGGAGATAAGACCAGCAAAGCCACCTTCTTTAGCTGCTTTGTCTACATTGGCGAAATGTTCAGGAATACGTGCATGAGTGTCAAAGCTATCAATTACATTGAAGTTTTTTACAATCATTGGGGTTTGGTCGATTAGATCAGTAGCAGAGCCACCGCAGAGGACCATAACATCGACTTTACCTTTGAAATTTTCTAGTTCATCCATGGAGTAGCTAGGCACACCACTAACTGTTTGAATGCCCGCACGACGAGAGAATACGCCTACAAGTTCCATGTCTTTTTGAAGTTGAACTGATGCTTCTACACCGTGACCAAGATTACCATAACCAACGATGCCAATTTTAATTTTACTCATAAAAAACCTCCTATTTATATGAAATGTATACTGTACTATAGTTTAAAATGTATACTGTAGCAAAGTTTAAAAGCAGCTATTTTTATATATGAGCTCCTCTTAATGTAAAATCATTAGATTAAGTTTGAGAATCTAATTGATATTGTTTATCTATTTAAGTATACAGCTTGAAGAACGCGCTGTATAGAGTTAGACGTAAAATTTCTATAGAATTTTTGGTATCTTAAAATTAAAAAAAATCATATGAATGTCATAAGGCTATGAAAGTAAAATTTTATATTAAATTGCTTGCTATTTATTATCTTTTGAGATATAATAGTAAAGCTTATTGATGGTAAGCGCTTCCTACCCCTATGGAAGATAGGGGCATTAGTCCGAAAGAGGAGGTGATTTTGTATGAACAAATACGAAGTCATGGTGATTGTGAAACCAGCCGAAGAAGAAGCAACTAACGCTGTCATTGAAAAAATTGAGGCTTTAATTGCACGTGTAGGCGGCACAGTAGAAAAGGTAGATCGTTGGGGCAAGCGTCGTCTTGCTTACGCAGTGAAAAAATTCACTGACGGTTTCTACGTATTGATTAACTTTGAAGCAGATCCTGCTGAAATCAAAGAAATCGATCGTGTATTAAAAATCAACGATGAAGTCCTTAAACACCTAATTGTTAAACACGGCAACTAAGCCCTAGGAGGTTTAACTATGAATTCAGTACAAATCTTAGGTAATTTAGCTCGTGATCCTGAAATTCGCTATACAAAAACTGGTCGTCCAGTTGCTACATTTACTGTAGCTGCGACAAATACTTATTTCGATAGCAATACAAATGAAACTAAAGAGCAAACTGCTTTTATCAATTGCGTTGCTTGGGGTAAGTTAGGTGAAGCGGCAGGTAACCTTCGTAAAGGGAGCCGTTGCTTCGTGGAAGGTCGTTTAAATACTCGTTCGTATGAAACTGCGGACGGTCAAAAACGATATGTTACTGAAGTTGTGGCCAACTTTGTAGGCCAAGCATTAGATACTCAAAACACTGAAAGCTTTGGTGGTGAGTCTTCTAATTTTGATAACTTTGGTGGCGGAAACGAAGAAAACATTCCGTTCTAGTGTTTAGGAGCTGATGTTATGAGTAAATATCCTGATTGGTTAAAATGTAAGCGCTACAAAAAGAAAGCTGACTACAAATGTTATCGGATTAAGTCTGATGGCAGCAAAGAGCATGTGAAAAATGTGCGAATTAATTATCATAACAGCTCTTTGCCACAATCCTGGCGAATTGAAGCTGCGGAGGAGTTTAGTGGTGATTAAGATTAGATTAGATATAGAATATCCTAGTCTAAATGAGTACATTCAAGCAGAACGAAGTAATAAATATAAGGCTGCTAATCTAAAAAAAGAATACACATGCAAGACTATGGCTGCATCTCTTAAATATAGAGGTGCAGTTAAAAACAAAGCTGATATCCACTTTGAATGGCACACGTCACGCAAAGTAGATCCAGACAATTTAGATTTTGCGCGCAAGTTTGTGCTTGATGGTTTGGTAAAAGCTGGCGTTTTAGTCGATGATAACCAAAAGTATATTGGCAGGCTGTCGAGTGAGATTGTAAAAGATAAAAAAGGATATGTAATAGTTGTGATAAAGGAGGAAGAATAATGAAACGAGGATTTATAGTAGGCGAAGGTGTAGAAAAGCCTAGACGTAGCACTGAGTGCAGCGCAGGCTATGATTTCTTTTCGCCGATAAGCTTTTATATGAGACCAGGGCAGTCTGTAGTAATCGATAGTGGTGTACGTGCATACATGAACAAGAATGAGTACTTGTCTTGTCATATTCGTTCGAGTTTGGGCAAAAAGGGCATTGTGCTTACAAATTGTACGGCAATTATTGATAGTGATTATTTTGCTACAGGCAAAACTATAGGAATTATGTTAACCAATAATGGACATGAAACTGTAAGCTTTTACGAAGGCGACAGAATTATGCAGGGAATCTTTAGTGAGTATTTACTTGCTGATGAAGATGATGTAACTGTGGAGCGTGTAGGTGGCATAGGAAGCACTGGTAATTGATAAAGGAGTGGTAGTAATGACAATTAATGCTAGTAATATGCAAAGAATTACTGCTAGATGTAAATATAAGGCGGCTTGGATGGAGTACCGCAAAATTTTAAAGCGGATTAAAGATGAAGCTGATATTGGACATGAGTACGTAGATATGACTGTAAGACGTGATGTTGGTGATAGTTATATGCAACGGATACGAAATAAGCTAGATGATAAAGGGTTTATCACAGTGCTAAATAATTACAATCATTATTACTATTTTAGTGTGGCTTGGTGGCTAAATAAGGAGGATAAATGATGATTAATACTATCAATCTAGACGGAGTCAAATACGTTGATTTATCTGATGTTATCGATGAAATGGAATTAGTCCATGCGGAAAAGGATAATGGCTTTGATGCGTATTCAG
Source organism: uncultured Veillonella sp. (assembly GCF_900545795.1). Lineage (GTDB taxonomy): Bacteria > Bacillota > Negativicutes > Veillonellales > Veillonellaceae > Veillonella_A. Next base: position 54,806 of record NZ_URAR01000011.1, read on the forward strand.
CAGCTGTTGAGAAGCTAATCGAAAATTTGAAATATGAGCTTTTGTACTATTGAGCGATTAGTCACTATTATGCAGAATTTTAAAAATAGAGTCTATAATGCGGTTAATAAATGTTTTGAAGGTAGTAGTGGTGTTTGTAGACAACAGATAGTGTCAATTGTAAAAATAAACTCAAGTGTGACAAGGGCTGTTATAGATGTAATAACGAAGGACATGAAGTCTTATTTATTGGATATGATTTTGCGTGAGTCGGGATCTATTAGCATTTATAGGTACGATAAAAAAGACTCGTATGTACTTGATGAGAGGGAAGGATAGTATATGACATCATATGAAATTGATTTAGGTTTTATGGCTGATGATATTATAGACCAATTGGTTGAACAAGGTTATAAGCCTACAGATGTAGATGTATTTAAGAGATTTGAAAAGATTAGAGGGGCTATATCTCAACTTTATGTGTGTGGATATATTTCACATAACACAAACGTTAAATGTAAACAAAAGCTGTTGAAAGAAATAAAAGCACTAGTGTTTGAAAGTGCTAGGAAGGAATAAATATGTGTGATTTTAATGTAATAGCAATTGTGGATATGGTGTTAGATTGTACAAAGTTGCCTAATAACGAAAGAACTATCAGATTAAGAAAGGAAATTATTTGCTGCGATAATGCTCTTGGAGTTGGTGGTACTGTAGAGCAATTAAAGAAGGCGATTAAAGATTATTATCAGTATTACCTTAACTGCAATAACCATGCAATCGCACAAAATAAGTCTTCCGTTGATGCGGTACATAGTCCTAAGCACTACAAACTAAAAGGTCTAGATATTGAGAGTGTGGACGTGATTAAAGCTACTTTATCAGATGATGAATATAGAGGCTGGTGCAAGGGGAATGCTATGAAGTACTTATTTAGAGCAGGTAAAAAGGATGATGAGATACAAGATTTAAGTAAGTGCGATGTATATATTAAGTGGGCTGTAGATGCTATGGAGGGGGTTAGATGACAAGAGCCTATAAAGATCCAACTGCTGATGAAGCCTTAAATAAAATAAGACAAGAAGAAGAGCGGTTGGAGATAGTAATTAAAATTATTAAACTGGTATGTAAATTGGGTGGATTTAGACTTATGCAGCGGATTGTGCTAGTTGATAAGAAGAGTGATAGGATATATAATTAGGAGATGGTTGATTGACTGCAATGGAATGCTTAGATAAGCTTAGAGAGATGCAAATCGAATTGAGAACTCTAGAACGTGATATAAAAGAGTTAAAGTCAAAGTTATACTCTTTAAGAGCTATTGATTACAGTAAAGAACATATCAGTGGTGGAACCCCAAAAGATTTGGGAGACCAGATTGCACACTTTAATGCAAAGCTAAAAGTTGTACAGGATAAGTGGCAGAGATTTATGCAGTATAGCGAAGCGGTGGATAAAATGATAAATCAAATTGAATCTTGTCAGTTAAGGGCTTTGTTACATGAACGATATATAAATTGTGGGAGCTGGGAGCAGGTAGCGGAGGTAGTAGGGGTTACCCGTGAATGGATTAGAAAACGTATGCATAAAGAGGCTATAAAAGAATTTTCAAAAATTTATAAAAACAGTTGGCAAGAGTTGGCAGTAGTTGGCATTCAAGATGTTATATAATATAAGATGTAAAAGAAGCTGAAAGGCTAATGGTTTTACACTAACTCCTCAAAATTATACCCACATGCAAGAAGGCACCTGAAAGGGTGCTTTTCTTGTTTGAATTTTGTATAATTGGATCAGATATAGTTTTGTAAGGAGGTAAATATGATGGAATTAAGTAATCGAGCTATTGAAGTTTTAAAAATGTGGGTAGAAGAGAAACTTGAGAATATTGGGCAGGCATTTCCTAATATAGAGGATAGACAGCAATATTATAATGATGTCAGAGATGAATTAGAAGCAGCAGGGTTTATAGAAAATTCTAAGCAGAATATTTATAAAGTTACTGAATTGGGATATCAGTATATTGAAAATCAAGAAAAGAATAAATAGGCTATTAAAGCACTCAGAACAGTGGGGGCTTTTTTACATATAACAAAAAAAGCCCCTCGAATGAGAGGAGCCTTTTAAGGTTAGGCAATCATCGCGACTGATTGTCTAACATAGTGCGTTGGACGAGGTTAGCCTTTTTTCTTATTACTACCAGAGCCTAATGGAATTGGCCATGCTTTTTTACCGTAGTCACGGGCATACATGCGTTTTCCTGTTTTAGGATTTGTAATATAAGCAACGAATTTGACATTCGGTCGTTTTGAAGATTGTTTTGACATGTTCTCGCCTCCTTCCTTATTGATATAAGGCGGGCCCGCACATGATAATATTATAACATGTATTTTAAATATAAAAAGAAGAAAAACCCTTAGAATTTAATCTAAGGGTTTTCCTTCTGGACTTAACGAGCGACGAGAACATTTAATTATAATTTTGTTCTGTTATAGGTTGTCGCGAGCAACCTATATAACCTCGTGTATGTCAAACAATCTTCAATTACACTATACAACATAGAGAAACAAAATGCAACTTTTTGATGTAATTTTATACGATTATTTTTTGAGTAAGTTTGTGTTAGTTTGTATTAGTTTGTATTAGTTTAATTAAAATTAATAAATATACATATAAATTAATAAAAATGAAAGGGGGTGATGACGTGACACCAAAGCAAGATAAGTTTTGTGTAGAATATTTAGTTGATTTAAATGCAACTCAAGCAGCTATTAGAGCTGGATATAGTGAGCGTACAGCTCATAGTCAAGGGCCTAGGTTGTTGGAGAATGTTGAAGTTCAAAACCGCATACAAGAACTCAGAAAGAAAGCTTTTAAGGAAACCATCGCTACTGCTGAAGAAGTGGAAGCTATGCTATCTAAAACTATGCGTGGCGAGCTTGATGAAGAGGTTGTTGTAGTAGAAAGCCGATTTGGAATTAGTAAAGCTAAAAAAATACGAAAGCAAGTTTCGTTGAAAGATAGAATAAAGGCTGCAGAGCTTATGGGGCGACGTCATCAACTCTTTAGTGATAAGAATACTGTAGTAGATGAAGTTAGACCTATCACATTTATATTTAACCGTGAGGTAACAGAATGAGCACGATTAATATAGCTAATTTAATAGCACCTTCCTTTGATGAGTTGTTTTTTGAAATTCAAGAACATAAATATACACATTATTGGACAGAAGGGGGCCGCGGAAGCACTAAATCTTCATTGCATAGTATTAATATACCACTGTTATTGATTCAGAATCCTCAATGCCATGCAGTTGTGTTGCGCAAGGTAGGTAATACAATTAAAAATTCTGTGTATCCTCAAATTCAATGGGGAATTGAGCAATTAGACTTAACTAACCAATTCCACTTTAAGATAAGTCCACCGGAAATTACATATCTGAAGACCGGACAGAAGATTTTGTTCTTTGGTGTAGATGACCCTCAGAAGATTAAGTCGATAAAAGTACCGTTTGGTCATATAGGTATTGTCTGGTATGAAGAGTTGGATCAATATAGTGGCATGGAAGAAATACGTAATTTGAACCAATCGATCTTGCGTGGCGGTGAAAAATATTGGTGCTTTTATAGCTTTAACCCACCTAAAAGTCAAGATAGTTGGGTTAATAGTGAAAAGTTAATAGATGAGAGTGATAGAGTTGTTCATCATTCCACTTACTTAGACGTTCCTAAAGAGTGGCTTGGTGAACAATTTTTTTATGAAGCAGAAAAACTAAAGCAAAAGAATGAAATGGCCTATCGTCATGAGTATCTAGGCGAGGTTACAGGTACAGGCGGAACTGTATTTGAAAATGTGAGTCATCTAGATATGTCTAATGAAATGATTGAACAGTTTGATAGGCTTTATCGAGGTTGTGATTTTGGATTTACTATTGACCCTACAGCTTTTGTAAATACATATTACGATGCTAACCACGAAGATTTATATATTTTTGATGAGATTTATCAGCAGAAACTTAGTAATAAGCGGACTGCAGAGTTAATCTTATCTAAGTGTGGTAATGGACGTGTATTAGGTGATAGTGCTTCACCTGGTACGATTTATGAGTTAGCTAATTTAGGTGTAAATATAGTTAGTGTAAAGAAATGGCCTGATAGTGTAGATTTTGGTATTAAATGGTTGCAAAATTTACGCCATATTTATATCGATAGGCATAGATGCCCTAATACATATAAAGAGTTTGTACGTTATGAGTATGAACGCAATAAAGAAGGGAAATTTATTAGTGCATATCCAGACAAAAACAATCATGCTATTGATGCTACAAGATATGCATTAAATGATATTATGCGTAACTTACGGACACAAGTAGGTCATATTAACATTTACTAAGGAGGCCATATGGCAAATCAAAAAGATAAAATGTATAAGCTCTTGCATGATGCCTATTATGGCGATGGTATGTTTTATGATGGTTCAGCCCTTATAAAGCATGAGCGTGAGTCGATTAAAAATTATAGACGACGTCGCAAGTTAGCTTATTATTTAAACTATGTAGGTCCTATAGTTGACTGTTCAGTTTTACCAGTGTTCAATGATGAAATTAAAAGAGATTATAATGATACCGCTAAATTTAAGCTGTTTTTAGAGGATGTAGACCGTGCAGGCACTAGTTTGCAAGATTTTATGAGCCGTCAGGCAGTAGCGGCTAAGCTCTATGGTGTCGTATATATCATTGTTAATAACGATGCTGTGTTAGGCGAGTCTGATGCAGATAATATAGCAAATCGGTCACTGCCGTTTCTTACTGCTATTGAACCTAAAGATGTCATTGGTTGGCATTTTGATGAACGAGGTACTTTAAACGACTTTTCGTATAAAGGTAAATTTTATGATGATGATGGTTGGCATACACGTCAATATGTGTGGACTACTGAGAAATGGGAAGTAAAAGATGAGTATGGAAAGTTACTTCGCAGCGGAACTCATAATTTAAAACGTGTTCCGATAGTACAATGGTTTGGTCGTAATACAGACCCTAAACGAGTATTACCTGTACCTGAATTTATTTCCATTGTTCAAACTAATTATCATATTTATCATTTGTGTAGTTTGCTAAATCAGATTAGTGATAATCAAACTTTTAATATATTGACAATGCAGAGTACAGGACAGGGGTTGACGGATGTGACAATAGGGACTAATAACTTATTAGTATATCCGCAAGATACGAATGTACCACAATTTATTGCGCCTGATGCAGGGCCGGCTACAGTTCTTATGGAGCAAATCACGAGGTTAGTGAGTGAGATGTATCGTATGTCGGGGCTTAATAGTGTGATTGGGGTTGAATCTGCTAAGTCGGGGTTAGCTAAAAAATGGGACTTTGAACGTACTAATAAAAACTTGGTTAACTTTTCAGTCCAGTGTGAAAAAGCCGAAAAGGCTATTATTGCATTGTATGAATTGTGGTCTGGCGAATCTATTGGCTATGTTTGTGAATATCCACGTGATTTTAATGTAGATGATGTGGCTGACTGTCTATCACAGGCACAGCAAGCTATTGATTTGGGGGTTGGTAGTAAGACATTTAAGCTAGAAGTTGCTAAGAAGGTGCTAGAATCGTATATGCCAAATCTAACACCAGAAACATATGACATGATTATTAATGAACTCGAAGCTGCACAAGAGGATTTGGATAAATCGGAAGCATTTGGTGAAGGAGATATGTTAGGTGATAGAACAGACCAAGACAATGATCCAAGATTTTGAGGTGCGGATTAAAGAATTATTGGCAGAGGGGTATAGCGCACAGCAGGCTGTTAAAATAGCCTATGAAGAGTATCCTGTTATGCAGACGTTACGAGATGAAATTCAAATTAGTCTGCATGGATTAGCAGAAGCTGGTTATGGAGGTGTTTTATCTAAGTCTATAACAAACAGTGCTTTTAAAATAGCGTGGGCCCCTGATGGGTTGACTTTATCGAGTCGTACAATAAAAGGAGGCAGCTCCGTAAAGCAAATGGTGGTTGACACCTTACAGCAACAAATGGTTCGCAATGCTAATTATAAAAAGAATGCTTTGGCTATATTTGATGGATATCGCTGTGGTGGAGTAATTCCAGAGCAAGACATTCCTGATATGATGTCTAAGTTAATTAAACTGAGCAATGGTTCAGAATATGATAAACAAGCGTTTAGGAGCGCTATGAGGGCTGTGCAACGCAATGTTAACAGACTAACTAGTCAGAATTTAAAAGTGGCCTATAACAAGCTATTAGAGGCAATAGAAACAAGAAATGACCAAGCTCTTAATAAAGCTTTATATCGTGCTACGCAAGAGCGCACACGGTACTTTGCTGAACGGATTGCCAGAACAGAACGGGCTAGGGCTTTTATGGATGGATTTTTAGCACAATGGGAGAGTGATGAAGACTGTGTAGCATATCAATGGCAGCTCTCTACAGCGCATCCCAAACATGATATTTGTGATCTCTATGCTAATGCTAACCTTTATGGATTAGGTAAAGGCGTTTATCCCAAAGATAAAGTGCCAAGTATTCCTGTTCATCCACACTGCATGTGTAGATTAAAGCCTTTGTTTGAAGGACAGATTCCTGATATTACTGTTAAAGACCGTATTGAAGAAGGTGGACGTGAATACATTGCAACACTTTCGCGAAAGCAAAAAGAACAACTGTTGGGAGTTTATGGCAGTCGCGAGGTTGAAGCCGGGGCATCTTGGACTGCTAAGGCTAAAGCGTATAATAATCAAGTATTACAAGGCCGACTTAAGATTCCTAAATCGTTGAGAAATTATTTGGTAGATGGTAAAATTAATATAGAAGAGTTTGCTAAGCGAGTGGATAATGAAAGTGATGAAGCTTTTGAAAAAAGAATATGGGACTATATAAAATCGCCATTTTGTGTTAAGGAATTTACACCAAGACAAGAGATACACTATAAGTTTTCCGATAAGTATATTGCGGGGCGAAGCTATTATACAGAACAGATAAATATAAATGAGGTTGTAGAGTGTTTATATGATGGAGAGTTACGACTGACGAACCTAGGACATTGGAAAGGTCAAGTTGAAATAACATTTAATAGAAAGAATGGTATTGTTGTCTTGCAAAAAGATGGAGGAGGAGAAATTGCAACATCATTATCTGTAGTCCATATGAGTAATAAAGGGCTACATATTGTTCCTAAAAAGGAGGAGTAAGATGATATCTGAAGCAACTATACATAATTTGTATTTAGGAAGGCGTGTAAAGCTGATTGATACTGATGGAAAAATCTGGAAGGGCAGGCTGAAGGGGATAGAGGGAAGTAATGACACAGAAAATGGGAAATATTGTGTTGATATGAAAGTTGATGGGATGGAACATAAGCGAATTAGCTATTGTTTTGAAGAAGATGAAATTAAATCGATAGAAGTTATTGATTAACCGCTTACGTAAGTAGGCGGTTTTTTCATGCCCTGCGCAGTGGAGCGTATGGGCATTTTTTATTGGCAGAAACGGAGGAGACCGTTTTATATATTTATTTTCAGATACGGAGGTTGACGAAATGACGTTGGCAGAATTGTATTCAGCATTAGAAGGTTTGGATAAGGGGAGTGAGTTTGTATCAACGATTAAGGCAGAGATTGCACGGCTTAATAGTGAAGCGAAAACACATAGAGAAGGTAAAGAAGCAGCGGAGGCTGTAGTTGCTAAGTTAACAGGTGAGCGTGACACGTTAAGTACTAAGATTGCCGAATTTGAAACAGTAGGGGCTGGTAAAAATAGCGAAATGGCAGCGTTACAAAAGAAGATTGATGATTTAACTAAGAAGTATGAAACAGCTGAGCAAGCACGTAAAGATGCTGATACAAAACGTATTCAAGCTGACATTAATTCACAAGTAGTAGATGTCTTGACTAAAAGCAATGCTATGGATCCACAGGAATTTGCAAAATTAATTGTTCCTAGCATTAAAGTTGCTGACGATGGTACGTATAGCTATACAAAAGCTGATGGTACAGTAGGAACGATACAAGACTGTGCATCGGAATGGTTAAAAGGTAAACCTTGGGCCATTAAGAATACACAAAATCCTGGTAGTGGCGAGTCTGGTGGAGCAAGCGGTGCTGAAGGCAATGATGTACAGAAAGAATTTGAACAGAATTTAGGAATTTAAAAGAAAGAAGGTAAAAATATGGCAATTAACACTCTTGAAATGGCAAAGATTTTCCAACAGTCTTTAGATAAACAAATGTTGGTTGGTGCAACTTCTAGTTGGATGGAGGCTAATGCAAAACAAGTAAAATATAATGGTGGTGATACAGTACGAATGCCTAAGATTTCTACTACAGGTCTTGCAACATATAATCGTGATGAAGGGTTCAATCAAGGCTCTGTAACACTGTCCTACGATGACTATAAGTTAACACAAGACCGTGGTCGAACATTCCTCCTAGATGCAATGGATATTGATGAATCTAATTTTGTAGCTTCTGCAGGGAATGTAATGGGTGAGTTTCAGCGTTTACAAGTAATTCCAGAGGTAGATTCATATCGTTACTCTAAAATTACAGCGTTAGCTAAGGAAGCTAGTCACGTGACTGAAGGGTTTGCTGTAACAGCAGAAAATATCCTAAGTAAATTGGATGAAGAGATTACCAATATCCAGGATATTGTAGGCGAAGATGTGCCACTAGTTATTTGTATGGCTACACCAATCCGCACTATTTTAAATAATGCTGATAAGATTGAACGTCATATCTCTGTAGCAGACTTTAAAGCTGGAGAAATCAGTACTAAAGTTCGTACTTATAATGATATTCCGATTTTATCTGTACCTTCTGCGCGCATGAAAACGCAGTATGTGTTTAATGACGGGAAAGAAGCTGGTCAGGAGCAAGGCGGATTTAAAGCTGATGAAGCTGCTAAGGCTATTAACTGGATTATTATGGCTAAGAACGCTCCTATCGCAATTTCCAAGACTGATAAAGTGCGTATTTTTAGCCCAGATGTTAACCAAAAAGCAGATGCATGGAAGCTTGATTATCGTAAATTCCATGATTTATGGATTCCAACAAATCGCTTAGCCGGTGTTTGGGCTAATACAGGTGCTTAGGAGATGCTTTATGACACGATTAGTACGTTTAAATGAAGTTAAGTATATTGATAATGCAGAAAAAGTTGAGGGATTAAAAAGTCTTGGGTTTGAAGTAGTTGAGCTAGAGGGGGCGATACAATCTGCCCCTTCTGATTTAGCGGATAAAGCCCCTACTAAGTCAGAGTTATTAAAGGAAGCTAAGTCAAAAGGCATTAAAGGACTAACTTCTAAATCTAGTCTTGAAGAGATTTTAGATGCTCTAAAGGCAGTCGAGTCTGATGAATAATGCTCAAAATATTTTTGCAAAGCGCTTGAGGTTAGCAGTCAAAGAATCTACAGTATTAGTTCAAGAATATGCACAAAACAATCATCGGTATACGTCATATTCAAGTGAATTAGAGAAATCGGTGATGATGCGATTATTAGCAAATGGGTTAACTGGTGAGGTGTATTTAGACACCTCAGTAGCAGAGTATGGACCGTTTGTGCATGAAGGAACTAAAGCGCATATGATCTTTCCTAAAAATAAGAAAGCTCTAAGATGGTTTGAAGGTTCTAATGTTGAAATCTTTTCTAAACGAGTACATCATCCTGGAACTAGGAAAGACCCGTTTTTATATAACGCTTTAAAGGCAAAAACTGCAGATATTAACGCTATATTTGCTAAGCATACAGGAAAGGCGGTAGATGATATTGCAGGATCTATACGAAATCGAGTCTATACGTGGCGCTGATGAGCTTTTAGGACCTAATGTAACAGATGAAATTATGGAGAAGGCTGTAAAATGGTTGACCTACTTTGCGGCATCGCTATCTGTTCAAGTGGAAGAAATTGAACCTAGTTTTGTTGTGACAGAACTCATTACAGCTTATGCTATGAGAGAAGTTTGTATTAAGAAATCTTACGCACTAGGTGCTTCAGTGTTTAATCCAAGTAAGCTGGGGTCTAGTGTGGTAGATTATTTTGGTCAGAAGCTCAAGTATTACGAGTCTAAAATTAAAGAGCTAGAAAATCGAATTACAGCTGCTGATTTAACAGGTGGTAAGGAGGGTAAAGCAGGCTATCGCTCTGTAGCCTTATATAGGGGGTAATATGCTATTTTATGAAGCACTACATTATATGGGGGATGAGCTTTTAAATCGTTGCGATGGAATTAATGTTTTTTATGGATTTAGACATCCATCAAGTTTTAGCATGAATGAGAGTAGCCAAATTGTTAATATTTATCGAAATAGTGAAGACGATGAATATGTAAATATTTCCATCGCTTTATGGGTTCGTGAAGATGCTCCCGATTTAGATAGAGGATATGAGAAGTTAGCTACATTTGAGCAAAAATTTTTTAAAGCGATTCAGGATTTAAACGAAGAATTATGGGCACTCGAAGCAGAGGGCCTTTTTTTATTGGATAACGTGCAACTTTTAAGTATTGAGATTGAATCTACAGCAGGTGATGACGGTAGTTTATGGCCTGCATTTGGTTCAGAAACAAAGCTTAAATTACGCATTCATAGACATAGGGAGGTGCGGTAATGGCAACATCTAAGCCGACCAATATTACAGAAACGGAAGGAGTATCCGATATGGCAACAGTGAAAAAAGCATTAGCACCAACTAAAAATGCTAATTTAGCAACAGTTGGTAAGAATTATTTATTATATTTAAATACTGGCACAGATGAGGAAACTGGTGCGGAATGGACATTGTTAGGAGGACAACGTAGTGGTGATTTATCTCGTAAATCAGACTCTATTGATGCTTCTCATAAAGGGAGTGGTGGTTGGAAGACTACTCTACCTGGTTTAAAAGAATGGTCTATTGATTTGGAGACCTTATTAATGACTAATGATGAGGGATTAAAAGCATTGGAACAAGCTTTTTTAGATGACCAATTGGTTAATTTAAAATTTGAATATCCGGATAAGTCTTATTACACTGGATGGGCCTCTTGTACAGAATTATCTGTTTCTGCGCCACATGATGACGTGGCAACGTATAAAGGCTCTTTAAATGGCGTAGGGCCATTGTCTGAATTAAAGAAAGGAAATTAATAAATGGGTAAAAAAATTCCTTGCGATTGGTTTGGTGAAGGAGAATTTTTATATTTTAATATTATGCGTTTAGCTGAGTTTGAAAAAGCTGTTGGACGTCCGTTACAACGATTGTTATTCGAGGGATATTATCTTGATGATTTATTTGTTGCATATGAAATTGCGCTACGTCATGAAAAGAAGCGTTCTCCACAATTTTATATTGATAGAATTCAGCATTTAGTAGAAAAAGAAGGGCTTACTATTTCTGATTTAACTTTACCAATTCAAAAAGCGTTGGTTGCAAGTGGGGTTGCCGGTAAACAGGCTTATTACGCTCTGTTCCCTGAAGAGCTCACTGAAGAAGAGGATGAAGAATTAAAAGCTGAAGAGGAAGTAGCAAAAAACTAAAAAGGGGGCATATAGCCCCCTCATTTTTACAATGGATAGCATATAAAGAGCGTGTTGCGTATAGTGTTCTTCAATTAAAACCATGGGAGTTCGAACGACTGACGCCTTTAGAATTAGAGAAATTAGAACGCGGATTTAAAGAGAGGGAAAAATACCTAGATAGTAAATCAGCATTTTTGACTACATTAATAACTAATACACATTTAAAAGAGGGGCTTAATGTCGCAGATGTAATGAAAGCGTTACATCCAATGACGGCAGTTGAGCGAGTTAGAGCTGATAGAGCATTTGAACGAGAGTGGATAGAAGCACGAGGAGGTGAGATGGACAATGGCAAATACACAGATTAATGTACAGATTAATGGTAATTCTTCAGGTGCTCAGAAAGCGATAGCTGCTGTTGGAGCAAAAGCTGAGGCTGTTTTAGGTGGCAAATTACAAACTATTATGTCAAAAGCATTAAATACGTTGCCGATAGCTGGAGCAGCAATGGGCATTGGGATGATTGGTACAGCAGTATCAGATGTTACTTCAAGAGTTACTGGCTTAAGTGATAGATTAGCTTCAACTAAAGCACGTATTGATTTAATTAATGACGGGACACAGACCACGTCAGAGCTAATGGATAAAGTTTATGCAGCTGCTAATAGATCTAGGGGCTCTTACATGGAGATGGCTAACAGTGTGGCAAAGTTGAATATGTTAGCTAAAGATGCGTTTAACTCTAATGACGAAGCAATTGCTTTTGCAGAACAAATGAATAAGCAGTTTAAAATTAGTGGGGCGAGTTTACAAGAGCAACAGGCTGCTATGTACCAATTAACACAAGCTATGGCAGCAGGTAAACTTCAAGGGGATGAGTTCAGGTCTATTATGGAGAATGCCCCTATGCTTGCTCAATCTCTATCTAAAGAATTGGGAGTATCTGTCGGCCAATTAAAGAATATGTCATCTGAAGGGGCATTAACCGCTGATGTTATTAAAAGTGCTTTGCTTAATTCTGCAGACGAGACAAATGCGAAGTTTGCTGAGTTGCCAATGACTTTTGAAGAGGTAGGGGCACAATTGCAAAATAGTGCTATACAAGCCTTTCAGCCGGTGTTAGATACAATCAAAAGTACGACATCAACAGATGCTTTTCAATCAGTCCTTGCTGGGGTTCAGACTGTATTTCAAGGAATGGCAGCGGCAGCTCAAATAGGGGTGATGGGGATTCAAGGTGCGTTTTCGGTAGGAACAATTGCTGTATCAACATTTTCTAATATTGTACGCTCCACAGGTAGTGTTATAGCTGCTTTTGGGCCTGTTGCGATTGGTACATTTGCTGGAGTTACAAGTTATATAGTGGCAGCTCGAATTGCTACCACGGCTTTGGGCACTGCAATGACGGTTCAACAAGCTATTCAAAAAGGTGTAGTTGCATCTACTGCAGCTTATAACCTCATATTAAAAGGTAGTCAAAGTGCAATGGTAGCATATAGAGGCGCTATGGCAGCAGTACGGTTAGAGATGACTATAGTGAAAGCTACTACGGCAGGCCTAGGTGTATTAACAGGCATATTGCGTGCGAGATATGTAGCAGGGAAAGTAGCTACATTGGCCATGGCAGGTGGTCAAGCAGTTTTAAATGCTGTTATGAAAGCAAATCCGATTGGATTTGTTATTGGACTATTAATAGCTATTGGTAGTGCATTTGCTACTGCTAGTGTAGCAAGTAATGGATTAAGCGAAACCTTAACTAGTGTCTGGAATAGCGTTGTTCATACTTCTGCATGGGCTGTAAATAAGGTAATTGGGCTTATCAATATGTTAATCAAAGGGTTTAACATGGTTGGCTCTAAAATTGCAGGGCTTGCGGGAACTAGCTTTACAGCTGTGTCTGAGATTAGTGAATTAAATCCAGAGGATGTGCAAAGTTTTGCTGATACGACTGGAGGAATACTTAAACAGGCGTTTGATTTTACTGCAATGCCTTCAACTGATGTTGGGGATATAAGTGGAGCAGACAGTTCTGGAGGTATAGGAAGTGGCTCTGGTAGCAGCAGAGGAGGCGGCAGTCAAGGTAAAGGCAGCGAAGCGCTAGAAGAAGCTAAACGTGTACATGAAGCAATTCTAGATAGTTGGTATGATATGTTTGGTAAACAGTCGGAGTTAGTTGATAGATGGTTAGCTAAAGAACTAGAAGAATTAGAGAAGTCTAAAACCAATAATCTCAATTATGAAGAAGATAAAACACGGCTGATGGAAATGTATTCTAAAAAAAGAGAACAGGCACTTTATGAAGAAGCTAAGCGAGCACGAGAGATTCAAAACTCGGTATATGATATGTCTGTTAAGCATAACTTAGCCATGCAATTGCAAGATTCATCAGGTGCTACGTCTCCTATGACAAAATTTGCTGAAGAGTATAAACAAGCTTTGATAGATATAGAACGAACCTATCAAGAATATAGCGATGAGTATGCTGCTATGTCTAAGCGAGATCAAGACACATATATTGCTGCATTAAAAGCTCAAGGGTTAGCCTTCGAGCTAAGTAAAAACAATGAGCTAAAATTTACAGAACAAATTAATGCAGAAAAGTACGCTGCTGATGAGAACTATGCTAAACAACGGGCCGAATTGTTAAGAACTCAGGCTGAGGAAGAATGGCTTATTTCTGAGGCAATGAGAACACAAAACTTTGAGGCACTGCAACAAGCATTATCTGATGAATATGTAGCAATTAAAGAAAATTATGAGCTACGAAAAGAGCTTATGACAGAATATCAAGAAGCTGTTATGAATTCTCATTGGAGCGCACAAGAGGCTATGTTCAATACAATGAATGCTGGACTAGATAGTATGGAAGAGTCTTTATCTAGTATTTTACAAGGGACTAAAAGTATAACAACCATGTTTCAGAATATGGGGAAGGCAGTGCTAAAAACTATATCTGATATGGCAGCGCAATGGATTGCAGCACAGTTAAAGCAGATGCTATTTGGTAAAATGCTACAATCACAACAAACTGCAACAAGTATAGCTGCTGCAAATGCGCAATTAGGGCCTTGGACACAATTGGCACAACAGGTATCAATGGCTACATTTGGTGTAAGCGCCACTACTGGCATGGCTGCGTGGAGTGCTGCTAGTGCTATGGGTCAAGTGCAGAGTGCTTCTTCATCTATATTATCCGGAGGGCTATCTGGTAATGGAGTGGCATCGTTTACAGCTTCAAATACATCTTCTCTGATTAGAAGTAGCAGTATGATTGGATTGGCTGATGGAGGGCTTGCTACAGGAGAAACATATGCTCGTATTGCAGAAGGTAAATATCCGGAAGCAGTTTTACCTCTAAGTGAGAATGTATTTAACCAAATTGGGGAAGGTATTGCTCGTAGTGAAGGTGGTGGCGGTACTGTAATGCTTAATATATCTACTATGGATGCTGAATCCTTTATATCTTGGTTAGGCTCAAAAGGTGGCCAAGCTATTAAACAATATTTGTATGATAATAATCGTGAATTTGTAGCAGATACGGGAGTATGGTAATGGCAACTTTGAAGAAATTTCCTAATATTAATACCCTTGAATGGAAGTCAACTAAATCCCAAAAGTGGAATACGGTAGTAAAAACGTCAGGTGCGGGTAAAGTTCGCACCTTAACTACGTGGCAACGTCCACAATATACAATTACTACTGCCTTTGCCTATCTGACTCCTGCACAATATAAAACGCTCATGGGCTTTTTTGCTAGTACAAAAAGTGGACATCAGCCTTTCCTTTGGCTAGACCCAGAGGATTATGAAGAAAAGGGGATTCGTCTTGGTGTAGGAAGTGATGGTAAGTGGCAAGCCATGCGTAAAATGGGGGATTATTTAGAGCCGGTAGAATACATAGAAAATTTAGTATTGTATGCTGATGGGAAAAAGGTAGGTAGTGTAAGGGTTGATAAAGGATTAATCACTACATCGGATCCCTTATCGCCTACAGCTGTTATTACGGCTGATTATAAATATTACTGGAAAGTGCGCTTGAGTGGTGATGAGTTCACGGCCGAACTACAGTATAAGAATATCTATAAATCAAAATCAATAAAGTTGGTGACAGTGCGATGAAACAAGTCAGTGAAGCATTAGAAGTGCATTTGAATCAAGAAAAATCATTTTTAAGTTGTGACTTATATGAATTATTGCTTAAAAGCGGTGTAGCATACTATTGGGCTATTACAGATATGGATGTAAAGCTAGGTGGTAAGATATATCGTGCTGATGGGCCTATTATTACACGCAATCAGATTAAAACTAGCTCTACTGTTAGCGTAGATAAGTTGACAGTCACTGTTAATTGTAATCACGAGGACCGTATAGGTGGTGTACCTATTATGGCTGTAGCACATAATGGTGGTTTTGATGGGGCAACATTAAAGCTTAGACGAGCCTTTTTCAAGGATAATGGGCAGGTAATTGATGCTATTGATTTGTTCGAAGGTCTCGTTGAAGTCAAAAAAGGTGGCGGGCTTACATTACAGCTTGATGTCAAATCTACAGTACAAAAGCTAAATGTAGAATATCCAACACGCCGCTATTATCCACAATGCCCTTATTGTATTTATGATAGTGATTGTGGCGTAGATATTAAACAGTATCGTAAACGAGTTAAGGTAACAACTGTTATTAGTGCACATGAGGTGCGTTTTGATACCACATTTGCTAATGGATACTACGATGCAGGTGGCATTGAATGGTTAGATGGACCTTTGGTAGGTCAATCTACGCAAATCATGAAAAGCCAAAATAATCAGATTACATTCATGAGTGCAGCAGATGCAATGCCACAAGTTAACAATGAAGCATATATTTATCCTGGCTGTGATAAGACTCCAGCTACTTGTAAAAGCAAATTTAATAATTTTAGCCGAAATAGAGCTACACCTTATGTGCCTCTTAAGGAGTCGATACGTTAATGGAACAAGGAGAATTAATTGCTAATGTGGCTTTAACTTGGGTCGGAACGCCTTACATGAATTATGCTATGGTAAAAGGGCGAGGCGTAGATTGTGCTCATCTTATCGTGGGAGTACTCCTTGAAGCAGGTTTATTGCATGAAGGCGATTTGCGGATAGAAGCATATTCAAATGAATGGCATTTGCATCGGTCAGAAGAAAAGTTTATTAAACATATTAAGAAAATTGCCTATGAGGTAACGAAACCTCAGATTGGCGATTTTTTATTATATCAATATGGACGGTGTGTAAGTCATGGAGCAATTTTAGTAGAGCCTAATGTAGTAGCTCATGCATTTGTTGATCAAGGCGTTATTTTATCTAAGCTTGATGATGTACTTTTTTATGACAACACAGGTAAGAGTAGATTACGAAAAATTTATAGATTTAATGGAAAGGGGGAACCCTAATGGGCTTTTTATTTGGTGGTAGTAAAAATACGACTACTAGAGCTGATAAAATTGGTGATTTCCAAATTAATAGTGCTTCTTATGGTGAAGTAGTACCGGATGTATTAGGGACAACCCGAGTATCCGGTAATGTTATTTATTGGGATGATTTTACAGCTCATGAACATAAACAGACACAGCGCACAGGTAAAGGTGGCGGTTCAAAGCATACTAACATAAGTTATACATACACCGTAGCAGCTGCTCTTGCCTTATGCGAGGGGCCCATTAGCGGTGTAGGAAAGGTATGGGTAGATAAAGAAGTTTATGACTACCCACATCCAAGTATACAGCTTAGCCTTTTTAATGGAGCGAAAGGGCAATCTCCATGGCCTTATGTACAAGGGAAGCATCCAGAAAAGGCATTACCTTATTCAGGACTTGCGTATATGGCTGGTGTAGTTGATTTAGGTGATAGAGGCAGTTTACCTAATTATAATTTTGAAGTAAGAGGTAAATTGCTTAATACCGGCGATGGAGTTGATGTTAATCCAGCTGATTATATCGTGCACGTACTAAAAAGTGCAGGTATGAGTGATGTGCAAATTGATGGATTAGACAACTATCGTAAGTACTGTGCAGCGGCGGATATGTTAATCTCATCGCCGCCTAGTATGTCGGCAGAAAAGGCTCAATCAATCATTAATGATATTGCAGAGATGACTAACGCCTATTTATTTTGGTCGAATAACAAACTCAAAATTGTACCTTTAGCAGATGAGGCTATTAATGGTTGGGGTCCTGATAAACAGATTAAGTATGACCTAACACATGATGATTTGATACCTGGTAGTGATGGCCAGTTGGTTTTATATAGTCGCAAGGATAGTAGTGAATGTTATAACCAAGCTAGTGTAGAGTTTATTAATCGTGCTAACAGTTATGAAAAAGAGGTAGTATCGTTCGAAGTAGTGGCCGATGTACAGCGTAATGGATTACGTCCTGCAAGTGTAAAACAGGCACACTATTTATACACTAAAAAGAGAGCTATGTACTTAGCTGAACAGCTAGCTATGAAACAACTATATGCTAAAAATCAATATACCTTTAGATTGGACTGGGCTTTTTGTCGACTTGAACCAGGAGATTTAGTAACTTTGACTGACGATATTTGTCAGCTTAACAAGCAAGTTGTAGTTATTACTGCGGTGAACGAAGCAAATGATGGCCAACTTGAAATTACTGCTGTAGGTAAACCACCAGGCACATATGCACCTGCTAAATATGATGTCCACGAAAACGAAAGGCCTTTTGTTGACTATAACCAAGCGGCACCGAGCATTACGAACTTGAGTATTATACAAGCACCTGGGGATATTGCTGGCGATGAGCTTCTATTTGGAGTTACAGCGCCTAATGGTTGGGGTGGTTGCAATGTATGGGTGTCTGATAGTGGTGAGGCGTATAAGCAAATTGGAACAATCAGTCGAAGGGCACGCATTGGTAAGCTAGTAAGCTCCCTTTACGAGGCAGCTACAACAGGAATGATTAAGATGGACTATGGTGAGCTTAAAAGTGGTACTCATCTTGATGCGGAGCGAGGGAATACAGTATGCTGGCTTAACGGTGAATGTTTATCGTATGAAAAGGCTACACTGCAAGCTAACGGTAATTGTTTATTATCTAGTATCGTAAGAGGACAATATGGGACGTTGGCTATAGATCATATCCCTGGAGAAGAAATTGTAAGATTGGACGAAGCGTTGTTCCGCGCGCCATATAGGACAGAAGATATAGGAAAGAAAATTTACATTAAATGTACATCGATGAATATCTTTGGTGGGCAAGAACAAGATTTATCTGAAGTCAAGGCTTATGAGTATACAATTAGGCCATATTATATTCCAGAAGTAAGTAATTTAACTTTATATACTAAGTATTATGATTTAGGTCGTGGTGTTAAGAGTTTTGATGTTATTGCTACATTTAAGCAGCCTAATATTAGTAGTTTTGACACTGCAGAAGGCTGGTATAGAGAAAGTGGCGGAGAATGGAAGTATGGGGGTACTGGCAATGGTCAAGTAGTTATTAGTGGATGTGAGTTAGGAAAAACTTATGATGTAAGAGTGCAAGTAAAAGATATTCATGGGAATTATTCACAGGGTGTAACTAAATCTATTCAGGTAGTAATGAAATCAGAAAAGCCAAACGCACCTCAAGGTTTTTCTGTTTCATTTAGTGATAGAGCATATTTTTATTGGCTCGAGGTCCGAAATGCTGATGTAGACTACTATGAGGTGCGGGCCGACATGAATCCAGGTGTAACAGCTGGTCTTATTGGTCGTAGTAATAATACGACTTTTAGTACAGATACTCTTATCAATCGGCAAGGAAAGATTTATTTATATGCACATAATCCTATTAAAGGATATAGTGCACCGTCAATGGTGGAATATAATGTGCCTCAACCGCAACGTATCGCAGAGTTTAATGCAAGATATGTAATTGGAGGTCTAGTTGTTGAATTTCCGGCTATCCCAGGTAGTTGTAGAGGAGCTAATGTATATATTGATGGAAGTGCAGTATTATATATGAATAATAGTGTATTTGTTCCGCTAGATGCTGGGGTATATACAGTAAAGCTTGCTTATGTCGATATCTTTGGTGAAGGTCCACAATCAGATGAAAAGATAGTTGCTGTTAAAGATGTAATTGATAAAGAAGCAATAAAACGTATTGGCATTTCAAGAGACTTATTAGATGAGTCATTAAATCAAACGTTAAACTCTTTAGAAACTTTGCCTGGCAGTATTGATGGAATAGTAACAAAGATAGATGCAGCTAATAACTCTATTAATTCTGTTGTAGCAAACCTTCAAGGGGACCCTAGAGAATCCGGCTATAGTGCAATTACTCAGCTTTATGACAGTTTGCAGTTGAAAGTAAGTAAGGATAATATCGTTAGTAGCATTAATCTATCAAAAGAAGGTGTTCAAATTAATGGTGATTTACTTCATATAACAGGTAAGACGGTATTTGAAAAAAACATTATAGCAAAAGATATGATACAGGCAAATGCTGTTACGGCGGACAAAATATCAGTAAACGATTTAGGGGCTATTAGTGCAAATTTAGGAACGGTAACTGCAGGGACAGTAAAAGGAGTCTCAATTATCGGCTCAACGTTTAGAAATGATAACAGCTCTTTTACTATAGATGCTAACGGCAATATACGAGGTGCAACGCTAGATGCTAATAGTTTGTGGCTTAGTGGCTTACAATTTAGAGGTGCGGTTTCTGTTCAATACACTGTAAAAGATGGTGATTTATGTCCAATTCCAAATGGATATTCAGAAGGCGAATGCATATTCTTACCGTTATATTGCGAAAGCTACACGGCAGAAACGTATGACATGTACGATAGACAATATCCACCCGATTGGCTAACAGAGAGGTACAAAAGAGGTTCTTTGATTAGTGCGAGGCCGTCTGCCAATGTAACAATGAGTTATGGGCACGGGACGTTTAAAACGTCAGAGCCATTATTGGGTGGCATTTATAATCGCGAGGCAGTTTGTTTAGGATATTCAAAAGCTACGAACAACTCAACAGTTAACAGACAGCCTGCATTATTTTATCGTGGCTTTGTCCGAATCATGGTTTTAGGTATAAAGAGGTGATAGGTTGTATTACATGTTTTCAAATAAAGATAATCTATGTTCAGCCGTTGGCAATGACCCTATGCAAGACATGGAAGGATATACGATTATCGAAAGCGATGTAGAATATCCAATTAATAGGATTATTTTAGATGGTGGTACTATCAAAGTATTACCCGACGAGGAGCCAAGAGAACCGCCAATTTTAGAAGAGCTTCCACCAGAAATTATAGAAGAAGAGGAACAAGACCCAATTATAGCCGAAATATTAGAGGCGATAGCTGGGATTAATGAGATTTTATTAACAGGAGGATTTGAAGATGACAGTTTATAAATTTATGTTTCCAGTTTATGGTCGTTTAGTAATGAATGGGAGTTATACAGTAGATCCGGATGATAAACTCAAAAAGCAGGTTCCAGAAGTGTATGTACCTTATGTTTTAGAGTGGATTGCTAATTATCAAGAAAAAAGAGGGCTAGAAGGCTAGTCTTTTATTTATATGAATTGTGATTTTAAATTCTGTATAGTAGAATAAATTTATACAGGAGGCGCCTCTTATGTTCCAGTTAGACGATATTATAAAAATAAATAAGCATGGAGATATATATATCAGGTGCTTTAGTCATACGGGGCGCTCACAAGGTGTAAGGTGTCCACATTGTGGTGCTTATTCTAAAATAATATGGATTACACCGCATTTATCTAGGATTGATGGGGATTTTACTTATTATTCAAGAAGCTATGTATGTGATAATGGGCATCGATTTAAAGTAATGGAAAATATAAGATAGACAATAAAAGCTACCTTCGGGTAGTTTTTTTGTTTCTATCAGAAAGGAGAGCCTATGAATGCTAAGAATGGCGTGCCTGAGTATGATATTTACATTAATCAAGGTGATGATTTTTATTCTACTGTAAAGCTATCTATGGGCGATGAAGAGGTCCCTTTAGATATTAGTGACTGTGAGTTTAAGTTTGCCGGACGTTATTCGCTTAGTGATAAAAAGCTAGCATTTGAAGGTAGTGTAGAAAAGTTGGATACTAGCACTATTAAGCTTTATATTTCAAATGAAGTTACTGGGCAGCTATCAGCTAATACCGATTATAAGTCTTATCGTAAGCTTTACTATGATGTACAAATGATTCGAGCTAGAAGAGAGCGTCGTATTTTACAAGGTATTGCTTATTTATCGGCCGGAACAGCATATAAGGTGGTGAATAAGGATGACAGACAATCGGATAGAGGTTGAGATTAAAAAAGATGCGCGTATAGATGCAAAACTAGGTGACCTAGAACAGATTAATTTAGTTGTTGGGGAAGGAAAGGAGTTTGCTCAAGAACTATATGTTGCCAAGGGTAAACTAGGAATTACATATGGGAATGAGGTTAATGAACTGCCTTATGACTTAGATCCCACTGATTTTTTAGCTATGTATACATTAAAACGAGGGGGAATTTAGATGACTTTAATTGAACGTATCACAAAATTTGCACAACAAGTAGGTACTGATATTGGTGCTTTAACGAAGCGTATTGGTAATACGAGTACGCTTACAACTACTAATAAAGGTAATGTTGTAGATGCTATTAATGAAGTGAAGAGTACTGTAGATAACCTTGATTTAGGTTTAAATGAAACTACTGTAACTAATATTGCAACTCAAAAAGCTAAGGAAGAAGTTGCCAAAGTAGTTGGAGGGGCGCCAGCAGCCTTTGACACTTTGAAGGAATTAGCGGATGCTTTTGAAGATGGAAGTTCTATAACGCAGTCTGTTGTTGAAGGCCTTAATAGCCGATTAAGATTTGATGAGGCTCAAATCTTAAATGTTACTCAAAAATTACAAGCTTGTAACAATTTGGGGATTGGGGACCCTGATGTAGATTTAGTTGCTATTTATAATGCTGCTAAAGGAGCATAATCATGTTGTCAAAATCACTAGAGCAAGTTGTTTCTGAAATAGGTAATGACATTAAAAATATAAAGAGAGAAACAAATGAAAATCTTGAATCAATAGATGTTATAAAGGCAGATAAAGCTATAGTGGATAAGTTGAGTGCTGAGATAGATAAAAAGATGCCTATAAGTGGCGGCACGTTTAAAGGCTCACCAATTGTAGATAATCCTAATGGTTGGAGTAACATAATTTTTAAGAGTGATAATGGGGAGCAAAGTGAAATTGAAGATACTCCACGTTCGAGTGGTAGTAACACTATTGTTGGCTTTATCAGACGTGACGAAAGTGGTAAAGTCATAGCTAATGTTCGAGTACCTCATAAGTTTGATACATTAGCTACTTTAGGAGATAGAACATCTATTGATGGTAAAGTAGGAGCGACATCACTTCACAGTATTATGCACCGCTATCCTGATAATTCAGGCGGTTGGAGGGGATTAAGCAATCCTCAATGGAATCAGAAAGGGATGTTTAGTTGTTACTTTGCAGGTGGTACTTATTTTGAGAACCAACCAACAATGTATGGGCAACTCATCAACTTACCACCAAGTGCCAATATAAATAGTCAGGAGACAGCACAAATATGGATTGAACAAGCGTCAGGACATATTTGGTTTAGAGGTGCTAATGGGAGTACCGCAGGTAACTTGAGAGATAACTCATTTAAAAAAGTTGCGACTATAGACGACATCAACAATTTAAGTGGTAGACGTTATATAACTGAAGAAGCCTTTGATAATGGAACAGGTGGATTTTATCGCATATGGTCTGATGGTTGGTGCGAACAAGGTGGTTATGTAGGTGGTAAAGGGTCGTATAATAGGATAAATTTCTACAAGGCTTATCGTAGAAATCCTATAGTGGTTGCAACAGTTATAGCAGATCGAGATGCATACTTAGATCAATATAATGCGAATCCTGCTATAAACAATGTAACAACTACAAGCTTTCAGACTGCCATTAAAGATACTAATAGGGTTTCAGGGTGGCATTGGATAGCAATGGGGTATAAAGCATGATAGGTACAAAAATATATAAAGACAATTTAGATAATTACACCGAAGTTGCAAAGTGGTGTAACGCCAATAATGCGATGATTGTGGAACGTGAGGGATACTATGAGGTAGTATCTACTGAACCTCATGTTCCAACTAAAGACGAACTCAAGTCAAAGCTTAAAGAAGAGCTTGAGACAATTAAAAGTGCATACATTGGGGCTTCGCTAATGGAAAATAATAAAGATGAATTAGTTAAGCTTTATAAAGAGAAGGTGGATGAGCTTAAATTGCTTGAGCAAGAAAGAGAGGTGTAGCTTGAATTTTAGATTGGAAGATATACTTACACTTCTTAGTATAATTGCAATTATTTCTGTGTGGATTGATAGAGCTGCATTATCCGCGATTAGGCTAAAGCTTGATAATATTGAGCGTTCAACCAATGAAATAAAAGTAGAAATTGCTCAGGTTAGACAAGACCAACATATGGCGGATAATCGGATTACTAAGCTTGAAGAATCTGTAAAGAGTGCACATAAACGCATTGATGAAATGCAAGAGCATTGTGACAAAATGCATTTAGAGTAGGGAGGGCCTATGAATAAAAAGGTGCTCATTAATAAGCTAAAGGGGATATATAATAGCATACGAATTGCTAATGTTAAGCCTACGGGCGTGTTGGCAACAAGGGCACTAGTGGGATTACTTCTAGTGCCTATTTTAGTAGTCATTATGGCTTATGTTATTGCTTTTTATAAAGGTTTTGTTAGCGATGATACGGGTAAAGTAATTGATGTAGGCATTAAAATTGTTGACCATATTTTTATTCCGACCGTTTTAACTGCTATTGTAGGATTTCTCGCACTTTGGATAGATAAAAATGGGAATGGAATCCCCGATAAGTTAGAAGAGAATGATAAAAAGCCACTCTAACTACTAGAGTGGCTGAATTATTGTATAAGGAGGTTAAGGTATATGAAAGTATTTATTAATCCTGGTCATGATAGAGTATACGATAGCGGTGCAATTAATTCCGTTACAGGAGCCCGTGAATGTGATATAGTAGCTAAAGCGGGTAAATTGCTAGCTGGTTATTTACAGACTGCAGGATTAGAGGTAAGGACATTACAAGATGATAGTTTAGCGTTGGTTTGCGCTGAGAGCAATGAGTGGGGCGCAGATTTATTTATCAGCCTACACTGTAATGCATTTAACACGCAGGCTCGAGGCACCGAAACGTATTATAAATCATTTAACGGCCAACGATTGGCAGGCTTTATCCAATCACAGATTATACGTAGTGTGAAGACCATAGATCGTGGTTGTAAAACGGGTAATTTGTATGTGTTGAATAACACTGATGCAGTTGCGGTACTTGTTGAGATGGCGTTTATCGACAACATGGAAGACTTAGTATTGTTAGAGCAACAATTAGATAAAATTGTGCGTTCTATAGCACGAGGTATTACGGATTATTGGTCTGCATAGAGGCGGTGATAACATGCCTAGTAAAAGGTTATTATATTTAGCTTGTGTAGCCATGATTATTGGATTAATTATATTGGGAGTTGGATATAAATTACAAGTTGATAAACAAGAGCCTAAAATAGTTACTACTGATACATTACAAGATACAAAGGCCTTATCTAAGAGCATCAACGTTACACCTGCTACAGCAGTGCAAATCCAGCGTGAGATACAGCACATAAAAGAGCCTACAGTTACATATTATGTACAGGCCCCTGATGTAGCGACTGCAACTAAACAAACACAGCAGGCAATTAATAATAAAAGCGAGTCATTGCCCGTGGTAGTTACAGCTAAAAGTGACCGAACTGTAGTTACACCTAATGAGCAACAACAAAAGGTTGATGTGTATAAAATCAATCTTAATAAGGCACATAAGATTAAAGCAGGGATAACGGTGATTGACGATAAATCATATGCTACTGTTGGCTATCAAGCAGGCAAATTTGATAGTATGGTACATTTTAAAACTGATGGTAAAATTAAAGGAGCAACTGTACTTTATACAGTTGCTCAATGGTAGATTAGAATTTGTACAATGGTAAAGGATTTATTATTTGTCGGCTCACAGTATGTTAAGTTAAATATATCATCTATTAAAAATTTAGTTGAAGAAGTGAGTTAAAATGATTTAATTGGAGTTTATATCTTCCCTATAGCACCCACTAAGGCTATAAAGCCTTATAAATACAGGCTTTGCCATTCACAGCAGAATAATTGCAGAAGCATTAAAAACCCAGTAACCACCGTGGTTACTGGGTTCTTTTATTTTATAAAGAGAGTTGAAAGAGAGATTTCGATTTCTTGAGTAGATACTTATAATATGATATAAAGTTAATAGATGATAATTTTATAAAAAGACTTTTGCGATGATAGTAGAAGACGTAAAGGGGGCTACAAAATATGGCGGAAAAGTTTAAATGTCCTGTTTGTGGAGCGTTAACTGTAGATGAGCCTGGATACTATTCTCTTTGTGAAGTCTGTAATTGGGAGGATGATCCGGTACAGTATATGTATCCTGACCGGGGAGGCGGCGCTAATCAAATGTCATTAAATCAAGCTCGTGAAGGATATAAGCGTGGCGAAAAGGTAATTTAATTATGGAATTATTAAGCACTCATTGATTTGAGTGCTTTTTTATGGTCATTTGTAAATCTAATACACACAGGCATAAGATTTCGTATTATAATATAATTTATATATGTGATACAGTTAGTATGAGTTATTAGGTAGGTAATAATTTATTATAAATAAACTTAAGCTTAGCTATAGATTATTTGAAAATTAATACATAGTATAGCCCGATAAGGACTCAAAAATGTATTGATATAAAGCATATCTTATGATGAAACATAATAAGAAAGAGTTAGATAAAGTTAGTTGTATATTTTACAAGGAGGCTATGTATGAAAAATTTTATTACACCAAGCGAATTAGCTAATTTAGATGTAACACCAATTATTCTTGATGTTCGCGGCACAGAGGCTTATGCTAAAGGTCATATAAAAGGAGCCTTTCCTATCGATTTGGATGGCGATTTATCTGGTCCTGTAGATGTGCATGGAGGCCGCCATCCGCTTCCTAATATGGACGAATTTGCTAAGAAAATGGAATCGCTAGGTATTTTAAAAGATAGTACTGTTGTAATCTGTGATGAGTGGATTTTTCTAGCCGGTCGACTTTGGTGGATGCTTCGTTATATTGGGGTTACAAATGTAAAGGTGTTGTTAGGAGGCATAGGGCGTTGGGTAAAAGAAGGTTATGAATTAGTGACTGAGGAGACGGCTATGCCAGAGAGTGTAGGCGTATTAGAATATCGCTTGCAACCTCATATGGTAATGAGTCGCGCTGAAGTGCTTGCTAGTAGCGAAACTGGTAGCCATATTATAATTGATGCGCGGGCTGAGGAACGCTATGATGGGAGTGTTATTGACACCTTTGATGGCATGACGGGGCATATTCCGACAGCTATTAATTATTTCTGGGGCCGTTGTTATACAGCTGAAGGTATTAAAACGATAGATGAGTTAAAGGTAATGTTTAAAGATATTTTACAGGTAGAAAAACCTATTGTATCTTATTGTGGTTCAGGTATTACAGCTTGCTTAGCCATGTTGGCTATGGATGAAGTGGGGATTGATTCAGCCCTTTATGTAGGCAGCTCTAGCGATTGGGTTACCTATGAAAATTTCCCAATTAAGACCGGTCGTGAAGTGTTAGAAAAATAAGGAGAATAATATCTTGCGCATTGATACAGAGCATATGAAATACTTTTTAGAAGTAGTAAAATGGCGAAATTTTACTAAAGCAGCTGAACAATTGTATATTTCACAACCAGCCATTAGTCGCAAGATAAGTCAATTGGAAAAGCAATTAGGCGTTGAACTTATTAATCGCAGTCAGCGAGATTTTGCTTTAACGATAGCGGGGGAACGATTTTATACTCTCTTTAAAGAATACTTAAATGAATTGCATATATTGACAAATCAGTTCAGTAGTTATAGTAAAGAAGTTATCAAGTTTGGGATTTTTCATGGGTGGAATATACCTCATCATTTGCAATCACATATAAAACTATTTGAAGAGAGTCATCCAGAAGTTGCTTTTGAAGTGAGTAGTGCCGATGTAAGTGGATTGAGACAGGGCTTACGAGAGGGGCGCTATCAATTTATAATAGGCATAGATAAAATGATGCCTCCGGAAGAGCGCTTAACTAAGTATTCGTTGGGAGAATTTCATCGCGTAGCGGTTTTTCATGAGACAAATCCTTTAGCTTCTAAAATGAATACAAGTTTAGAAGAGTTAGCCCTTCAGCCTTGTTATTTATTTAGAGATCATTTAATGCCTCTAGAAGAGGTAGTTGATCAACCAGTGTTTAAATCAAGGAACATTAGACCTAAAATAGTATTAATGGACAATTTGGAGTCTGTTATTACAGCATTGGCTAATGGCAATGGTTATACCGTTTTAGATGAATGGCAACGAATTGTAGATAATAAAGAGTTTTGTCATTTAGCACTACCTGAGAAAGAGCAAATGTATTTGGCACATAGAGACGATAATAGTATTAGTCAGATTACAAAGCAGTTTATTGAAGAATTTCGCAATAGTTTATTGAAGACGTCCGAAGAAACCTATTGAAGAGTTGAAGTCATACAATTTATTGAAAGACCTAAGTTGTACTTGGCTTGTGTAATTGCTAGCGGGGTGAAATTCTACTCTATATATAGTTGCTATAGAGTAGAAACTTTATTTTTATGTGCAACTACTATGGGGATAAAGTGAGTGCTTTGGACTTGCAGAGGGAAGGTCAAAGCACTAAGCGATCTAGTTTAAAATGTGCACTTATAAGTAGAAGTGTTTATATAAATTACAAGATAAAAAACAAGGAGTTTGTATCTCTACAAAATACAAATGTAATATTTTATAAAATTGTAAAATATTTAATAAAAAGCCCTTGACGGGAATGTGTAAAAAAGGTATTATAGTTCATGTTCCCGTTGAAAGGACAATTTTAAACAAGTTAGTTGGGCTTGCTCAAATAACTTTGAAAAAATAATTTCAATCAGAACAAAAAGCGCTTGACTCGAAAGAGTGTGAGTGGTATAATAATTAAGCTGTCGCAAACGAGATATACATAAAGCGACATCAGATCTTTGAAAACTGAACAATGTAAGGTAATCATTTCAATACGA
>NZ_URAR01000012.1 GCF_900545795.1 uncultured Veillonella sp.
TGCATCGCTGTGGCCCCTTGAACAATTAATTTTACAGGCACCGTAAATTGTGCCTTTTTAAAAGCATTAAGGAAAAATCGTACATTTTTTTCACGCCGATATTGTCCAAAAAAGCCTAGCGTAATAGGCTCTTTATAGGTAAGGCTTGGCTCCACCTGAGTATATACAGGCTTAAATACAGGCGGTGCAATTAAATCAATATTCGTTAAATTATCTCCACCAAAATCATCTCGTAATGTAATGATTTTTATGTGAATGTTCTTATATTTCTCACAGCGCCGCACCTGTTTAACAAATCGTGCTTTTTCACGCGGGTTGATGCCATGAACTATAAAATATACAGGAACTGGTGAATCCTTTAGCTTTGTCTGCAACAAAGCCTTTAAATATCTAAATGTAGAAGTAGGAATCACTACGCAATCACATTCGCCATTTTTAATTTTCTCATACGCTGAGTTAAACCATCGTCTCCGCCGTACCTCACGCTTTACTGACAAGAATAGCTTTTGAAAGCGACTGGCTCCAGCATAAGTCACCACTTCACCACCTGCTAAGTATTCAACTGGTGCTTTATAATCAATTTTAAAGGGAAAATTTTCTGGCACCCAAAATACCGGTTCATGGCCTTGTGCTTTGAGTTCATTAACTAAAATGCGATCAAACTCAACCTCATGGCCAGCAGGCATTATGATACTCTCTAAAATAGCAACTCTCATTCCATACTCCCTAATAATCTTACAACTAATTTCACGCGCTCATCTAGCTTTCAAAATTTAAACCTACCTAAGCTATAAAGCCCTTAAAGTATTATATTACAGTTTCCCCTTGAAATATTATAGTCCCCTGGAACCATAGAACCTTATATTACAGTTCACCGATAGAACCTTATATTACAGTTCGCCATTAGACTTATTTAGATAATATAACTTCACATACTTATTCATAGTATAGAAATAATGGTTTGACGCCAAAATCCAGCCCATTTTTCCATCTAAAAAGCCTTTGTTTAAGATATATACTTTAACGAATGCCCATAGAGGTCTAAATAAAATATCTTTAGCGAAGCTACAGCGCTTGCCACGAGCCACATATTGTTTAGCGGATAAGGTCGTATACTTATTGAATTTATTAAAATACTGTTCCCAGTTTTGATACGTATAATGGTATAAAGCGCCTGGCAAACGCTCTACTGGATAGGGATGAATCACCTTCTCATGAACTAAGCCTTCCACATACGTATTAGCTTTAGGCATAAGACGGCACACCAAATCAGGGCGAAGCACACCATGAGTCGCCACATTATGTTTAAATTGATTATGTCGTTGTATCTCATAGGCAACAGGCTTATTCTGAATCACGGCTTGTTCAATTGCCTTAGCGAGTTCAGGACTGCAATGTTCATCCGCATCAATCAAGAAAATCCAATCACATGAGGCCTGCTCTATGGCAAAGGTTTTCTGCGCGCCCCAATCGCCATTCATGGAGCGGCTAATCACGGTAGCGCCTAATCCTTCCGCTAGTTTTTGAGTTTGATCTGTACTGCCATCATCTACAACAATGATTTCCTTTGCAAATGAACAGCTTTTAATACAAGTCTCTATATTCTTCTCTTCATTTCTTGTCAAAATAAGAACACTAACATCTACCATAGCTCTATCCTTCGTGATGAGTACAACTGCAAACTATTAAAATTGCTATAAAATACTATTTAAACTTACTGTTTAATATAACTGCTTTAACATTCTTAACACATTATAGCACAAAAGCACCTACTATAGGCATGACAAAGGTGGGATTGACATAAAAAAGCAGTAAGTTTTTCAACTTACTGCTTTTTATATTCCTTAGACTACCCTAAAAGTCTAATTTATCTTAACTGTTCCAGCCCTCTTTTAATGTATCATTTAATGCACTATCGCTAATTTGCAAAAACTCACCTTGTGCATTAGGCATAGTATGAAGCATAAATAGCAAGGCTTTTAATTTATCAGCCTGCTCTTTATACACTGCATAGGAATTTTGATCAGTACACACCTCTGTGTTCAAGAAAACAGCTATTGCTTTCTCTGGATGTTTTGCTTCCCAATCGACTAATTCCTTATAAATCTGACTTTGCAACAATTCAGCCGGACGTTGCCAGTCATTGGCCCAACGAGTAAGAATAATCATAGCATAGGCATTTAATGTATTGAGCCACATCGTATTCATTACATGACTGACAGTGATACTCATAGGACGCCCTTCCCAATCAGCTTCCTTAGCTGTATCAACTAGTGCTTGGTAGTATGCTTCATCATCTTTTAACGTCGTCACTGGATTATATAGTAAAGACCAAGTAATAATGGATGGATGATTTTTATCGCGACGAATTAAGTCTTGAATCGTTTCCTTATGTGCTTCTAATAGTCTGGACTTTATGTCAATCTTATTAAAATTAGCATCCCCTGGTTTTAAATCCTTTGACAGCAAGCCTGCACCTGGGATTTCACCAATTACTAAAAGCCCACATTCATCGGCCATAGCCAAGACTTGAGGACTCAAAGGTCTGGCACCACTGTAAATACAATTGCCGCCCAGGCTCAATATTTGTAGCATGCGCTGCTTAATCTGCGCCGGTGACATAACTAAGGTATCGCCATGAGCCTTAGACCACAACAAGCCTTTTAAACGAGTCATTTCACCATTTAACTTAAAGTTCCCTCCGTCCACTTCAACAGTGCGAATGCCTACTTTAAAGCTATAGGAATCATGTTGCTTCCCTAAACGGCTCACTTCTAATTCCAAGTTATATAAATAGCCATGACCAATGCTCCAAATTTGAGGATTATCGATAACAAGCTTCGCATTGCCACCTACACCAGTAGCGATGATGCGACCATCACGAGTGCGCAATGTTGCTGTTACCAAGCAATTCCCCTGCACATGAGCCATGTATTGAAGCACTGCTTGCTCCTTAGTAATAGATACGGTCTGCACCATCACATCCGTTAGGCGTGTAGTTGGCACCGTATATAAGCTAACGCCCCCATATATGCCAGTAGGGACGGAAAAATTAAAATGAGGCTGATTCACACGCTGCCCTTTAGGCGATGTAATCACTTGCCCCGCCGGTAATGCATAGGGTGATAATTCATTATTAACTTTTACAACAATGCGATTGTCTTCGCCATACCGAAGTTGGCGCGTTACATTTAACGATGAGGAAGTATAAATCCCCTCATGACGTCCCGCTTCAATGCCATTTACATAGACAACAGCGCGGTTGCCAATTCGATCAAAGCGCAAAAACACATCTGAACCAAGCCAGCGCTTAGGTATAAATACTTGCCGCTCATACCACATGGTGCCACAATAGGCACGTTCTTCGGGCAACACAAAGACATCCTGTAACGCTGCGGGAACAGGTACTGAAATGTCGCGGGCTACTCCAGATTCATAGCTCTTATCCTTTGCAGGATCAAAGGCAAAAAACCATTGGCCATTTAAATCTAAGCAGTCACGAAATGCATTGTCTACTGGCTGTAATAACTCCATAGTACTCATTAATGACTCCTCCTATGCTTTCTTATCTAAGTATATACTATATATGCACTCATAGACAATTAATTTATCACTAAATTTAAGTGTTTTCTTTAAAATCTTATATCAAAATTGTATAATTAACCATTTTGTTCTATGATAAAATATAAGTATATATTACATACCTTACTTATACATTCAATTACAAAGCATTATATAAATAACTGAGGAGAGTCCTATGAGTAAAATTACTGAAAACACCCGCTACAATACAGTTATCTTCGATTGCGATGGCACCTTATTAAACACACTTGACGATTTAGCTGATACGATGAATCATGTTCTAGCACTGTATCAGCATCCTACACGTACTCTTGATGAAATTCGCAGCTTCGTAGGCAATGGCCTAGGCAAATTAATTGAGCGCAGCGTCCCTGCTGATACATCAACTGAGACTCAAACCGCTATGCTCGCTGATTTTAAATCCTATTACGCTGAGCATTGGCAAGATAAAACTGCACCGTATGAAGGTATTTATGAACTCCTAGACAGTTTAAAAGAACGGGGCTATAAAATAGCAGTTGTGTCCAATAAAATCCAAGAAGGCGTGACGGCCTTGAACGAACAATATTTTAAAGGCTATTTTCCCGTAGGCATTGGTGAACGACCTGGTCTTGCGCGCAAGCCAGAACCAGATATGGTGTATGCAGCCTTAGATGAACTCAATAGTAATAAAACGCAGGCTGTATATGTAGGAGATTCTGAAGTCGATTTAGCTACAGCACGCAATTCAAAATTACTCCCTATAGCTGTTACTTGGGGCTTTAGAGGCGAAGTATTCTTACTCAACCAAGGGGCTGAACACATTGCACGAAAACCTAGTGATGTGCTAAGCATATTAGAAGAGTTAAACAAATAGCCCCCCCTTGTTCTGAATCTCAATTAAATTACATAGTCCACTCTTTCGGAATCTCAACTAAATACATCGGACACTCGGTCTGAATTTCAAAAGAAAAAGCTGTAATACCATGAGGTATTACAGCTTTTCTATTACCATTTATTCTTCACTTATAGGCGATACTTTAGGTAAATCCCAGTCAATTTCTTCCCAATACGTCTCGGACAATTCAATGTAGTCACCTTTTTGTTTAAAGCTTCGATGTAAATACTCAAGGCCGCCATCTACAGCAACGGTCTTACAACTACAAAGTTTTACATCATGAGTCCATGTAGACTCTAGTATATCGGCGCAGTGACAACATTGAACTTTATTAGAAACAATTCGTTGTACCGTTATTTTTCGATTCATTGTAATCCCTTAATACTTACGCTTTCAGCTTAGCCGCTTCTTTAATGAGCTCCACAGCCAAACGCGCTGTATCATATAAATCTTTTTCTGGGATATATTCTTCCTTAGAATGAGGATTGCGAATTCCCACGCCAAGCACTACGCTTGGTACACCATAGGCATTAAAGAAGCAAGCATCGCTACCGCCACCACCTTCAGTGATATTAATAGGGAATTCTAAATTTTCACAAGCACGCTTTGCCAATTGTACAGTCTCATGATCTTCGGCCACTTTAAATGGCGAATAATTTTTAATTACCGTTACCTCTGCAGTGGCGCCCATTTCACGAGCAACTAACTCAAAAGTGCGCACCGCATTGTCAGTAAGCTCTGTTAATTTTTCCTTATCGCGGCTTCTCGTTTCCATTACAATAGTCGCTTCTTCTGGCACTACATTCGTTTCTCGTCCACCATGAATAATGCCAATGTTAGCCGTTGTTTCTTCATCAATACGACCTTGAGGTAATTTAGTAATAATATTCGCTGCTACAACAATAGCGCTAATGCCCTTCTCTGGGGAATTACCAGCATGGGCAGATTTACCAATAATGCGCGCTTCAATGCGGTTCTTCCCTGGCGCTTTACGCACAATGCGGCCTGGAGAGTTAATCGTATCAAAGACAAAGCCATACTGAGCCTTTAATAAAGAAGAGTTCATTACACGAGAGCCATTAACGCCCCCTTCTTCTGCAATATTGAAGACAATCTGTAAATCTCCATGAGGAATTTTTTGCTCATCAATCGTGCGCAATGCTTCTAAAATAGTGGCAATACCTACCTTATCATCAGCCCCTAGTACAGTAGTCCCATCGGACGTGATAAGGCCATCTTTTAATTGAGGCTTTACATCCTTACAAGGCTGCACATTGTCCATATGAGCCGTTAACATAATCATAGGCGCCTCAGGAATAGTGCCCTTGCGAGTAGCTACTAGATTTCCAGCTGTACCACCTAATTTAGTACCACCATCATCTTCCACTACAGTAAAACCTAAACCTTCTAAACGCTTAGTAAGTAAATCGGCAATCTCACGCTCGCCTAATGTTGGCGTGTACATTCTTAATAACTCAAAAAACTCATCAAGTAAACGCTTTTCTTGGATCATAATGGCCTCCCTTTTCTAATTAATTTACATTCTACAAATTATTCGAAAATTAAACATACCTTTATACAATACATTTCGCTTTGATGAGCCTATTTTCCTTCTTTTTAAAATAAAAAGAGCAACTATTAAAGTTGCTCTTTATCCCCATACCCACCCTACATATATAATCAATGATTGGTATTATCCTTGTTTAATTTGTAAGCATAACCTGTAAGTTGTATGGGCAAAAATTGTAAATCGTGCCGCGCCCCACAGCTGGAGTCAACATAGACAGGGTATCATTCGCCTTATATATGCACCTTAACAATCTATTGAATTTTATATTTCGCTATATTCGACATACCAATTCGTCTTTTGAATCAATCGGTCTAATTCTCGTGCTTCTTTAGCGTATTTATCAGCTTCTTTTTGCAATGATGATGCATCTAATACTGGTAGCACTTTTATCTCAGACTGTCTTCCACGAACATTAGGCACACTATACCGAGCATATTCACTATATGCTGAAGAAAGTCTAAATAAATAATCTCTGCGAACCAAAGCAGCCTGTAATGTTTCAGTAGTTGCTCTATCCTTCTCATCTAGTACATAGGTAGACGCATTAATTCTCTGAATATTCGTAATCAAACGCAACAACTCTTCACTCTTTTGATGTTTTACTTTGATAAGAATTTGTGGATCCTCTTGAGGAACCTCACCTTCTTGAATCTGTAAATTTCGTTCAATTCGGTCATGAAGATTATTTACAATCCCCAAGAGTGTACTTCGTTCCATAATAGCTTCGGCTAGTTTCATTTATGTCACCTGCTTTTTATAAATATCTTTTTGCTTCTAGAGCTTCTTGCTTATCCTTTGCGGAAGCCTTATGATTTCGCTCTCCCAACAATTCATCAGGCTTCGAAACCAAAGGGTCAATCCAATCGGCCTTAGCTAATATCCAAGATATTAGATTATCATCCTTGGACTGTGTCGCTAAAATATTTGCATATGTTCTTATATCTTGAGCTAGTTTATAATCCTCAATTGTATTCAGCAAGGCTCTTGTCTTACCTTTTTCTTTATTAATACGCTCTATTAATAATTCTTTTCTTTTTTCCTCTTCTAACCACAATCGATGCTTTTCTTCTCTAGCTTCTCGTTCTTCTTTAACGACCCTATATTCTTCATAAATTGAAGCTATAATTTCTGGCATCAAATTCTCAAGTTTTTTATCTTCTCCATCTTTTATAAATTTTCGTTGACTAAATTTTATACGAAATATCCCAGTTGGCACTTTATCATATTTTCTAATTTGTGGTTTTACTGCCCATTTATTATTTTTTACTGCATCTTCATATATGATTAAATCCCGTGCTTCTTTCTTTGTAATTTCATGAGGCACCTGATTTAACTTTTCAACAATATCAAATCGAACTTCATCTCCCCCAAATTTAAGTGTACAATTTTCAGTAACTTCAACACCTAATAACTCAAAGGTTTTAAATATAATATCTAGCAAAGAGTATAGTCTTGGCAAGCTACTTTTTGAAACATCCATAGCAAATCGTGGTTCATTTATATATTCCCTAGTACTGTAATCATAATAATTTCTACGATCTTGACGCGCTCTATTTAACCATCTCTCAATACTATTCTTTAATTTCACTACACGATTATGTAATCGCCCCGTTTTAGATATATCTACTGAAAAAGCAATCTTTTCAATTTTTCTTATCTCTTCTGCAGATAAAAAAAGTAAACGTTCTTTGAATCTTTCGTGCTCATAAACTCTAATATCATTATCAGTCAAACCATTTTTATCCAAGCCGGAATTCAATGACTTTACTTCAGTTGTTCTATTAAATTTACGTTTTTCTAAAATAACAACTTCTTCTTTGGCAAAATATTCTAATGTAGGCTTTAAATCTGATACGTCTTGACCAGAGTGTAACTTTCCCCAATATACGTTATCTGGTTTTGGTATATGGTAGTATTCACAAATCTGTTTTAACTCTTTTATAGAAGTATTATATTTATTTGCTACTCTAGTTATACCAAGTTCCCATAAATCATTATAAAGAGTCTGCCGCGATACTTTTATACTATCATTCCAACTCATCTTTCATCGCCTCTTTTAGATTAATAGACAATTTTTTACTGTCACACGAATATTTCCCTAGCGAAAACCCATATTCAAAAAGCTCTAAATCTTTTGTTCTGAGTTTTCGCTTAATATAAAAAGCAGCTCTTGCCTTAACTTACCAAATTCTTCTACCATTGTATTTAAACTTCTTTCTATATTTTCTACATGTACTTCTGAAATTGTCCCATGCTTATAGGCAATCAATCTATCTGGAACAATATGATATGACCAACTTTCACTAAATCTACTATCTCGTTCTTCATTATGGATAGCAAAACCTATAGGAAGCAAATTATTACGCATTCCTACCCCTACAGCTAGATGTGATATACCTAAATAATCACCAGCAATTTTCAAAGTGACCTTCTTACAATTTCTAATATCTTCATCTGTATATTTAGCCATAATGCCCCCCCTACGTAACATCCTAATATTCTACTAAATACTTCTTTGCATACAATAAAAGTTTAATTTCTCACACTCTATATATTCTATTATTTACTTAAGAAATCCTTTAGTACATTATTAACTTATTAGCCTTTATTATTTTTAACCTCACCACTCAGCAAGTAAATAATCTATATATTTCAAACCAGTATACAAAACACTATAAAACATATTATTAAATGACATACTCTCCTCGACCTTTCAGCCATTGATGTAGAAACTTACCTTTAGATGATGCAGAAAGAAATGATTCAAATAACGCTTTAGTACAATTAGGATAATGATATACAGCCCCATTTAAAAAGTGTACTTCAATAATACCTGATTCATAACCAATAGCGGCTATATTAGATGATGTTACCGGAAATAATTTCATACTGCATCTCCTTTATATTAAATAAAAATACTCTTATCATTTATATACTAATTATACTCTGACCAAATATGATATGCTTTTCATTATACTGCTCTATTCTCTTTAAATTTAGTAAGAAATGACCTTATTTTTATCTGAATCCTCAGCATCAATAAACTTTAAAATTGAATCTATTTCTCTTTTTAACAAATCATCATTAATATCAATTGCTGGTTGAAAAATATTCATATTCCCCTCAAAATGATTAAAGTCATTTATTAACGTCTTCTTTGAAGTTAAAAACACCCTTTTCCGTACAGCATCTAAAGATTTTCCGTTATACGCACAAGAAATTATTTTTCCCAATTGTAAATATCTTCCTTCAACTGAGTATTTTCGACACAGTACCTCTTCAATAATTAATCGTAGCGCTAAATATGAAAATGAATGCACTAAGGTTCTATTAAGTAACCTATATTCATCGTTTCTAATTATTTGTAAACTATTAAGACTCCCATCATATAATAACTCCTTAAATTTATCTATTATTCCCTGCGAGTCAATACGATAACTATCCCGCTCATTGGTCTTATCATCTTTTAAAAATAAATCATAATATATTTTACCTATATCAACATACTCTGTTTTATATCCATGCATTACTTGCGAAAGCTTTTCTTTAATATCATATGAAACTAACCCTGAATATCCTCTCATAAAAGGTATTAAAGAGATTAAATATATAGATTGGTCTTGAACCTGCAATGAATTGGGATCTTTTAATAATTGAACAAACGCTTCTATGTTGCATATCAAACTACTTTCAGAGTCACTCAGTTCAATAAACCCATTCTCACATCCTGAAGAATTATTGAAAATATACATTCTATATTTATTTCCTATTTGCCCACGTACCAAGCGTAATAAATCTGTATTATGTGTTAAAATAATTACTTCCTTTTCTCGTAATATTTTTGCAATAGCATAGACAATTTTATTTTTATATATTGAGTCAAAACTTGATATTGGATCATCAATAACTATTATTGGCTCACTTGCTTTATTAGCTTTAATGAGCTCAAAAGTTAAAGATATGAAGTTTTGTTCCCCTGTACTCAAGGGTAACTTAGCCCGTTCGACATGTAATAAGCTCGATTTGTCAAGACTTATAACTAAATCTTTATTATCTCTTTTTATAGTGAGTTCTTTTTCCATGCTCTCCTTCACTACTTCTTGTAAATAGAAAAAGTCCTCGTCATTTAGTTCAAACTTATTTTGAACCAATAAATTATATTCGTTTTCTAACTTCAATATATCAGATTTGTTTATATAATCAATTAAAACTAAATGGTATTCATTAATATATTTATCTATATCATTCGATATGTCTAACTTCAATTGATTAAAATCACTAATATCTCCAGTATTTAAAATATCTAATATTTGCTCCTTTATTTTATATGGAGTACCTTCTTGCATTTCATTTATATCATCCATAATCTCTTTAAATTCTATATTCAATCTACCTATAATTTTAGACTTATGTTTATTTTTCTTATCTAGTACACGATGTAAATCTACATTTTGTGTATCACAAACAATACACTCTGTTCTGTCTTCATACTTTTTTAAAACTTTTACAGCAAGGTTAACCTCTTCATATTTTTGCACTTCAGGAACTGGTTCTAATTCATTCAATGTAATTTTCAAAATTTTATAAATAATAGAGTGTTTATCATTTAATGACCTCGTCAAAAATGCTCTTTTTTCTTCATCTAAGTTTTCTGATTTTTCTACTTTATGATAATTATCCACTATAAATTTTAAGTCTATAGGCGTAATGCTTTCTTCATAACCACGAGTTTTGGCAAGATTAAATAATAATTTATATAATGGGCTATTTATTGTTTTTAAATAATTTAATATTACTGACTTAGTAGATGTAATGCCTAAAGTCTCTTTAATTTCATCATGAATTTTAATTGCTAATGATCGTAATCTTATTTTAATTTCTTCCTTTAATTTATATTGCTTTCTAATTTTATCTCCTAAAAAAAGCTCATTTGCGTCTCCTTCTATAACATTTCTTTCAATCTGATCCTTAATGACAAAAAATACATTATCTCCATTAATGTGATTATTATAATCATACTGAAGATTATTTCGATCATCTTCTTCAATAAGCTTTAATAGCGAAGTTTTGCCTGTTCCGTTGGCTCCATAAAGTATTGCAATCTTAGACTTATTCAATTTTATTTCATTATGTTTTACTAAATTATTAAA
Source organism: uncultured Veillonella sp. (assembly GCF_900545795.1). GTDB lineage: Bacteria > Bacillota > Negativicutes > Veillonellales > Veillonellaceae > Veillonella_A. The sequence continues at coordinate 11,180 of NZ_URAR01000012.1, forward strand.
TTCAGATTCAAAAATTCCATCTCTTATAATTTTTTCAAATTTTAATATATGTTCCAAATTTATAACCTCCATACCTATCCCATTTTATAAAAACTAAATGTGTACTTCCTCGAGCTTATCTAACTATATTCAACTCCACCAATAAGAACATTTGTTCTTACTTTTATTCTATGATAAATATATTGAAAATTCAACAATACTATTATAATTATTATGCATACTAATACGAACATAAAAAAAGAGCAAACTATATAGCTGCTCTTTTTATGTTCACATTTATTCTTATTAATTATCCATAATTTATTTTAACTTTTTAAATATGGCTTTATCTTACCTCTATTTGTTTATTAATCATATAAAATGCTATTCCAAAATATCCTTCTTTTTCAACCCTATCTTGATTAAATAAGTCTTTTTTATTTTTTTGAATATTTTCGGTAGTTGCAAATGGTATTTTCATAGAAAAATACTTTATCAAAAGTAATGTAGCAACTATATATTCCTTAACCTTATCCTCTGTCAAATTTTCAAATTTATCCCCTTCAGGATGAGTATCTTTATTTCTCAAAGCATTCATCTCTCTAATCAAATCTTCTATTTTTTTCAACAATTTAACTCCCTCAGTTTTTTTTATCACCTCTCTATAAATTTTAACTAAATAATCAAGTTTCCTAGAGCCAATATTATCCATCTTCTTTATAAAATTATTATCATTTTTAAAAATATCAATAGTTTTTGCATAGCGTAAAAAATCTCTAATAGCCCTAGCATACGCTCTATTACAAGCCTCTATGGAACTAACATATTCCTGTTTTCTAAATAATTTAACAGCGTTTCGCCAATTACCATCAGCACTATTATCATCATTTTTTAACATTGCAAATGCATTAATTTCAATCTCTGTATACGCATTGACTAAAAAATACCGATAATCAAATTTATCAATCTTAATTATTATAGAATTATCTGAAATTTCTGTTATCAGCTGAAGGGAATCATCATATTGGAAATTTTCATGTTTATGCCCCTTTATTAAAGATGTTGGCGAACAAAAAACATCAACAATCTTATATTCATCTGACAAATTGTCAATGTCAATCACTAGATCATTACTATTCTTAATTTTTCGATCTAATTGATATACAACACCGCTTGATAAAAAATAAATAAGACCATATGGATTAATATTTTCACAAAAAAACATTAATAAAAGATCAAAAACATCTGTTATTAGTTCTTCATGCTTAACACCATTTATCCAACTCCCTTTAACCATATTTAATTCTTTGTAATCACCGATTGACAACGCTGATGTCAAATAACAATAAATTAAATGATTAAAAATTCCCTTTTCATTTAAATCTATTTCTTTAAAATTCATAATTCTATCCTTACGCGCTTACCATATATTGTGCCGCAAAACATTTTATATACTATATATTATACTAGTGACTTTTTTATTCATCAATATAAAGCAATAAGATAATTACTTTATATTCTAACACACTTCTATTATACCTTCACTCTACAACTCTACAAACTTCTTGATAAATTTTTCTAGTTTATTGTTAGCTTTTTGTTTCTTTATTTACTCCACTTTATCCTTATTTTAATATACAAAAAGAGCAGCCCCAAGCTGCTCTTTCTTTATTTTCATCTCTATTCTTTTTTACTTTCATACATTTTCTTATAATAATGCTGATATTCCCCACTAATGATGTCTTCCCACCATTCACGGTTATCTAAATACCACTGAATGGTCTTTTTAATGCCATCCTCAAATTTAGTTTCTGGTAACCACCCAAGTTCTGTATGGATTTTGGTAGGATCAATAGCATACCGCCTATCATGTCCCTTACGATCTGTTACATATGTAATCAAGTCTTCCGATTTACCTAACTCTTTGCAAATCAACTTAACAATATCAATATTAGCCATTTCATTGTGACCGCCAACATTGTAAACTTCCCCTTCACGCCCCTTGTGAATGATTAAGTCAATGGCTTTGCAATGGTCTTCTACATACAACCAATCGCGAACATTTTTACCATCCCCATAGACTGGCAGTGGTTTGTTATTCAGTGCATTAACTATCATTAAGGGGATTAACTTTTCCGGAAAATGATAAGGCCCATAGTTATTTGAACAACGAGAAATTGTTACAGGTAAGCCGTAGGTTCTAAAATAAGCTAATACAAGTAAATCGGCTCCTGCTTTAGAGCTACTATATGGAGAGCTTGCGTATAATGGCGTTTCTTCGGTAAATAACAAATCAGGTCTATCTAATGGCAAATCACCATACACTTCATCGGTAGACACTTGATGATACCGTTTAATTCCATGCTTACGACACGCATCCATAAGAACGGCCGTTCCCATAATATTTGTTTCTAAAAAAATTCCTGGATTTTCAATAGAACGATCCACATGTGATTCAGCGGCAAAGTTAACTACCATATCTGGTTTTTCTTCCATGAAAAGTTGCTCAATAGCTTCGCTATCGCAAATATCAATCTTTATAAACCGAAAGTTAGAGTTATCCATTACACTTTTTAATGTCGATAAATTACCTGCATATGTCAACTTATCTACACAGATAATACGGTAATTCGGATATGTATTTAACATATGAAAGATAAAATTTGAGCCAATAAAGCCGGCACCGCCTGTTACTATTATTTTCACCATTATATCCCTATATCAAAAAATTATGTCTAAAATAAAATAGCACTGCCTTCCGTCTTTATTTGTGCCCCAAAACCAATAGCCTAAAATATCTTGCTATCTAGCGAAAGTATCTTAATGTCTCTTCTAGCCCCACACTTAACTCAACTTTGGCTTTAAACTTCAATTCCTTTTCCGCCTTCTCAGCACATAAGCAAGAATTCTCAATGTCCCCTTTTCTGGCCTCTCCATACTGTACTTGTAAACATTTTCCAGAGGCTATGTTTAGCGTATCAACCAACTCATTAATGCTGGTTTCATTGCCTGTAGATACATTAAATACACCAACTACTGACTCCTGCTCTAAGCCTAATATATTAGCGTCTACTACATCACTAACAAATATAAAGTCTCTAGTCTGTTCGCCATTACCATAAATTGTTATTGATTCATCGCTTGCTAATTTCTGTACAAAGATGCTAATAACGCCACCTTCTCCACCATTCCCTTGACGTGGTCCATACACATTGGAATATCGATAGCATATATATGGCAATCCAAAACTTTTATAATATAAATCCAAATAATATTCACTTGTTAATTTTGTTAATCCATAAAATGAGCTAGGTCGTCCATTTTGTTCTTCCTTAAGCGGCAATGTGTTTAAATCTCCATAAACAGCAGCGGAAGAAGGCATCAACACCTTCTTTACCCCTACTGCTAGAGAAGCATTTAATACATTAATTAATCCCATCAGATTTACATCACAATCATAAGCGGGATTATCCATTGATACAGGAACCATGGTCTGCGCTGCTTCGTGAAACACATAATCTGGCTTAAAAGACTCAAAAATATCTCCAAGGGCATGATCTCTTATATCAATCTCCATAAATTCAGCTTTAGGATTAACAAATTCTTTACACCCTGTAGATAGATTGTCAATAACTAAAACTTGATGCCCTAACTCAATTAAACGATCCACCAAATGTGAACCAATAAAACCTGCACCACCAGTTACACAAATCTTCATATAATCCCCCCAAAAGATTCAAAATTAATTGTTTGAATCTTTTCTAACCACGCTAATGCCATATCTCAACAATCCAATACCAATGCCTATAATAAAGCCAAATATTGTCATCTTTACAATCTTTGAAGTATCATTGCCTGCATTTAAATCTGCAGTTGGTACTGCACCATCTTTAATAACTTCCGCTTTTGCCAAATCAAAATTAGAAGTTATCCCTGTATTTGTTCCTTGTAATCTTGCATTTTCTAATGCAGTAATCATTTGCTCGTTAACAAACTTATTTACCTCTGCAACATAAGCCTCTTTAAAAGTATCAGAAAACTGCTTTATTTCTTCAGGATTCACACCTTGAAACTGTATACGAATGACTGTAGATTTATTTAACACATCCGCATTTACTGCTACATCAGGTGAGTCAGGATTCATTCCCACCTCTTTATATAAATTGTTTAGCATATTTCCATTAGCAACTTGAACCGCAGTATTTACTGTTTGTGTATCAACATATTGCGGTAATCGAACCCAAACAGAAGTCATATACAATGGCGCTTCCGAGCGGCTAAGAAAAAATCCTACGCCTGCAAATAATAATGTACATATAATAATTATAAACTTGGATTTCCAAATATGCTTAATAACATCTAATAAGTCAATCGTCTTTATATCTTGATTCTCCATATTATTCTCCTAACATATCCCACTGAAGAATAGTATCTTCCTCAATATCTATAGTAGATTTCTTGCCAATTACTTTATGACTCTCTGTAGGAGAAATTCCTGTTCCAGGACGTTTAAACGTAATTAACTCCTCAGTAATTGTTTCACCTTTTTTAATATTTCGTGTAGCGACTATAGAACGTCTTGCATTTAAACGAGCTGTATTCTCAGATTCTAAACAAACCAGTTCACCTACACCTTTAATTAAATCAATATACTCAATTTCTTTGAGTATTTCTTCAGCATCATGTGGATCCATTGCATGATAGTGGTCATTGCCTGGCAATTGTTTATCTAAAGTAAAATGTTTTTCTACAACTTGTGCTCCAAGCAAATATGCAGTCTTAATTACATTATATGAATAATCAGGTTTTGTGTGGTCAGAATATCCAATAAATTCATCTGGGAATGTCGCTTTTAATGTAGCAATTTTTGCTAAATTAGCATGTTCATACGGTGTCGGATACTCTAATACACAATGTAAAAGTGTTAATTTTTTATCATTATTAGCCTTAATCACATCTACTGCTTTTTGAATTTCTTCTAAATTTGATGCACCAATCGATAAAATAATTGGCTTGTTCTTTTTGGCGATATGCTCAATAAATGGCAAATTGCTTAAATCAGAAGATGAAATCTTATAAACATCCATCAACTCATCTAAATAATCAGCTGATTCAAAATCAAATGGCGTGGAACAAAATTCTATACCAATTTGATCGCAATAAGCCTTTAATTCTCTATATTCTTCTAAACCAAATGCATCAAACTTTTTAAAAAGTGCATATTGTGAATTCGTAGTTTCCTCTGTAGTATCCCAATATGAAGGAGAGTTTTTAGCTGCTAATGTTTCTGCCTTATATGTTTGAAATTTAGCAGCATGAATACCTGCATTTTTAGCTGCTAATACCATCATTTTAGCTGCTTCCATATTAGAAATATTTAACTTACTAGCTATATCATAATAATTAACACCAATTTCAGCAATTAAAGCAAACTTCCCTGCTTCTAAACGTTCTTGAATTATACTTTTCATTAGTTTTCATCTCCTAAAATAATTCGCTTAATACGATTCGTAGTATTTTTAAAGTCATGCCGTAACATAAGCTCACGCATATTAGCTCGAATGTTTGGTGTATCTATCAGCCATCGTAATGTGTTGACTATTGTTTCTATCGACACATGTGCACCTAAGCCCAAATTTAAAAATCCATTTTTCATAGTTGCAAATGTGTGCTCTAGTTCTCGCTCATTTTGAGCTAATATAATTGCTGGTACACCCATACTCGCTACTTCAAAAATTGTTCGGCCTTGACTAGTAATAGCAATATCTGCGTGCTTCATAAAGTCAGTAACTTTTGAAACACCTTCATGAACAAAAATATTTTTCTCTGGAATAGAAATAATCCCTTTTTCTGATGCGTTATAGGAAATACCTGTTATAAAGTTAAACTTTATGCCTTTATATTCATCATGTAGAATTTGAGCAACCTCATATAATTCTTTATTAAGATTACTTGGATCTGTTCCACCAAACATGACAAATATTTCGCTTACAGTCTCTGAAAACAACTTCGGTTCTTCTAAATGAAACTCATTACGAAGGCAAACATAATTAGGCCCTTCATACGAGTTTTTACATAAAGTCTCTTTATTCTCATATAAAGCATTAATAACTGCATCAGCCAATTTAGTGCCATCACCTAAATCTTCAATAGAGACTACACGTTTTACTTTTGATTTCAGCCATTTTATATATTCAATGCTTGTATTTAAACAGTCATTAACCCATATATCCGGTTTAAAATCATTTATAATAACTTCTATATCCTCATCAGAAGTAATTGTTACATATTTTAAATTAGTACTTTTTATTTTATCTAAGCCTGCCTTGCAATCTTCCCGCGTAACAAATAGTACATTATGTTCCACTAATGACATAGCCATAGTTATACAATTATAAATATGGCCCATACCTAATTCTTTCATGCCATCACAACGAAAAATTATATTTTTTCTATTCAAAACACTTTCAGATACTACCCAATCTTCAACAGAATCTATATCGGTGGATTCACGCTCAGGCACTTCAAAAACACTAATTGTATTACCTAGTCTTGAGTTTTCAGTGACAAATTCCCGTTTAGTTATGAAAAAAGCTCCTGTCTCCATATAATTTGGTGGTAATTGCTGTCTATTTAATCTTTTTTCATAGTTAGGAATGATTTTATTATCTACTTTTTTCCAAGATAAATGTGGCTTATTGACAACACTAATCATTGAGTCCGCTTCTTCAGCAATAAATGAAGTTAGAGCTCCTTCCAATGTTGACAGCTGCATTAATGGTGATGTTGGCTGCATCGTTACAATAATATCATAGCTTGTCTTATTTTTTTCTTCCATTTGCTTAACCGCATCATAGACAACTGGATCTAAAGTAACAGCATCAGCTGATAACTCTGGTCCACGTAATACAGTTTGGCTTCCATACATTTTTGCAACGCCAGCAATCTCTGCATCATCAGTAGTAACTACACATTCTGTGATCAAATCGCATTGTAATGCATTTTGTATAGCATAACTTATGAGCGGTTTCCCACACATTAAGCGAATATTTTTGCGTGGAATTCCTTTAGACCCACCACGTGCAGGAATAACAGCTAAAACCTTAGGCATGAAAACAACCTCCTAGTCAATTAAAACAGTTTTTTACGCCGATAGATATCAAAGAAGAAATAAATAGAAAATAATACACCAATCCCCCATCGTATTAATATTAAACTTTCAAGACTATAAAAACCAACAGTCACAATAGTCATAATTAATATACCAGGTACAAAGAAACGCCAATTATAATGATAAGGATATTTTATTATATATGATGAAATAATCTGCTGGAATACAAATAGCATTATATGTGCAATTAAAGTTGCTAAAGCTGATCCTACAATGCCAAACATAGGAATAAATACGAAGTTTAATCCAATATTTACTAATGCAGCTCCAACAGTTCCTATAGCGATTGAAATTGTTGTTTTATGATAAAACTGAAAATTTACAGGAAAACTATACATAAAAGTAAAATAATTACTTAGCACAAATAATGGCAATAAATATATAGATTGCCAAAATGGTGGTGGCGTAAAAATCTTTATTACTTCCGGTGCCCACATTAAAAATACTATATGAATTATAGTAAAAATAAGTATATAATTCTTTGACTTTTCTCTTATTACCTCGAGCAAGCCTGCTCTTAAATCATCATAGTAGAAAGGAACCCATGTATTATTTAGAGCTCCCCATATAGCTGTTAATACACCAGAAAAAATAATCATAAAGCTATAGATACCAGTTGCTTCATTACCTAAAAATCTCTGTAAAATAATTCGATCACTTTGCCCTAAGATGATATGAGACAGTCCATGGAAAATAAGGGGCAAACAAATTGGTAAACAAAATGTAACATATTCTTTTTTAAAGGTAAAATTACCTTCTTTTAAAAAATAAAATGCTACAAATAAAGATATGCACGCGGTAGGAATTACCATACCATAGATACGGCCTAAGTAGGCCTCAGCAGCATGAAAATGATACATAATTAATACTACACTTAATACGGAAGTAATGACTGCAGTAGACACATTAACAAAAAAACTATATTGAGCCTTCTTATAAAATATAAATGCTATGCTAGAGAATGATATAACAAAAGTTGCAATCGATTGAACGCCCATTAATATATAAGTTTCCACTGATAACATCATCCAGTCAGAAATCGGTTTATAAAATATAGCACCAACACTTAGACATAATGTTGAAAAGGTCAAGCCTAATATTAATATGCTCGATAAATACTTCTTAATACATTCATCACCTAAATGTGCCTTTGCAGTACCAATACTCCCTTGCACCTGTAAACCTAGAATGATAGAAAAAATGCCTATCCACGTTGTAAAAACAGATACAATACCATATTGAGACGGCCCCATCATCCTTGTAAAAATAGGAATTGTAAAAAAGTTTATACCATTTAATATGATGGGGCCTAAAATATTATAAATAGCATTCTTATTTTGTAGTTTCATATCCTTAATTTATCCCGTTTTACATATTTACAGAAATATAATATAAGTAACCAAAGAACAAACCATGGTCCATTAAAAAAGGAATGCATAAAAGAAGCATTAATAAAATATGGAATAATAAATTCAATAGTATTACGCGACACTAATTTATCAATAATAATAGAAACTACAAATAAATATATAACACCTGGTATAATCCCCATTTTTATAAATAAATTTAAAAATGAATTATGTGGCTGAACTAATCTTACACCATTATATCTAGCATGATTAGCTTCCGGCTTATCTTCCTCTATCCCATAGACTTGCTTCAATAAACTTCCATACCCACTTAACCATAAATTATCATTCTCTTTTATTAAATCCATTGAATAAACATTAGCAGAAAACCTCATTTTATTAGAACCATCATTCAATCCTTCTCTATAATTAGAAAGATTATCTGTAGAAATATTTCCAATCCAATATATTGATAACCCCATAATGAAAATAAACAAAACTAACATTAGTCTCCAAATTTTTGCAAAAAATTTCTTAATAATTGAATAAACAGTATTTCGAAACATAATACAAAAAAAGAATATAACTAACATACCAAATAATCCACGACTGGAGGATAGAAAAGTTATAAAGTATAAACAAGGCAATATGCCAATTATTCTTTTAAAGTGCCAAGAATAAGTAAAAAATAAAAAAATCATTAACCCAGTAAAATTTTGATCATTAATTAAATCAAAAGTATAGTTCCCAGAATTACTTTTTATTACAAATAAATTAAATATTATAAACACTAAAAAGAACCAATAAAATGTTTCAGAAATGTAATTATTTAACGGCTTAAAAGATTCTTGATTTGAAAAGGAATAAAAAGACCACAAGAAAAATAATATTAAATAGTTTTTTAAAATTTCATCCCATGTATAGTTATTAAATAATATTCCAAGCAATATGCCTAAAATCATAAGAAAATATACAAGTAAATTTTTTTCTAATATATGGAGCTTCCAATTGTTTGAAATGACAAAGCTAAATACGCCACCTAAAAGTAAAGTTAACACTATTGCCTTTAATAGTACCGCTGCTATACCATAAACGAAAAAAATTGACAACAGCCATACTATAATTCCAAGTCCAAATGAAAGAAAAGTGGTCTTTTGATTTAACTTAATCTCCATAATAATTTATTACTCCTTTTCTTAAATAGACTCATTCTAAGTACTCCAATATTCTATGAAGCTCTTCATAATCTTTCGGAATATATAGTTTACCACCATCAGCTTTAAACTGTTTCTCAAAATAATAAATAAATGATTCCATTCTCTTAGATAATTCCTGATAATCAGAAAGCTTATATAAAAGTATGATAGGAATTGTTTTTCCAAATAACAAATATGGAGTAAATAGAGCTGACGAATTAATACCTATCACACCATTTACACTCTCTGACCTTAAAAATAAGCTTTCGACAAGTCCATCAAAGTCTAATACCTCTAAACTCAAATCTTTAGGGAGGTATCTTGTTCTAGGATGGAGTTTTACAACAAATTTATCACTGAAATCTGTAGATAATCTTTTTAATATTTTATCTTGACTTCTTGCCATAGAAGTATTCAAATCCTCTTGAAAGGGCTGTTGTAAAAAAATAATACGCTTTTCTAACTCAATATTACATGGCCAAATATTTAAAATTATCGCCTTAAATTTCTCTGAAATAGTTCGATTAATTTGCTTTAATTCATATCTTTGATGGTTTAATATCAACTCTGGATATTTTACATATATATGTTTAATCTTATCTAAATACTTCGTTCGTTTTAATAAATTTAGCCACCAACGCCCTCTAGAGTTAGGTTCATAGATATTATCATATATATATGTACCTATACCATCTTCACCATAAGAAAAAATGCATCGTGGACTGTTCTTGGAAATAAGTTTTATCATAAAACTTACTTCAATATAATCAGGTGCAAAAAAAATAAACTCTTTAAAGCACTCACGTTGAGCAACCTCTTTAAATTGAGGATAAAAACGAAACATTCTATATCGTCTATTCCAATTTTTAAAAGACGTAAACTCCAAAGTATCAATCGTAATAATTTTATCAAAAATTTTTTCTTCGTTTAATTTTTTAACTATACGATCAGAATCTCTAAAACGTTTAAAAACTACTAAACATAGCTTATCATTTTTAAATTCATTAAGAGCCATACTTATAGTTAATAAAATATGATATGGTGTAGTGCAAAAAAAGCCAATCATCATAATGCCTCGCAGTCCTTAATACAATTCAATCACTCATTTCAAATAAAAATCCATAACTTTATTTACTTCCACTTCAATATCATAACCAGCTTGAGCAATTTGTTGAGTTGTATCAATTCTCTTTATACTATTACTATCTACTATAGTTTTTGCCCATATACGTTTATCCAAAGATTTATCTAAGAAAGCACTGCGTCCATCAATTAATCTAAGCTCTTCACTAATAGTATTAGAAAATACACAATATAACCCGCTAGCTTGCGCCTCAATACCAACCAAAGGAAGCCCTTCAAATCTAGATGGCAATACAAAGCAATCCATGCCTTGCATTAATCGGTTAACGTCATGACGCATGCCTAAAAATAAGACAACCGCCTCTAACCCTAATGAACGAACTTGCTCCTGTGCTTGTTTATAGAATGTATCATCATCTACATAGTCTCCAATTAGTAACAGACGCGACTTATTATTTTGTTTATATACTTCAGCAAAAATATTAATTAAAAACTCATGATCTTTTGAATAAACAAATCGGCCTACATGACCTACCACAAAATTATCTTGTAGAGCCAATTCATTACGTACTTCATTTCTAATGGATTCATCATATGCTAAATCCTTTGCATTGATAGCATTATTGATTACTGTAAAAGGTTGCTGTTTTTCAAACATCCACTCTCCTGCAAGTTGTGAGCAAGCAAAATATCCAGTAGCACTCCACTTCATAAGCATTCGATTCAAAAAAACTAATAAACGACGAAAAACTCCAATTTTATTTTCAAAACCGCTACTATGAGAGTGTATAACGCGAACTGGTATCCCTGTTATTTTGCCAATAACTAAAGGAAATATATATTCCAAGCTATTTGTATTTAAGACAATTGCTTTATAATTAGGGCCCTCTTTACTTAATAACTTATACCACTGCCAATAATGCTTTAAAGGATTCTTATGCCGTGAACAAATACCAAATATTTTTGACCCTTGAGTTTTTATTTTGTCTGCAAATACAATTTCATACTCATTAGTTATATTTACGAAATCATATACTACTTTATTTTTATCAAGATTATCAAATTGTTGCATTAAATACGTTTCTAATCCACCTAAATTTCTTGTCATGCCAACTTGCAATACTTTTACTGGCAACGAATCTCTTGTCATCTTATCATCCTTTAATTCGAGCAAACAAGAATGGAAGTCTTTTCTTTACAAACCCAATCGTAGTAACCATTTGCAATAATAGAAAAGAATTATCCATCCGTAATAATTGAATCATAAATTGCTGTTTTCGAGATACTCCAGCAAAGTTAACCTTCATAAATAAGGCGAATAATTCGGTATTTTTAATGCTATGTAAGACAACACTAATATCTTGATTCATAGCACTAGCCCGTTGCAATGTAGAGTATACAAACCGAGTGTACAGCCAAAACAAATTTTTTTTCGCTGCATCAATCATATTTGTAAATCCATTAAAAAGTTCTAAGAACTTCTCTATTTTCATCATATGAAGTTCATAATAATCTGCTTTTTGTTGAGATGATAGGCTATCAGACTCCACATACTTAATATAATGATATCCATTATATTCAATACATTGTAATTTATTTACATACTCAAAATAACGGATATTAAAATCAAAATCCTCATTAACACGATATTGAGGGTCAATTAACAATTGATTTTGTGTAATTATTTCTGCTTTATAAAATCCATTCCAGAGATAACCAAATAAAGGAATCAGCTCCATATGCAAACATTGATTTGCAATCGCATCTCTTCCTTTATAACATTTCGTTTTCAATCGAACTTCTTTCAAATACGTAGCTTGAGTTTTATTGTCAATATATTCCTCTATGCATCCATATTTTAAGCAATCTATAGTATTATCTTTTAAATAAGAATGTACGATTTCTAATAAATCGGAATCAATATAGTCATCACTATCACAAAAACTTACATACGCCCCTTTAATCTGCCTTAATCCTAAGTTTCTAGCAGCTGCCGCTCCACTATTCACTGCAGTTTGGCACACTGCAACGCGAGAGTCAGAAGCTGCTAAATTAAGACAAATCTGATAACTTGAATCCGTAGATTGATCATCTATTAAAATTAATTGAAAATTAGAATAAGTCTGTTTAAGAATGCTTTCAATAGCACGTTCAAGATATTTTTCTGCATTATAAATTGGCATGATAATACTAAAAAATGGTTGTTCTATTTCCATTTGTATCCTCCTTGCCGTAATTTATATAATAAACCTTCACCAAAACCAATAGTTGACGTCCTTATAGCCGCCTACTTGCCAAATACCTTACGCTTCAAAAAAGCTCCGCCTTTTTTCACCCAGTTTTGTTTCTCCATAAAAGAAACATTTTGCTCTTTATATAGAACTTTATTTTTTTCTAACCATACATCAAGTAATATTTCACTAACAAAGCCAAAGATGCGCGCTTCATATGTATCATAGTTAGAAATATCGACTCTATTTTCTATTTCACCTAAAATATCAAATAACCACTCACAATAAGCATCATACATATCTCTACGCATAACAAACATATTAAACATATGAGCCCATGTACGTTTACAAACTAAATCAAAAGCGGCACTGTATTCAGGATATCGCTCCTGGATAATCTGTTCCGCTAGATCTAATCCATCACTATGGTGAGCATGATTGTAGTGTGAGCGATTACTTTCTATATAGTATTTACGCTTATCCGCCACTACTACTGGATAATTCGCTAGAATCTGCTCCCAATCAGAGCGAAGAAGGATTTGCTCTTTCTTCGCTTCTATATTTCGTACTTCTTTTTTTGTAAAATAACGACGATAATGAACCAAACCAATATAATCGGCCTCTAAATTCTTCCAAGCCCAATAGAGACCTGTTAATTCACAGTAATTAGCATTTTTATGTGAAATATGGTCCCCTGTATTATCTCCAATATACCCTATATCGGCCTTGCCTTCTTTGCCAACGTGAAGCGGCATATACACATCATCACTTGGCATCCAATAAGGTTTATGTGCTGCTACTAAAATTTTAATGTTCGACACTTAATTCAATTCCTTTGCTACTAAACGAAGTGCACTTGCAATCACTTTATCCATATCATAATATACATATTCAGCTAAACGACCACCGAAAATAACATTCTTTTCTTCTTTGGCTTTTAAAGCATACTTAGCATATAAGTCCTGATTCTTTTCATTATTTACTGGATAATATGCTTCGTCCCCTACTTTCCAATCAGCAGGGTATTCCTTTGTTACATAGGATACTGGTTGTTTACCAAATTCAAAATGTTTATGCTCAATAACACGAGTATATGGGACTTCAGCCTCTGTATAGTTTACAACCGCTACGCCTTGATAGTTTTCAGTTTCTATTTTTTCTGTTTCAAAACGTAAGCCTCGATACTCTAATTGACCAAACTCATAGTTATAGTATTCATCAATAGGCCCTGTGTAGACAATTTTATCCGCTAAAGCACTTAGCTCTTCTCGTTCTTTTATAAAATCGACACCTAAACGTACTTCTATACCTTCAAGAATATTTTCTATTAACTTTATGTAGCCGCCTTCTGGAATCCCTTGGTAACGATCATTAAAGTAATTATTATCATATGTATATCGCACAGGTAATCGCTTGATAATAAACGATGGAATCTCTGTACAAGGCCGCCCCCATTGTTTTTCCGTATACCCTTTGATAAGTTTTTCATAAATATCTTTACCAACTAGGCTTATCGCTTGTTCTTCTAGATTCTTAGGCGTGCCTGTAATGCTGGCACGCTGCTCTTCAATAATCGCTTTAGCCTCAGCTGGCGTGGAAATCCCCCACATCTTACTAAAGGTGTTCATATTAAAAGGCAAATTGTACATTTCACCTTTATAATTAGCTACGGGAGAATTTACATAATTATTAAAAGTAGCAAATTGATTTACATAATCCCATACTTCTTTAATGGACGTATGAAAAATATGAGCCCCATATACATGAATATTGATGCCATCTTTGTTTTCACAATACATATTGCCACCAATATGATTGCGCCGATCAATGACTAATACTTTTTTCCCACGTTTATGCGCTTCATGAGCAAATACAGAGCCAAATGGGCCTGCTCCTACTACTAAATAATCATATTTCATTGCTATCTCCTTATAGACAAATTTATATTAAATGACTGTCCAATGTTAATAAGCACCTTTACGCATTAAAACAGCCGTGACTGTTTTTACTAAATACACAATATCAATCCAAACAGACCAATTATGAACATACCAAGAATCCATTTGAACTCGCTCATCATAGGTTGTATCACTGCGCCCGCTGACTTGCCAAACGCCAGTAATTCCTGGTGGCACTAAATAGAAATCTTGAATATATTCCCCATATTTTTCAATCTCAGCCGTAACAATTGGACGAGGTCCTACAAGACTCATTTCCCCTTTTAATACATTTAATAACTGAGGTAGTTCATCTAAGCTTGTTTTACGTAAAAAATGTCCAATCTTAGTAATCCGTGGATCATCTTTTAATTTAAAATCTCGATTCCACTCTTCTTGTGCTTCTGGATTATCTTTTAAATATTCTTTAAGAGCCTCTTCTGCATTAACCACCATAGAGCGGAATTTATAGCATGGGAATAATTTACCATGCTGACCTACCCGTCGATGAGCAAATAATATAGGTCCTGGATCTGTAATATAAATAATCGCTGCAATAATAAGACCAATCGGCAAAAATACGGCCATACCGCAAAGTGTCAATACAGTATCAAACAAGCGTTTCATGACACGATAATAGGGTCTAGCCAGATTATTCTTTACATTTACTAAGAGCATGTTCTCTTCCATTAAACCTTGAACAGACACATTGGCTGCTGGCATACCAATCAATTCTGGTACAAATGAAACATTTTTTACTAGTATTTCTAAACGATTAATCAAGGTAATCAGATTTTTAGCTGGTAAACCCGGTGCACATACAATAACATGTTGTATTTTACTTGATGCAATAATCTTATCAATATCACTGAAACCACCCAGTAAAGGGTATTGTGTAATTAACTCTTCACAAACAGGATTATCATCAATAAAACCTACAATATCATAGCGCATAATAGGATGACGTTCAAAAGAACGCAATAAAAGTTGAGCCGTCTTTCCTGCGCCAATAATAATCACTGGAATCTTTAAGAGCCCCGTAGCTATTAAAATACGCTCCAAAATATAACGCCCTAATAAGACAGTAAAAAAGGTTATAATCCAAGAGAATAAAATAAATAATCGCGATACATCACCAGCCACATTCGCTGCATACATTAAGAAGACTGTTAGTATAATGCTATATGTAATGCCTTTAAACACATTCCGTACTCGATCCCAGTAAGGAATGGCAATCTGATATGCATTGGATAAAAACAGCATAAACAGGAATAACGCTGGGGCAATCAAAAAGATGTAAATACTCTTAATATGAAAGTTAGACATAACTTCAGGATAGGCCCAAATACGTCTAAAATGATATGAACCCCATACACCTAATGCTACCATTGCATAGTCCATGATAAGCAAACACAATGGCAATAAATATGTAGTCCTTCTACTAATGCTAGGAATTCCTTTTCCCATAAAAACAAAACCCTTTCTTAATAAAAGTTATTAGAATTGTGTAGTATCTAACTCATCTAAATACTCTTTTAAGCCAGTTGCCGTTAACTCATGACGCAAACCATACTCAATCATAGCTTTAAGATAGCCTAAACGATCGCCAATATCATAGCGTTTGCCCTCATAAGCTAATGCATACACTGGACTACTTAATTGCGCAATGGCATCAGTTAATTGAAGCTCATTACCAGCGCCCAATGGAATCTCTTCTAGTTTTTCAAAAATTTCAGGAGTCAATACATAACGGCCTAAAACAGCTAAATTAGAAGGTGCTAACTCTTTCTTTGGTTTCTCAACAATACCTGTTACTCTTAACAAATTGCTGGATACTTCTTCACCAGCCACAATACCATAAGAGCTGATCTTATCTTCCGTTACGCGCTGAGTTCCTAGCACAGTACCTTCGTATTTTTCATAGGTATCAATTAATTGTTTTAAGCAAGGGTATTCTGGATTATATACCACATCATCGCCTAGTAGGACAGCAAATGGTTCATTCTCTACAAATGCTTTAGCACAATAAATAGCATCCCCCAAACCGCGTGGTGCTTTTTGACGAATAAAGTGAACTTTAATGTCTGCTAAACGGCGCACCATATCTAGCTGCTTTTTCTTGCCTTGTTGTTGTAACAGTTGCTCTAACTCAACACTTGTATCAAAGTGATCTTCAATGGCTCGTTTATTACGCCCCGTAATGATAAGGATTTCTTCAATGCCTGAAGCTAACGCTTCTTCTACAATATATTGAATAGCAGGAGTATCTACAATTGGTAGCATTTCTTTCGGTTGTACTTTAGTAGCTGGCAAAAATCGAGTGCCAAAACCAGCTGCAGGGATAACAGCCTTTCTTACTTTATTCATAACTTTATGCTCCTAACGCTTTAACAACAAAACTGTTGATTACAAGAAAACAAAATTTATCTATTTTATTATAACATGTATGAGTGAAAAAACCATTGATTAATACGTCTTTTACTTATTCTTAGTTAACATTCAAATGGCATAAATAAAAACACCAATGACAAAGATGGTCCTTCAGATCCACTCTTCTCTCATTGGTGTTTATCTTTAGTATTTGTTGTTATTACGCGTTTTTAGCGATTTCAACGAATTTAGCAAATGCTGCTGCATCGTTTACTGCAAGATCAGCTAACATTTTACGGTCAACTGCTACGCCAGCTTTAGTTAAACCAGCGATGAAACGGCTATAGCTTAAGCCATTCATGCGGCTTGCTGCGTTGATACGAGCAATAAACAATTTACGGAATTCGCGTTTTTTCGCACGACGGTCACGACGAGCATAGTAACCAGCTTTCATTACTGTTTCGTTTGCTTTTCTGAACAAACGGCTACGAGTACCGCGGTAACCTTTAGCTAATTTTAAAATTTTCTTATGACGTGCATGAGCTGTAACGCCCTTTTTCACTCTTGCCATTCTATTGTTCCTCCATTATCTACTTCTATTAATTAACGATTATGCGTATGGTAAGCATTTAGAAACGCGTTTGTGGTCAGCTTTAGATACTAGAGCTGCTTTGCGAAGATTGCGTTTACGACCAGGAGCTTTCTTTTCTAAGATATGGCTCTTGAACGCTTTAGCACGCTTGAATTCACCGGTACCAGTTACCGCAAAACGTTTAGCCGCTGCACGGCGAGTTTTAATTTTTGGCATAATTAATTATCCTCCTCAAATTATCCTTTTTTTGCTAATATCATTGTCATATTTCGACCTTCAAGCTTAGCAGCTTTTTCAACTACAGCTTGTTCGCCAAGTTCACTAGCGAAACGGGTTAAAACATTTTGACCTAATTCAGGATGGCTCAATTCACGGCCACGGAACATGATAGTAACTTTAACTTTGTTACCTTCTGCTAAGAATTTAGCAGCATTTTTCATTTTTACATAAAAATCATGATCCTCAATATGTGGACGAAGTTTTACTTCTTTTAAAGTAAAGGTCTTCTGTTTTTTCTTTGCTTCCTTTTCGCGTTTTTGTTGCTCGTAGCGGAATTTACCGTAGTTCATAATACGGCATACTGGCGGTTTGCCATTTGGCGCTACTTCTACTAAATCTAACTGATGTTCTTCAGCCAATGCTAATGCTTCACGAGCGGACATAATCCCTAATTGCTCATTATCAGCGCTCACTACGCGAACTTCACGGGCGCGAATTTCTTCATTAATACGCGGCGTATCTTTGCTAATAATAGTCACCTCCAAATACAGAATTTAACAGTATATGTTATTCTAAAATATAAAAAACGGATGGCATAACGCCATCCGTAATAAGCTCATTAATAAACCATGTGAAACTCACTTGGTTCAAACTTTATACAACCTACTATTTCTAGACAATAGGTGAGAAGCGGATGGCCTCTACTTCTTAATGGTATTCCTAAATGAATACTATAGTAGTATAACTAAATATAGATACTATGTCAAGGCTTTTATTTTTATTTTCTTAACAAGCATATCCATACTCATAGTACCTACTTATTATAATACTCTTTATACCATTTGGCAAATTTTCCAAGACCTTCCTCTATACTTGTCTTAGGCTTGAAATCAAAATCCTTCTCCAACTCGCTCACATCAGCATAGGTCTGATACACATCGCCTGGTTGCATAGGCAAATATTCCTTCTCGGTAACTTTACCGATAGCCTTCTCTAAGACGTCAATAAAATGCATTAATTGCTCTGGTTTGTTATTGCCAATATTATAGACTTTATATTGATCGCCCTGTGTATTAGCTTTTGGAGGATTGCACAGCATATGTTCAATGCCTTCCACAATATCGTCTACATAGGTAAAATCGCGATACATATCGCCATTATTATATATCTGAATAGGCTTACCTGCATATACTTTATTAGTAAATTTAAAATATGCCATATCAGGACGTCCATATGGCCCATATACAGTGAAGAATCGAAGGCCTGTAGCAGGAATATTATATAAATGGCTATATGTATACGCCATCAATTCATTGGATTTCTTAGTCGCTGCATAAAAGCTAATTGGATGGTCTACATTGTCCTCCGTAGAAAAAGGTGTTTTTTCTTGATTGCCATACACAGAAGAACTCGACGCAAAGAGCAAATGCTCCACTGGATTATGACGACAAGCTTCTAACACATTAAAGAAACCAATTAGGTTTGATTCTAAATAGGCTTGTGGATTATCAATGCTATAGCGAACCCCTGCTTGTGCAGCTAAATTTACCACAATATGAGGGGTATGCTCAACAAATACACTATCTACAGCTTGTTTATCCGCTAAATTACCCTTTACAAAAGTAAAATTTGGATATTCATTAAGAATCGCTAACCGGCATTCCTTTAAAGAGACATCGTAATAATCGTTCACATTATCAAAGCCAATCACGGTACCACCTAACTCTAACAACCGTTTAGTTAGGTGAAATCCAATGAAGCCAGCGGCCCCTGTTACCAATACTATTTTTGAATTGTCATATGCATTATATGTTGCCATAACGACTCCTTCTTATTAATCCTTGCTCAATCACGTGCAAACAAATCTCGTGTATATACTTTTTCCTTTACATCATCTAACTCCGAGGACCAACGATTCGTAATGATAACATCGCTAAGTTGTTTAAACTCATCTAAATCTCTAACTACACGAGATCTAAAGAAATCCTCCGACTCAAGAGTTGGCTCATACACCACTACTTCAATTCCCTTAGCTTTAATTCGTTTCATAACGCCCTGTATAGCAGAGGCACGGAAATTATCTGACTCACTTTTCATAGTCAATCGATATACGCCCACAACACTTGGTTGCTTTTGAATAATCATATCTGCAATATGATCTTTGCGCGTCCGATTGGCTTCCACAATAGCGGTCACTAAATTTTGCGGCACATCATGATAATTAGCCAATAATTGTTTAGTATCTTTCGGCAAGCAATAGCCTCCATAGCCAAAGGATGGATTATTGTAAAAATCCCCAATGCGCGGGTCTAAGCTTACGCCTTTAATAATCTCATCTGTATGAAGGCCACGCACTTCTGCATAAGAGTCTAATTCATTAAAATAGGCCACTCGCAATGCTAAGTATGTGTTAGCGAAGAGCTTAATCGCCTCTGCCTCAGTGGAACCAGTGAACAGCACAGGAATATCTTGCTTTAGCGCCCCTGCTTTCAACAAATCTGCAAATTGCTCAGCACGCTGCGAACGCTCACCAACTACAATGCGCGAAGGATATAAATTATCATACAAGGCCTTACCTTCTCTTAAGAACTCTGGGGAGAATATAATATTGTCAGTATTGTATTCCTTTCGCATCTGCTCTGTAAAACCAACAGGCACTGTAGATTTTATTATCATCACAGCAGAAGGATTAATTTGAAGCACTTCCTCGATAACAGCTTCAACAGAAGATGTATCAAAGAAGTTTTTCTTCGGGTCATAATTTGTCGGCGTCGATATGATAATATAGTCCGCATCACAAAACGCTTCTTCAGGATCTAGTGTAGCTTTAAAATTGATCGCATCTCGAAGTAAAAATTCAGAGATTTCTTTATCTATAATAGGTGATAGGCCTTTATTTAATTGTTCCACTTTTTCAGGAATTATATCTAATGCTATTACTTCATTATGTTGCGCTAATAGCAATCCATTGGACAAACCTACATAGCCTGTACCTGCAATTGCAATTTTCATAGATTACCTTCTTTTCCCTCTTAAAACAATATACTAAGAAATGCTAGTATTCGCTTACATATCCTAGTTCTTCTTGTTGCCACCTAATTTATATATGGTGCGAAGTACAGCATACCAAAATATGCCCTGTACATATTTACCATAATTGCCTTTGGACTTTTCATAGCGTCCCCACTGCTGAAAGTCATGGTAATTTTCTGGCTTTTTAATAGGCAAAATATTAGTGATGGACTCCCAAGGTGATAAATCATTGTAATGACGCCACTGCGCATCAATATCAGTTACTACCATTTGCCACGGCTTACGTCGCCCAGTCCAATGGGCAATAATAGGCTGTCCATTAAAATTAACGGCCCCACCAAAAGCATTATATTGAGCTGGCAAGAAATAATTCTCACCATCAAACACTAAGTTTAACACATCCTGACTTTGGCCTAAGAAGCGCTCGCGCGGTTCATTTTGATAAGAAAAGGCTTCTTCTGTAATCTTCTGTTCTTCCCAAGTATCAATATCAATTAGCATGACACCATCATTGAAGTATTTGCCATTTTTTAATTTTAAATGACCCGCTCTATATTTTACGGCTTCTGGATGTTCAGATACAGCCCCCATAGCAGCGCCTTGCATATCTAGATGCCATAAGTCTTTAAAATCTCCACAGCACATCGTATCAGCATCTAAATAAATAAAACGATTGGCATATTTTTTAATCACCTTCGGCATATATAGACGCGCATAGGTAATACGAGAAAATCGAGCCACTTTAATATGAAAATCTTCAAAAGGCTTCATATCAATAGTATACAAAATGCAGTGACACTGCCATTTTCGCGCCAATTCTTCAATCTTCTTGCTATTTTCATCACTATGCCCATCTGTAAAAATATGTACTACGAACTTCTTATCTTTATTATTTTCAAGTACAGAAATAACAGAAGCTCCCATAATATGAATAAATCCATCATTGACATTATAGGCAATGTGATATAACTCCTCTGGAGCATCTTGCACTACGTCAGATGTATTCTGCTCTACTTCTGCAGTTATATTACTAGGTAAATAATTAAAATCTATCTGATTTTTAATAAAATTAGCTTCATCAAAAAATGCGTCTGTAAATGTTTTCATTTAAGCTCTCCAAATGCATCTATAGACTCCTAAAACAACCTTTAGAGTCCCTCGTTCAATACTATAACTTATCTAATTATTATAGCATAGAACGCTTTCATAGTTTACTATTTACTAAGCACAATCCGCTTAAAATTTATATTTTCTAACTTTATATTACACTTAATATTTACCTAGCACTATAACATTGATTATGCCTAACACTTTAATACTAATACTTTGCCTAACAATTCAATACTTAACATTATGCCCAACAAATTTAGTAATAAAAAAGAAGACAAGCCGTCTTAACTTGTCTTCTTTTCGTTCTTAGTATTATATTCTAAAATGCTTGCACGAGTTATTTTATTGGCACTTCCGCCACAGTTTCTATCAAAATCAATACTATCAATGCTTTATGCTTCCAAATATAACGAGAGACTTACTCCCCTTCTCTAGCCGGCAAGCTTCGATGGGCAATAGCCACTGCAATTTCATTTAGATGCAAGATCCCTACGCCGATATAGATAGCCACGCTGAGATGCTCGCGATACCGTGCAATACCAATTTTACCGCCCACATTGAGACCTGTAGCTTTGCGTTTTAATTGTTCTAGTGCTTCTTGGGTAGCCCCAATAACAGCGCCTTCCCCAATATGATTATCTGCTACTACTTTTTGACGTTGCGCTGCCACAACAGCATGTTCAATAATCTTAGGAATGGACTGTAAAAACTGCCCTCCAAAATCAACTGCTACTGAGCGAATGCCCTTCTCTTGTAAATCCTTGCGAAGCTCCTGCTCCATATCCCGTGTTTCAGTAATGGCCAAGCGTAACGCGGCACGACCTATTGAAATGCTATTATATTCCATATACATCTCCTACCATACTACCAAACTTAACTCTCACATATAAAATAGCTGTACTTCCATTATACTGTCCCTCGCTTCAATTACTATGAAATGAAGTGCTGCACAATACATATTAATATAATTATACTTTGTCCATTAAAATCTTACAATGAAAGCTTTTTCTTACCATGTAAAGTTCGCAAATTATCTAGATTTCTATTATAGGAAGGACTACCTAAATCAAACTGTGACTCCTGAACTGGCGCCCCTTCTATCCCCATAATTGAGATCAATAAATTATACATCAAATCATTTGTCCAAGGACTATCTTTATGCATATGCAAAGTGTCTACCAAGGATTGATGATCAGCTACATAAGAGTCTGAAAAGTTTATAATCAATGGAATTTTAGACATAACAGGAATAAATTTACTACTTTCATGTGATTTATGAGAGTCTGCATCTTCCCCATGGTCAGAAAACATAATAAAGGCCTTTAAATTAGGGCTTTGCTTAACATCATTAAAAAGTTTAGATAAAACAAAATCATCATATAGTACTGCATTGTCATACATGTCCACTACACTATCATCACCGGAAAAGACATCATAGGCATCAGGATATCGATCACCATAAAATCCATGACATCCCATTACATGGAACACGATGAGTGCATTGTCTAAGTTTTTTATATCAGGAATTTGACCTGCTAAGCGCTCATCAAAATACAGTGTATTAGTGCTCTCACCTACAGAGCCGTTAACCCAAACTTGGTAGTCAGCAGTTGAAGCAATCTCCGCAATAGGCGTATCCCACGCGCCATACTTTTGTTGATTACTAATCCAATATGTTTTCATCCCTGCAGCTTTTGCAATCTCAATAATAGAATTAGCATCATCTAAATTTAGATGATTATACTGATTCTTTTCACTCAATGCATAAGTTAAAGCTGGTACCGTATGCGTATGGTTAGAGAATGCCTTTGAAAACACAAGCGTATTCTTTTCCTTGCTTAACTCATTTAGCCAAGGCGTTGTATTGCGCTTATATCCATACACGCCCATATGCTCACGCGTTTCTGACTCGCCAATCACTAGTACATACACACCTTTATTTTTAGGATTTACACTCAGTCCTGTCATAGCTTGTAAACGCTTTTCTCGTAATGCTTTATTTAAGCCATATTGTTTATAAGAATCTAAGGACTTCTTAATGGATTTAAACATTACAATAGGCTCACTGGCTCGGCTTATATGAGCGAAGCTAGCTATACTTAGTAAATAAAACACCGCGCATAACCCCAGTGTCACTTTCTTCTTAGATACTTGTTTAGCCACTGCTGTATTAGGCATGAAGCGCGTAAGTGCTACAGTCCCCATTATATAGATAATGGTACAAACAAATAAGATAACTATACTTAATATGCCTTGACTTCTTAAATACGCCACTGTTTCAGACACATTGGTTTGGCAAATAGCCAACACGATATCGGCTTGCAAAACTTGCCCACTCATGGCCCAATACGCCCAATATGTAAGCGGAATCAAGTAGAAAATAAAAAATAAAAATCCCAGTACAACTCTATTACCTTTATTTTTACCTATCCAGTTAAAGTCACTAAAATGATATATAGAAATTAACACACATGCCAATAAACTACTACTATTAATCATTACATGCAAGGCAGTAAAAGCTATCGCAATATGGTGAAAAGCTTGAATCAACAAAATAGAGCTCATAAAAAATGTTAGCCCTAAATAGGCTAAGATAATGCTCCTATGGAAATTCCACACATACAGTACTAGGCTTACAACAAAAGCGGAAATGAAGTCCTGCAATTTCATCTTCCATACAAACTCACCAAGCACTATATCTTGAATTACTACTATTCCTAATAAATATAAAACCATTGCATATACTACTTGTTTGTCTAGCTTCTTCATCCATTTCATAAACTTATACTCCCTGTTCCACCTCTATCTAATCATAGATGTATCCCCCATTACGATATATGAAAAGAATTGGTAACAAAAACGTTCATCTGTCATTCATTTTATCTTATGAATTTCACTAGATTTTGTCAAACAACTTTTCAAGATGAATCTTATCAATCGGACTACCTTTGATATGTTCGCCAACAGTGGACTTATCCAACCATGTACTATTTGTTATAACTTATTTCCATGTCCAATAAATTTACTTCCATATCCCTAAATTTATTTCTATAGCCCTTAAATTTATTTTCATATTCCTTAAATTTATTTTCATATTCCTTAAATTTATTTTCATATTCCTTAAATTCATTTCCACATTCCTTATATTTATTTCCACATGCCTTAAATAGTAAAAGTATTTCATACCCCATATATCGTCTATTAATAATAAACCAAAGACTACTCTCTAAGAATGCAAAAAGCCGACCAACTCGTCCTCAAACAAGTTAGTCGGCTCTTTTACTGACTCTATATATTTAGTTCTCTCAGCTTATATCTAATTCTCTCACGTATTTCTACGTATATCTATGTCTCTCATCTCTTACATCATAAGCAATGACTTCTAACTGCTTAATATGGTTGTAATGCTCCTACTAAATCACTAATATGAGCTATACCAGTATCTTCACAGTATTCATGCATTTCGCGCGCTATTTGGCCAATAGCACCAGGATCAACCATAGAGGCTGTGCCTACGGACACGATATCGGCACCAGCGAGCATAAATTCTACCGCATCAGTGCCGGTCATGATGCCACCCATGCCCATGATTGGCAAATCTATAGCCTGCGCCACTTGATGCACCAAACGCAAAGCCACTGGTTTCACCGCAGGGCCTGAAAGACCACCGTACAGATTACCTAGAATAGGACGGCGTGTCTTAACATCAATGGCCATCCCCAACAAAGTATTAATCATACTAAGACCATCAGCACCGGCCTCTTTAACTGCACGGGCAATTTCTACAATATCCGTCACATTAGGAGACAATTTCATAATGACTGGCAAATCTGTATTTTGTCTTACAATTTTACAAACAGCGGCTGCACTTTCAGCACATACGCCAAACGCCATACCACCATTTTTTACATTGGGACAGCTAATATTAACTTCAAAACCAGCTACGCCTTCAACAGTTAAAGTTTTAGCCATAAACGCATAACCATCTACATCAGCAGCCGAAATATTAGCTAGAATAGGCACATCATATTTTCTTAATTCCGGTAAAATATGCTCTACGAATGCTTCTGCTCCTGGATTTTCCAGACCAATACAATTAAGAAGTCCTGATGGAGTTTCGGCAATGCGCGTTCCTTCATTACCATTGCGCGCCTGTGGTGTTAAGCCCTTCACTGAAATAGCACCCACTTCATTGCTAAGGTCGAGATAATCAGCATATTCTAGGCCAAAACCAAAGGTGCCTGATGCCGCAACGATAGGGTTCTTCATTTTGATGCCACAAAAATCGACTGCTAAATCAGGATACGCTGGCTTTTTGCCATTTAAATCCTTACTATGGTCCATATGCTTATAACCAAGCTCTCCATGGTCTCCAAGCTGAGCTAATTGTTCATGACTCATTAGAAAAACACCTCCTCAGCTGGGAATACAGGTCCTTCTTTACATACTTTATAGCGTTTACCGCCGCGGCCATGACAGCCACAGCCCAAGCAACCACCAGTGCCACAGCCCATCCGTTCCTCTAAAGATACTTGACATGACACAGTGTATTCTTCCGCTACCTTAGCCACACCTTTCATCATTGGTGTAGGACCACAAGTGAGGACCGATGTAAAACCAATATTGCAACCTTCAGCTGCTGCAGCGTCTGCAGTTTCAGCTACTGCTTCTACACTAACGCCTTCCGGTGCAGCTGCTAATGCTTCTTCTATGGCCTGAGTCGTCGCCTCTAGTCTAGCGTTTTGAGGCATTAATTCACTCTTACCAGCACCTGTTAAATATGGAGTTAATACTCTTTGAGCCTCGCCTCGTTCACTAGTGATTAACTCGCCCATAATAGCTGTGGGGAATCCTTTTGTCCCTACACTGCCATCATCAGTAGTAACATACACCTCGACAGGGCAGTCTTTAAATAAATCAGCCCAGAAGGTTTCGCTTTCATTTCTAAAACCTAAGACTACTGTCGCCTTTTTAGACGCCATTGGCTGTATCTCGACTTCCTCTTCTTCTGTAGTATAGCGAGTTGTATCTTCTACTTCATTAAGTTTTGATGCAATACAAAGCATCGGTGCAATCCCTACGCCACCACCGACCAATAACATATTATCAGTGAGCTCAAATTGACTACCAAGAGGCCCTAAACAATCTAGTTCGTCCCCTTCCTTAAGCTTTGTCATAAGTTCTGTACCACTACCTACTACGCGATATAGCAAGGTAATGGTACCTTCATTGCTATCAAATCCAGCATAGCTGATGGGACGGCGCAATAAAGGCGCCGTGCCACCAGTTACACGAACATTACAAAATTGTCCAACCTTTGCTTCAGCTGCTTGTTTTGGGGCGTATAAATCCATAATCCATACATCGGATCCGATTTGCTCATTGCGGAGCACTCGCGCCATTTCTACATATCCACTCACGGATTAATCACTCCATCTCAAAATCTTGTAACGCTTCGACTTCAATTTTAATTTCTTCATTAGCTCGACCAGCTACAACGCGTAATACTTCGCGCGCTGTATCTAAGGAGGTCAAGCAAGGTGTGCCCATTTCAACGGCCAAACGACGAAGTTGGAAGCCTTCACGCTCTGGACGCTTGCCATATGTCAAGGTGTTGAGCATAAGGTCCACTTCACCACGGCGGATTAAATCAGCACAGTTATTTTCACCTTCGTGAATTTTATTAACAATTACACATGGAATACCATGTTCTTCAAAGTATTTACCAGTACCGCCAGTCGCTTGGATATGATAACCAAGGTCGATAAAGCCCTTCGCTAAGCGCGCTGCTTCTTCTTTATCGCGGTCTGCTACAGTCATGAGAATATGGCCCTTTTCTGGAATGCGCATATTGGCGCCATGAATGGCTTTAAATAAGGCTTCAGAATAGGAACGACCAATCCCCATAACTTCACCAGTAGACTTCATTTCAGGTCCTAAGGCGATTTCTACAAGGCCCATTTTGGAGAAGGAGAATACTGGCGCTTTCACAGCTACATAGTCTTTCGCTGGCACTAAACCAGTTGGTAGCCCCATGGACTTAATTGTCTCGCCTAAAGCAATGCGCGTTGCATATTCAATCATATTAATGCCCGTTACTTTACTGATAAATGGTACTGTACGGCTGGAGCGAGGATTTACTTCGATAACATTAAGCTCACCATTAGCTACGATGTACTGAATATTAACAATCCCTTTTACATTAAGGCCTTTAGCAATACGACGTGTATAATCAACAATTTGCTCTGTAATTTCATCCGATAAATGCTGCGCAGGATATACGGCAATAGAGTCACCAGAGTGAACACCAGCACGTTCGATTTGTTCCATAATACCAGGAATGCAAACGTCTTCGCCGTCAGCAATAGCATCTACTTCCACTTCCATGCCCACCATGTAACGGTCAATCAACACTGGATGATCTTTAGATGCCACTACAGCTTCTTTCATGTACACATCAAGTTCTTTGTCATTGTACACGATTTCCATAGCTCGACCACCTAATACATAGGATGGACGAACGATTAATGGATAAGAAAGGCGGCTAGCTGCCTCAATCGCTTCTTCATGGCTCGTTACTAAGGCGCCTACAGGACGAGGTATGCCGAGCTCAGCCAATAATTCGTCAAAGCGTTCGCGGTCTTCGGCCATATCAATGCTGTCTACAGAAGTACCTAGGATTTTAACCCCACGCTCTGCGAGCGGACCAGCTAAATTAATCGCTGTTTGACCACCGAATTGAGCAATAACGCCAATTGGATTTTCTTTGCGAATTACTTCCATAACATCTTCCACAGTAAGTGGTTCAAAGTACAAGCTATCAGATGTATCAAAGTCTGTACTTACAGTTTCTGGGTTATTATTGATGATAATAGATTTCTTGCCAGCTTTGCGAAGCGCCCAAGAAGAATGTACCGAACAGTAGTCGAACTCTACACCTTGACCGATGCGGATTGGGCCAGAGCCTAGAACGATAACGCTGTTATCACCGCGTGGCACGACTTCATCTTCATAAGCATAGGCGCTGTAATAATATGGTGTATGTGCTTCAAACTCAGCTGCACAAGTATCTACATATTTGTAAGTTGGGAATACTTTAAATTCTTCACGCTTAGCCTGTACCGCTTCACTAGTTGTGTTAGCAAAGCGCGCAATTACTTTGTCTGGCATGCTATATTTCTTAGCTAAACGAAGATTTTCTTCTGTCACGCCATTAGCGGCTAAGTCTTTTTCTACATCCACAATATTCTTAATCTTATTGATGAAGAAGGTATCAATCTTCGTAATGAAGTGAATTTTTTCCACACTAATGCCAGCGCGAAGAGCTTGTGCTACAACATAGATGCGTTCGTCATCTACAAGACGCAAGCGCTCAATTAATTGCTCTGGTGATTCATGGGAAATCTTAGGCAATTCAATATGGTCTAAGCCGATTTCCAAGGAGCGAATCGCTTTTAATAAGGAACCTTCCAAAGTGCGGTCAATAGCCATAACTTCCCCAGTAGCCTTCATCTGCGTGCCAAGGGTACGGTCCGCTAAGTTGAACTTTTCAAATGGCCAACGTGGGAATTTAGTAACTACATAGTCTAAGGATGGTTCGAAGCACGCTTTAGTTTCACCAGTTACAGCATTTGTAATTTGGTCCAAGGTCATGCCCAATGCCACCTTCGCTGCCACCTTTGCAATTGGATAGCCTGTCGCTTTAGAAGCAAGTGCTGAGGAGCGAGATACGCGAGGATTTACTTCGATTACATAGTATTGATTGCTATATGGATCGAGGGCGTATTGCACATTACAGCCGCCTTCGATTTCAAGATAGCGAATAATGTCAACTGATGCGGTGCGAAGCATTTGGTACTGAATATCGTTTAATGTTTGGCTTGGTGCCACTACGATGGAGTCGCCAGTATGAACACCTACAGGGTCGATATTTTCCATATTACATACGATGATGCAGTTGTCTGCACTATCGCGCATTACTTCATATTCTACTTCTTTCCAGCCTGCTACAGAGCGCTCTACTAGAATTTGATGAATCGGGCTCAACTTGATGCCACGAAGGGCAATCATGTACATTTCCTCTTCATTGTGCGCAATGCCACCGCCCGTGCCACCTAAGGTGTAAGCTGGACGAATGATAATTGGATACCCAATTCGATTAGCAAATTCAACGGCTTTTTCTACATCGCTGAAAATATCACTTTCAGGCACTGGTTGATTGATCCGCTTCATAGCTTCTTTGAAAAGCTCACGGTCTTCCGCCTGCTTAATAGCCGCTAAAGTAGTGCCAAGAAGTTTTACCCCATACTCTTCCAATACACCGGCTTCAGATAATTCTACAGCCATGTTAAGGCCTACTTGCCCACCAAGAGAAGCTAGCAAGCCATAAGGGCGCTCTTTGCGAATTACTTCAGTTACAAACTCCAAGCTAATTGGCTCAATATATACGCGGTCAGCAATGTCTCGGTCTGTCATAATTGTGGCAGGATTAGAGTTTACGAGTACAACTTTATAGCCTTCTTCACGAAGGGAGCGGCAAGCCTGTGTCCCTGCATAGTCAAATTCTGCCGCCTGTCCGATAATAATCGGGCCGGACCCGATAACGAGTATTTTCTTTTGTTCCATTGTCACAGCCCCTTCTATTTATGCTTATCCATTAATGCTTCAAATTCGTCAAATAAGTAGAGATTGTCAGTTGGTCCAGGCGATGCTTCTGGATGATATTGCACTGACATAATAGGCATACTATTATGCACCATACCTTCTACAGTATCGTCATTTACACTTCGATGTGTAATTGTAACATCGGCGTTTTTCAAGCTAGTTTCATCCACTGCATAGCCGTGATTTTGTGAAGTAATATATACGCGACCAGTGCGAAGATCCTTAACTGGATGGTTAGAACCACGATGACCAAAGCGCATTTTATAAGTACTGCCACCATAAGCAAGAGCTAATACTTGATGGCCCATGCAAATACCAAAGATTGGCTTTTTACCTAGTAATTTTTTAACTTCTTCTACAGCAAAGCCAAGGTCTTGAGGGTCCCCAGGGCCATTAGACAAGAAAATGCCATCTGGATTTACTTTTAAGATTTCCTCTGCCTTAGTGTCGGCTGGAAAAATTGTCAAGCGACAACCGCAAGCTTCTAAGGATTTTAAAATGCTTTCTTTCACACCAAAGTCATATACTGCTACATGGTATTTAGCTTGATTGCTACCGCGGTAGCCTTCCCATTTAGTGGTAACGCGCATAACTTGGTCAGTTGGCAAGCTTTGTGCCAGTAAAGCATCAATGCGCTCTTGTGGCGTATTGATTGGGCAAATTACACCTTTCATAACCCCGTGATTACGAATGCGACGTGTAATAGCACGCGTATCTACATCATATAAACAAGGAATGCCATAAGCGCGAAGATATTCTTCAAAGGTGCCTTCATTTTGCCAATTGCTTGGGAAATCACAAAGTTCCCCTACAATCATGCCACGGCAATATGGTGTTGGCGCCTGTGCAATATCGCGATATGTGCCATAGTTACCAATTAAAGGATAGGTTAATGTAATAATCTGATCGGCATAAGATGGGTCTGTTAAAATTTCTTGATACCCTGTCATGCCTGTATTGAAAACGACTTCCCCGAGAATTGGTGCTCCGCCGAGAAGTTGACCTTCATATACGCTACCGTCTTGTAATACTAATTTACCTTTCACTGGGTCACAACTCCCTCTTTCATAACAACTTCGCCATTTACTACTGTTAACTTAGCCTTGCCGGTTAATGTCATACCATCAAATGGGCTTGTTTTGCCCTTGGTATAAAATTGATTGCGGTCTACAGTCCACTCTTCATCAGTGCTGAATACGGTAATGTCGGCTGCTTTACCAACTTCTAAGATACCTGCATCAACACCCATGATTTGAGCTGGCTTCACACTCATTAAATTAACAATCTCATCTAAGGTTAACAGACCTGTTTTATAGGTGTGCGTAATCACTGCTGCTAAGGATGTTTCAAGGCCACTGAAACCATTTGGTGCACAGCAGAATTCTACGTCTTTTTCTTCTTCTGCATGTGGTGCATGGTCGGTGATAATGGCATCAATAGTACCATCTTTAATGCCTGCTAACAAGGCTTCGCGATGATCTTCCGAACGAATTGGCGGCGCCATTTTAAACGCTGGATTGTATTCACGAAGATATTCATCAGTAAAGGATAAATGCTGTGCAGTTACTTCACAAGTAACTTTAATGCCCTTAGCTTTGGCGCGGCGAATTTGCTCTACCGTGTCTTTACTACTTACATGAGCAATGTGAATATGGCCACCAGTCATTTCAGCTAACATTAAATCACGAGCTACCGCCATATCTTCAGCTACAGCAGGACGACCTTTTACACCCATTTGATAAGCTACAAAGCCTTCATGCATATGACCTTCACAAGTTAAGCTCACTTCTTCTGCATGGTCGATAACAGGTTTGTTGAACATGCTAGAGTATTCTAAGGCGCGACGCATGAAAGCAGCGCTTTCTACATAATGGCCATCATCGGAGAAACCAACTACGCCAGCTTCTGCCATATCGCCCATTTCAGCCAATTCTTTGCCTTCTAGGCCCTTACTTACAGCGCCGATAAATTCTACTTTTACTACACCAGTCAAGTCAGCCTGTTTTTGAAGACCGCGCACTAACGCAGCATTATCTACTACTGGCTTTGTGTTCGCCATTGTAGCGATACGAGTAAAGCCACCAGCAGCTGCTGCTTGGGTACCACTGTGGAAGTCTTCTTTTGCTTCTTGACCTGGCTCACGAAGATGTGTATGCATATCGATAAGGCCTGGTGTCACAATGAGACCAGTTGCATCATATACTTCAGCACCATCAGCGGAAAGATTCTGACCAATGGCGGCAATTTTTCCGTCCACGACTAAAATATCTGCTATTTCATGTTGTTGTTTTCCTGGGTTTACAACTGTACCACCTTTAATCAGCAAGCTCACTGCCGTCACCTCCAACAATTGTTAAGTACAATACTGCCATGCGAATGGCCACACCATTACGAACCTGCTCTTGAATCACTGATTCATCGCTATACGCTACGTCATGAGCAATTTCTAGACCGCGGTTCATTGGACCTGGATGCAATACCATTACATCATCTTTCGCTTCTTTTAAGACATTTTTATTAATACCAAAAATGCGCGCATATTCGCGATTTGTTGGATATAAGGCGGAGTTAATACGCTCTAATTGGATGCGAAGTACATTGACTACATCTGCATCTTTTAGCGCTTCGCGCACATCATGATGCACTGTAACACCCAACTTTTCTAACTCTGGGTACACCAAGGTACGTGGGCCTACCAAATGCACATCGGCGCCAAGTTTAGTAAAGCCATAAATATCAGAACGGGCTACACGGCTGTGCATGATATCGCCTGCGATAACAATTTTTAAGCCCTCTAAGCTACCTTTGCGTTCCATGATGGAGTAAATATCGAGTAAAGCCTGTGTTGGGTGCTCATGTGCACCATCACCAGCGTTGATAATAATAGGGTCCACTACTTTTGTTGCATAGAGTGGTGAGCCTTCAGCGCTATGACGCATTACGATGGCATCAGTGCCCATGTAAGACATGGTAAGCAATGTATCGCGGAAGCTTTCACCTTTTGCCATGGAACTACCACTCTTTGAAATATTAATGACATCAGCACCTAAGTATTTACCTGCTAATTCAAAGGAGCTTCTCGTACGAGTACTATTCTCCATGAATAAGTTGATAATGGATTTGCCCTTTAACAGGGGATGTTTCTTATCCTCCGAAAGAACAATTTTCTTCATTTTTTTGGCTACTCGTAAAATGAGTTCGATCTCTTCTCTTGAGATATGCTCAAGACCTAGAAGATGCTTGCCCTTTAAACTTACTTGTCCCATTGTCAGCCTCCTAACTGATATCAAAAAAGACCTTTTGCCAGAGGCAAAAGGTCTATAGCAGACGTAGTGATATACCCATGGCCACACGGGTCCCTACTATGTTCCTTTACTAGCCTCACAGGACTAACTTAAAAGGTATTCATTAAACTAACAGTCTCTCGTACTGTTTTCACTGTTTCTTACTCCTCTATTTTACCTTTCGAGGCGCTCACTGTCAAGCTAAAAGGAAGTTATCAATTTATGCTTATTATATACCTCCCACAATAGCCAATGTAAGCAATATCCACTAACAATTAGAACTTCATCTCAGCCCCTACACGCCAAATTCGTCCATACATATTGAGGTCATCTACTTTCTTGTCAAAGATATTATTCACAGCTACAAATGCAGAGAACTCCTTATTGAATTTACGTGTTACAGATGCATTGAATGTATTGAAGGAATAAAGATTATAGCCTCCACTGCGACGGCTAGTAGATGGACTATACGCATAATCATGCGTGAAGGTATTCCAAAGCATAGCGCTATAGCCTGTGTCTTGATTATCATCATATACTAACTGAATTGTAGACACCGATTTAGGGCGATTCAACAAGCGACTACCAGTGCGCTCATTCGTAGCATCAATGTAGTTGTACGTAGCTTTTGCTGATAAACGATCAGAGAAGGTATAGCCATACGTTAATTCCACGCCACTAATCTTAGCTTTATTCACATTTACATAATCAGCATGGATTACGCCAGTTAATGGGTCTGTCCACTGATTATAGTCAATGAGATTGCTGATTTTATTATTGTAATATGTAGCTTTCGCAAAGGATTTACCCCATTCTCCTTCTAAGGAAACATCATAGTTCACCGATTTCTCTGGCTCTAAGTTTGGGTTGCCATTTACATTGACCATAATAGGGCCTGGACTATGCCACATATTCATATAAAGCTCTGATACAGTTGGCGCCTTATAAGCACGGCCATAATTAGCTTTAAAGCGTAAATTATCCTTAATGCTGTAATTTAAGCCAATATGAGGTGATACATTGGACCCGAAGGAGTCACTATGTTCATAACGAATTGATGGTTGTAGCATCAATTTGTCTGTTACCTGCCACGTATCTTCAATGAAGGCGGCATAGGAATTAACATCATGGGCCTCTTTATTTTTTACCCCATCAGCACTCGCTTGGCCACCGAGGCGCGTACCAGCATAGTATACCCGGCGATATTCACCACCAAAGGTTAAGGTATGGTCATCATTGAGATACATCGTATTTTGTGCATCTGTCACCCAGGTATAATATTTAGCTCTGTCATAGTCTGAACTTGGATATAAGCGCTCCATCATTTTCTGTGCAACAGGAGAGAATCGGCCTAAGAAAGAAAAATCAACATTATTACTCATATCGTAATCTTTTTTGAGCTGATTATAATAGGTGCGTACCATATAGTCATTAGACTCGGTTTTACCAGTATAAGTAAGGCTTAAGCCATAACTAGAATTATCATAATGCTCTACCTTATCCTTTTGTTGGTCATACTTCATGCCTCTTTGCAAGCCTTGTTGATCAGCTAATTCAGTGCGTAAATGTTCTTTAAAATAATTGGCATCAAAGCGCAATTTATTTTGGTTAGCATTTTCAAAGTCATATACAGCACTTACATCAAAGTTTTGACGCGTACCAAACATATAACGATTGTAATCATCCACCCCTACAGCTGTAGCTGATGGCGCCACATATTGGTGAATATTAATAGGACGCACCTTTGTAAACTGTGCCCCTGCAGTCAAGCTCCAACGACCTTGCTTGCCAGAATCATAGCGATAGTAATTATTCATTTGCCGCGTGCCTGTATTGACACCTACAGTAACACCTTCTGTAGCAGGTATCTTGGTAATAATATTAATGACCCCACCCATAGCATCAGAACCATATAAAGAGCTCGTAGCACCACGCACAATTTCAATGCGCTCTACTGTATCTAAACTCATGCGCCCTAAGGTGTATACATTGGCTGTGCTATCTGTATCTTCACCAGCTAAACGCTTGCCATCTACTAAAATTAACGTATGCTTTGTATCCATCCCTCTAAGCATAACCTGATTCCCCGTCATAGAGGACTCAGATAAATTAATATTATCTGCTAACTGTAACGCAGACACTACATCAGTAGCCCCCATTGTTTTAATGTCATCACTTGTAATTACCTCTACAGCTTGTGGAGCGGCTTTAATCGTTTCAGCTGTTTTTGAAGCCGTTACTACAATGGTCTCCGTCCGATTTACGCCATCTGATACAGTTCCTTGGCCATAAACTGGGGCCGTCATAGCCGTTAGCACCAGAGCACTTAATACAATTTCTTTAGTCTTCATTTTATACATCACACAAACCTCCAACACACTATAATATAAAAATTACACACAATTACACACAAAATTTATTTTTGATGAACTTCCTTGATTTAATAAGGCAAAAAACTCACGTTCACTTCATCTCAAGCTTATAAAAAAACTCTACCTAGTAAGCATGTAACAATCCACACATTGATCGCCTGATCATACCTACTAGATAGAGGTTTTGTTCACTTCTACTTAGAAATGATATTGTTGTACTAATTTTAAAAATACTAGTATATTAAGCCAAACATTATATAAAGCTACTAATGTATAAAACTAATAATTCTAATTAAAGATAGTAAGTAAACTCCCTTTAGAATTTCATTTCAGCCCCTACACGCCAAACTCGACCGAAGAGATATAAATCATCAATTTCTTTATCTAAAATGTTTTCTACAGCGACAAAGACTGATAAGTTTTCATTGATTCGCTTCGTAGCTGAAATATTAAGGGTATTAAATGTATAATATTTGCTATTAAAATAATAATCCTGCGTAAAGGCATCCCAAAGGGTAATATTATAGCCATTAGTTTCCCCATTATCATAAGAAAGCTGTGCAGTGCTAACAAATTTAGGGCGATTAGCTAAGCGGCTTCCATCACTTTCATCCGTGGCATGGATATAATTATGAGTCAATTTAAACGTCAATCGATCATTAAAGTTATATCCTAAGGTGCTTTCTACCCCACGAATACGCGCTTCATCAACATTTATATACTTCATAGTTAAGAAGCCTGAAAGATAACCCACTACAGTGCTGTCAATTAAGTTCTTAATCTTATTGTCATAGTAGGACACTTTAGCAAAGGCTTTTCCATGTTCCCCTTCTAGAGCAATATCAAAATTTCTAGATTTCTCTGGCTCAAGATCAGGATTACCTAATATACGATACGAGAAGGTTCCCACTGTATGGCTAAAGTTCATATACAAATCAGAAATGCTTGGCGCGCGATATCCTAAGCCGTAATTAGCTTTTAATCGCAAGTGGTCCGTGAAATTATAAGTAGTACCAATTTTAGGGGACACATTCGAACCGAACTGGTCATTATATTCATAACGAATCGCCGGCTGCACAATCCATTTATCATTGACTTGCCATGTATCTTCAACGAATAATGCCGTAGAATCTACTTCATGGGCTGCTGCATTTTGCAAGCGCGTACCTTCATAGTAGTTCTTGCGGTATTCACCGCCAAAGGTAATAGTATGGTCATCATTGGCATACATAGTGTCATGCGCTTCAACTACAAAATTATAATACTTGCCATCTTCATTTAAAGCCGAAGATGCGGGGCGGTATTCTCGATTTAAACGATCATAATAGGTGCGAATTTGGTAGTCATTTTTATCAGTCTTACCTGTATATGTCAAGCTAAGATCATAGCCATCTTGGTTATATCTAGCGATTGAAGACATATTATTGCTCGATGTCTGTAACTTAGATTTAAAATAACTACCATCAAAACGTAATTCATTGTGGTTAGCATTTTCAAAATCATAGGTCGTGCTCACATTATAGTATTGTTTATTGCCATACAAACTTGGCTGATTATATACACTACCAGAAGAAGACGAGCTACTTAATACATTCGTAGGTCGTACTTTAGTAAAGCGAGCATCAGCCGTAGCACTCCATCGCCCTTGTTTACCTGTTGAATAACTATACCAATTACTAATCTCACGATTCCCAGTGACTACGCCAACAGTGCCCTGTTCTTCTGTAGCCTTTTTAGTAATAACATTAATTACACCACCCATGGCATCGGACCCGTATAAAGTACTGCCAGAACCGCGGACAATTTCTACGCGTTCTACATTGCTCAAATTGATGCGGCTTAACGTGTAAATATTAGCTGACTGTGCTGTATCCTCTCCAGACATACGACGTCCATCTACTAAAATCAAAGTGTATCTAGAATCCATGCCGCGAAGCATTACTTGATTACCTGTACCACTTTGTGTGCCAGCAGATAAATTTAAATTATCTGCTAACTGTAAGCCTGTAATTAAATTATCTGCCCCTAATTTTTTCATCTCTTCTGCGGTCACTACTTCAACAGCTTGTGGCGATGCTTTAATTGTTTCTTCCGTTTTTGATGCCGTTACTACAATTGTATCGGTTTGGCTAGTGGCCGCCCACACTGGTGAGGTCATAGCAGTTACTATTAAAGTGGATAAAATAATCTGTTTTCTTACTCGTAAGTTCATTTGTTTCTCCTCTGAACCAATCATGCACAAAAAGCCCATCTAACACTGCACGACTTATATTGAGAGTGAATCTGTAATCCCCCACGACTTCTAACACAAGCTTTAATCGACTACTATCACTATCTAACTCGCAAACTCCGTCAGCACACACAACTCGGCCCTACTTCTGCTACTGTAATACTCATTACATTTACACACAAATTATCTCTTGAATTAACAACGTAACTCGAAAACATTACGACACTTCTTCAGGTATTCTCATATACTTTATACCTTTAACACTTATTATTTTCGCATTTAATTCGATTGCTACTAAAAATGCCTCCACTTGCTCTACATACAAAAAGACATAATAAGTAAGCCTCTATATCTACAGGTCCCCTGTGTGTCCATGTTTCCACAAGGGCTAGCTACACCTAGCTATTTCAAGGTCGATATATTTAGGTCCTTACCTATTATGTCTACTGCTTGTATAGAAAATTCAAACTCTTGTTCAATCTATCATGCCAACTGGGCATGTTTTATAGTAATGGTTAGCTAGCTAACCATGTCTCTCTTAATACACAAAGACTGCCAACTAACCATTAATATCCAAAGTAATTAGTTTATTTTACTGACTGTTACTAACTTTTAGTAAATTTTACTAACATCCACTAATCTAATATGGTCTAATATTTTTATACTATTTTCTTTTTTAAATATTTCCTATTAGACTAACTGTTACCAATCTGTTTACTATTAACCTAATTTAGCCAATACATCTTTTGCAAAGTTCTGCGCGTTTTGAAGGTCTGTAGCATCTGGATGGGATGCGGCTTGTCTGTGACGCTCTTCACGCTCTGCACTACGTCCATGAGGATGTCCTTCAGGGAACATCTTAAACATCATTTCAATAACTTTTGGATCTACTTTGCCTTGGCACATAAAAGTGCTCACTGGCGCTAAGCCATTAGGTAATAATTTACTAGCGGCCTCCATCGTTTCCTTAGCATGAGGAAGCATTGGTGGTACACCTAAGGTGGCAAATAAAGCAACTTGTTTTGAATTAATACGGCTCAACACTGTCTGCGCTTCTTTATTAGCATTTCCTTGGTCAGCCCAAAAGCCCATAAATACTAAATCATAAGAACTTAAATCAGCAGGAGCATCTTTAACAGCTACACACTCTGTACCTGCTGGTAATTCTTTAACAATTGCTTCGGCTACTTGTTTTGTATTGCCTGTGCGTGATGAATAAATAACAATACTCTTCATGGATAAACTCCTCTCTATTATACATATGCCTATATACGACTTTCATAAGGCACACAAATCGTATGCTCTTCACCATTAATCTGTAATTTACTAAACACCATGTTTACATCATAGAGCTGACTCAAGACAGTTTCATTAAAAATATCTGCCACCGCTCCATCAGCTACGATTTGTCCTTGTTTAACTGCTATTAGCCTATGACTAAAATGAGCTGCATGATTAAGATCATGTAGCACCATAATCACGGTGATACCACGAGTCTTATGTAGTTTCACAACTAATTTCATCAATTCTAGCTGATACCGCACATCTAAGAACGTAGTCGGTTCATCTAACATCAATATATCAGGCTCTTGGGCAATAGCCATGGCAAGCCAAGCGCGTTGCCTTTCACCACCGGATAAATCTTTTAAAGGACGATGCTGTAAATTAACTAAGCCTGTTTCTTCTAAGGCGGCTTCTACGGCCTGCACATCCTCTACTTTTAGTGAACTAAATGCATTCTGATAGGGCAAACGACCACAGAGTACTAAATCACGTACCGTCATATCCTGCGGCGCTTGAGCAGATTGAGGCAACATGGAAATGATTCGCGCCACTTCCTTAGCCCCCATCTTTTGAATATTTTTACCATCTAATAGTACAGTCCCAGCCATCGGCTCCAACAGACGGCCTAAGGTTTTTAATACCGTGGATTTACCCGATCCATTAGGACCAATAATGCTTACAATCTCTGGTTTATCAAAGCTTACATTAACCCCTTCACCAACGATTCGCTCTCCATAGCCGATACGACCTTGGTCCATAACTAATGTACGTGTCATCCTCGGCTCCTCCGTTTCAATAGATACAAGAAAAATGGCGCCCCTAAGAAGGATAGGAATATCCCCACTGGTATTTCCATAGGACTAAATATAGTTCTCGCAAAGGTATCTGCTCCAACTAGTAAAGCCGCACCAAATACGGCAGAAGCTGGTAATAAGTATTCAAAATCAGAACCTACGATAAGTCGCATAATATGAGGTACAATAAGCCCTACAAAGCCGAGTAAGCCAGCTACACTGGCAGAGGATGCAGCTAAAATAGCCGATAAAAAGATTAGAATAAAACGCGTGCGTTTTAAATTAATCCCCAAGCTCAAAGCTACTTCATCACCCATTTGAAGGGCATTTAATTTTCGATAATTCCACAAGGTACCTAAAAGGCCAATAATGCTATAAGGCAATACAATCCACACATAGGACCAGCGTGCCCCTGCAAAACCACCGGCAAGCCAGTTAACGGCGCCTTGAATACGGTCTGGGAATGCTACCCACAAAGCTGTTGTGCCACCGCCAAAGAAAGCGGCTACTGCTACACCTGCTAAGATAAGGCGCAAAGGATTAATGCCTCTATCCCAAGCCAATAAAAATACAATCGCCAATGCCACTAAAGCACCTATAAAGGCCGCTAAAGGCACCCAGTAAATAAAGGCTGGTGCTAAAATCATTACTGCCATAGCAGCCACCCCGGCACCAGCAGTAACGCCAATAATCCCTGGATCGGCCAATGGATTATGCAATACGCCTTGCAAAATGCAGCCTGCCAAGGCTAAGTTCATGCCCACTAATGCGGCACATATAACGCGAGGTAAGCGCAAATAATACACAATTCGCTCCGTATCATTAGAGCCTTGCCCTTGTAATAATAAGGATAATTCCTGTAAGCTAACTGGAATGGCCCCATATAAAATACCCGCTAAAGCAGCGATGAGTAAAAATAGCCCAGCTCCTGCATACGCTAGTTGACGACGTCGATACCGTCCATCTTTCGGCAGTGCTAACTGATTCTGTGCAGTCAACTCTTTGTTAGTCATTTGGGACCTCCTTTCCATATAAATCCTTGTACATAATATCCAGCGCTTCATTAATTGGCGTCCCTGGATTTAATGCAAATAAACCACCTGATAAATAGTAAATACGGCCTGTTTTAACAGCGGAAATATCCTGCCAAGCCGAACTCTCTAACATATCTCGCTTAAAGGTTTCAATGCTATCAGGCTTAGGTGTCATGGAAATGAAGAAAATGACTTCCGGATTCTCTTTTATGATGTACTCCATACTGAGTGGCACATAATCGCCAGCGAGGCTACTATCTCGGTCGGCAATATTATGACCACCCAAAGTTTTTAGTAAATTACCACTAAACGAAGTATTCGTGGCCATGCTAAAACTGCCAGGCGACCCAAAGATAATGAGGGACTGGGGTCCTGTTTCTTCTTTAGTCAAGGCCACTACTTTATTATAATGATCTTCAGCGCGCTTGGCTGTTACATTGGCAACATCTTCATGACCGGTTAATTCCCCAAAGAAGCGAAGTGTATCTACTACATCTTCATAGGT
This sequence comes from uncultured Veillonella sp., assembly GCF_900545795.1. Classification (GTDB taxonomy): domain Bacteria; phylum Bacillota; class Negativicutes; order Veillonellales; family Veillonellaceae; genus Veillonella_A. Next base: position 53,617 of record NZ_URAR01000012.1, read on the forward strand.
ATTTAGATTATTAATATACAAGGGTATATTAGCCTGGCTTAGCATCTCGCGCAGATTGGTATTAAAAGGTACATTAACGCCAATAACTAAATCCGGATGCATACCGATAATAGCTTCTACGCTAGGACTATGAAGACCCCCAATAGATGGCACATCAGCCGTCGCCGCCATAAGGTCTTTAGAATAATATGAGGACTTAGGCTTACCTACTACTTTACCGCCTACTGCATAATACATATCTAAGTTTGCAATATTTAAGATAACAACGCGCTTCGGATGCGTTGGAATCTGAATCTCCGTGCCGGTTGCATCAACTACGGTACGCATAGTGCTTGGTTGAGCTGACTCATATTCATGAAAATTCATCCATCCTGCTAAAAATACCAAGCAGGCCACTACAATACCTACCGGAATTATTAAATAACGCTTCAAACCATCACCTACCTTACTAACATCTTATTTATTCTTTAGCACCTTCCCCATCGGACAAGCACTCGGATGCCCTGCCATAGTTGTGGCCTTATACATCCCTTGCGTATCATTTAATTCTTTTGCTGGACTTTCTGCACGATTAGCAAACTGCGCACGAATCATATGAGGATGTCCACTAGGATCGTCTTTTGGCACTCCTGCTGGGTGGCCTGCTCCATGAGGATGACCACCGGGATGTCCTTTTGGCACGCCTGCTGGGTGGCCCGCTCCATGAGGATGACCACCTGGATGTCCTTTTGGCACTCCTGCTGGATGGCCCATTCCCTGAGGATGTCCATGTACCTTGCCATCATTTTGCGCCGCAATCTTCTCTTTTAACATAACAGACTCACCAGTCAATATATATTGAGCCATTTCAATAGTCGACTGTGTTAAGTTCACATGCCAGAATTCACCGGCCAACGTCAATTTATACATAACGCCATTGAAGCTGCAAAGGCCTCGCTCACACCATAAATCGAAGAGCCACGCTAAATCACCTAAACGCTCATCATAGGCAATGAGAGGTCGCAAATCAAAATGACCTTGCTCCAATTGAGCCACAATAATATTGGCCATCTCCTGCAATGGCGATTGCTTCATCAATACCATAAAAGGCTTTTGACCTGCTTCTACCATGGCCTCATAAGGACCAAGAGCACGATGGAGCATCGTCATATAGCCACCTACATTGCCACCGGCACCACAGCCAAAGGGGAACATAGGATAGCCGCGCTTAGCCATTGTATTATAAAGGCTACGCTCCCGTGGAGAGCGGCTCCAATGGGCGGCACTTAAACGCTTAAAATTATAGGCATCTACAAATTCTCTAGCCATAGCAAACATCTGAGCCTGTTCCTTAGTAGTCGCCGCTGGCGAAATGCGCCCCTTTTGTATTTGTTTATTTAAATCACTATTTTCAAATACATTTAACTGATATAAATCCATACCATCAATCGGTGCTGTCTCAAGAATTTTTAAGTCTTCCATCCATTTTTCAGGTGTTTGGTCAGGCAATCCATAAATTAAATCCACTACCAAGGAGCATTGATTATATTCTTTAATGGCAGCTAAACGCTGTAAAATAGTCTCCTGGTCATCTAAGCGCCCCAATTGACGACGAATATCCGTGTGAAACGATTGCACACCTAAGGACATGCGATTCACTCCATTAGAGAACCAAGCCTCCATTTTTTCAGGCACTACATCATTGATGCGGCCTTCTAAGGTGAGCTCATAATCATTAGCCAAAGGCAAGCAGTTCTGAATTGTCTTTAATAATCGCGCCGCATTATGCGCCGATAAAGAGGTCGGTGTGCCGCCTCCAATGAATACAGTTTGAATCAATCCATCCTTTACGCGTCTATGCGTTGCATCATGTTCTAATTCCTGAATGAGCAAATCAATGTAACGATCTTCTGCTGATTGATTGGCTGCATTTTGGAAAAATCCACAGTACAAGCATTTTGTCTGACAAAATGGAATGTGTATATACGCAGACTGTAATTGTCCTTTTGTAGGCTCTTCCTCCATAAGTCGAGACCAAGTGCTTTGCGACTCCTCTGGACTCAACGGGCGGCCATTTAAACCTGCATGTACTACACGCTTTGCATCAAAGGCTTCCATAAGCGGATTATCTGTGGACCGCCCAAATTGCATAATCCGTTGTTCCTCAGACATGCTGGCAAATAATTCTTCAGGTTTCATCATGAGTTAGATTCCTTTCATTTATTGGTGGCTCCAATGGAGAATTTTTTAATCCCCGCCGAACGCACCATATCCATAATTGCTACAACTTGACCATGAGCAGCTCGTGCATCGGCCTGTAAAATAACGGCGATGGACGGATTCTCTTTTGCTTTTGTGGCTAAAAGTTGTCTAGCATCATCTGCACTGAAGGCTTTTGAATCAATAACAATATGTCCTGCTGTATCTAATGATATTATAACAGGAACTTGCCGTTGTGTCTGTGCGGCTTGCGCCGTAGGAAGCTGAACATCGAGAGATTTTTGTGCTACTGTTTGAAGACTATTCATCATAAAAAAGACGAGTAAAAAGAAAATTATGTCAATCATAGGAATAATCATAAACATTGGTTTTTGCTTTAATCCTAATTCTTTAAACATATTAATTCCACTCCTTTTTTAATCCATTGGCGACCATAGCACAGGTTTTTTCAGAGTCTACTATAAAATGATCTAAGCGGTGACTGAAATAGGTGTACACCATAAAGGCAATAATAGCAACGCAAAGGCCTGTAGCCGTCGCAATGAGAGCTTCCCCAATACCGCCAGTAATAGCCGCTGCACCGCCGCCATTATCTAAGACTCCAAAGGTGCCAATCATGCCCGTAACAGTGCCTAACAAACCAAGTAATGGCGCCACTGTAACGATGGCACTTAAATAATCTAAATAGCGTTTAAAAGATGACATTTCTAAAGTCATTTGCTCCATAAAGCTATTTTTTAAACTTGATTCAGATTCTCGATTTCGCATACCTGCCTGTACTACACGGCTCATGGCGGATGGATATTGGGTGCACAATTCGTCCACTGTGTTCCAATCTTCAGATTTAATACTGTGGTAAACGCCATGAATCAATCCTTTTATACTTCGCGTATTATGTTTAAAATAATACCATCGTTCAATGGCAATAGCGATAGTCACCAAGGAAAGAAATAAAAGTGGATACATAACTAAACCACCTGTAATAAATAAGTGTAATACATATGCTAATGCTTCCATTAATTTGACCTCCTCGTGCAAATATGTACACAACCATACCTGCTCTATATAAAATGATAACAAAAGTCAATTTCATCAAACTACCCCAAAAAGAGCACTTAGCTCCATTGGGTCAAGAAATTTCCATCATGACATCTTATGTTTTAAACGATATTCCCTTGGATTACAGCCCATGATTTGCTTAAAGGCACCAGAGAATTTACTGCCATTTTCATAGCCCCAACGATTGGCAATAGCTAAAATTGTATCATCAGATTCCTTCAATTCTTTAGCTGCTGCACGCATGCGACACCGCTTTACATATTGATATATAGTTATGCCATAAACACCTTTAAAGCAGCGCTTCAACGCAGTCATAGACAAACGATACGTATTAGCTAACTCCTCAATTGTATAATGGCGCCCTAAATCATTCACAATAGTATCGTGAATGGCTTTTATCGTTTCCACTTGAGCTCGTTCAAAATAATCGCGTTCATGACTCTCTACACTTTGTAATGTTCCTAATAGCACAAAGATCTCTACACATTTAACGCGTAAATACACTTCTGGTAATACTTGAGGCACATTATATAAATCGAGACATAATTCCTTTAAACGCCCTGTATCCTTTATGAGACCAAACTCATGAGCTTCACAGAAGCGATTGCAAATCACTTCTAAGTCAATAATTCCTTCGCCGACAAACTCATCTACTGCCTTTTGCGCTCGTGGCACATACACGGCTAAGGACAATCCTTTATAAAATCCTGTAGGGAAATAAGAGGAATGCCGATATCCATCACTCTTTTTCCAACCAATAGACACATCGCCACTATTCATATATAAACATTTGCCATTTTCAAAGGAGCATTCAATACGTCCATCCTGACAAAAGTGAATTTCAAACAAACCAGACAAAGGCCTTGCATTATGAGTAATGCGCTCCATAACGACCTCATTATATACGAGTTCAATACCATCAAAGACTTGCTCACTGATCATCTGAGCATGACCTGTTTCAGTAGTATATTCATAGACTTTACGATTGGGCAAAGACTCCAATAATTGAGTGCCACTATCCTGTACCCTATCGCGAATTGACTCCATTGATTCCATCCCAAAATCTCCTTTTCTCTCCATTACAACTCATGCATCTTTCGAGAGTTCAATGGAATAAAAAAAGACCTTTCCATACGTACATTACATAGATTATAAAAATCCATATACTGTACCTACAGAAAGGTCTATTCCTACCAACTACAAGCTGTATAGCCACTTACTTAGAGGGAACGTTAATACAGCCTACTACAAACAATAAGCAAACTTATATCTACTCAATTTACTTATATAAATCTATTTACTTATATAAATCTATTTGCTTATATAAAAATAAACTTACTTTTATTAAAACAATTTACTGCTATTAAAAATAATTTCACATGCATCAATAGTAATTTTACATGTATTACATCGTACTCTTACACTACAGGTTACTCTCAATAATGAACCATAAAAAAACCTGTCAGTTAAAATTCAATTCATTATACTTTTATTGAAAATAATTGTCAATATTCTAATCAAATACCAAGTGTAAACTCACTGCTTTTACTCACTCAGTTAACTGAAAGCTTAAAGGCACATCTATAGTTTGCGGTTCACCGCTGTCATTAGGATATGGTGTGGCTCTCTCTACAGCGCGCACAGCAGCCTGTTCTAATATGCTACTGCCAGAAGAACTCACTACATAGGCCGAAATTAGATTACCTGATGCATCTAATTCAGCACGAACTGTTACTTGACCTTCTATGCCACGGCGCACAGCTTGTGCAGGATAGGCTTTATTGCTATTAACGGCACTCCAAAAACCAGCTCCATCAAAATAACCGCCACCGGTACCAGAGCCTTCACCGTCATTTTCACCACTGCCACTACCAACGCCATCGCCAGTGCCCGTACCGCCGCCTGTGCCTGTACCAGCGCCATCAACATCGCCCCCAACACCACTGCCATAACCCATACCATCGCCGGGCGCTACCGCTAAGGTACCTGCCCCTGGAGTGGCGCCATAAGCTGGTGCCGCCATTGGATCTGAACTTGCTAGCGTAGGGGTACCACCAGCTGGCTCAGAATTTCCTCCTGTAGCTTGGCTCGTAGTGAGTTGATTTGTATGTACTTGACTCTGTAAAGCTGATTCTACACGCGCTGTTAATTCCTCTTGTTTTAGAGGAGGCGCAAAGGTAGATTCATGCACCGCTTCACTTTGAGCTGTATCTACCGATAAATCAATTTCATAGGCCTCTTCATGCATAGACTGGCTCATGTGCCAACCTATAATCCCTATACAAAAAGCTGCCACTATATGAAAGCCTAAAGATCCTATAGCGGCCTTTCTCCATGAAAATACTTGTTCCATCCTATACCACCTTTATATGAGAATACTACTCAATAAGTTAATCATAACAAGTATATCCATGCGATTCTGCTCCAAAAAGACATTTATTCTTGTGCGTAAAAAATGAGCTACTGCCCTTTAGGCAATAGCTCATCACAAAAAGTCTTATAGTATCTTAACGCTTTTTAACCCTTCTATTTAAATTAAAGTCCCAAAAAGTCTCCATATTTTTGAAGTGTTATTCGAGAAAATTATTTATTACTCTTATGTTTTAATGGAATGAGTAAGAACTGTACTGGCAAATTAGATGCACCTGCCGGTATAAACTGAATAGTCAAGGTTTGACCACCTTTAAAGGTATCTAAGTACTGTGTATCATAAATAGTACCATTACCTAAATAAGGCGCCGCCGTATTCGGCACTGTATACACATCAGTTTGTTCCCCATAGGTCAATCGGAAGGAACCCGAGTAAGCCCCACCAAGGGGATTAAAGTACACCGCAAATTCATCTGTTCCTATGGTTGGAATGGAAAGCGTATAGGATACACCATAATTGCCCCGATTAGTCACTGGCAAATGTCTCGTCAATTCATCAACACCAGCTACAAATGGATCTTCTCGGTCATTGGCTACCATAATCGACACAGGACCTAATAATGTATCATATGGCTGGCAAAGCATTAAGCGACGCTGTGCGCCAAAATAGGTGCCGCGCAATTCAACATCATCCATTGGCAAAGTTTCAGCAATAATAGCGCCATTAAGAGCCGGCATATCATGAGGAATCATCATGACTTTAGCCCATACAGGTCCATCCGTAGTAAAATCTACAATCCCAGAAGTAAGTTGATCTTTAAGGACTACAATTTTATCTAATTTAGGGAATAAATCGATGCGCCCAAGTGGTGGCACCTCATAAGTGGCTACCACGGTTTCATCCATGTGAGCGCGTTTCTCTAAGGCTTTACGATTAGCACTAATTTGCGACTTAATCTGTTTAAAACGCTCTTTATCTACTACTAAAGGCATTTTATTTTTATTGTCTGCACCAATATCGCTGCTCGTTACTTCACCATTAGCATTAGCTACCGCATCATCGGCTACATTCATATTATATGCTTCAAAGGAGTCTTCAAACTCTGGAACTGATCCAAAGGTAAAACGCTTCTGCTCTTTTTCATCGCCCTCAGACTTGAGCGGTACACCTGCTGATACTAAAGAGCGCACATGCTGATTGGCTAATTTCCATTTATAATTGCCTTCAATCATAGGCGTAGTCAATTCATCGAGAGACAGCTCACGACCTACAGCAAAATAATCAGCATTAGGCGTAGCATAAATAGCGCGATGAACTGTTACTTTTACAGGTTTATTCTCTTTATTTTCTAAGACAAGCGCCATTTTTTGAGGCGTGTCCATTTCATTTACATGGTAGTAATAGATGCGCCCCGTACCGTCCACTGTGCCGGCTGCCACTACACCGCTCTTCTCTACATACTCTGGGCTATCAGAAAAAATGAGCGTGTCTTTTTCTTCTGTTAATACAGCTGGCAATGGTGTTAAATTTGTCGTATCCCAATCCACTGTAGTTGGAGGTGCCCCGAATACCATGGATACGCCGCGAAGCCACACTGCGCTCGCTAGGGCTAACCATTTATAACGCTTTCCTACAGAACCTGCATATTTAGTGACAAAATTTTTCACGATAACGACATCCTATCTTCCACACTTATATGACATCATGTCATATGTAAAACTACGTTTTGAATAGACCCTCTATTCTTCGTTTAGTAAAATGCCTATAAAAATTGATAGTCCCTTGGAGAATTATGTCTTCAATGTACTTCAAAAACTGTACTCATACCTGCATTTATTATGGAAAAATCTAGGCTATTCTATATTTATATTATACTATATTCAGGATATTTTAGCATTAGAATTTTACAAAAGCTACACTTCATCTAGACCTGAAGGTTCATATTCTAGAGCCATTTTTTCTAATTTTCTAAAGCGATGGCCTATGCCCGATTTTGACAAATGCCCACCCATCGTGTCAGCTAATTCCTGAAGGCTTGCGTCTGGATTATCTAAGCGCGCTTGCGCCACTTCTAAAAGCTTTGTTGGCAAATCACTTAAAGGCTGATGACGTTCAATAATGCGAATGGACTCTAGTTGTCGTACAGCGGCATTGACGGTTTTCTGCAAATTAGCAGTCTCGCAATTAACTTGACGATTAATCTGATTGCGCACATTTTTTACAACTCGCACCGTTTCAAATGACATCATTGCAGACTGAGCGCCCATAATCTGCAAGCAACCAGTTACAGAATCGCCTTCTTTAATATACACTACATATTCTTCTTTGCGCTCCGTCATACGCGCTACAATATTAAATAAACGCAATACTCGTACAATGGTTTCAGCAAACTTTTTATTGCCCGTCATAAACTCTAAATGATAGTCACTTTCGGGCTTATTAACAGAGCCACCACCTAGGAAAGCACCGCGCAAAAAGGCACGCCGCGTCTCCATCGTAGTAAGCCATTCATCTGGTATATCTGTATCCATAGGCCATAATGCTAAATCTTCTAGAGCCTGACGCCCCTCTTCCGTAGGATCCACCATCAAAGTGTACACATTTTTCTTACGCAGATTTAAACCCCGTCGTATTAATACAGATGTATGAAGTGCATAATGAGCTCTTAAAATAGATAGAACACGTCTAGCCACCGCATTATTAGCTGTAGCCAAACGAATCCCCACGCGCCCTTGACTCCCCAACAGTAAGGACCCGCCCATGCGCAGTAAACAAGAGGCTTCGACCTTTGCGGATAAAGCCGTTTCATTCTTAAATTGACACAGTTCATTTTTTACATCTTCAGCAAAGGACAAACGATACGCCCCCTCTCTTTAATGGTCTTCTCGTTTTAAATAATATTCTAAAATCTGTGGATCTAAACCAGATTGCAAAGCATAAATCACATCCATTACAACCTTAGCTAATCGCTGAGGATCATGCACAGCCGTTTCAGGATGTTGTAATAAACTAGCACGGATAGCGCGAACGCCTAATTCCTCTAAACGCTCCATATCTACCTTAACTGGTTCCGCACCAGCAGCCTTATATTTTTCAATGACAGACTGGTCAAATGGTACATCATTAACCAATACCGTATCAATTAAATCAGGACCACCCACTTGCTGTAAGGCAGCTACATGGTCGCTAGCAGAATAGCCATCCGTTTCACCTGGTTGCGTCATTACATTACAAATATAAAACTTAGGCGCCTTAGTTGCCTTAACATGGTCAGCAATCTTGTCGATAAGCAAATTAGGCATGATGCTAGTGTATAAACTGCCAGGCCCTAAAATAATGGCATCTGCTTCGTCAATAGCGCGCAAGGCTGCCCCTTGAGGCTTCGGTAGTGCAGGCTCCGTAAAGAGGCGCTTGATACGCTTATGCACAGTAGGAATCTGGCTCTCCCCTTCTACAATAGTGCCATCTTCCATTTCTGCTAATAAGTTAATATTTTCAATGGACGCCGGAATAACACGACCCTGCACTTTTAAAATTTTACTTGCTGCTTCAAGGGCCTTATCTACATCAGCATCTAGCACTTGCGTAAGAGCTGTTAAAAATAAATTGCCAAAGCTATGGCCTGCCAAATCACCTTCACCACCAAAGCGGTAACGGAACAATTGCTCCATAAGACCTTCTTTTTCTGCTAGGGCAACTAAGCAGTTGCGCAAATCGCCTGGGGCAATCATTTTAAAGTCTTCACGAAGGCGCCCTGAAGATCCACCATCATCAGCCACCGTCACAATAGCGGTCAAATTAGAAGTGTGTGCTTTAAGCCCCCTAAGCAAGGTAGAAAGGCCTGTGCCACCGCCAATGACCACTACTTTAGGACCTTTGGCCATGCGGATATTTTCAAAAATATAATCCCCTACTTTATCTGTATCTGTAGGAATAATCGCCTTCACTACAGCCCGCCCAACTTGACGCGTGCCAATGACCATTAAGATAATGCCCAGTAAAATGCTCACTACCCCCATAGTAGCTAGCACAGTATAATCATAAGCGCCGGTCAATTCAAAGAGCATCAATAAAAATAAATCTTCAAAATAAGATAGCCATTGATAATTAAGCATCAAGGCTACGCCAGCAATGACAAAGAGCATGCCCAGTCCGAAGACAACGAGCCAGCGTTTAAGTTTCAAGCCTGGTGTTAGCCATCTAAATCCAGACATATGTATCATAAGCTTCTCCCATCTACGGACTTATTTAACTTCCTCTGCCGTCACTTCGCGAGGATTATAATCTTCTTCTACATTATTTTTAAACATATCACGATGCTCAATAGAAGCGCGATATCCTAAAGTTTCTACATGTTTAAACAAAGCTTCTGACATGGCCACACTGCGATGCATACCACCAGTACAACCAATGGCTACAACAAATTGACTTTTTCCTTCTTTTTCATAATTTGGAAGCAAGAAGTCCATTGTATTAAACATAGTGCTTAAAAATTGCTCTGTTACATCAAAGGAGTAAATATATGAATTTACCGCTGGTACGCGCCCGGTTTTATGACGAAACTCTGGGTTGTAATAAGGATTTGGCAAGAATCGTACATCCCATACCATATCAGCATCCAAAGGAATGCCATGTTTAAACCCAAAGCTTACCACGGATACAGAAATACCTTGTTTCTTTCCATCTAATTCAGAGAATTTCTTGCGCAAATAGGACTTTAATGCGCTCGTCTTCATATTTGTTGTATCAATGATATAGTCGACTCTTGGACGAATGGAGTCTAACAGTTTACGCTCTTGTTGCAAGCCTAATAAAATACGTCCATCTGGAGCCAATGGATGGCTGCGGCGCGACTCTTTGTAGCGGCGCACAAGGGTCTCATCAGTAGCATCCATAAACACAATTTCATAAGGCACTTTCATTTCTTTAAGAGAGTGCAAGGCATCAGACAAGCTTTCAAAGAATTCCCCACCGCGAATATCTACTACGAGGGCTACGCGATTAGTCTTATCGCCTGCTTGACGACAAAGATTACTAAATTTAGGGATTAATACAGGTGGCAAATTGTCCACACAGAAGAATCCCATATCTTCTAGGGCCTGCATGACTTGTGTTTTACCAGCCCCAGACATACCTGTTACTATAAGTAAACGAAAATTTTCTTCCACAATATAACTCCTTTCCATTCTGCTCACCAGGAGACAATTAATCAGTTTTATCTTTTGTTCTTTATCTTTTATTTATTATTCTTTATTTTCTCTTCTTTGCCTTCTATTCTTTTATATACTAGGTACTTGATTACTTTGTACCGATCTATACTTATTGTATTGCATTTCACTTAGTTATAATTGTTGTATTACCTTTTATTTAGCTAATACATGTGCTTCTCCATCGAGCCACGCCATCGTCCTCATTAGAGGCACATATTTCATCAGCTAAAGCTTTTACTGGCGGTTCTGCATTCGCCACCACTACAGCAGTCCCTGCATATTCAAGCATAGGTACATCATTTTCAGAATTGCCAAAGGCTACCACTTGATCCTTAGTAAAACCTAATTCATTTACCATTTGGCTGAGCGCATTCCCCTTCGTACTATTAGTACCATTAATCTCTAAGTAATTAACTTTACTGCGCACAATCTCTAGTTGATCGCCAAACTTATCTTTTAAAATCTGTGAAATCGTAGCCAATGTTTCAGCATCATTAATAAAGAGTAATTTATTAGGCCCTTGCGCTGTAGAATATAAATCATCACCTACAAACACAGCTTTAGCACCCGTATGTCGTTCATATAATTTAGAATCTTCTGTTTCATGATGAACCAACAACACGTCATCTACATAGGACTGTACATACCAATTATGTTCTTTAGCTAGAGCTAAAATTTCTTTGGCTACAGCCGGCTCAATCACGCGCTGCCAAATAATCTCCCCTGACTCAATGCGCTGAATCAATCCACCAGAAAATAAAATCATAGGCAAATCACCAATGCCTAGTTTTACGCCTACTGGTTTAGCAGTTTGGTACATGCGACCAGTGGCAATGACTATATGGATGCCTTCTTGTTGGGCTTTTTGTAGTATGTCCCTTGTATAATCAGAAATCGTATTATCATCACGCAATAAAGTATCATCTAAATCAATGGCTAGTAATTTTATATCTTTAGTCATACTCTTCCTCTCAAGCTTACATGAACTAATTTTTTTATATTTATTATTTAAGTATACCATATATGAAGGCAATTTGTGTTACTATAAAGATGCCACCATATATGCATATTTGAAATCAGGCCTTAGTTCTTTTGTTTGCTTTTGCCGAAACCCGATACCAGCACTGCAAAACTATAATACAACCGAAAATAGGTTGCTATTGATTTTGTATTCGCATGCTTTTTATCAGTTACTTGTTATTCCATTAACAAGTATTTACGTCATAAAAAGAAAGGAGGTTTGTCGAAATTTTACTCATAACTAGTAGTGATTTAAAATTTTTCGACAACATAGTTTATGAAGCGAGTTGCTCTTTACATTAGAGTTTCAAACGAAGAGCAAAGTATGCACGGTTATTCACTTCAAGCACAGGAGAATAGATTGCGCCAATATGCATACCATCATAACTATAGCATCGTGGACTGCTATCGTGATGAAGGTATATCTGCTAGAAGTTGTCCAGGACGACGCAAAGAATTTTCAAGAATGTTAAAACACGTCCAACAAGGGCGTATTGACTGTATTTTATTTATTAAACTTGATCGCTGGTTTAGAAATGTATCTGATTATTATACGTATCAAGCTATATTAGATACCTATGGCGTTCAATGGGAGGCTACTGAGGAAGACTATAATACCAATACGGCACAAGGTCGACTGTATTTAAATATTAAATTATCCATCGCACAAAATGAATCAGATACTACATCTGAACGCATTCACTTTGTTTTTTCGGATAAAAAAAGTCGCCGCGAAGCCATTTCAGGTAAATTGCCTTTAGGTTATACAATCCAAGCAAAACGCATTTTACCTGATACAACAGCGCCGATTATTAAAGCTGTTTTTGAGTATTACAAGGATTGTGGCTCCATTAGGCAAACTCAAGCGTTCCTGCTAAACAACTATCACATAAAGCGTTCCTATCCCGCTATGACTAAGCTATTACGAAATAAGAAGTACATAGGAACATTTTATGATATAGCACAGTATGCCCCACCAATTGTGCCAATCCAATTATTTACGGAAGTACAACATATGTTAAATTGTCACAATCGAAAGGATACGCAGGGCTCTAATCATTTTTTGTTTGCCGGTCTACTCCGTTGTCCTCATTGTCAACATTCTTTGGTAGGCTTAGCTCGTCACTATAAAACTAGCAGCTATATCTATTATCAATGTCCCAATTCGATTCATAACCCTCAGGAGTGCTCTAATAAAACGCTCTACAAGGAGCCTTTAATAGAGGCTACGCTCCTCAATGCTTTACCAGTCTTAATCAAGCAGTGTTTCATCCCTGAAAACTCAAAAGAATCATCCTTTGTTTTTAATCATCACAATTACCGGCAATGGTCATTGGTCACTAAAAAATCGTATTGGCAGTATTTTATAGATTCTATTATATTGCCCTATCTTACTAAGAAAACGAATTCGTTAGCCTATGCCATCCCTATTGCCAATATAAAATTAAAAGACAATTTCCTATAGTTAATAGGCTTTTGTCATTCCTTATCCAATAAAATGTAATACTAGCAGTACAAAATTTGAAAATAAATTTGTGAGCTTTATAACAAATCGATTGATAAACCAATAGATGTTTCATCCCTATAAAACGTTATTTTCAAAAATTCTATCCTAAGGGGTAATTACAATGAAAAAACGTTTTGCAACTATGCTAGCAGCAACAGCTGT
>NZ_URAR01000013.1 GCF_900545795.1 uncultured Veillonella sp.
ACTGACGATCTTCGCCGTGACAGGGCGACATGTTAACCGCTACACCACGGGGCCGCGATACCTAACTAACAGGTACTTACATATATTAACATGAGAGTAAATTTTTCGTCAAGTATTTTTTTAAATTACTATTAGTTATTTTATTCTTCCTTATTTTATACTTCTCCCTACACCATATATACACTATAATAAAGCTAACATTATATAGCTTAAGATTACGCCACTTTTCAGACTGTTTAACTAGCTTTCTAATTTAAAGTATTTCTATTAAATCTAGAGTTCTAATTGAAAATATTCTTATTAAATTATCTATTTTTAAGTGTTTCTTAACTGATTTAACATTAAATTACTTTTATAATAATACTATAGTATCATGTCTTAACAGGAGGTCTACCATGGAATACAAATGGCTTGGCAAAGAATATCTAGCAATCAAATTAAATCCCGGCGAAGAGCTCATTAGCTCCATTAAAGCAATTGCAGAAAAGGAAAATATTACCTCTGCTATGATTCAAGGGCTTGGTGCCGTCAATGACATTACCTTAGAAACCTATCGTGTAGCGGAGCAACAATATTTTGAAAATCATATGACAGGCAATTTTGAAATTACATCTATCAGCGGCACCATTGACTCGTATGAAGGTGGCTACTACTCGCACTTCCATATCACTGTAGCCGATGAAGACGGACATGCGTGGGGCGGTCACCTAAAGAAAGGTATTATTAGTGTGACAGCCGAACTCATCCTCACAATTTTGCCTGATGAAATTGAACGCAAACATGATGATACAGTCAATTTAAACTTCTGGAGCTTTAAAGAATAATAGTTATACAGCTACATAAATAAGGCCCCTTACGATTAAACACATGGTCTAGTCGTAAAGGGCGTTTTTTATGCGCTTTATTTTGTAATCACTACTCTTATGCGCTGTACACTAGAAATTCAGTCATACATGCTCACTCTGACAACTCTAGCCTTATGCGATTAATCTAGAGTTCTTTGCCCATACATATTTTATTACCGCGCTCGTTTCAAGCTTACAGTTCGCATCATTAAAAACTTAGGTCCTATAATGTAAAAGCTTACTCTCTATAATATATTCCTAATCCTCCTAAAATTAATGAATCTGATCTTCGTCAATATCAGGTTCTTTAGTAATTAATTCATAATTATATTTTTCATACAGAGAAAAGGCAATGCGCAAAATCATAAAGTCTTCATAGCGTCTCATGTCATAGCCGGTCAGACGCTTTAGCTTTTGCAATTGATACTGTAAAGTATTTTTATGAATAAACAGAGCGCCTGCAATAGCCACAATGGAGCCATTATGCTCGCCAAATAATTTTAAAATATGATGAAATTCCTGAACTTCTTTCTGCGATAAATTTTGCAATACTTTATGGCAGAATAATTCTTGACGATATGTATTCTCTGTATTAAATAAAAGCTCAATAGTCAAATCATCATAATATACAATCGAACTTTTATCCTGTTCTTCCCCACTGCTTGTATTCTCTAATACTAAGAGGGCATCCTTGTAGGATTTTTTAAAATTGCGATGCACTTTACTACCTACAGCAACAGTAACAAATATGCCATGTTGGGCGGCAATGTCTAAACAGTCTTCTAAGCAAGTACTAATGAGACTTTCAATTTTACTCTTATATAAAATGACAAATTGCTGTTCGTGCTCCATCCAAATAACAGATTTTCTAAGACTTTGTGCTGCCAAAGTAGCAAACTTCACTTCTAAATGACGACGCAAATCTTTAAAAAAGTTAAAGTATTCCCCCGTAGGGCGAATGGACACAATCCGCTTGTAGTCATCTTCAGAGCGCCAATTATCAAGGGTATTCTCTTCCCAGCGCTCCTTAAAATTTTCTGGATAGAAAATTAAATCTTCTAAGAGCATACGACTGCGGTCTACTTCGCGCTGACGAAGCGCACTTACTTCATCTTCCAGCACTAAAATCTCAGTCATTTTACGCAAAATATTACCATAAATCGTCACTTGCTGCGGATCCCCTGTAATGCCAATTACAGCAATCATTTCCCCATTTACATGAACAGGCACATTAATGCCTGGACGCGTGCCTTCATATGTGTCATCAGGCGAAACAATAAGCATTTGATTTTTCTCTACAACAGTCTTGGCCCCAGCATGAAAAGTCCCTACCCGTTTAGGGTCCGTACTAGCAATAATCATGCAATCTGTATCTATAAAATTAATATCTTGCTTGATAATAGACTTCATGCTCTCCACGATATTTTGCGCTAATTGTATTGAGACTTTCATGTGCATCTCCCTTTCCTACTTCAGGATAAAACGTACCACTAGCTATATGTATGATTATAGACTAGGAACCGAATAATATCAAACTTTTTCACAGTTTTATGCATTTTATTTAGTACCTAGACTATATTTCCTCAAAATCCTTATCATATATACATCAATTTCACCTATTTGAACATTTTCACTGTCTCTACCCAGTATATACCCCCAACAAACCTTACAAAAAAACTTAGTCCCAAGACTATAAGTCATCACCGAGAAAGACTAAAACTTAGTCTCTATAAAATAGTTTCATTGTTGCGAAAGTGATATAGTTATAGTGAGTTATTGTCATAATTATATTTATTTTAATATGTGCCATTCGCTTATACAAATCAAAAAAAGCGATGTATCTTAAGCAATATGAAAGGATTTGATTATATGAAACTGGGCGATACTCCTATTATCCAAAATTTACTCAAAGATATTAAAATTCCGCGCATGTTCTATGCGAAGCAAACGTTTCCACGCCCTTGTATCAAGCCAGAAGATATTCCTAAAGTCGTCTTCGAGGAATTATCAAAGCCCCATATTGCCCCTTTAATCAAAGAACATGCGTCCTTGGCGATTACTGCTGGTAGCCGCGGTATTGCCAATGTAGATATCATTACTAAAGCTATTGTAGACTACTGTAAAATGCGCGGTGCTAAGCCTTTTATTGTACCTGCTATGGGTAGCCATGGTGGAGCCACCGCAGAAGGTCAAGTAGAGCTCCTAGCGAGTTACAATATTACTGAAGAGACCATGGGCTGCCCAATCCATTCATCCATGGACACTGTATTTTTAGGCTATTCAGAGCATAATCGCCCCGTTTATATAGATAAAATCGCCTATGAATCGGACGGCATTATCGTGTCCTGTCGCTTAAAAATGCACAACGCGTTTCGCGGTGCTTATGAAAGTGGTCCTTGTAAAATGATGGTGGTCGGCCTAGGCAAACAAATGGGGGCCGAGAGCGTTCACGCTGATGGGATGGATCGAATTGCCCAAAACCTTCCGGCCAACGCAAAGGTAATTTTAGACAAGGCACCTATTTTATTGGCCATTCCTTGTATGGAAAATGCCTATGATGAAACCTGCCGAATTGAAGCGATTCATCGCGATGATATTTTAACACGTGAACCCGAGTTGCTCCGCTTTGCCAGTCAACATATGCCTAAAATTTTAGTAAATGAAGGCGATGTACTCATCGTGGACCAAATCGGTAAAAACTTTAGTGGTACCGGCGTAGATCCTAATATTACGGGAACCTTCTCCACCCCTTATGCCACTGGCGGCGTCAAAGTGCAGCGCACTTGTTTCTTAGATTTATCCCCACAATCTCATGGCAATGGTTTAGGCATAGGCCTAGCCGATTTCATTACTAAGCGCATTTTCGATAAACTCGATCTAGGTGCTATGTATCCTAATTCCTTGACGAGCACAGTACTGCGCTCCTCTGTTATTCCTATGATTTTAGGTTCCGACAAAGATGTCATTCAAGGTTGTATTCGGACGCTCAACAAAGTGGATAAAACTAAGGCCCGCATCATTCGTATTCCTAACAGCTTGCACATTGGTCATATTATGTTATCTGAAGCCTATTATGAAGATGTTAAGGCTGGTGCCTACGAAAACTTAGAAGCCCTAAGCGAACCTTTAGAACTCCAATTTTCTGCGTCAGGGGACTTACTCACAGCATTAGACTAAATTAAGACAAACTTAAAACATTAAAACTAATAGCAGCCCTATGACGAATCGTAATAAATAATAAATTAACAGCAATAAAGCGGTTTGAAGATATTCTCTTCAAACCGCTTTATTATTGTATGTCCGGTCCGATACACCGTGCATACTCCTGCTTAGCTAAGACGAAATTGCTCCGAACAATCCCCTCAGCTAATAGCTGCTAATTTCATGATTCGTCCAATGGAGCGGCCCGCACCGGCTGCCAATGGTATAACCTGTTCCATAGCATACTCTAATTGCATTGGTTCATTTATAATATCTAATACTAAGGATATCCCTTTTTCGTACACAGTTTCCGTCTCCAAGGCTACACCGCCTACTACTGCAATTACGGGGATATTATAGGCCTGCGCGGCCAAAGCCACACCGATGGGAGCCTTACCAAAGGCTGTTTGATTATCCATACGGCCTTCACCGGTAATAACTAAATCTGCGCCTTTAAGGTGCTCATCTAACTGTATAAGCTCCATAACGGCTTCAATGCCACTCTTCTTATGTGCCTTAGCAAAAGCCATCATGCCCGCGCCTAAGCCACCAGCTGCGCCAGCACCAGGAACTTCTAAAACGTCTGCACCAAGGTCACGCAATAAGCAATCTGCATAATGATGTAAATATCCATCTAATTGAGCTTTCATTTCTTCATTAGCCCCTTTTTGGCCGCCAAAGATATAAGACGCCCCCTGTGGTCCACAAAGCGGATTATTTACGTCACATAAAATAGTAAATTTCACTGATTTAATTCGCTCGTCCATTTGCGAGGCATCAATGCGCGCCAAACGCCCTAAGGATTCAGCTGCTGGTGGCAACTCTTGGCCGTCTTCATCTAAAAAGCGAACGCCCCAAGCACAAGCTAAGCCCATACCGCCATCATTAGTAGCACTGCCGCCAATACCCATATAAATTTCACGAGCACCATTATCTATAGCATCTAATACCAATTGGCCAGTACCAAATGTAGACGCCTTCAAAGGATTGAGTTTTTCTTTAGGCACTAAGGTAATTCCTGAAGCAGCAGACATTTCAATAATCGCAATGTCTCCATCAATCATGCCATATTTAGCATCCACTGGATCACCTAAAGGGCCTTTTACTTGTGAAGTATGATATTCACCCTTACGAGCAATGACAATGGCATCTACCGTTCCTTCCCCGCCATCGGCAATGGGAATGGTCGTAAAGTCCACCTCAGGCACCACTGTTTCAATGCCCTCTTGCACTGCCGCAGCAATATCGATACTAGAAGCACTTCCCTTGAAGGAGTCAATGGCCAAAACTACTTTTTTTGTCATTCTCATCGTCTCCTATTCCGCGTTTATTTTTTAGGTAAAATTCCAGCTTCAGTTAATTCCTTCTCAAATAAGCTAACTACTGGTTCTGGTGATGGCAAGCTAGGACGAACTGAGTCACCTACTTCAAGACCTACCATATTACACATTACTTTAGTGGCAACTGGGAAACTTGCCTTATCTTGGCTTAAGCGAATTGGATTGATAAACTCTTGTGCTTCGCGAGATGCCTGCATATTGCCTGCTGCAAATTCTTTATAAATGCGTACAGTCTCTTCTGGCATTACTTGTGCAATGGAGCAAACACCACCGTCAGCACCTACACAAAGGCTAGCATATACTAATGTATCTTTGCCACCAAAAATCTTGAATGGTTTAAATTTAGTGCGGCGAAGGAATTCTTGAAGTAAGGAGATATCCCCACTGGAGTCCTTCATACCTACGATATTTTCATTGTTCTTAGCCACTGTTTCTACCACATTTGGAGAAATAGAATAGCCACAACGACCAGGATTATTGTATAAGAGCACTGGGAAATCTTTGCTCACAGCTTTAGCAATTGTATCAAAATGTAAAGTTAACTCTTGTTCAGTTAATTTTAAGAACATTGGCTGTAAAATAGAAATACCAAATGCTTTATGGCGTTCTGCCATTTTAGCTAAGCGCACACAAGTTTTTGTACGAATAGCACCGATGCCAAAGAGCACTGGTACGCGACCATTTACATATTCTAAAACATGCTGTAATGTAGCTTCCATTTCTTCTTCGCTGAACATATAGAATTCGCCATTGCTACCAAAGAGTAAAATGCCACTTACACCACCATTAATACAGCGATCAATGATTTCATCAAGTTTTGGTAAATCGATTTCTTCTTCTTTAGTTACCGGTGTAATAATCGGCACCATAATACCTTTTATATTTTCTAAGTTAATCATAGTTGACCTTCTTTTCTTTTAATGAATTATACGAAAAGTCACCCCAGGACCACTTCTATTTAAGAAACAGCCCTGGTGGCTACTACTTTATGCCTAGCGAACCATACATGGTTTCTTAGGATCAAATTTCCAATCTTTAATGTAGTATTGCATGCCTTTCGCATCATCGCGAGCGCCACAACCATTTTCTACATATAAACGATGTGCTTCTTCTACACGTTTAATATCAACATCAATACCTAAACCGATATCAGTTGGTTTAACATGGATTTTGCCATCTACAATCTTATGTGCATTAGTTGCTAAATCTTGACCATCTTGCCAAATCCAGTGAGAGTCAATAGCTGTAATTTCACCAGGAGCAGCAGCGGCCACATTGGCAACCATAGCTAAGGAAATATCGAAATGGTTGTTGGAATGACAGCCCCAAGTCAAGTTAAATTCATGACACATTTGAGATACTCGTACGGAACCAGACATAGTCCAGAAATGAGGATCGGCTAATGGAATGGATACGCTTTGTAATAATACAGAATGCTGCATTTGACGCCAATCAGTAGCAATCATATTAGTCGCTGTTGGAAGGCCTGTGCGTTTGCGGAACTCAGACATAATTTCGCGACCGGAGAAGCCTTCTTCTGCACCACAAGGATCTTCGCAATAAGCTAAGATGCCATGTTTATCTTTGCAAAGAGCTACAGCTTCTTCTAGTGACCAACAGCCATTAGGGTCAAGTGTAATGCGCGCATCAGGGAATTCTTTGTGAAGAGCAACAATAGCCTTCATTTCTTCTTCCCCTTTGAACACGCCACCTTTTAACTTGAAGTCTTTAAAGCCATAGCGTTTTTGAGCTGCTTTAGCTAATTCAACAATGGATTCAGGTGTTACAGCTTCTTTGCGGCGAATGCGGCCCCAATCATCGCTATCATCATCATTATCAATATAAGGCATGTCAGTTAAATCTTTATTCCCTACATAGAATAAATAACCAAGCATTGTTACGTATTCACGTTGTTGACCTTCCCCAAGTAAAGCGGCCACTGGCACTTTTAATTCTTTGCCAAGTAAGTCTAAGTAGCAAGATTCTAAGGCTGTTACAGCATGTACAGTAGTGCGCAAATCAAAAGTCTGTAAGCCACGACCACCTTTATCGCGATCAGCAAATTCGCGTTGAATGCGGCTAAGTACATTTTTATATTCCCCTAATGTACTGCCTACTACAAACTTTTCAGCTTCTTTAAGCGTATTAGTAATCTTTTCACCGCCTGGTACTTCACCAACGCCTACTTCATCTTTATCAGATGTGAGTACTACGATATTACGAGTGAAAAATGCCCCATGAGCACCACTTAAGTTTAAAAGCATGCTATCATAACCAGCTACTGGGTACACGTCCATTTTTACAATCTTAGTCATAGTCATTTCCTTCCTTTACCTTATTTTACTTCCTAATGTACTACGAGTATTGTACATTTAATACTAAAATCTGTAGGCACAATATAATATAGTGACAGAGGAGGTATTTACGTCCTATGACGTGGTTAACAACAATACGTCCTATCACACTTAAGCGGCTCAATACTTACCGCTTTACTCACTGTGGGTACAGATTACACGAGTTGACCTATGCCTTTATTATATACTTCGTATGCTCCAAGTGATACATTCATAGATACAAAAAACAATTGTCTGTATCCGCAAAGACTGTTACTCATACCAAATTTATAAAATAAAACTCCACTTTTTCAGCATATTTCTATATAAAAATTGTTATTTAGTACGCAAATCACAAAAAGAAGAAGCCCTCGCTTACGTCTAAGCGAGGGCTTCTTATAAAGGGATACATGTTAGGACATTGAAGTCTTATAACAAATGCTTTGCGCATGAGTTAATTCAATCTGTACTGCCAAAGCAGTACTCGCTCTACATCAGCAAAATAAGATTTGATACTTATTTATCTAATGTAGTGTTGTTCATTTTTTCATAGAAATGAAGAAGTTTGGAATGGTCACGATCACCGAAGCCATCGTTCTTAACTGCTTGCATCATTTCCATAGCTTGTGCACAAAGAGGTACAGCTGTATGTAAAGAATGAGCTGCATCAAGTGCATTTTGTAAGTCTTTTAAGTGTAAATCAATGCGGAAGCCTGGGTTGAAGTTGCGTTCAATCATCATAGGTCCTTTAGCATTCATTACATTACTACCAGCAAGACCACCTTTAATAGCTTCAAATACTAAAGCAGGATCTACATTAGCATTTTTAGCCAATACGAAAGCTTCACTTACTGCTGCAATGTTAACAGCTACGATGATTTGGTTAGATAATTTAGTTACATTACCAGCACCTACATCACCTACGCGAACTACGGAACCTGCCATAGCTTTTAGTAAATCATAGAATTTATCAAATGTTTCTTGTTTGCCACCAACCATTACGGAGATAGTACCAGCAATAGCGCCTGGTTCGCCACCAGATACAGGAGCATCCATGAAATCTACGCCTTGTTCAGCTAATTTATTAGCAAAACGTTGGCTTTCTACAGGATTAATGGAGCTCATATCGATAACTGTAGCACCTTTTTTAAGGCCTTCAGCAGCACCATTTTCACCGAATAATACTTCTTCTACTTGTGGGGAGTTAGGCACCATAGTGATTAATACATCAACTTGTTCGCCTACTTCTTTAGCTGTAGCTGCGCCTTTAGCACCTAGAGCTTCCATTTCTTTAATAGTTTCTACATTAAGTGTATTTACTACAACATCATAACCTTTTTTTATTAAATTGGCACACATTGGTTTACCCATAATGCCTAAACCGATAAAACCGACTTTCATTGAATAACACCCTTTCTTTTCAACTTAACTAATTGTGTCAGGCTTATGCCTTTATAGTATAGTTTATATTTATATTATAAATAGTAGGGACTTGACTCGCTATGTTCTCCATAACATATTCTGCCAAGTTTAATCCCTAAGTTTTGCACTTTCTTTGTGCTGTAATGATAAGTTTATCCCCTAAGCATTGTCATTGCTTCGTACCGTAATGACAAGCTTACCGCACTAAACAAGGTTTCTTAGGATCAAACTTCCAATCCTTAATCAAGTATTGCATAGCTACACTATCATCGCGGTCATGTGTTTCCATGGAATTATACAATTCATTAGCTTTCATAACCTTGTCCATATCAATTTCAAAACCTAGACCTGGTTTATTTGGAATTTCAATGTGACCATTCTTAATTTCATAAGGCGCCTTTGTAAGCTCTTGACCATCCTGCCAAATCCAATGCGTATCAATTGGTGTAATATTACCTGGTGCAGCTGCAGCACATTGAGCGAAAATAGCCAAGGAAATATCAAAGTGATTGTTGGAATGAGAGCCCCAAGTTAAGCCCCAATCATTAAGAACTTGAGCAATTCGCACCGAACCATTCATAGTCCAGAAATGAGGGTCTGCTAGTACGATATCAACAGCGCGCAAGGACACGGCATGATAGAATTGGCGCCAGTCAGTAGCAATCATATTAGTAGCAACTTTATGTTGCGTTGCATTTTTAAATTCGCACATAATTTCACGGCTAGAAAAGCCTTTTTCAGGGCCACATGGGTCTTCTGCATATGTTAAAATGCCATGTAAATCTTTAGTGAGCTCAATGGACTCAGCCAAGGACCAAGCGCCATTAGGGTCAATATTAATGCGCGCATCAGGGAATGCTTCTTTCAACGCTTTTACAGCCTTGATTTCTTCTTTCCCTTCAAATACGCCACCTTTTAATTTAAAATCTTTAAAGCCATATTTTTCTTGCAATACACGAGCTTGCTCAACAATAGCTTCTGGCGTAACCATTTCTTGGCGGCGCATTCTAAACCAAGGATCAGAACTATCCGACTCATCTAAATATGGTAAATCGGTTTTATTTTTATCGGATACATAGAATAAATAACCTAGTACTGGCACGCTATCTCTTTGTTTGCCATCACCGAGGAGTTCACAAACTGGCACATCCATAAACTGCCCCAAAAGGTCTAGCATGGCACATTCTACAGCGCCTTCTGAACGCACTACAAATTTTAAATTCTTAAGATCTAACCCTTGTAGGCCTTCACCATCATTGCCACCGGCTTGCCAAGCGCCGCGGCGCAATGCATCTACTACGCTGCGGTAGCGACCAATTTCTTGCCCCACTACTAAAGGCTTGCAGCTTTCTAGGCTTTTAGCAATATCTTCACCACCATGAGTTTCCCCTACACCGATATGGCCTAACTCATCTTTTAAGATAACTAAATTTCTTGTAAAGTAAGGTCCATGTGCACCGCTCAATGTCATCTCCATGCTGTCATGGCCGGCTACAGGAATTACGGTCATCTCTACCACTTTAGGTGTTTTTGCCATTCTATTTCATCCTTTCTATGCTCTTTCTGTCCCTTTTTATAATCAAAACACTAAATCTTTCAGTTAGCTATCAAAGCGCTTAATCACTAGTCATTGCTAAATAACTAAGAAGTTTAGTCACTTAATCAATTAAATCTACTCGCGCTCACCTATTAGGTAATAGGTGCTGGATTAAATACGGCCAGAGCATTATAAATACCATAGGTATCAGACTTAGTTTTCACTTCACCGCTGGCAATTTTAATGATTAATTCAAAAATCGCTTCGCCCATGGTTTCAATACTTTCTTCACCAGTTAAAACACGGCCGCAATCTACGTCAATAATGTCATGCCATTTAGCAGATAATACTGGATTGGTACTTACTTTTAATACGGGAATATATGGTAAGTTATATGTTGTACCACGACCAGAAGAGAACAATTGCAAAGTAATACCAGATGCTAATTGCTCTGTACCACATACGAAATCACTAGCTGGAGTGGCAGCAAAAGTTAAACCCGGTTTTCTAATCTTTTCACCAACAGAAATTACATCTACAATTTCAGATGTACCAGATTTAGCTACTGAACCCATAGATTTCTCTACAATGGTAGATAAACCACCAGCCTTATTGCCGAGAGAGGTATTCGCTGTACGGTCAACCTTACCTTGCGCTAAGTATTCATCATACCAAGCCACTTCTGCATCAAGTTGTTTCACTACTTCGTCATTGAGCATGCGATCTTTCATAATATGCACTGCATCACGTACTTCAGACATTTCAGAGAAAATAACTTTTGCCCCATGTAATACTAATAAATCACTAGCATAGCCCATGGATGGATTGGCAGTTAAACCAGAGAACGCATCACTGCCACCACATTGCATGCCTACAGACAATTCACTAACAGGAATAGGTTCGCGCTTTCTTTGATTTAATTTCTCTAAAATATTCTTAGCTTGCGCCAAGATAGTTTCTACCATGGCCGCAAAGCCTTGGCAATCTTGAAGCATAATAACATTTTCAATTGGATAATCTGGGTATGCTCGTTCTGGATTAAACTTTTCACAGCCTAAACCTACAACCATACGACCTTCGATCATATTCGGATTTTCACTAATGTGACGAATGGTGCGCTGAGGAATTTCAGAGCCTTTACCATCAATGGCTACACCACAGCCATAAATATGATTTACTGCTACTACACCATCTACATTAGGGTAATTAGGTAATAACTCTTGGCGAATCTTATCAACCGCATAGTTTACAACCCCTTCTACACATTGTACAGTCGTGTTAATGGTCAATAAATTACGCGTCCCTGCTGTGCCATCACTATTGCGATAGCCCATGAAATAGCGAGTCTCAGGTTTTGGCGCATCGGCAAAACGATAGTCTAACTTTTTATGAGCCACCGAAGTATTCATTTCATCACTTGGTTTTACGTAAATATTAGTTTCGTTCACCCAAGTACCTGCTGGCAAATCTTCTTTCGCATAACCGATGGCAACCCCATAGCGAATAACAGGTGCATCCTTTTTAATCGTTTCTAAGGCTACTTTATGACCGAAAGGCACTTCTGTTAAAGTTGTTACATTAATTTCTTCCACCACATGGTCTTTTGGCAATCCTGTTTCAACCACAGCAATTGCTACATTATCATTTGGATTAACTTTAATTACTTCTCTCATTGGAATCCTCCCAAATAAATTAGGCAGCTATTACCAGCTATGCGCTGTAAATAGCTGCCTTTTCTTAACTATTATTCTTCAATAGGTTTAACTTCAAAGCGTTTAATATCGCCCACCACAACAAGATAACTTGCAAGTGCTACGAAGGCATGTATACCAACGAATAATAAGGCCATATCGAAGGAACCAGTCGTATTTACAATGTAACCAATAACAATTGGAGTTACAATACTAGAAAGGTTACCACACATGTTCATAACGCCACCGCTAAGACCAACAATTTCTTTTGGTGCAATATCGGAGTTAACGGCCCAACCAAGAGCACCAAACGCTTTACCGAAGAAAGCTAATGCCATAAGAGCCACTACAACCATGTCATTATCAGTATAGTTACAAATAATCATGGACATAGCTAAGATCATACCAGTTACAATTGGAACTTTACGAGCTACTGATAAGGAATAGCCACGATGTAATAAGAAGTCAGAGAATAAACCACCTAAGATACCACCTAAGAAACCGCAAATCGCAGGCAAGGAAGCGATGAAACCAGCTTTAAGAATTGTCATCCCACGAGCTTGCACTAGATATACTGGGAACCAAGTGATAAAGAAGAATGTTAAAGCATTAATACAATATTGTGCTACATATACGCCAACACACATACGGTTGGAGAATAATTGTTTAATATAACCAAGTTTTGGACCAGAATTATCTTCTTTTTTCTTACCGCTGTCGATACTTACTAAACCGCCACCAGCTTTAATGTAATCAATTTCTTCTTGGTTAATATGAGGATGTTCTGCAGGGTCATGAATGTAATGACGCCATACAATTACGAATACTAAACCAATCGCACCCATTACAGTGAAGATGTGATGCCATCCAAAAGTGTGAACAATCCAACCCATCATTGGTACGAATACTACAGTGGCAAAGTATTGTGCTGCGTTGAAAATAGCTGATGCAGTACCACGTTCTTGTTTAGGGAACCAGGCAGCTACGATACGACTATTACCAGGGAAGGAAGGAGCTTCTGCTACCCCGAGTAAGAAACGCATTGCAAATAAAGTTGCCATAGCGATAAAACCATGTAAGAATACTACCGCGCCTTGTAGCATAGTAAATAAGGACCAGAAGAATAAGCTATAAGCATATACGCGTTTAGTACCAAAACGGTCTAATAACCAACCACCAGGTAGCTGACAAATAACATACGCCCAGCCCCAAGCAGAGAAAACATAACCTAAATCAACATTACTAAATTCTAGTTCTTTAGCGATAGCTGTACCTGCAATTGAAATTGTTGCGCGGTCAGCGTAGTTAATCGCCGTAATAATAAATAGTAACCATACGATGCCCCAACGAACCCATGTTTTACGTTTTACGTTGCAGGACACATCCATGAAGCCACAGCCCTCAACTTGGGCTTGTTCTTTCTTGTCTACTGAAGTGTTCATTTCATAGCCTCCATAACAAAAAACATTCTACTACATATTTTTTCTTATATTCCGTGCACAGTCTCTTTTAGCTTAGGAACATTGGGTCAACTCTGATTCTTAAGCTAGCTCTCGATTTCAGCTGTGCTTGTTAACTGACCTAATTATAGCTCCATCGTATGACTCATAGATATAGTATCTATAACATATAAACATAGAATATTTTTCTTACTTTTAGGTATGATATGTATATCTCGAATTGTATAAATAACTAAAAATCATAATACACCTTTTTTCATAGCCTGTTATAACAAAAAAAGATTGGTAACAATGTTACCAATCTTTTTCTTGGTTAGCCATGGAGAAGCCTTCCTGATTATTCATAGAATATCCATCTACGCGCTCGAAATCTGCTGTTGGATCTACCTCTTTAACAGTTTGTTCTATATGTTTAACTAAACCCCAAGGGTTTTGCACTGATAGTTTTGCGTCCTCACCTACAAGTAGCCAAAGGATTTTATAATGCTTTGGCTCCACCTGCAAGCGCTTCTCGCCCTTACCATCAGTAAAGTAAATCAACAAATCTGCTTGCACCTGGTTGGCATAGGAAACGACAGGCGTAAAGAGTGTACTCCCTCTTGAAGTAACGCGAGGCTCCACATCTTTCAAACTCTTCACCGTATAGGCACGGCGTATTTCACTATCACATTCCACCACAGTAATCTCAAAATCATAACTCTTTGTAATCTCAAGGACTTCGAGCATAGCCTGGCGGAAAGCGCCATCAGTAATACTGCCACTACAATCAAGGCCTACTACAATCTTAGCACGTCGGTTGCGCAAAGTGCCGCGAATCTCCAACCGTTCTGGTTGACGGCGACTTCTCCGCGTCGTCGTCTTTCGATACCCATATGTAACAGAGCCAATTAAGCGCTTTAAATACATGGACCAAGGCAAAGTGGCTTCATGCTGCTTCATTTCACTTAAAAGACCTGTTAAATAGCCTGCTAATTCACCTTTTTCAGAATTCGCTACCATTTTACTCGTCAACTGCTGTTGTGAATCTCCATCTACTTGATCTGACTCAGACCATATATCATGGCTTCGTGCTGCATCAAAAGCATCTGCCACAGATGGCTCAGTAGAAGGTGTCATAGGCGTTTCACTTAATTTATCAGCCAACTCTGTTTCCCCTGGAGTATCGCGAACTACATCAATGTGAGCCTGAATTTCATCTACATAATATTCCAAAGGTTTAAACGCTACTACGCGGGTACCAAAGTTGCGATTTAGCCAATTCACATCAATCGCATTCGGTGGCAATGGTGTAATATAATTATTAACTACTATATCCATAGCTAAGTTAATAGCCAAAGGTGAGTATCTTCGGTAGAGTCGTTTAGCACGAACTAGATGCAAGGAAATAACATGTAAAATCTCATGTTTTATGGAACTAATCATCTGCGCTGGGGTCATCTCTAAATAGATGAGCGGATTAAAATACATAACATAGCGACTGCCTTTAAAATTAATCCCCGTTCCACTCGTCATGGCAAAACGCAATTCTTGCCCCACTTGTAAGAAAAAATAGCCATAGAAGGAGTCTGACTCAATTAATCGCAAATTAAGCTTTGACACGAGTTTAAAAAAGCGCGCTTCATACTCTTCATCCACTACAAAATCAGCTGTACCAGCTACTAAATCACGCTTACCTGCCGCAAGAGCCGCCGCTTCTGAAATGGCATAGCCTAAGGAGTTTGTGTAAGCACTATCTTTTATCTCCTGCTCCCTTTGGGCTGCATCGCGCTTCTTCTGCCAGGCCGCAACTAATACTTTAGTTTCATCGAGTAAGGCCTGACGCTCTGCTTCTAGAGGATCTATTGTACCATCTTTAGTTGACGTCTGAAGAGTACCTACGCCATCGGCAGAGTCTGTTGCACTATCTTCAGTAGTGACCTTAAGAGAATTTACTTCACCTGCAGAATCTGTTGTACTGTCTTCAGCCATTGCCTTAAGCTTACCTGTCTCTGCTGCAGCCTTAACCGTCCCGGCTTCAAGGCGTCTTACAATATCAATTTCACCATTCATATTATAGGCTCCGCTGTAAATCGAAGAATGCATTTACAAATTCATCGCTTTTAATGGCTTCTTTATACAATTTAGGGAATGTATTGCGCACATCCTTCATAACAGCCATTTGCAAGTCTTCCGGATAAGTAGCTAAGAATTCCATAAAGCGCACTATGATTTGCTGCGCTGCTTCTTCACTTACGAAAAGCTGATTAGCGCGCAACTCAATGCTGCGCATTAAATTTTTAGCCGTCAAATATAAGCGTGTATGACTTTCTTTTTTCAAGCGTTCTAATACGCTATCAGCTAGCATCTCACCTTTAAATACATCATCATAATTAATTAATGGTGCATGGTCTGCTTCAACAAAGCTGACAAACTCGCGCGCAATCACCTTGCCCACATTACCGCGAATCACATTAAAGAATACATCTTTACTAATGCTTTCAGGTTGCTTCTTGTACATGCCATATAAAGCAGAAACACGCTCATAGCTACGAGGAGTCGCATAAATATCATTTTCATTCATCTTATGCAAATACTCAGGATAGGTGCTAATAAATTCCATCACCATTGGCTCAAGCTTAGCTTCTGCAGCCCAGTCAAGCCATTGCATGTAGTCAGGTTCCATTTGTAACCACACAAAACGGTTTTGTTGTGCCACATCCATCTCCACTGTTTGATAGTCATAACTATTTGTGGGATTCATGGCAGCTACAATATTTACATCTTTTCCTAAGGTGAAACCATTAATTTCACGATTTAAAATTAAATTCATTAACTCTTGTTGCACCGCATGTTCACAGCGATTGATTTCATCAATAAATAGCAACACGCGACGGCCAGCGGCTAGTTCATCAGCTATAGTCTTCAATTTATAATGAATAGCATACACTGTTACTTTTTCAGTGACTGTAGCGCCATCATCAAGTTTGCGTGTAAAGCTATCAACAGTAGGAAGGCCACCAATTTCCCCTTCTTTTAATAGATTACCATCAATGGTAACCAAGGACCAATCATGCTTAGCTGCTAAGCGATGAGCTAGTGATGTTTTACCAATCCCTGTTTCACCGACCAATAAAGGTACCTGCCCCGCCTCTAATACGAGCTCCACACTTTTCATTGTTTCTATAAAATTCATCTATTGTTCAAGCCTCTTTTCATTTATATATTCGTCTATATGTATACTTATATATACTTATATACTTTTTTATATATACTTTTATATACATTCTTATATATGCATTCCTATATATACTTCTATATATTCTTATATGCACTCTTATATATTTGTATTCTTATATATTACGCCAAAGTCCCTAATTAAAATTTTAAAAGCTCATCAACGGCAATACGTCTTACGCGCTGACTACCGTATTGATCAATCAAGCCAATTACATCTGCCTCAAAACCATTATTGTGTTTACCAATATACGTACAATTAATTAAGTCGCGCACATATTGCTCACTTACTTCATCGTCAACGAGTACAGATTTTAAAGCTTCCTCTAAATAAATAGGTGGAATCATGTAATCAGGGGGTAAATATTTCGTAATTAAGCTGCTAATTTTTATAAAATGCAATGCTTGCTCCACTGGTACATGCGGCAGTAAACGCACCGCTTGTGGGTCTATGGAAACCGCCAAATCAATAGCTGCTGCCGTAGGTTCTTTAATATAGCTTAAAGCTTGATAATTTTGCTTAACTGCCATTAATTGCACCGCTTCCGATGGATGCGGAATAAATTTTATGGCATCATAATTAGATTCAACGGCTTTTAATTGTAGCTCTTCACTAGGTTCCTTCACATATTGAATGGCCCAACCTGATTGTTCAATCGCAATGCGCACCAATTCTTCTGAAGGATTGTCTATGAGAGCTAAATTATTCCACCCCTTGGCGACTACAGATTTTAATAGCTCTGGAGATGGATTCTTCAAATATTGAATGGCCCGCGGTGCGTTCGATAGGGCTAAATCAACCATCTCCGGCGTGGGATCTTCAATATATTGCAAAATCATGCCATTTTTTCTAAGAGCAGTCAATTTCATCTCTTCCGTAGGATTTTCCATTTGAGCAATGGCATAAGGATTTATTTTTAATATTTGTAATTTCTTTTCATTGTCCATATAACATCCTCTATATCTATTTATGTTTCTATCTCTAAGAATCTATCTTAAAGATTCTAGTTTTATACGTCTGACAGCAAGTTTTTAGCTTTCCCCAGTGCTCTTGAAGTTTCTTTCTCCGTCAAACATCAAGAGTCTAGCCTTACTCGATCATCTTGAAGCTGCGCGCTTTGCGCCTCTACTTCTGCTAATATTTTGGCTATTAAATTGCACTCTATTATATCGAATAATTTCATTTTCA
Source organism: uncultured Veillonella sp. (assembly GCF_900545795.1). GTDB lineage: Bacteria > Bacillota > Negativicutes > Veillonellales > Veillonellaceae > Veillonella_A. The sequence continues at coordinate 18,232 of NZ_URAR01000013.1, forward strand.
TATTACATCTTATCATGTATAGAGTATTTTGTCTCTTTTATTCTCCATATCTTAAATATGACTTACCTTCATAGACCTATAGCCAAAGGTACTCCTACTCCTTAAGATAAATAAAAGGAGATGCCCCCATGACTAAGCATGAGGGTATCTCCTCTTTTATTAGTACCTATTAGCCCAAGCAGTTCTGTCCCTTACGACCAAATCTAGCTTGCACGGCATGGAGGTTACTATACTTATTTAGTTGCTGCTGCAAAATGAGCGTTAACTTGGTCCCAATTTACAAGATTCCAGAATGCTTCAATATAAGAAGGACGAGCATTTTTGTATTTTAAGTAGTACGCATGCTCCCATACATCAAGGCCAAGAACTGGTGTTTTACCATCGCTTAATGGGGAATCCTGATTGGCTGTAGAAAGAATTTCTAATTTGCCATTGTTAACTACAAGCCAAGCCCAACCAGAACCGAAACGGCCTGTAGCAGCTTTTGCAAATTCAGCTTTGAAGGCATCGAAGTTGCCGAAAGCTTCATCAATCGCTTTAGCAATATCACCTGTTGGTGCACCGCCAGCATTTGGAGCTAAAATGTTCCAGAAGAATGTATGGTTTGCATGACCGCCACCATTGTTACGCACTGCTGTGCGGATATCTTCTGGTACAGCATTTAAATCACTGATCAAAGCTTCTACATCAAGTTTGCCAAGTTCAGGATGTTTTTCAATCGCTGCATTTAAGTTTACAACATATGTGTTGTGATGTTTATCATGATGAAAATGCATTGTTTCTGCATCAATATGTGGTTCTAATGCTTCGTAAGCGTAAGGTAGTTCTGGTAATGTGTAAGCCATAATAAGCCTCCTTCTCCCTATGCAGGGATATTACACTATTTTATAGATATAATAATCTTTTAAATCTTAGATAATATAAATAAACAATTTACTATTATCTAGTGTTACATACAATTACATACTCATATAATTACAAAAACGTTGGAATTATATTTAATTTTATCGATGTACCTTGTGTTTTAATGATAACAAATTTCATTTACTTTGTCTAGAGTTATTTTTGGCTCCATTCAATTTCTCGCAATTTATTCGCTTATTACGCATTAATAATCCATTCGGACAATTTTATTTATGCCAATTTACAACATAATTTCCCCGCCCTACTTATCGGGCATCTATAAATTCGTAAAATCACCAATATTACCGACTTTTTACTATCTCTTCTTCACGTGCCCTACATCTTTACACAGTTAATTGTTTAAAATCATTTTATTTCTTAACATAAATTATTAACAAAATACTCTAAAACATGTTGCTATATGGAATCTTTTATTTTAAGCATTCATCTAATCGAAAATAAGTATCATTACATATATTGTAATATACAATATTTCAGTATACACTTAGGGTACATTATTATTCTTAGTTATCCTTAGTGGAGGTGCTAATATGCAAAATGCTGCATGGAAAGGCTTCATTACAGGTGTATGGGATAAAGCTATCGATGTTCGTGACTTTATCCAACGAAATTATACCCCCTATGTTGGGGACGATTCATTCTTAGTAGGTCCCACTGAGCGTACGGTAAAACTTTGGGACGAAGTATTGCGTCTATATAAAGAAGAAAAAGATAAAGGTGGCATTCTAGACGCTGATACTGATGTGGCTACCTCGGTTTCTTCTCATGGCCCTGGTTATATCATTAAAGACCTAGAGCAAATTGTTGGTCTTCAAACAGACAAACCTCTTAAACGCGCCATGTTCCCTTATGGTGGTCTTCGCACAGCCAAAATGGCCCTAAAGGAATATGGTTTTGAAATGGACCAACAGTTAGAAGATTTCTTTAAAAAGCATCGCAAAACACATAATGATGGTGTATTTGATGTATATACACCAGAAATGCGTGCTGCACGATCTGCTCACATTATTACCGGACTTCCTGATGCATACAGTCGTGGCCGCATTATTGGCGATTATCGCCGCGTTGCCCTCTATGGCGTAGACCGCCTAATCGAGGAAAAAGAGCTTGAATTTAGTATCACCATGGGCGATATGACTGCTGACACAATTCGCAATCGCGAAGAAATCCGCGAACAAATTCGCTCCTTACAAGAATTAAAGGAAATGGCTCTCTCCTACGGCTTTGATATTAGCCGTCCTGCGGAGGACACAAAAGAAGCCATTCAATGGTTATACTTTGGCTATCTCGGTGCTATTAAAGAGCAAAATGGTGCTGCCATGTCCATCGGACGTAACACTGTCTTCCTTGACATTTATGCGGAACGCGACTTACAAACGGGGCGCTACACAGAAGAAGAAATCCAAGAAATGGTCGATCATTTCATCATGAAACTTCGCATGGTACGCTTTGCTCGCATTGTAGAGTACAACAACTTATTTACTGGTGATCCTGTATGGACTACAGAATCTATCGGTGGTATGGGCTCTGATGGTCGCCCATTAGTTTCTAAAATGGCCTTCCGTTATCTTCACACCTTAACAAATCTAGGCCCTGCACCAGAACCAAACTTAACTGTACTCTGGTCACCTCGTCTACCAGAAGGCTTCAAGCGTTTCTGCGCGAAACTCTCCATTGAAACCTCCTCCATCCAATATGAAAATGATGAGTTAATGCGTCCTAATAGTGGCGATGATTATGCTATTGCTTGCTGCGTATCACCTATGCGGATCGGCAAAGAAATGCAATTCTTTGGTGCGCGCTGTAATTTAGCCAAATGCTTGCTTTACGCGATTAATGGTGGCATTGATGAGAAATTGAAAAAGCAAATTGGACCTAAATATCGCCCAATTACCTCGGAAGTTCTCGACTTTGATGAAGTCATGGAGCGCTTCGACGATATGATGGAATGGCTAGCAGGCGTATATGTTAACGCCCTTAACATCATCCATTATATGCACGATAAATATGCCTATGAAAAACTTGAAATGGCACTCCATGACCGCCAAGTAAAACGTTGGTTTGCTACCGGCATTGCTGGTCTATCCGTCGTAGCTGACTCCCTATCAGCTATCAAATATGCTAAGGTTAAACCAATCCGCGATGAACAAGGTGTCGCTATTGATTTTGAAATAGAAGGGGATTTCCCTAAATACGGCAATGATGATGATCGCGTTGACGAGTTAGCTGCCACAATTGTGTCAGCCTTCATGAACAAAATTCGTAAACATCCAACCTATCGCGAAAGCGTTCCTACCATGTCCTTATTAACTATTACATCTAATGTAGTATATGGTAATGCCACTGGTTCTACGCCAGATGGCCGTAAGCAAGGTACACCATTTGCACCAGGTGCCAATCCGATGCATGGTCGCGATTCTCATGGCGCCGTCTCTTCTATGGCCTCTGTGGCTAAAATGCCGTGGCGCGATTGTAGCGATGGAATTTCCAACACCTTCTCCATCATTCCTGATGCACTAGGTAAAAATGGCGAAACCATGATTCGCATGAGTGATTTAGACTTAGATTTAACCGATATCTTAACTAATGATATGCCTACTGGTTTGCCGGTAAACAATGAAAATCTAGCTTGCCGTGAACCAAATGTTAACCTTACTGATAAGGAGGAAAAATAATATGAGCAACCAACAACAAATCGACAATTTAGTAGAATTATTAGATGGCTATTCTGAAAAAGGTGGTCACCATCTTAATGTCAATGTATTTGACCGTGACATGTTACTTGATGCACAAAATCATCCAGAAAAATATCCGCAATTAACAGTACGCGTGTCTGGTTATGCCGTTCATTTTAATAAATTAACGAAACAACAACAGGACGAAGTCATTTCTCGTACCTTCCACGAGCAAATGTAATGCTATAGCCTCCGTGCCCATTCGGTTCTAAAGAATCTATGCACAGGCTTAGATTAATAAATACAATAGGCTCCCCAAATATGAGGAGCCTATTTAGCGTCTATTTAGTTTTTAGCCAACTTCTTTTTAGTTTCTATCCATCTTACATTTTAGCTTCTAACTTACTTTTTCGATTACACAAGAAAGGCCGGTTATGATTGGACGAATTCATTCATTAGAAACCATGGGCACAGTCGATGGTCCTGGCGTACGAATGGTACTATTTTTGCAGGGCTGCCCACTCCGCTGTGCATACTGTCACAATCCCGATACTTGGGATGAGCAGCAAGGGAAAAATATGACCATTGAAGACATATGGTCTCAATTTGAGCGAAATAGGAGCTTTTACAAACAAGGCGGCCTCACGGTTACAGGCGGTGAAGCCTTATTACAGCTGCCCTTCTTAATCGAATTATTCTCCTATTTTAGAGACCGTGGCGTCCACACTTGCTTAGATACCAGTGGAATTTGTTTCGACGAGTCACAAATCGAGGACTATGAACGACTTATGGCCGTCACTAGCTTAGTCATTTTAGATATCAAAGAAATTGACGACCTGAAGCACCGCACATTAACAGGGCAAAGTAATGCCGCTGTATTTAAATTTGCCCATTTTGTAGATGCTCATAAAGTGCCGCTCTGGATTCGTCATGTAGTAGTCCCTACCATAACCGACAATCGCGACTCTTGGTATCGCATTGGCTTTTTCTTAGGATCTTTACAGAATCTAGAAACCATCGATTGTTTACCCTATCATGTTATGGGCGCTTCCAAGTACGATGAGCTGGGCCTTACCTATCGTTTAAAAGGCATTCCACCAGCCTCAAAACAATTAGCCCAAGAAGCTAGCAAAGTCATGATTGAAGGTATCAAGGCCTATCGACGCCATTGGTGGAATCCTATCGACTATATGCAGCGTCAATAATTTCAGTGCCTTGCTCTTTAATGGCTTTTTCAACCCAATCACGATCAACAGTTCCAGTTAAAGCTGCATGTACATTAGCCGCATCTAGCGCTTGCTTTTCTTTTGCCCCTTCAAGAACTTCGTCTGCATCATTGTAAGGAACTACAATAACACCATCGCGGTCCATAACGATAATATCGCCTGGATCTACAGCAATGCCACCACAAGCAATTGGTGTGTTAATTTCACCAGTGCCATCCTTATATGGGCCTGCTGGATTAGTCCCAGTTGCATAAATAGGTAAAGTCAAAGATTTAACTGCATCACTATCACGAATAGGACCATCAATAACTACGCCGGCAATTTTCTTGTAAATGCCATAGGCAAACATGATTTCACCCATAAGTGAACGGTAATCATTACCACCATCATTGGAAATAATAATCACATCGCCCTCTTCGGCCATATTCAGTGCTTTATGAATCATCAAATTATCACCACTACGCGCTTTTACGGTTAAGGCACGACCTACTGCAATAGGTTGAGTCGGAGATGATTTCAATGAAATGCGAGGATGTAATGCACTTAAGCGTCCCATGCAATCAGCAATATTTGCTGTTGGAATTTGCTTAAACTCTTCAAGAATTTCATTACTCACTAAAGGTCTTTTCAAAAATACACGATTACCAACTGCCATACTATCCACTCCTTTAAACAAAAATATATCAAAATTAACTTTCAAGCCAGCCCTGAGAGCTAGTAACTATTACTAATTACTAGCAACTAACAGCTACTATTTAACAATTAACCAATACTAATAAACGGGTAGTAAGTGATATGTAACTACTAACTACTAACTACTAACCACTAACTGCTAACACGTAACAACTATAACTAGCAAATAGTAGTTAGTTATTACTGCCTAGCTTACATGAACATAAAGTGTAACATACTTTAATTTTTTGACAGACTAAATAAGGTGCCTATATAGGCACCTTATTTTTATAGCTGTAATTATTTAGTATAACCAATCGAAGCGGCTAAGCGTTTCATCGTATCATGAAGCTGTGGCGAATCCATTACATCTACATAATCAAAGGTTTCTACATTAGAAGTTTTTAACGTTTTTGTATTGTAATTTACACGATACTTAGCATAGTACATTTTATCAGTATTTAAATCATACGCTAAGTAGCGAGAGAATGCTTTGTTGTCCTTATTATCTAAGAAGCCATAGCTAGTAAGAATCAATAAGCCATCATCTACACTAACTGGCTCTACATACATGCGCAAGCTTTTATTAACAAAGCCTGTGTTTTGTACAAATTTAGATACATCAGTAAAGTTAGCTTTAATATGCTCTTTTGAGTAAGAAGCTGGAAGATTTGCCTTATTAGTTAAAACGATTGGCATTTCACGATTACCCAGTGCTTTTTGAGCAGCTTCAGCATTATTCTTTTGAAGCTGATCATTAATTTGTTTATTAATAGCTGGCAAATTTTTATTAAAGCGATCTTGGATTAACTTCGCTAAATATTCTAATTGCTCACGGCTATACGTACCATCAGCAGCCGGTTTCATACTAATTGGCGCCGTTGTAGTATCTGCAGCACTTACTGCGCCCGCCCCTACAGCTGTAGCGGCAAAGCCTAGTACAGCAGCTACCATAACGGATTTCTTTATTCCTTTTACTAATTTCATAGCATCGTCTCCTTTTTATAACAATAGATTACAAATTATATTTCAACTAAGATTGGCACAAAGTGCAAATCCTAGTATTTAACAATCGACTAGAGGCACAATATCCTCATAAATCAGCCGCGCCTTTAGCTCCTCATGAGTAATTTCATCATGAAAATGTCCGAAGAACCATTTTTTATAAGTCATCTTTGGCCAAATTTCACTTAAAAAATTAGCTGTCAAGCAAGGCATATCTCGGCCTAATAATGTATGCAAATACATAGGCTTAAACTGTAATGGCGCGGTATGAGTAATTACATAATCAACCGTCCAATTACAAGATTCTAACGTGTCCAAAGCATGCGCGCGCTCCTCTTCAGAGCAAACTTCTTGAGGCCACCACGAAATCCGCGGCTTGCGATACTCTTGGTCAGTGCTCGTAGCGCCACCAAAAGTAAAAATGCTATGCCCCTCAATATTGTATAGTTCACCACGCATTAAATGGTAAATACCCTTAACATTTTGAACACGTCCACCCCATTTTTCTTCTATGGGAAACTTTTTAAGCATATCATAATTTTCATGATTGCCATCTACATAGCAAGTCGTAAATGGCGCATCAGCTAATAGTTTTAATAACTTATCATCCTTAAAATGACGAGCACTTTGACGAGGCCACCAAGGCAATCCAAAATCGCCGGCAATAAGTAAAATATCCCCTTCAGACAAAGTCGCCCTATACTTATTTATCTGTACACGCTCACCATGCAAATCCCCAGTTACATAGATCATAGTTACCCCCTCACTTACATATTCAATTTCACTATATTTTAATTATAACAAATAAAGATGAATAAAAAATAAAGAAGGGCCTGGCCCTTCTTTGGATCTAAATATATAAAGTGAAAATACGGAATAAAAAGTTTTGGCTATAATGGGATAGTTGGGGTTTACACTACGATAAAAAGCTCTAACATATCCTATTCAAGCTAAAATTAATTTTACTTTTAAACTATGACGAAATGTTACAAATAGGAAATACTATTATTTAGATTTCTATTTGTAGACTAGTATTTAAAGATTCTGCTTTAAAAGTCGTCTAAATACTCTGACTGATATACTACTCTTAAACACTCACTCGAGCCATACTCCTATTGCTGTTGTTTTAGACTTTTGCACTACGATCAAACCTATGGCTGCCCCTATGAGAAAAGAGCTCCATTTTAGATATCTAGTTTATACACTACTCTCAAACCCCAAAGTGTATATCAATCCACGGATATACACTTTGGGGTAGAAAGAATTTTCAGGCCTACTAACCAGATGTAAAAGTATAAGAGTTCTATTCTTGCATGTTAAAATATGCAATATTCACTATCTACAGTATATACGATTTCAGTAAATTTCACAATTTCAACTAATTCTGCTCTATTTTTTTCTATGCATAAAACTGGTATTTTTTTACTCAGTAATGTTTCAAAAAATAGAGTTACTTCTTCAGCAGACATTATACTTCTAACATTTAACAAAATTACTAATTTAGGATGTAATAATTCCATCACAACATCTACAAAAAAAATAGTTTGCTCTATTAAGTCAAACGCACTCCCATCAATCTTCACTGCAGCCATTTTAATCAGATCAACAGCAGAAATATTCTCATTATGTACTAAATTAAGTGGAACCGCATCTTCAATTATAAGTAAAAGCTGTTGTATTTTATTGTTAATTTCAAATAAATCACCCATATTTTCTTGTGCAATTAACGTTAGCCTCTGATGTAACTTCGTCAACAATGTTCTATTGGAAAAATCTAAAGAGAAAAAGTCAGTAATCATATATACATCTTTTTTCCATACATACTCTACTCCGTGTTCAGATAAACTCCAAGAGGAGAAATGCCCTTCAATACTCTTTATTAACTCATTTATAATGTTTCTGTATATAAGTGCATCTTCAATGACCAATGTCGTAACATTCTCCTTCGATAATTCTACAGTTATGTCAAGACCTGTATTCGTAAGTTTCATAATATTACCAACCTATCTGTTGAACTAACCAAATCAGAATGCGACTCCCCAGACAATGTCTCCATTTTTAAAAATTGTTTCTCCGTAATCACTAACATCTGTACTAGCCCTTCACTAGGTTTATTTTTTCTAATATGAGTAGTTACTTTTTGAGCCTCTGAATTATTCAAGACTAACTTTATATATATAGACTCTTGTAACATATAAAATCCCAAGGATAATAAAAATTTCCTAAAATTTCTATATACTCTCTTATCTTCAGATGTTAACACTGGTAAATCAAACATTACAAATATTCTCATATATCTATAGCTCATATTCTACTAACCTAATCATCTCTATATTATTTTCTGTAAGTGCATCACAAATACTTTTACAATAAATCCGAATAGCATTACTTAAATGTTGGACGGTTCCATCTATTTTTACTTCTCTATTCAACAAATCAACTAAAGATATCTTATCTTCCTTTGTAAAATTATTATGATCCATGCTAACAACAATCTGATCCACTAAGCCTCTTAAAGGCTCAATTAAATCGCTTGAAAAATTAAAAGGATTAAATTGATTGCTATGCCCAATACCGAACTGCGTTAGATATCCCATAGCAACTAATTCCCTATTTATAGCTGACAGTAGTATAGCATAGCCATAGTCTAATGCTGCATTGATATTGCTATCATCATCCCTACAAAACAAATTCCCAAACAGCGCATTAAAATATACCTTTGCAGCATGACCTTCTCTAGATGATTCATCATTTAAAAGTAATTCATTTACATAAGATTCCAACAACTTATGTTCTTCTTTTCCTTGTGTTTTTAATAATCTTCGTTGATTATTAATCTTTTCTCTAAGTAATTCGGTCCATATCAATTTTTGAAGGTCTTTATTCCAGCCTATTTGTTGTCTACACCTAAGTGATGTATTATGACTTCCATATAAAGGCATTATTTCTCCAGAGGGATTGTATTTCTCATCACATATAATCACCTTTACTTTCTCCTGAATTAATCTATTTAGTAGTGCTGCTGTCATACTTATTGCAGTCGAAGCAATCATAAGAACCTGAATTTCATCAATATATACTCGTTCTAAATTTAAATCACGACGTATAACTAAATAATTCATTTTTAAATCTAATTTTGCTCGTCTAGTTATAACTACTGTTCGCCATCCCATACTACTATACCCCATTCATTTTTATATACATTATTTCAACTTTTCCCTGCTCATCTACTCTGAACAATATAAACAAAAAGAGCTAACCATAAAGCTAACTCTTTTTGCTTGTAAAAATCCCCCTTTTACTATAGGCTCTGTTTGTTCTTCAATAATATTACAGTTACTTCTTCTTTTCTATAATCTTTACTTCTTCCTCATATAAACCTGTTACAGATTGATTAAAAATAGAAAAACTATTAACCCGGGTCAAATTTCGTGACATTTCTGGTTGAGTCCATTTCTTTACTTCTAATCCCGGAAATTCATAACCTTTCTGTATATCCCGATTCATAAAAGCAACTAAAGACATCAAAACTTCACACTTCATTTGAAGTTCTTCAATAGCAATAAATCGCTGTCTAGTAGCACTAGTAAACACTTCATCCACATTATTACCTTTTAGTTTTCTAAAGATGGGCGTCTTTAATTTTTTAATCAAAGAATCATAGCAATCTAATAGAAGTTCATCATTTATCAACTTTCTGTTTGGCTGATATTGACTATTTCCCTTTACATTCACTAGATATCTCTCTGCTTGCTTTAATGTTTTAACAATATTGTCATCCAAAACCAGACTAACTGCTTGTTTTAAATACATTCTAGCGCCATCTTTACCACCCAAGTAATATAAAAAACCATTATATTGGATTAACGCAGATCGATATAAATGCTTGTATAAAATCTTAACGTTTATACATCCTTCTATTTGTGATTTTATATACACTTTTAAATCATCATCAGTCTTAATTTTTAGTGAATCAATAACTGGCACCAACACAATATGTACTTCGTCTACTTCTTTACCACGTTTATTTATTTTAGTAATTTTTGCTACAGTCCCATACTTGGTAGCTATTCCTGTATACCCACCATATTTTGCCATATCTTTTAGATATGATTTTGTTTTAAGTGGTCGACTGCCATCTAAATTTACATCACTCGCTTTTATTATTGTTTCTTTATAAAATCCCCCTTTTACATCTTCCCATTTTTTCACTACTAGAACACTATTTTTCTTCATTACGTTTTCAACTACATTAAGACTTGTATCAGGTCTCCAAACAATTTTATTATTCGCTTTTACAGCATATTTAAATACCGTAGTTAAATTATATAATGAAAAAACTCTATTTTTCTTTTTATCTTTATCTTTTAGTTTTTCTTTAAGTTTTTGAATCCGTAGCCTTGCCTTTTTAATAAAATTAACTGGATTCTTGGTAAATTTCTCATGTATAACATTACCTACTACAATATTTAGATATGCATCTTTTCCATGATGTTGGTTGTTCAACGTACGCCACTTTATAAAATTATATTTATTTCTAAACCAACTAACATCTTCCGCTTTAACATAACATATCTCTGTATTAGGTAGTAAGCGACGTAACAATTCTGTTATTGCCTTAATAGCTTGGTTAGTTTCAACCAATTGTCGATTAATAAAATCAGCTAACTCTTCATTACTTAATGGTGTTGTACGCGTAAGGCGAGCATATTTTTCTTCTGAAATTAAATTATTTTTTAATAATCTTTTCCAGTGTGCTTTATTTTTTTCTTGCCAGTCAGAAAACACAGGATAAAAATTCTTCTTATCCTCATTTTTCTTTTTTTCAACTAAAACTAAATTATTAATACTATCATCTTTGGTTAAACTTCGTGGATAAATATGGTCTATTTCATATAAGTCTGTAAAAATCTCATCTACAGAATTAATAGGATTTCCACTATACATGCACCGCCCCATTTGTTGATAATATAACAACAAACGTTTAGATTGAAATTCTCCTACATTACGAGATTCAATATCCGCCTTCCATTTTTCTTTTTCTTCTGCTTCATTCTCATATGCAGTTAACAACGCATTTTTCCTAGAACTCGTTTCCTTTTTTGGTGCTTTATTAGTCCGTGCCACCTCAACAAATACTTTTTTAGGTACTCCATTCTTAATCTGAATAATTTCTCTTAAAATTTTTAGAGTTTGCCAAACAGACCGCTTAACGGCTGGCGATATCCATAATTCATCAACAATACGATAAGATAATCCATCTTCTAAGCTGAACTCTGACTCATCAATAAATTGATCATTAAAACTCTTTACTTGATCAATATAAGTATAATGAGAGCTTAATAGTTCCATCAATGTTAGGGGCTGCTCTCTCATAGCTGTAATTATATTCATAGGCATAAATGTGGCATTTTCTTTCTTTTCACCATTCAAGCCATGTAAAAATTTATACGACAATCTCCCCCAGTCCTTGTATTTTAAATTACTAATATCTTTAATTTGTTTATCTGATAAGCTACCTTTTAATAACTCATCCGTTTGCAACCGCTCTCGTAATATCCCCTTAGCATCCCCAAACAAAGTCACATAATAAATTATTTTCTCTGCCTTTACTATGTCAAAACCATCCTTTAAAATATCCTTCATATCGCGATATGACTTTAAGTCCGTTTTAATTTCTTTATTAATACCTGTCAGTACTAAGTTTTTCTCATTCTTATACTCACCAAGCGACTTTAAGGCTTCTTTTAAACGTCCTTCAGTTATCTTTCGTGCGTTCTTTTTAAAAACTGTTTCTATTAATGCAATTTTGCTCTTAGTTTCAATCGGCTTATTATTACAACGAATCATATTTAATTCATTTAGAAGCATAAACTCTGTATATAAGAGCGATTGTTTAGGCAATACATCTTCGCCCCTTAAATAAGTACACTTATTCGTTAAATTATTAATAAACGCTTCTGCTGAAGCAGCCTCATCGATTTTGTCACTAAAATTCCACGGTGTAACACGCCCTGCTTCTTTACGAACAACCCAAGAATATCCATTTTTGCCAACTTTATGGGTCGGATTAAGGGGCCCAATATAATAAGGTGTTCTAAAATCTACTAGTTTTTTTAATTTATCAGCAATACTATATCCATCTGAATCTGTATCTAATAAAAATGAAAACTTCTTACTAGCTTGAGCAATAATAGCATCTAATTCTTCCAAATGCACCTGAAATGGGACCGTTCCATTTTCAGGCCCTTTTTGTAATGGCAAATACTCATTCATATCCATAGCCTTTAGAATTCTAGATTTTAAATCTGAATCTGGAAGAAAGCCTAATTCCTTATTTAAGTTTTTATAAAAATCTTCTTGAGAACAAACTACTGCATTAGGATTCTTATTAATATATGTCACATAGTTGCAATGTTTTACTGACTTTGCTGTTCCACTTTTCTTAGGTTTATCAACAAAAAGTCGTTTATAAATAGTTCTATATTCTTTGGCCCTTAACACCCTTTTTATTTCTTCTAATTGTTTATGATGCTTCTTATATAAATCAACTTTATTTTCAGAGAAACCTTTTCCGTTAGGTTTCATTTTATGTAAAACTAAAATATCATTAACTACTTTACAATTATCAATAAGGGTAATCTTATCTCCTAATAATGCTGCATACTCATTTCTCTGTTCAGTATAATCTTTTGCACCAAACTTAAAGCTATTTTTATCATTCCCCAATTCATCTTTTAACTCTGGTTCTTCAAAAACATCCGCCAATTTACCGGTCAAACCAATCATAATATTAACTAAAGCTTCACTAGATTTCTTTTTTGCTTCAGTAAAAAGCTTTTTAGCTTGAGATACACGGTCCTTCCTACTTAAGGAGTTATCTTGTAAAATTATCGCAATGTTACTAGCAAGTTCTTCTATATGTTTCTCAATATCAGCATCCTCTATATTTTTTTCGCCCTCAATAGCTTCTATAAAGTCTAATTTTATAACATTCTTTATAGCTTCCGTCAAACTACCACTACCACTAAAGTCTTGTCCTTCATATAAAAAGTTACCTCTACTTTTTACAATATGATGAATAGCCAAAAAGAGCTCCCGAATATCTTTGGGTGGTCTTTGCATTAATTCATAACGCAAATGATAAATTGTTGGATAATCTTTATGAAAATCCTTATCAGTGTAATTTTTGTCATTGAATAGAAAATACTGCCCCTTAGTATTTTTACTCTTATCTTCCTGATGGGCTTGGCTCTCATGGAGACGTAAATAAAAATACGGATCCACCTTCTTAATCTCGTCATCAAATAACTCTTCTAGCAATGTCAGCCTAAATTTGCGTCGATTAGAACGCCGACCTGAACTTCGCTTAATGCGACGTTCTGAAGCTGACGCGCCCTCTACAAACAGCCGGCTCCCCCACATATCTTTGCCCTTAGCCTTGAGCAATTCATAATTTTCATTAGTAACTGCCCAACCAACAGAATTCGTACCAATATCTAGACCAACAAAATATTCGTCTATTTGATTTTTCTTTTTCTTGTCCATCTTATTCTTCATATTCTCCACCTTATTCTTATCCTTAAATATACTCACATACTTACAAATTTTTCCTCTAGTCCACTCCCCTCTATAGTAGCGCCCCCTGCACCCCTATAGATAGTCTTTATTTGAACAACTATGCAACTAAGTCCTTTAATAGTCTTTGTAAAATACATCAAACAAGCAAAATTAAAGAAAACAAACCGCATATCACAAAGTCTAGATAATCTAATCACCATGCACGTATTTTAATTTATTTTTGATTTTATCACTCAATTATCTATTTTTAGCAATTGACATTTTTCTAAAATCCTTCTATTATATACATGAAGTTAGTTTTAGATACTCTAACTTTTACACTACTAAGTTCAAATAAAGATTTATCTACATTGCTCCTTCGGGAGTGCCCATCGTGGGCTTTCTATTTGAACAATGGCTCAGGTTCTTATGAAGCTGAGCTTTTTTATTTGTTCAAAATGATTTTGCGCCTATATAAAATCACTGAAAATTTATTGATATAAATCAACTTATTTCAATTATACGCCTTTGATATGATAAAAACAAATACTTATTTCCCATTTTTATCATAATTATAAAATGTATAATCTTAATCACACCACGACCTCATCTTTAGAAAGCAGGTGCCCCATTATGACCGATCAAGAGTATATGACAGAAGCTCTAAAAGAAGCACAAAAAGCATATGACATGGGTGAAATTCCAATTGGTGCTATTCTCGTCCATGAAGGAGAAATTATTTCACGCCATCACAATCGCCGCGAATGTGACCATGATGCCACGGCTCATGCAGAAGTTTTAGTTATTCGCGAAGCCTGTCAACTCCTTGAACGGTGGCGGTTGACCGGGTGCACGCTTTATGTTACTATAGAGCCATGTCCCATGTGCGCTGGTGCCATTATCAACAGCCGTATTGACCGCGTTGTATATGGTAGTAGTGATTATAAGGGCGGTGCCGTAGAGTCTTTATTTAATGTCCTCACACATCCAGGCCTCAATCATGAGCCTGAAATATTAAGTGGCGTATTAGCTGAGCAATGCAGTCAAATAATGAAAGACTTTTTTAAAGAACGGCGTAAAAATAAGGAGAAGTACCCAAGAGGCTGAAGGGTCCGCACTCGAAATGCGGTAGGTCGGCAAAACCGGCGCGGGGGTTCAAATCCCTCCTTCTCCGCCAAGCATTTAATCTACAACTGATAATAGTCTAAAATATTCAAAAACCCCTATAAATCTAGATTTATAGGGGTTTTTTGTATTTCTCCTTTTCTCATCTATAGAGTCAACATCCTAAAACAACCTATATGTCCAGCTATTTTCCATCTACATAGTTTTCTACAGTTCAATTTCGTCTAGAGCTTCCACAGCTTTATTCTCCATCGATTTAGTAATACTAGAATATATCTTCAAAGCAATCTCACATTCATAAGCTCTTACTAGACTCATTACCTATTTAATAAAAAACTAGTAATAGAATAATTATGTAAACAAACAAATTATTTCTCCCCTAACAGTGAATATATTCCTATCATATGTTCTTTAAGAAATGATAGATAAATTTATTAATGCTTAATAGCAATGCGGAATAAAGTATAAAAGTATATAGGAATATAATTGACGGCATTAATTTTATACTATTTTTTAGTAAAAAGATACTAATACTATCGAATTGTCATTCCTTATCATCTGAAAGTATAGTCATATTTATATATAATCTATCCCTCTATTGATACAGATAGAATATAAAAAGGAGTTTCTTACCTTCTCTCTATTACACAAAAAAGTCTACATAGAGAGATATGACTATTATTCACTTGAATTTTATTAATTACCATAGTACACTTTTGATTAAGGTGAGCCATTTTATAATTAGGGAGGTTAATTTTTATGAGGGGAATAAAATTACTATTTAGTTTATATATACTTGCTCTTAGCATATTCAGCTATACATTAGCTTATACCGGCGAAAAAGATAACGCACCATGGAGTTTTTTTGAAACGGGGCCACAGGGAATACAATATTATATTAATCCAAATAGTATTCAAGTTAGAAGTGATGATGAAATATGGGTAGATGTTAAGGCAGTTAAACCCAATACAGACTATTATGCAGTCTTTAGCAGTGCTTTTTATAGTTCTGGTTGGTCTCAAATTAGAGGAATGAAACTATATCATATTGGAACATTAAAAGAGGTATCTAATGATACTAGTCAAAGTGAACCTACTAAAGTAGAACCTGATTCTCTCCAAGGTAGAATAAGTAAAGATTTATTTGATCAGTTAAAAGCTAAAAGACAAAAAGAATATGAAGAATACCAAGCATTTTTAGCAGAACAAAAAGAACGTGAAAAAGCTCAACGTCCCCTAAGACTCTCAGAGCAAATAGGTTCAATACCTGCATATATAATACAGAAATATTCTTTACTCGCTATTATATCTATACTACTTATAATCGCTCTTTTTCTTAAATCTACTTTAAAAAAATTACTAAAAAAAATAAAAGAGTAATATCTTTATTTTTAATATATTTTATCTATATATACAACAAAAAATAAACAGTCGAAAAACCTCTCTAGTTACTACAATTATTAGAGGGGATTTTCTTATATATAAATGAATTTATCCCTAGGGACTAGCCTCTCTCCTATTAAAGAATAACACGCCCAATTTTAAATCAACTATTCTATACTATTCAATATATTTTTCCATAATTTAGAGGGATAAGATATTATAGATGTAAAAATTTTGACACTAAGAGCCATATGCCCTTATATCACAAATAATAAAAAGCGACTTTAACAGAATTAAAAAGAGATATCAAAAACCACCTCATTACTTGCCTTAAATTAAACGGTAATATACACTTACCATATAAAGGTATGTTTATGGAGGTGCAAAATGAAACAAATAGACATAGTAATGCAAAAGTTTGCCACCTGGTTGCGTAATGAATGGGGTACTCCCGAAGATATGATACAACCTATCATAGATGCAGCAAAAGAAGAGATGCCCAACATAGAGGACTTACCACCTTTAGTGATGGATACAGTCTTCTATCCTCATTTAGCAGCGAAATGCTTAGCACAAGTAATAGCCAAGGAAATCGGAATTCCAACAGTAAGCAAAAAACGCCTATGGGGCAAAATAGGTATGATGCTACAAGACGAAGATTGGAACGAAAAAAAAGAGTTCTTAAAAGTTTGTCTACGTAGAGACTACAGGCGATACAAAAATTCTTAAGGATTATCAATCAATTTAGTATTAATACATTTCAAGTCACGGTTTTATACCGTGTCTTTTTATTTTTACTATATCCAGCTATAATCCACTCATATTTACAAAATATATGTATAATTCCCTAATTTATCTCTATTTAGTTTTATTTTCTAACTTAATCAAAAATAATCACCTAATATTCATCTTAAGATTAATAAGAGATGAACAATCATGAGAAAACTTCACTGCCCTCTCACAGTTTTCACACACCAGATTCATTTTACTCCGTTAAGCTATACACATAGCAACGAGGTAATGCTACCAAACAAGTAAAAGCCTAGTGTAGTTGCTATCTCCCTTATGTCTTATAAAAAAGGAGTGTTAATATGAAACGCAATACGCAAATGCGCATGAAAAAGCTGATTATGCTCGGCGTATTAAGTGGTGTTGTTTGGGGCTCTGCATTTGCTGCGGAACCAACTATGCCCCCAGCAGCAACACCAATGCCAACAGTCCAAAAGGAAGCTACCGTTCCTGGACAACCACCAATGAATGGAGTAAATAATCATAATATGGTAAATGATAATGGTGAAAATTCATTTACATACTATGATCAGCTACAGCAACGAAAACAAATGGCGCGAAGCCAATCACAGGCTAATGCCGCTATCTTTTTAAATACTGTAGCACCAGATGTAAAGGTAGCCGAAGAAGGTCGCCGTCGTCATCAAGAGTATACTCGTGAGACAAATCGCAATGAACCAAAAGCGCCCTATCAAGAGCAATCTGAACGAAAAGGCTCCAATCAATTCCAACGTGGAACTCATCACCAAGTAGAGCCGCAACAAGGTTTCCATCATGTAGGGGATTCTAAGAGAATGCCTAATCAGGGCGGACGAGGTCAATTTGCTCCTTCTGATAACTGGCAAAAGATGGATTCTAAAGAATCCTCACGCCTAGATCAAAGAAGACCTATGCGTAAACATGAAGGCCAGGCTCCACAAGAATCTAATGGCAAAATGCCCTCCAAAGGACAAGACTTTAATGGTCAACCTCCTATGAGACCAAATGGCGATATGCCTCCTCAAGGACAAGGCTTTGATGGCCAACCTCCTATGAGACCAAATGGCGATATGCCTCCTCAAGGACAAGACTTTGATGGTCAACCTCCTATAAGACCAAATGGCAATATGCCTCCTCAAGGACAAGACTTTGATGGTCAACCTCCTATGAGACCAAACTCTCAACAGCAGGGCCCTATGATGCCACCTGAACCACCACCTCATATGCAAGGTTCAAATCATCATAAGAAGATGCCAGCAGAAAAATCTCATGAGGCGCCTAAAGATTCAAAAGCTCCAAATATGGGCGATTACGATTTCTAACAACTCATTATCGCTCTTCCAATCAACACAAACACACAACACACACAACACACAACATAGCCCCCGCAAACAATGCTTGCGGGGGCTATGTTATATGCCTAATACAATTTCTCCAGGAATAAGTTTCTTATTATTCATAAGCTCCCATTAGACAATATAATTTTAAAGATTTATACTTAAACTAATAATTAAACAGCTCTTTTTGTATTAATCCGGTTGTATTTATGCAGTCTTATTTAATACGCTTTTATTTTCACGCATTTATTCATACTATTATATCTATACTATTTTATTTGATACGCTCTCATCTTTACTCTTTTATTTATGTTTTCTACTTTTTATTTTCAAGGAGCCTCTACGAATATGTCTACGCAAGTAAAATCTATGACGCACATGCCATCAACAGTGTATAGTATAGCTAAAGACTATGCCTCACTAGGCACGATTACGCTTTATAGCGATGGTGAAGCCTTAATTGGTCTCACTATGCCGACACAACAATATGTATTGCCAGCCACAATTAAAGCCGTGCCTTTAACCGAATCAGAAATACGCCCCGAACTACGCGCCGGTTTTACCTGGCTTGATAGCTATGTCGAAGGCAATGAACCATCAGAGCTTCCTCCGATTCATTTATATGGCACTGATTTTAGAAAAAAAGTTTGGCACGCTTTAGTGCACATCCCCTATGGCGAAGTCACAACCTATGGAGAAATTGCTAAAATCGTATATAAAACCAATACAATCCGTGGCATGCAAGCTCGTGCTATCGGAGGTGCGGTGGGTCATAATCCACTCCCCATTATTATCCCTTGCCATCGCATTGTAGGCACGCAGCGTCATCTTACGGGCTATACAGGTGGATTACATATAAAAAAGGCCTTATTAACTATAGAAGGCATACCAGTTGAAGACTATAAAGATTAAAAAGTCTCACTCGAATCTATAATGTCTACCTATTAGACTACACAAAACAGTATTATTAGGACTACTCAACACTGTCCTATTATTAGACCTACATAAAATAAGACAATTTGATTACGAGTGAACAAAATAATACAAATTAAAACAAAGGACTGTGAGCCTACGGAATATATTCCGGAAGATTCACAGTCCTTATTTATAATATAATTATTTTACAGTAAAAGGATAACCCCTTTACTATATAACAAAACACTCAGCCTAAAGTATCAATGCGTTACCTTTCAGCATAAACGTTTCACTTTATAGCAAAAACTCTCGTCTAAAGTATCAGTACTTTATCTTACAGTATGAGCATTTCACCATATAGTATAAACACTACTCTGCAAAGCAAATCACGTCAATGCACCATACAACCACCTTACAGCAATACGATAAGCACTTTTTAGTATTTTATTTTAAAGAGCCTATAAAGCTAGTAAAGATCGGTGCAAATGTTGTTTTTTCTATATCAGAGGTAATCATAACATATAGAACTGGCTCATTTTTTGTTAACACGACCGTTGGTTGTACATAATAAGCTTGCTCAAAACCACCTACGCCATACAAAACATTGGCGCTAGTTGTATATGTTGGGTAGCGACTGCTCGTGAGCTTTTGTAATGGCATAAGATTATCAACCTGCACCGTATAATCAATCTGTTCCTCTACAATGCTATCACCTAAAGTTCCTGATTTATACAAAAATGGTTGCCCATTTTTACGACTTTCATTGATTTGCATGTTTAACATAAACATACCCGCATCAACTGTTGACTCATCAACTTTAGGCTTAACACCATTAAGTTGAAGCGGAATGCCAGGGATTAGCGCTGCCACATCATCTAGTTTAACGGCTATGATTTGCGCTGTTTTTCTCCCCTCAGCATCCTTTACTTGCCATTGATACACATCAGATTTCTCGCCTAAACGATACGCATCGAGCCAAGCTAAAATAGCTTGCGATGTAGCTTTATCTGCTTGAGCCTGTTTATAAGCTTCTTCTCCAGTCATCGCCGTACCAGCGGCTACGCCTTTAGCTGATGATTTAGTATCCATAGTCTTCACATGCTGTTCAAAGTCTTTTAGTAAATATGGCACCATATTGGTTTTAGACAATTCTACCATTTTAACAGTTGCTGGCAAAGTGGCTGAGCCACCAATTATAGCTTTTTGTTGTTGCGCCGTCCCATCAGCACCTAGAGCCACTGATGTAAAAGCTGTACTCGCCACTAATGTAGCTGCTAATATATATTGTTTCCACTGTTTCATCCAGTACCTCCTATTGAATGCCCCAAACATCATTAATCACTGGTTTCCAAGTATCATAGTCTGAATCATTTACTACTATAGTGTTCATCACAGGACCCAATTCAGTATAATAAGCTAGCCTAAATATAGTAACAGGCACTTCAAATCCATCAATCACCATGCCCGCACGTAGCTCACTGTATTGGCCTTTACCAAATTTTGTAGTTACTAAGCGATCCGTCACATCATCTACAATTAAATTAGAATTCATCATAAACTTAAGAATTGCATTGGTTTGTGCCTCGCGTTCAGCTACTACCTTATAAGAGCGGACTTTCTTTGGCCCTAAATAGATTTCATCTAGTGCCAAATCTTTGCCTAACGCTACCAGCAATTTTGCCTTGTAATCTCTAACTTCTTTATTGATAGATTCAATAGTTCTAGGATATGTTTTATCAGCAAATTGTTTTTGAAGTCGCGCGTATTCACGCTCTGGTGAATACGTAGTATCTCCATACTCTTTTAGGTCAGCGTCTAATTTATCTAAATCAGCTTCTAATTTATCGGTCCAATAGGAATTAAGAGTCTGCATATTAGACATCAAATCATGCATTTTTACATTTTCCCGATCATTCACTGGTTTTCTCACTTCAGTGGTGTTTGAAATCTGACTCTCAATGCGCGCTTGGGTCTCTTCCATCAAGGCAGCTTGCAAATTAAATGGCTTATCTGGTGTAGCTTGAGCTTTGCCCTTCTCATTTAATATACGCATTGCATTGCCAAACTCTAAATATTGAGATGATAAAGCTAATTCTACCACATAAGCAGAGTGCCACCCTTTAGCATCAACCTTAGTCCATTGATGTACATTCCAATCACGCCATACAGGAGCATTAAAATTCTGCAATTCAGGAACATTAAGCTTCTCTGCACTGGCTATGCTGCGAATCTGACTATTTAACAATTCATTATAATCAGCTGGTGTAATGCCCACTGCTAACGCATTACCAGTCAAGGTTTCTGTGCGGTGGAATTCACCTTGCCCATCTACATAGCCTTTAGAGAAAGCCACATGTTTTAAATCCCGTGTTTTAATCCCTGCTGGCAAAGTAACAGACTGACCCTCTATAGTAGTAAATACTTGCTCATTATACGGTGCCTTTGACATAGGCATAGAATTGCCTAACATCGTATGATCTACAGACGCTGCGCCCATAGCTTGCGTATCCATAACTTGATTCATATTCATGGCACTATTACTTTGGTAATCTCCAGTCATTACTGCACCTTGTGCCATCCCTGGTGCCAAAGATAGCCCCAATGTTACTGCCGAAGCTGCCAAAAAGACTCTTGCTTTATTCCACTTCATACACATACTCCTTTCATTACTATATTAAAAAACTGTACCAATTTATTTTATAGCTTTTACAAAGTCTTCAAATTTTTCTGCAAAGGTATGGCCTTCTTTATCCGATGTAAACATCACATAAGCTACTGGCATGTCCTTAGATAAAACTATGGCACCTTGTAAATAATAAGGCAATTCAAAGCCATTAATATTTACATACACTTTAGTGCTTGCCGTATACACAGGGGCCTTACTTTGAGTCAATTTGCGCAATGGTGTTTGCTTTTCAAGTTTCACATCATGATATACATGTTCATTCGCACGAACCAAAGATGCCCACTCTGTGATTTTTTTATTTAAACGCCCTTCACTTTGTAGCCATTGTTCATTTAGTACCGGAAGTTGACTGTCTAACACTGACTCTTGCCACATACCAGCTAATTTCTTAGTTGTCTCTGGCGTTAAAGCCAAGGCCAATACAGTCGCCGTTTTACGACCTTCTTTATCCTCTATTTGCCATTGATATACTTCAGTCTTTTCACCTAAGCGATAGTCCTTTATTTGTTGAGAACGCTTTACAACATTAGCATAATCCTTCTGACTCTGTTCTAACGCTTGACCAGTAAGTAATTCATTAGTGTACCAATGACGAAGCTCTGGCCCTTTTTTAACAGCCTCTTCCATATCTTTTTCATATGCTTCTAAAAGATAGGGCACAATCACCGTAAAGGATAGTTTTTTTACAGTCATCTCTGTAGGATTGATACCAGGTAACTTAACGGAAGTAGATTTTAATGCCGCCATTTGTTCATTCACAAGTTTAGAATACTCGCCAATTGATGGCTCCATTGTATTGCTAACATCGTTAGAAGAATCTCCAGATTTAGCTGTAGACGCCGCTTCAATGCGTTGGCCTTTATCTTGAATTTGCCAAATATCCTGTACTTGTTTTTCCCAGTACTTGGCATCTCCATCATTAGCAAAGATAGTAGTAACCACTGGCCCTTTTTCATCAAAACGAACTAAGCTTTCTATATTAAATGGGATTTCATAGCTATCAAAATAAAGTCCCCCACGACTAATAGAGCGAATCATAGGACCAAACATTTCACTTTTTACTTCTTCATTCTTAATCTCATCAAAGTAAATATGAGATGTGTTAAAGAACTTAGTAAAAGCTACGCTAAATTTCTTTAATTTGACTAATTGAGATTGCTCTTTTGCAGTCAAAGACGGCTTAGCCTCCATGTTTGCAATTATATTAGACAGTTCTAACGAAATAGCGGATGACAAAGTATTTTTATACATGCTAATAAGGCCATTACTTGCTGCTGCATCACTAATATATTCAGCTTGACCTAAACTCTCTACAGTGGCTTTATAGAAGCCCTCGGCTGTATATGTATTTGGGTACGGCGCTAGTAAATCAGTACGTTGCTTAAAATTAGCCTCCATCAAAGTCATAAGAGCTGCCTCTGTAGCTTCACGATTTGTTTGATTACGAAGCATTTGCTGACGGACTTCCCATGGAATCCCTATACTACTCAGCTCCCCTAATACACTGATATAATTTGTACTCGTCCCCACCGAACCTACTGCAGCACTTTCTGCCATAGCCTCTGTACTCGTATTTGCATATTGAGGATCCTTATTTTTTGCTAATGCATTTCTATAAATAGACTCTTGTAAGGCTAATTCAGCACGCTGACCTCTGATGAAATCAGGGCCTAAAGCAAACTCTACTACATAGGCCGTATGATGGGCATCTTTTGTTACACCTTGCAATTGGTACGCATTCCAATCGCGATATACTTGCCCTTCAAATTGCAAATATTCAGGCAAATTCGCATCTTTCGATTTTGCTAAATAACGAATTTGATTTTGAAAGGCCTCATTTTGAGAAGCCCCTGGCATAAAACGACTACCATCTACAATGCCACTAGGCGTAACAATGCGTTTAAAATCAAATACAGTCATATTCTTTGGCAATTTAATGAGCTTGTTGTCCGCCGTCACTATCTCTTTGCGTACTAATTCAGGGCGCACACCATTATGTAAGGCTTCAGACTTTTTGCTCTCCTCTAAAATCCCCATATAGGCAGGACGTGATGCTGAATCAGAAGATGCCTCTTTTGCGGACTCTGTTCCATGTTCTTCATTTGTTTGAGCACTTACCATGACTTGATCTGCTGCCACTAAATCCATAGGTCCTAGTGCCGCTGCATTTACGCCCCAAGTATGGCCCCATAGACCAGCAATTAATGCTGCCACCGCCAGTTTTGCTTTATAATTAACTTTCATACATGTCCTCCTTTACCAATCTGTCCAATAACGTAATCTATTACGATTTCTCGTCAAACTTCTTATCACGCCCTGCTTTGCGCAGCAATAATTCTTTTTTCAATTCGTACAAACGTTGACTAATATTCACCTTTACTACTGGTGGACGATTGAGGCGCAAATATTCTGGCCACAACAATTTGATTTGTTCCTCTGCATAGGCAACAATATCCGGTAAACTTGGCAATTCATATACTAGCTGACCGTCCTCAAAAATAGGCACGAGTAAAGGTACAACTTTAAATGTATTCGCCTCTAAATGTGTACATTTCCAAGGATACATGGCATTTTCAAATGTATATGGCTTAGTTTCATCAATCTGCTCATCATCTAAACAAATTAAATCACCTATAAGTTTACCATTGCGCTTACTAATCAAACGCAATACTTTCTTAATTCCTGGATTGGTTACTTTTTCAATATTTTCGGAGAATTTTATGGCTGGTACGAATGTGCCATCTTGATTCCATTGCCCTGCCAATTTATATACACCGCCTAAGGCCGGTGTTTCGTCTGCCGTAATAAGCTTAGTTCCTACGCCCCAAGCATTAATGGCACTGTGTTGATTTTTCAAATCAGCAATACGATATTCATCTAAATCATTGGATGCAAAAATAGTGGCATCGTGAAAGCCGTCTGCATCAAGCATTTGCTTTACTTCTTTAGACAAATACGCTAAATCACCACTATCTAAACGGATTCCATACCCCTTTGGCATTGTGCCACCGCGGCGATCGCGCACCTCTTTGAACACTTGAATGGCCGCTGGCATGCCCTTATGAAGGGTATCGTATGTATCCACAAGAAGAACGAGCATATCTTCATATTGCTCTGCATAGGCTCTAAAAGCGCTCACCTCATCAGAAAAACTCATAATCCAACTATGCGCCATCGTCCCCACTGGCTTAATGCCATATTGTGCCGCTGAATAGACATTACTGGTGCCATTGAAACCACCAATAATAGTGGCACGGGCTCCATATACAGCAGCATTAGTGCCTTGAGCCCGGCGCATACCGAACTCTGCCAAACTATCTTTGCCAGCCACACTGCGAATGCGTCGCGCTTTAGTAGCAATTAAAGACTCATGATTTAAATACATAGATAAGGCCGTTTCAATTAACATCGCTTCATCCTTAGGCGCTTCTACGCGAAGTAAAACTTCTCCAGGAAATGCTATAGTCCCTTCTGGCGCCGCATAGACAGTACCAGTGAACTTAAAGTCCTTTAAATATGTTAAAAAGTCCTCTTCAAATATTCCGGTGCTGCGCATATACGCTAAATCATCTTCATTAAATGATAAATTCTTAAGATAATCAATTACATGTTCAAGCCCGGCTACAACAGTATAGGCACCATCAAATGGATTCTTTCTATAAAATCGATCAAACACACATTTTGTACGGTGTAAATTCTGCTTAAATAACCCCTGCATCATAGTAAATTGATACAAGTCAGTTAGTAATGCTTTACTAATCACGGAATCGTCTCACCCTTTCATGGGATTACTACGGATATTAATAAATAACCTACTTAATTTACATTATACTAATTTTTATTTATAATTGTTAGTGCCTATTACTCTAATACTAGCTAAATAGGTCATATATTTATATATATATTAGTAAATAAACTAAAAAATGTACTGCGTTTTTATATATTTGAGGAGTATGGTATGACATTTGCTCAATTTTATCGTTTATCTAGGCCACGCACTCTTACCGCTGCGTTTAGTCCTGTTATCCTAGGTAGCGCCTATGCTAGCATTATGCATGAGTCCATCCATCCTTGGTGGCTAACGCTAATCTATGTGCTAATGATTTTATTCTGTGTCATGAGCGCGCAAATTGCCGCCAATATTTGGAATGAATATTTTGATTTTAAATCCGGTCTCGACTTGAACCAAGTGATTGGTAATAGCGGCGCCATTGTGCGGGAAGGCATTTCACCATCCCACATAAAAAGACTAGGCTATATATTTACTATAGCGCCTCTAGTCCTTGGCATACTCTTGGCTGCCGCCATTACTTGGTGGTTTATCCCCATTGGAGCTATTTGTATTTTAATTAGCCTTTTTTACTCTGGTGGTCCAAAACCTATTTCGCGTACCCCTTATGGTGAGCTCGCTTCAGGTGTGGCCATGGGTTTTTCCATTGTATGCATTACGGCCTATACAATTACGGGACAAGTATATGGAGACTTTTTAATCCCCGCCATTCCCTCCACCATACTGATTGGCAATATTATGATGACTAATAATCTGCGTGACTTTAGTAATGACCAACAATATGGACGCCGCACCTTAGTTATTTTATTAGGCAAGGACAAAGGCATTCAGCTATTGCGTAGCTTATTCTTATTCTGCTCAGCTTGGCTTATTTTGTGGATACTCCTAGGTTACTTGCCTTATGCGAGTGCACTTGGGATTATCTCCTTAATCCCAGCATTTAAAAGTGCTTCCATTTTAAATCGCTATGCCGATCCACTCATGACAAATCAAGCTATGAAATTTACCTCCATTAGCGTCACCTTATATCATCTGCTAATAAGTATCGGTATAGTTATAGCTTATTTTATCTAAATCATATCGTCCACTAGGACATTACAAGAACTTAAAAAAGCTATTTCATCAGGATTGCATCGTATACAATACACACAACAACAAATGAAACGAAAAAAGCCCGATATATCGGGCTTTTTATTTTTACACTTTTAGTTATAGGTAAAATCTATATACAAGTTATATAATTTCCTATAAGCTAAATAGGTCTTTTTTGTGTCTCCTCACTTTACACTTATCTCCTCTTCGTGCTACAATTCATGCATATCAAAAACAAGTCTGAGAGAGACTTCATAGTGTGAACATTTCACCTATACAAAGTTTGAGAAAAAAGAGGAGGCATTTATTTATGAAGAAAATTTTATCCATTGCCGCTACGGCGATTCTAGGTAGCGCTTTATTGCTTGCAGGCTGTGGTAGCGATAATGGTGCCAGCAGTTCTGCATCAAAAGAAGTTACATTAAAAGTGGGGGCATCACCAGTACCTCATGCAGAAATTTTAGAAAGTGTAAAAGATCAACTTGCTAAAGAAGGGGTTAAGCTAGAAATTATAGAGTTCAATGATTATGTGCAACCTAATATTGCCTTAAACGACAAAGAACTTGATGCCAACTTCTTCCAACATATTCCATATATGAATAAATTTACGCAAGAACATAAAATGGACTTAGCTTCTGTAGGCCCTGTTGAAATTGAACCAATGGGCTTATACTCCAACACCATCAAGGATAAAGATGTAAAGAACTCCATTCCTAATGGCGCTAAAATTGCTATTCCAAATGACCCAACTAATACAGGGCGCGCCTTACTTCTTTTAGAGCATGCCGGTCTTATTACCTTAAAAGATCCTAATAATATTTACTCTACTAAAGAAGATATTGCCACTAATCCGAAAAACCTTCAAATCGTCGAAGTCGAAGCAGCGCAAACACCGCGCACATTACCTGATGTAGACGCAGCCGTTATTAATGCTAACTACGCGTTAAGTGCTGATTTAAATCCACTTCGCGATGCCTTAGCTATTGATGATATTAAATCTCCATATGCTAATATTATTACAGTTCGCAAAGGCGATGAAAATCGTCCAGAAGTGCAGAAATTAATTAAAGCGCTTCAATCTGCTGAAACTAAAAAATTCATTGAAGATAAGTACAAAGGCGCTATTATTCCTGCCTTTTAATAATTAGACTATAGTCTAAACACTCTATCTTTATAAGTCAAAAGCCTCTCTGCTATCCAGGAACTAACGAGCTAGTAGCAAAGAGGCTTTTACTTAATAGTAGGAATACATCTCAATATCTCCATCAAATAGAGGGCTCCATCTTTACATTTGTCCTCTCTGATGGTATACTTTACAAAGGAATTACATATTACATTATCAAGAGTGATGGAGGGACTGGCCCTATGAAATCCGGCAACCATTCGATGGTGCTAAATCCTGCGGTATAGGCCGAGAGATAACTTACAAGGACTGATGGCTATATACTGGAGGCCATCATTTTTTTGTGTTAAGGAGGTATATCCATGAAAAAAATTTTTTCTCTAGCCGCTACAGTTGTCTTAGGTAGTGCACTTCTTCTAGCAGGCTGCGGCAATGATTCTGCCAAAGGTGGTGCTGCCAGTGGCGACAAAGTAACTATTACAGTGGGTGCATCCCCTGTGCCTCATGCAGAAATTTTAGAACAAGTAAAACCATTACTTGAAAAAGAAGGCATCAACTTAAAAATTACTGAGTTCACTGACTATGTAACACCTAATATTGCCTTAAATGATAAGGAATTAGATGCTAACTTCTTCCAACATGTGCCATATTTAGAAAAATTTGCTAATGAGCACAATTTAAAACTTGCTTCTGCTGGCAAAGTACATGTTGAACCAATGGGCATTTACTCTAAAACAGTGACTGATAAAGATTTAAAATCAGCGCTTCCAAATGGTTCTAAAGTAGCGATTCCAAACGATCCAACCAATGGTGCACGCGCTTTAATTCTACTAGAAAAAGCTGGCCTCATTAAATTAAAAGATGCTAGCGATATTGGCGCAACTAAAGCTGATATTACTGACAATCCTCGCAATTTGGAAATTGTAGAGCTTGAAGCACCTCAACTTCCAAGAAGCCTTGATGATGTAGCTATCGCTGTTATCAATACAAACTATGCTCTTGAAGCAGGCCTCAATCCATTAAAAGATGCTTTACTTATTGAAGACAAAGATTCTCCATATGCTAATATCGTAGCTGTTCGTGCAGGCGATGAAAACCGTCCAGAAATTCAAAAGCTTATAAAAGCATTAGAATCTCCTGAAATCAAGAAATTTATTGATGAAAAATACAAAGGGGCTATTATCCCAGCCTTCTAAGCTATAAAACTGTAAACTGCAAACTGCAAACTGCAAACTGCAAACTGCAAACTGCA
>NZ_URAR01000014.1 GCF_900545795.1 uncultured Veillonella sp.
ACTTCTAACTTTACTTCTAACTTTACTTCTAACTTTACTTCTAACTTTACTTCTATCTTATACTTTATCTAGACCTTATAGTCTTAACTTAACTTAACTTACCTTACCTCACCTAACTTTCAATACCTACCTTCATTTTACTCCTTACCTTACACTAAGATCACAAAAATCCCCTAAAACAAGTATATTATTCATACTTGCTTTAGGGGACTAACTTCAGGTGGATATGTTATTTTTTACGCATCTTTTTCTGGGAATAAATTTACCAATGCTTTCGTAGCTAAAATAAAACCACAAATTACGAAAAACATTACGGGTAAAGCAATACACATTTGCAATACAGCTGCTTCTACATCAGTCATCGTATACCCTCCTCTATTAACGCGCAATCAATTGACTAAGCGCAGGAATTAAAGCTAATACTAAACCACCAGCTACAACGGAGGCAATTTGTCCAGCTACGTTCACACAAATAGCATGCTGAATGATGAAGTTTGTATTATCTTCTTTCAATGCCATTTTAGCAACTACACGGCCAGACATAGGGAATGCGGAAATACCACAAGCACCAATCATTGGATTAATTTTCTTCTTAGCAAAGACGTTATATAACTTAGCGAACATGATGCCGCCCACTGTATCAAATACGAAGGCTACTGCACCAAGGCAAAGAATTTTAAATACGTCAAAGGTCAAGAAATTATCCGCCGTCATAGTAGAACCTACGGTAATACCAAGAACTAAAGTAACCAAATTAGATAGTTCATTTTGTGCCGCTTGGGATAAAGAGTCGGTTACACCAGACTCTTTCAATAAATTACCAAACATCAAGGCCCCAATAAGTGCTACCGAAATAGGTGCCACAATCCCTGCAATGATAGTAATCATAATAGGGAATAATACTTTTGCCATTTTACTTACTGGTTTTTCTTCTTCAAAATCCATGCGAATTTGGCGTTCTTTTTTAGACGTAATCGCACGAATTACAGGCGGTTGAATTACTGGCACTAAAGACATATAGCAATAAGCAGCAACCGATAAAGGTCCCAGCATATCAACAGCATGGCGAGAGGCTACATAAATCGTAGTCGGACCATCAGCAGCGCCAATAATAGAAATAGCTGCTGCATGAATATAGTCAAAGCCTAATAACGCTGCCCCAATTGCAGTTGCAAAGATACCAAATTGAGCGGCTGCAGCAAAGAGCATAACAGACGGTCTACGCATAAGCGGTGTAAAATCACACATAGCACCAATGGCAATAAAAATAAGTACAGGGAATAATTCATTAGCAATACCTGATTGATACAGAGTGATCAAAAAGCCTACTGCGCCGGCCTCTTCTGATACGGCCGAGGAAAATGGAATATTGGCCAACATACAGCCAAAGCCCATAGGTAATAAAAGTACTGGTTCATAATCATAGCGCGCTGCCAAGAAAATAAGCAGGCCGCCAATACAAAGCATAACTAAATGGCCCCAATGGAAGCCTGTAAAGCCCATTAATAACTCATTTAGCCAAGGATATTCAACAAATAGCGAACTCATAAAAAGCCCTCCTACACCATGCAAATCCTCACCTATCCACCTATAAAAATAGGGAGACATTACTGCGAGTAATGTCCCCCTCATTTAGTCAATTGAAATCAAGCGCTCAATTTTACCAATCGACGACAATTACTCGATTACAACAAGTGCTTCGCCAGCTTTAACAGACTGGTTGGCTGCTACGCGTACATCAGCAACTACGCCGTCTTTTTGTGCCACGATTTCATTTTGCATTTTCATTGCTTCTAAAATACATACTACTGTATTAGCACTTACAGTGTCACCTGCTTTTACTGCTACAGAAATAATTTTACCAGGCATAGGAGAATTAACGCTGAACGCGCCGGCTGGAACAGCCTTAGCTGGTGCTGCTGCAGGTGCTGGAGCTGGAGCCGCAGCTGGAGCAGGTGCTGGCGCTGCTACTGGAGCAGTTGCAGCTGGACGAGGCGCTGGAGCCACTGGAGCTGCTGGAGCCACAGAAGTCCCGCCTACTTCATTAACTTCTACATCATATGCAGTACCATTAACAGTAATAACAAATTTTTTCATCTTAATCCTCCTGTGATTAACCTTGACATCTGCCACTTAATCGAGCTTCTAATGTCCAATTTTTAAGTTTTGCCGGTCTAATTGAGGCTATTTGATCAGAGTCATAGCCCATAGCTGCTACAGCTGCAGCGATAACCGCAATGACCTCTTCTTCTTGCATTGCTACAGTAGCGGCAATAACAGCCATAACTTCCTCCTCTTGTGCTGGATTTGCAGTTGTTGTAGGTTCTGCTACAGCATTTGCAGTCTCAGCCGTATTCGAAGCAGTTGCTTCATCAGTAGACGCTGGCGCACTGGATTGATTGCGCTTTACCATCTTTACAATAATATAGAGCACAATCACACCTACCAATGCAATCAGCAAGTTTTGAATGTCCATATGGTGCTTCCCTTCTTATTCGTAATAACAGACGACTAATTATAATGGAATATTGCCATGTTTCTTAGGTGGTCTATTTTCACGTTTACTTGCTAACATTGCAAGGGAGCGAATAATGGTTGGGCGCGTTTCTTTTGGTTCAATAACAGAGTCTACATAGCCACGCTCAGCTGCTTTATAAGGAGTAGCAAATTCTTCTACATATTGAGCTGTTTTAGCCTCTTTATCTTCATCGCGTTTGAAGATAATATTGGCTGCCCCTGCAGGCCCCATTACTGCAATTTCAGCTGTTGGCCATGCAAATACTTGGTCTGCTCCTAAATGTTGGGAGCACATAGCAATATACGCACCGCCATATGCTTTACGAGTAATTACAGTCACTTTTGGCACAGTTGCTTCAGAGTATGCATAGAGCATTTTAGCGCCGTGACGAATAATACCGCCCCACTCTTGATTAGTCCCTGGCAAGAAGCCTGGTACGTCAACAAAAGTAACAAGTGGAATATTAAAAGCATCACAGAAGCGAATGAAACGAGCACATTTATCGGATGCGTTAATATCTAAACAGCCGGCCATAACCTTTGGTTGGCTTGCAATAATACCTACGCTTTGACCATCAAAACGGGCAAAGCAAGTGATGATATTTGTCGCATAGAATGGCTGTACTTCATAATATTCGCCATTGTCTACTACATTAGCAATAATATCTAGCATATTGTATGCCATATTACTATTGTCTGGTAGCATGGAGTTCAATGCTTCATCAGCACGTGTTGGGCTGTCACCAGTCTCAACAAGTGGTGCATCTTCCATATTATTGCTTGGTAAGAATGTCAACAAGTAACGAATCTGCTCTAAGCAATCATCTTCGTCTTCTGCTGCAAAATGTGCCACCCCAGATACAGCATTATGAGCCATCGCACCACCAAGATCCTCTGCTGTTACTTCTTCTGCTGTTACAGACTTAATAACCGCTGGACCGGTAATAAACATTTGGGATGTATTCTTAACCATGTAAATAAAGTCAGTAATAGCTGGAGAATATACGGCCCCACCTGCACATGGTCCCATGATAACAGAAATTTGTGGGATAACACCGGAGGCAGCTGTATTTTGGAAGAAAATCTTACCAAAGCCAGATAAAGCATCTACCGCTTCCTGGATACGCGCTCCACCAGAGTCATTAATGCCGATAATAGGAGCTCCCATCTTCATGGCTAATTGTTGTACTTTAACAATTTTAGCCGCATGCATTTCACCAAGAGAACCACCTTCTACGGTGAAATCTTGCGCAAATGCATATACTAAACGACCATCAATAGTACCATAGCCAGTGACAACACCTTCACCAGGTAACTCTTTTTTATCTTGACCAAAATTAACACAGCGATGTTTAACAAATTGATCAATTTCAACAAAGCTATTTGGATCAAATAATTTTGCAAGGCGCTCCCGCGCAGTCATCTTGCCTTTACTATGCTGTTGGGCAATGCGCTTTTCACCGCCGCCTAATTTGATAGTCTCAAGTTTCTCATGTAATAAAGCAATCTTCTCTTGGACTGTTGCCATTACTGTACCTCCATTAATATATCTTACTTTTGTTTTATATTGATTATTAGGTGTAATGTTGCACACAGCCTAACAAATAATATATGTTCTCTTAATTCATGCGTTGGCAAAGCTCAACTAAGACGCCACCTGTTGCTTTAGGATGAATAAAAGCAATAGCAGATCCGCCGGCTCCATAACGTGGCTTTTCATCAATCATGCGCACGCCTTTTGCCATTAAATCAGCGATGGCATTTTCAATATTGTCCACGCGAAGGGCAATATGTTGAATCCCATTACGCCCACCATTTTTTTCAATGTAACGACCAATTGGGCCATCTACTTCAGTAGTTTCTAAAAACTCAAGCTCTGCGTCACCTAGAGGGAAAAAGCTAACTTTTACTTTTTGCTCTTCTACTACTTCATCTTCTGGCAAGTGTTCCATGCCTAAAATGTTCTTATAGAAGTCTTTTGTCTCGTCTAAATTCGCTACAGCGATACCAATATGGTCCACCTGTAATACTTTAAAAGCCATGTTTCCACGCTCCTCACTTAAATTCTATACGTCTATTTTACCATTAATTACAGTTTTATAGAACAATTTTCAAAAGACTATAGAGTATAGTAATGCAAAATGATTATATATGCAAACTCCTAAAGAAGTAATGCTATACACTCTGAGGAAATATTTTTGCCACTAAGGAATTAACTAAGCTATACGGATCGCTTGTGCGTGCCTCTACTTCTGCCAAGCCTTTAGTAAAGGTTTCACTTGGCACAATAGTTTGACTCACAAAACGGCCAATTTGTTCTTCTAACATGCCAAGAATCTCATCTCTTGTACGGGCTTGACGGCGAGTTTTTAATTCTCCAGTTTGGCGCAAATGGTCAAAATGAGATTCCAAGGATTCAATCAACTCAGTCACGCCTTCATCACGGCTAGCTACAGTACGATTAATCGGTGGTCTCCAAGTTCGTGGACGGCCATCTAAATCAAGCATCATTTCAATTTCTACATTGAGTTTGTCACAACCATCACGGTCAGCCTTATTTATGGCGAATACATCACCAATTTCAAGAATGCCAGCCTTAATCGCTTGAATGTCATCACCTAAACCTGGCACGAGGACCACTAGCGTAGTATCAGCACTTTTTACAATATCTACTTCTGATTGGCCTACCCCAACAGTCTCAATAATAATTAAATCCATGCCAAAGGCATCCATCAATTTAGCCACATCAGACGTCTTGCGGGATAAACCGCCTAAACTGCCACGAGTGCCCATACTGCGAATAAAGACATTGGGATTTAAGGTTAAATCGTTCATGCGGATGCGATCCCCTAAAATGGCTCCACCAGAAAATGGACTCGTAGGGTCCACCGCAATAATGCCAATTTTTTTACCAGCCTTTAGGTATTGCTTAACAATTTTATCGGTCAAAGTACTCTTACCAGCACCAGGCGCACCCGTAATACCTAAAATTTGAGCGCGTCCAGTCTTAGGATAAATAGCCTTCATAATCTCACTGGCACTATCATATTCACTTTCCACTGCTGTAATGGCTCTCGCTAGAGCCAATCGTGAGCCTTTAAACAGCTCGGCGATTAAATCCATAATTACACCGCCTTATATAAACTACACAGGCTCGAACTATTCATTCGAGCCTGCATTGCCTTACACCAATTTATACATGGGCTTTGACGAAATCAATGATGTCGCTCGTTGGAGTACCTGGTGTAAAAACTTCTGCCACACCAGCTGCTTTTAGACCTGGAATATCAGCATCAGGAATAACACCACCGCCAATAACAAGGACTTCGCCCATGCCTTTTTCTCTCAATAAATTTACGATTTTAGGGAATAATGTATTATGTGCGCCCGATAATAAACTGAGAGCCACTACATTTACGTCTTCAGATAAGGCTGCTTCCACTATCTGCTCAGGAGTTTGACGAAGCCCCGTGTAAATGACTTCAAAACCCGCATCGCGAAGCGCGCGAGCCACTACCTTTGCTCCGCGGTCATGTCCATCTAAACCTGGTTTAGCTACTAATACACGAATTCGTTGTTCTACCATGATTGTCCCTCCAAATTATAAAGTGGAATGCGCTTGATATTCACCAAATACTTCACGAAGTACATTACAAATTTCACCTAATGTGGCATATGTGCGTACAGCATCTAAAATAAGTGGCATCAAGTTAATAGATTCATCTTGTGCGCCTGCTTTTAATGCAGCTAGTGCCGCATTTACAGCATCATTATCACGCGCTTCACGAACTTGTTGGGTCTTCATAGATTGATTTTTACCTACTGCCGCATCAACGCGCATTAAACCTTCCGCTGGCTTTTCTTCAACTTGGAATTTATTAACCCCTACAATAGTGCGAAGCCCTGATTCCACTTCCATCTGCCATTTATAAGCAGACTCTTGAATTTCTTTTTGAATATATCCTTGTTCAATGGCTGCCACAGCACCGCCCATTTCATCAATTTTTCGAATATATTCTAAAGCTTCATCATAAATAGCATTTGTCATCGCTTCTACATAGTAGGAACCACCAAGTGGGTCAACTACGTCGGCTAAACCAGACTCATAAGCTACAATTTGTTGCGTGCGAAGTGCAATTTGTACAGATTCTTCTGTAGGAAGTGCCAATGCTTCATCGCGGGAGTTAGTGTGAAGTGATTGTGTGCCACCCATAACAGCTGCTGCCGTTTGAAGGGCTACGCGAACAATATTATTATCCACTTGCTGCGCAGTGAGCATAGAACCTGCTGTTTGTGTATGAACGCGAAGCATCATAGATTTAGCTTTTTTCGCACCAAAGCGTTCCTTCATAATATGCGCCCACAAGCGACGGGATGCACGGAACTTAGCTACTTCTTCTAGGACATTGTTATGTGCGTTCCAGAAGAAGGATAAGCGGCCTGCAAAGTCATCTACATCAAGGCCTGCAGCTAAGGCTGCTTCTACATAAGCAATGCCATCAGCAATGGTAAATGCAATTTCTTGCGCTGCTGTAGAGCCAGCTTCG
Organism: uncultured Veillonella sp.; assembly: GCF_900545795.1. Lineage (GTDB taxonomy): Bacteria > Bacillota > Negativicutes > Veillonellales > Veillonellaceae > Veillonella_A. The sequence continues at coordinate 7,065 of NZ_URAR01000014.1, forward strand.
CGGATATGGTAACCAGAAATAGAAATTGTATTCCATTTAGGCACATTTTTAGAGCAGTATTCAAAGATATTAGTAATTAGACGCATGGATGGTTTTGGTGGGAAAATATAAGTACCACGAGCCGCATATTCTTTAAGGATATCATTTTGAATAGTCCCTTTTAATTCACTAGCTGGCACACCTTGTTTTTCAGCCACCGCAATATACATAGCTAATAGAACCGACGCCGGTGCATTAATAGTCATCGACGTGGATACTTTGCCAAGATCAATACCATCAAATAAGATTTCCATATCCTTTAAGGAGTCAATGGCAACCCCTACCTTACCAACTTCCCCTTCTGCCATAACATCATCGGAATCGTAGCCGATTTGGGTTGGCAAGTCAAAGGCACAGCTAAGGCCAGTCGCGCCAGACTCGATAAGATAGCGATAACGCTTATTAGATTCTTCAGCTGTAGCAAAACCTGCATACATACGCATAGTCCAAAAACGACCGCGGTACATAGTTGGCTGCACACCGCGAGTATATGGATACTCGCCAGGGAATCCTAAATCTTTTTCATAATCAAATCCATCCACATCAACTGGTGTGTAAAGACGATTAAAGGTTAGATTTTTACGCTCTGGAAATTTTGATGTTACTTTCTCACATGCTGCCTCATAGTCAGCTAGTTTGGCTTTAAAATTGTCATTAGCCATGTTGTTTCATCCTCCTAATCGCGACTACTTTTTCATAGAGCCTGTATCTTGGAATCGTTTATGCCAGGACAATGCCTCATCCAATAGAATTGGCGTATGCGCATTTTTACTTTCCACAATAGCGCGCTCTAAATAGTCTTCTAACATGTCTTTGTAATCAGGATGGGCACAATTCTTAATGATAAGACGTGCTCGTTCCACAGGTGCTAATCCTCTTACATCAGCAATCCCTTGTTCTGTACAGAATACTAATACATCATGCTCTGTATGGTCAATATGAGAGCAGAATGGCACAACTGAACTAATAGCGCCTTGCTTAGCAATAGAACTTGTACAGAAAATTGATAAATATGCATTGCGCGTAAAGTCACCAGAACCGCCAATGCCATTCATCATGCGACTCCCCATAATATGCGTGGAGTTCACATTGCCAAAGATGTCAAACTCAATGGCTGTATTCATAGCGATAACCCCGAGGCGTCGCGCCACTTCTGGCGAGTTAGATACCTCTTGAGGACGCAGAATAATCTTTTTAGAATACTCATCAATATTATCGTAAAAACGCTGTAAACCAGCTGGTGATGGCGATAAGGAAGTACCTGAAATGATTTCAATTTTTCCTTCATCAATTAAATCAAACATACCATCTTGAATTACTTCAGTATAAATTGAGAGATTCTTAAATGGTCCATGAGCTAATCCACTAACTACGGCATTAGCTACGGAACCTACACCTGATTGTAGTGGCAAGAGATTTTCTGGAAGACGCCCTGCCTTTACTTCATGTTCAAAGAATTCAATCAAGTGCTGACTCATAGCCTTTGCATCATCATCGATAGGCGCTAATGGTCTTGTTCCATCAGGCACATCGGAATATACAATGGCTACGATTTTTTCTGGATCACAAGGAATATATGGTGTTCCTATGCGATTACTTGGACTATAAATCGGAATAGGTTGGCGATGTGGTGGATCCTGTGGCTCATAAATATCATGCATGCCCACCAAACCCATAGACTGTACTTCATTGATTTCTACAATAACTTTTTTTGCGCGACTTACAAAAGTGGTCGCATTACCAACTGCTGTAGTCGGTACGATGCCGCCATCTTCGCGAATGCATACAGCCTCAATAATAGCTACATCACATTCATCGAAGAAACCATAGCGTATTTGTTGCGCCATATGGCTTAAATGTAAATCACTATATAATACTTTGCCTGAATTGATAGCATTGCGCAAATCAGTATTTGTCTGATACGGATAGCGTCGATGCAAACCATCAACGCGAGCTAGAACTCCATCAACTTCTTCACCTAATGAAGCACCAGACCATACATCAATTTTAAATGGTTCTGTTTCCATCCGCTTTGCCAGTGCCATGGTAACTACTTTTGGATAACCTGATGGCGTAAACCCACTTGTACCAACTCTATCATTAGGGTTGATCAACAAAGCGGCCTCTTCCGCACTCATAACTTTAGACTTCAGATACTCACTTTGAATACGATCGTGGATATTGGTCATCTTTCCAATCCTCCTTTAAAGTTTTACGAACTTATACTATAAGTAGTCAATTACTGCTAAAAACTCTATATATAGTTTTCATATATTATTGAAGCCACTCAACTTAATTCTATAGAATGAAGTTCCATATATGACACAAATATAGATATACTTACATAATTCGACAAATCCTATAAAACTCCTTTTTTATAGTTCAAATTCCAGCTAATTCTCTTATTAAATTTTTATATAACTAACTATTTTCTCGCAAGGTATGCTCCAACGCTTCTTTCTGGTCAGTTTTTACTTTATCAAACTTATACGCGTATAAAACTGCCGACGCCCAACCTAATACTTGCCAAAAAACAACTGACATTTGATGACTAAATAAATCATGATCAAAGAAACCGCTCACTGTAACACCTACGGCTACAGCGCAAATCCCATATTTCACAATATTGCTAATTGTCGCTCTAGGCAAGCGCAAGGCATGAACGGCATGACCATAAACGGCAGCAAAATAAAATAATGCACCAGGAATGCCTATTTCAGCTAACATGTTTAAGAACATATTATGGGCATGATAAATAATAACGCCTGGCTCTTGAATAAAGTAATTGTAATGAGGATACTCAAACCAAAACGCGTCCCAGCCAATGCCTAAAATTGGATAATCTGCAATCATATAGGTCGTGCTATCCCAAAGAGCCCAACGAAGACTTGCCGATGTGTCCGCCCCATTAAAGAGGGACCACAAGCGTGAAGCCACCTCGCCATGATAGCAAAAAAGAACGATAGGGATAACTAACAAGGACAGAAGCAATCGGCGATCGATAGCTATGCCCCAATACACTACAACAGCCATAAAGCTAAGCCATATGCCGCGCGAGTAAGTCAAGGTCATGCACACCAAGAAAAGGAGTGCGGCCGGTACCATCCACGCCAATAAACGCCAACGTTTTTCTCGTAAACCTTGAAATATACCCGTCCCCGCTATGGAAAGTACTACGAGCAAATACTCACCTAATAAATTAGGATTTTGCAGAGTAGAAAACATGCGGCGCTTCAACAACGGAAAGTGCTCCGCATCAACCCACTGTGCTAAGAGTTCCATCGTTGTGTGCATATATTGATAAATGCCAACTAAGCACACCAGTACAGCAGCAACCATGAAAAAGCGCAAAAAGATGCGCCATTGATGGGGCTCACGTACATAGCGATAGGTTAAAAAGTAAATAGCTCCATACATCCCCACATTATAGAGCCAACTAAAAGTAGTAAACAAAGGTTTAGAAGACGCTAAGGAGGAGAGTAAACTCCACCCCATAAAGCCTAATACACTCCATTGGAGCCACGATACAGGCCTCGACAAAGGCCTAAATTTAAAAGTATCAATCACACTTAATAGCAAGGCTAATACGACGAGTACATCACCACCTAATGGATATAAAGGCATGACCAGTACTACGGCATAGAGCAAACGAGTAATGATTTGCTGTAGTCTCTCTCCCTTGTTATTAATTTGTATATCTGTCATAGATACATCCTTTACTGGACTTTTGAAAGTGTGGCGCTCAGCCACTCTTTGACTTCCCCTAATATATATAATGAACCTGCTACTACAATTATATCATTAGGCTGTGTCTCTTTCATAGCCTTTTCAAGTCCTGCTGCAACAGACTCTGCTGCCCAAGACTTAACCGGCATTTGCTGTGCTAACTCTTCAGGCTCACTACTTCTTGGCGTTGGCGCTGGCACTGTAATGACTCGGTCTTGAGGCTTTACAATATGGCCAATCATCGCCTGCACATCTTTATCCTTTAAGATGGCCATAACCAAGGCTTTCGGCCTATTGTGATACCAGGTTTCATAGGTTTCCTCAAAGGCCTTAGCTCCATCAGTATTATGAGCTCCATCTAAAATAAAAAGTCGGTCTAAAGTTTGCACTACCTCAAAGCGACCAGGCCAACGAGTCATTTTGATTCCCTTTAAAATAGTCTCTTTAGTAATAGATGAATCCTCTTTAGCCAAAACCCATAAGGCTCCTAAAGCACAGGCTAAATTACGACTTTGATGAGCGCCGCGAAGCGCTGTTTCATAGGTCTCTAGATGATTATCAAAATCTCTAATCCTTACAATTTGCCCTTCTGTAGTAGGTTCTACAGACTGAATAACTCTTTCTGTATCAACTGCATATAGAGGTGCTGATTCCAAAGCAGCTTTTTCTTTAATAATCTCTAACGCCACGCCAGTGGCTGTAGTGACTACGGGACGCCGAGATTTAATAATCCCTGCCTTATGTCGCGCAATCTCAGGAATTGTGCGGCCACAATAATCTTGATGGTCAATGGCTACATTCGTTATAACTGAAACCGACGGATTCACCACATTCGTCGAATCCAACAATCCGCCTAAACCGACTTCAATGACTGCATAGTCAACGCCAACTTCTTTAAAGTATAAAAAGCCTAATGCAGTTAAAATTTCAAATTGTGTTGGACTCTCCATCCCCTCTGCTACAAGGCGAGCCACTACGGGTTCAAGACGAGCTACTAAATCGGCAAATTGCATTTCCGAAATGGCCTCACCATTTACGCAAAATCGCTCCGTATAACTGACTAAGTGAGGCGATGTATATCGCCCCACCTTATGTCCACTACAAGTCAATACAGAAGCTATAAAGGATGTAACAGAGCCCTTGCCATTCGTACCTGTCACATGAACAACTTTATAGGCTTTTTCAGGATTACCTAAAGCCTGTAAGAGTCGTTCAATTCGTTCTAAACCTGGTTTTATTCCGAAAGAAGCACATTGTTCTAAATATGCTATTGCTTCTACATAGGTCATGAACTGCCTCCTGTAAACTTATGATTATATAATTGTACAACTATTTTGTAGCTGCTATTGTCTCTGCGCTTGCATTCACTTTAGGAGCTTACGCTTCCAAAGTCTTTAAGAATTCTTCGCGCTCAATAACGGCTTGTTGTTTTTGCTTGTATTCAGCTAATTTAGCCTGTTCTTTTTCCACTACAGCAGCTGGTGCTTTAGCCGTAAAGCCAGGATTATTTAATTTGCCTTCTAAGCGAGCTACTTCTTTTTCAAGAGTTGCTTTTTCTTTAGCCAAGCGCTCACGTTCTTTACTTACATCAATTAGGTCTTTAAGCAATAAATACGCCTCTAAACCATTTACTACAGCAACAGTGGCATTTTCTGGTTTAGTGTCATCAGCGTCTAGAATAGTTACAGTTTCAGCCCACCCTAAAGTTTTAAAGTAATCTTTATGTGCTTCTACGATTGGACGCAAGGCTTCATCAGTAACGGCTAAAATAACAGCGCTGCGCTTGCCCATAGGAACATTCATTTCAGCGCGCATATTGCGAATGCCTTTAATGGCATCCATCATGACATTCATTTGCCCAGCAGCTACACTCTGGTCTCCAAATGGCAATGCTTCAGGCCATGGCGCAATAACAATGCTGTCCCCTTCATGAGGTAAGTGTTGCCAAATATGTTCTGTAACGAATGGCATAAATGGATGTAACAACTCAAGCATATGACGTAAAATGGTAACCAATAAGTATTGAACTACAGCGCGGTCACGACCACCTTCTTTATTGTAAAGACGTGGCTTAGCTAATTCGATAAACCAGTCGCAATAGCTATTCCAAATGAAGTCATATACGCCGCCAGCTGCTTCGCCAAGCTCAAATTTTTCAAGATTAGCTGTAATATTACTTACTGCCTTATTATAACTATCAATAATCCAGCGGTCAGCCAATGTAAAGTCTTCCTCAGTTGGCACAAAGCTTGGATCATATTCATCAAGATTCATAATAACAAATTTAGCTGCATTCCAAATTTTATTGGCAAAGTTGCGATTTGCCTCTACGCGTTCCATGTAAAAACGCATATCATTGCCTGGCGTATTACCAGTTACTAAAGTAAAACGCAACGCATCAGCACCAAATTCTTCAATCACGTCTAATGGATTAATACCATTGCCTAAGGATTTACTCATTTTGCGGCCTTGGCTATCGCGAACTAAGCCATGGATGAATACATGTTTAAATGGAATTTCCTGTTTAAACTCGAGGCCTGTGAAAATCATACGCGCTACCCAGAAGAAGATAATATCGTAACCAGTTACCATTACACTGGTTGGGTACCATTGTTCTAATTCCTTAGTTTTTTCTGGCCAACCCATAGTTGCAAATGGCCATAAAGCAGAGCTAAACCAAGTATCAAGCACATCTCCATCTTGATGAACATGGCCGCCGCAATGAGGACAAGTAGTAATATCTTCACGAGATACCGTTACTTCCTCACAACTATCACAGTACCAAGCAGGAATGCGATGGCCCCACCAAAGCTGTCGAGAAATACACCAATCGCGAATGCTTTCTAACCAATTTGTATAGGTCTTAGTAAAGCGTTCAGGTACAAATTCGATGGATTTATCTTTTACTACTTCAAGAGCTGGTTTAGCCAATGGCTCCATTTTAACAAACCATTGTTTAGATACAAGTGGCTCTACAATTGTTTTACAACGAGAGCAATGGCCTACACTATGGTCATGGTCTTCAATTTTTACAAGTAAGCCTAGGTCTTTAAGCTCTTCTACTACTTGTTTACGTGCCGCCTCGCGAGTTAAGCCATTGAAATGACCAGTCTTTTCATTCATAGTACCGTCAAGATTCATAATCACTACGGATTCTAAATTGTGACGTTGGCCCATTTCAAAGTCATTAGGGTCATGAGCTGGTGTAATTTTTACGCAACCTGTACCAAAGTCTTGATCTACATATTCATCAGCAATAACAGGGATTTCGCGATTTATAAATGGCAATAATAAAGTTTTACCAATAATATCTTTGTAACGGCTATCTTCTGGATTAACAGCTACCGCCACGTCGCCAAACATAGTTTCTGGACGAGTGGTAGCAATAGTTACAAAACGACCTTCTTCACCTACTACAGGGTAGTTGATATACCAGAAATGACCTGGCTCGTCACTGTGATCAACTTCAATATCGCTAAGCGCCGTGTGACAGCTTGGACACCAGTTAGTAATGCGTTCGCCACGATAGATAAGCCCCTTTTCATAGAGGCTAACAAATACTTCGCGCACTGCTTTATAATAGCCTTCATCTAAAGTAAAACGTTCTCGTTCCCAGTCACAGGAAGCCCCTAAGCTTCTAATTTGCTTAACGATGGTACTGCCATACTCTTTTTTCCAATCCCAAACGCGTTTTACAAATTCTTCACGGCCTAAGTCATAGCGAGTTTTGCCCTCAGTTTTAAGTAAGTTTTCTTCTACTTTTACTTGCGTAGCAATACCTGCATGGTCAGTACCAGGCATCCATAGTACATTGTAACCTTGCATGCGTTTAAAGCGGATTAAAATATCCTGCAATGTATTATCTAACGCATGGCCCATGTGTAATTGCCCCGTTACATTTGGCGGTGGCAATACAATACTAAAGGGCTTTTTATTTGTGTCTACTTCTTCGTGAAAATATCCTTGTTTTTCCCAAAACTCATACCAATTCTTCTCAATAGATCCTGGATTATAAGTGTCTAAATTTTTAAACTCGCTCATCCCTTATTCCTCCTCGTTTAACTAAAGAGTCCTTTGCATGAACAGCATTACATAATAGCTTTTGCCTTCATACGGAATCTTATCAATCATATAAAAAAGCCCTCTCGTCCATTAGGACGAAAGGGCTAAACTTCCGCGGTACCACCTAGATTATTGCGTTCGCAATCACTCATTACTCTTAACGGAGTTATCCGGAATTGACTATTAAATGCCTTGCCAAGTAGTAAGACCTAATCTATAGGCTTACATCATCGCTAAAATAGGTACTTCATGTAAATACTTTCCAACATATGACTTAGCATAGTTCATCAATTCAGCTCCAAGGCTACCCTTCTCATACGCCGTGTACTGCTCCCACCTACTCAGCACTCTCTGGGACGGTTTCAAAAAATTTTTCCTCTTCTTCGCTTTTATTTCTATATCTAAATTATATAATAGCGAAAATAAGGAGCCTCTGTCAATTAAGATTTTATTTTTTCATTACCTTGCGCACTAGGAATAAAGAAATCTCATAGAGAATAATCATAGGCAAGGCTATCATGGTTTGCGAAAACATATCTGGTGTTGGCGATATGGCGCCACCGATGACAAAGGCAATAAAAATAAAAAACTTGCGCTTTGAACGTAAAAACTCAGAACTAATTAAGTTTAATTTTGCCATAATAATCATCACTATAGGCAATTCAAAAATAAAGCCAAAAGGCAAGATAAATGATATGACAAAATCTAAATACTGACCAATGGAAAAGAGCGGTTGCAATTCATCAGTAGCAAAGCCAATGAAAAATTTAATCGCCACCGGCAAAACTAATGTATAGGAGAAAACAATACCAATAAAAAATAAAATAATTGCAAATGGTAAAAACCAATTCGTAATATTCTTTTCTCGCAAAGTTAATGCCGGTATGATAAAGGCCCATATTTCATAGAGCCATATGGGACTCGCTAAAAGCACCCCAGCTACAAAGGCCACCTTCATATAAGTAAAGAAGGCTTCTGTTGGGCGCATATAGTATAAGGTTCCTGCTGGTTCTACAATAATTGCGAGAATATCATCTACATAGTAATAAGCCGCACAAAAACCAACTAAAATAGCGATTACACTGATAATAATTCGCTTACGAAGTTCTCCTAAATGCCCCACTAAGGACATGGCCTTACTTTCTGCCATAATTTGCTCTTCTGTAGGCGTATAACTGGATTCAGCTAAGGCCTTACTCACAGAATCTGAGTTATTGTCCTCCACTTCGCTAGTTAGAGCTTTGGTAGACTCTAGTTCATCAGCTCCAGCTGCTCGTGCTGCTTTGAGACGCTTTTTATGAGCGATTACACTATTTAAAGAAGGTTTTCGTTTCGGGTCATTAAAATCTCTCACCTGAAACGATTCCATATATTACACCTTTCTATGAGCCAAGGAATTTAATACATCATATAACATAGATTTGCCTGGAAATTCAGGTAAATCAGCTAAGCCTTCACTAGCTAATTGCTCATAAGAGGCTTCTAAATTGAGCGCATTGGTTACGCCCCCTTGTGCCACTACAAAATCGATGAGCTTATTTTCATCAGCCCCATCAGCAATGGCATGCACATAGGAACTGACATCCTCTTTATTAGCCTCAGTGACGATGCTGAGCAATGGATAGGTGATTAAGCCTTCTCTCAAATCTTTGCCTACAGGCTTGCCTGTAGTTTCTGACGTAGCACTGTAATCCATAATATCATCAGTAATTTGGAAGGCCATACCTACGCCATGACCATATTTTTTCAACGCTTCAATCTGCTCTGCCGGCCATTGGCCTAAAATGCCGCCAATTTCCATGCACGCTTCTATGAAGTCAGCTGTTTTTTTCTGCGTTTTAGTTAAATAGCGATCTGTACCTTGATCCACTTTAAATACATCTTCCATTTGCATAAACTCCCCTTCTACTAAAGAGGTAATGATAAAGGAAAATGCTTTTAATACTGCCACAGAGCCTACATCGGCTACAATGTCAAAGGCTTTAGCAAATAAATAGTCACCACTTAAAATGGCTACCTTATTGCCCTTGCTGCAGTGAATGGCAGGAACCCCGCGGCGAACGGCCGCTTGGTCTAATACATCATCATGAATCAATGTAGCTAAATGAAGCATTTCTATGGCCGCTGCAATAGGAACGCGTTCACTTTCTTTTGACTCACCAGCACCAGCAATCAAAAGAGCGAGGCGAGCGCGCAAGCGCTTGCCTCCCGCTGCTGACAATGGTCGAATGAGTTCATTAAAGTCTTCAGAACCAGTCTGCAAAGACTCGGCCAAAAAGGCCTCTACCTTAACTAGGTCAGCTTGTACTTGTGCTAATATTTGCTGTTCTTTTGCCAAACTCATTCCTCGTCCCCCAAAATTACTTGATTAATACGGTTTAGCAATAATTCGCGCCCCGTATGTTTTAATGAACTATAAAAAATTGGTGGTTCCTCAGTTGGGAACTGGTCTTTAATTAAACGTCGACTTTGTTGCTTTTCTTTGCTATTAAGCTTATCTGTCTTCGTCACTACAATCTGTAAAGGCACTCCTGCTTCGCGAAGCCAATTAAAGGCTTCTTGGTCGATTGGTAGTTCAGGATGGCGTGCATCTACTAATAAACATAGTAACATAAGACGCTCAGAATTTAAAATATAATCGGCAATAAAAGAAGACCAAATATTGCGATTACTCTTATCTGTCTTAGCATAACCATAGCCTGGCAAGTCTACTAAGAACCACTCAAAACGACGCTCTTCTTCCTCACTAATATCTTCTTTTGACGTAATAGAAAAGAAGTTAATCGTCTTGGTTTTACCTGGTTGTCCACTCACTAAGGCAAGACCTCGATGATTGCACAATGAATTAATCAATGAAGATTTCCCTACATTGGAGCGGCCTAAGAAGGCAATTTCTACTGTATCGCCTTCTGGATATTGATCCGGCCGCACAGCAGATGCCACATATTGCGACGCAATGATGCGCGGCCCCGTTGGGGCCTTGCGCGTATACATTGGTTTTGGCTGTTGTTTTAGTTGCTTTTTCTTCTTCATTTTACAAACGCTCTTGCTAATACATCGTCCATAGTTTTAACCGGGGTAATCGTTAAGCCTTCTGTAACAGAAGCCGGCATTTCTTCTAGGTCTTTAATATTGCCATGAGGAATAAAGACTTCTTTAATGCCATAACGAAGCGCCGCTAATAGTTTTTCCTTTAAGCCCCCAATTGGAAGTACGCGGCCACGAAGGGTGATTTCACCAGTCATAGCCAAATCAGAGCGAACTTTTTTATTCGTAAGGGCTGAAACGATGGCCAAAGTCATCGTAATGCCGGCCGAAGGACCATCCTTAGGTGTAGCACCTTCAGGTAAATGAACGTGAATATCTAAGGTTTTATGGAAATCTTCAGCAATGCCTAAGGCCTTTGCATTGTGGCGAATATAAGAAAGCGCTGCTTGCCCAGATTCTTGCATAACTTTGCCTAGACTACCAGTTAAGGCTAGTTTGCCAGTCCCCGCCATAGTCGTGGTTTCGCAAGGTAGTACAACACCACCTACAGACGTCCATGCTAAGCCACAAACTAAACCAACTTGTGCTGCTTTTTCGCGCTCTTGCTCTAAATAAATAGGCGCGCCTAAATACTTAGCTAGATTCTTAACAGTCACTTTTGGTGCTGCTTCAGCTCCGCCTACTACTTCATAGGCTACTTTACGAAGAATCTTAGCGATAGTTTTCTCTAATGTACGAACCCCAGCTTCACGAGTATATTCGGAAATTACTTTGCGCAATACAGCATCAGATAATTTAACACCTTTACCAGTTAGGCCATTTTTCTTAATTTGTTTTGGCACTAAATAGCGTTTAGCAATTTCTAATTTCTCATCTTCCATATAGCTAGACAATTCGATTACTTCCATGCGGTCCATAAGAGGGCCTGGAATATTGCCTGGCACATTGGCCGTTGTAATCCAAAATACATCAGAGAAGTCAAATGGCAGTTCAATAAAATGATCGCTAAAGGATTTATTTTGTTCAGGGTCCAACACTTCTAATAAAGCAGATGATGGATCACCTTTATAATCAGAAGCTAATTTATCAATTTCATCAAGCAAGAATACAGGATTGCGTGTACCTGCATTTTTCAAACCTTGAATCATGCGTCCTGGCAAAGCTCCAATATAGGTGCGACGATGACCGCGAATTTCAGCTTCATCGCGAACACCACCTAAGGAGGCGCGAATAAATTTGCGATTCATAGCCTTTGCAATAGATGTGGCCAAGGATGTTTTACCAACCCCTGGAGGCCCTACTAAGCAAAGAATGGAGCCACTTTGAGAGTCTGATAATTTTCTAACAGCTAAGAACTCTAAAATGCGTTCTTTAACCTTTTTCAAGCCATAGTGATCAGCATCTAAGATTTTGCTTGCCTCATCGATTTCAAGACGGTCTTCTGACTCCACATCCCAAGGCAGAGCTAATACCCAATCTAAGTAATTGCGCAAAATATTAGCCTCTGGCATCATAGATGGCATGCGGCTATAGCGACTAATTTCTTTTTCAATGCGCTCCCGCACTTCATCGCTTACTTTGATTTTGCTCAACTGTTCACGAAGCTCTTGAGCCTCTTCATCAGGGTCAGATTTATCGCCTAATTCATTATGAATAACACGAATTTTTTCACGCAAGAAGTATTCCTTTTGCGCTTTCTCCATTTGCTGACGAACTTGATTATTGATAGAGTTTTCTAAATCAGAAATTTGAAGCTCTGTATTAAGAGCCCCTACTACCATATTCAAGCGGCGCAATACATTGAGCTCACTTAAGAAGTTTTGACGTGTTACCATTTCAGTTTGCAAGAACTGAACGATTTGGTCAGCTGTTTCTGACGGGTCAGTACGCTCCATAACGCGGCGAATTTCATCATCAGTAACGAGTTTAGTCTCTTCCGCCCACTTAATAAAATTAGACTGTGCTAACCGACGATAGGCTTCAGTCTCCACTTGGTCACCATATTCAGATACAACAGCTTCCATAGTGGCTTCGTAATATACAGGCCCTTCAATAATATCAACTACTTTAGCACGGGTAATGCCCTCTACTAAAATGCGCACAACACCGCCAGGTAAACGAAGCATTTGTTTAATTTTAACAATCGTACCTACTTCAGCAATTTCGTCCTTAGTAGGATTATCTATTTCATCGTCCAATTGAGCTGACACAGCTAAGAGCCGGTCATTAGCCATCGCTTCTTCAACAGCGCGAATGGACTTGTCTCGCCCAATTTCAAGACGCACTTCAACTTTTGGAAATACTACCATACCACGAAGGGGTACTAAAGGTAGGGAAAATGTGGTCTCACTCATATAGACTCCTTTCCAAATATATATTTATAAAAAGAAACTCATTCCCTAGGAAATGAGTTTCTTAGACTTACAATTAATTCGTGCCTTTAAGGGCTCACTCATTTTTTGAGTATCGGCTCTGCTGTGCCCTTCACAGCAGCACGGGTAATTATACATGTTTTAATATCTTCCTCTGAAGGAATATCATACATGACCTGCTTCATAACCTTCTCAATAATGGAGCGAAGGCCACGAGCCCCTGTATTGCGCTTAAGCGCTAACGAGGCAATCTCTTGCAAGGCTTCGTCCTCAAATACTAATTCCACGTCCTCTAAAGACAACATCTTTTGATATTGTTTTACTAAGGCATTGCGCGGTTCAGTTAGGATTTTAATCAATCCTTCCTCATCCAATGGATCCAATGTTACCATTACAGGCAAACGACCAATGAATTCAGGAATGAGACCAAATTTTTGCAAGTCTTCTGGCACCACTTCTTTTAAAATGGCAGAAATATCTTTTTCTTCTTGCTTTTGAATATCTGCACCAAAGCCCAAAGTCTTCTTAGCAGTACGCTTAGAAATTACTTTTTCTAAACCATCAAAAGCACCGCCACATATGAATAAAATATTTGTTGTATCAATCTGTATAAGCTCTTGGTGTGGGTGCTTACGGCCGCCTTGCGGTGGCACAGAAGCAACAGTGCCTTCTAAAATTTTTAAAAGAGCCTGTTGTACACCTTCACCTGACACATCGCGCGTAATCGATGGATTTTCGGATTTACGAGCAATTTTATCGATTTCATCGATATAGATAATGCCACGCTCAGCCTTTTCTACATCATAATCAGCTGCTTGGATTAGTTTTAAAAGAATATTTTCTACATCCTCACCTACATAACCCGCTTCTGTTAAGCTTGTAGCATCAGCCATAGCAAATGGCACTTCCAATAATTTAGCCAATGTTTGGGCTAATAAGGTTTTACCACTACCAGTCGGTCCAATAAACATTACATTGGCTTTTTGTAATTCTACATCATCCACTGTATTGTTTACTTGAAGTCGCTTGTAGTGATTGTACACAGCTACAGCCAAGGAAATCTTAGCTGCATCTTGTCCTATAACATATTCGTCTAAATATGCTTTTATCTCATGAGGTGTAGGCACATGAGACAGTGTAAAACCTTTACCTGTATCATGGCCTAATTCCTCATCAATGATATTTTGACAAACTTCAACACATTCATCACAAATGTATACATTAGGACCTGCTACTAATTTTCGAACTTCATCGCCAGTGCGCCCACAAAAGCTACAGCGCAATGTTTCTCTTTCGTCTTTCTTCAAGCCTAGTCCTCCTAGTTATCATTATTTACTAATTGATAACGGCCGTTCTAGCACTTCATCAATTAAACCATATGCTACGGCATCTTGAGCACTCATAAAGTTGTCACGATCAGTATCCGCTTTAACGCGTTCTATATCTTGACCACTGTGAGATGCAATAATGCCATTTAATTCTTCACGCATACGTAAAATCTCACGGGCATGAATTTCAATTTCAGTAGCCTGACCTTGTACACCGCCTAATGGTTGGTGAATCATAACGCGTGCATGAGGTAAGGCATAACGCTTCCCTTTAGCACCAGCTGTTAAGAGTACAGCCCCCATACTAGCAGCAGAGCCTACACAAATAGTTGATACATCTGGTTTGATGTACTGCATAGTATCGTAAATGGCCATACCAGCAGTGACAACACCACCAGGGCTATTGATATACAAATGAATGTCTTTATCAGGATCTTCTGCCTCTAAGAATAATAATTGAGCAATGATTACATTAGCTACTTCATCATTAATAGGGCCACCTAAAAAGACGATGCGATCTTTTAATAAACGAGAATAAATATCGTATGAACGCTCACCGCGTCCACTTTGTTCTACCACGATTGGTACATACATAATACACCTCATATCCATGTACCTAGATGGCTAAACAAGTCTCTATAGCTAATTACTCAGCGCTAGCTTCGTCAGCTTTAGCTGCGTCTGCTTCATTGCCTTTTGCATGAGCAACGATGAAGCCAGCTGCCTTTTTACGAGCTACAGAGTTAGCCAACATAGACACACGGCCTTCTTTTGCAATAACATTCCAAACTTCTTTAGGGTCTGCACCAAATTGGCGAGCCATAGTGAAAACTTCCATGTTTAAATCATCTGGAGTTACTTCGATGTCTTCAACTTTAGCTACTGCTTCTAATACTAAGTCAGTGCGTACGTTTTTAGCTGCACTTTCTTTGTATTCAGCTTTTAGACCTTCTAAAGTTTGGTTAGAGAATTGGAAATATTGATCTAAACTTAAACCGCGACTTTCCATGTTCATAGCTAATTCTTGGATCATTTGTTCTACGCGATCGTCAACCATGATTTCAGGAATGTCTACAGTTGCGTTTTCTACAGCTTTTTGAACAAGTTCAGTAGCATAAGCGTCCATTACACGACGGTTTTTGTCTACTTCCATTTGTTTTTTAAGATCTGCTTTTAATTCTTCGAATGTTTCATAAGAACTTGCTTCTTTAGCAAATTCATCATTTAATTCAGGAAGTTCTTTGCGTTTAATATCGTTTACGTGAACTTCAAAAATAGCTTCTTTACCAGCTAATTCTGCTGCATGGTATTCTTCTGGGAATGTTACAGTTACTTTTACATCATCGCCAGCTACATGACCAATTAATTGATCTTCGAAGCCAGGAATAAAGTTGCCAGAACCGATTTCTAAAGGATAGGATTTAGCTTCGCCACCAGCAAATGGTTCATTGTCTACAAAACCTTTGTAGTCGATTACTGCGAAATCGCCTGTTTCGATTTTAGCACCTTCACCAGCTACTACCATTTTAGCTTGTTGGTTGCGAATATTGTCCAATTGTTCTTGGATTTCTTCGTCAGTTACAGTCATATCGCCTTTTTCAGCTTCTAAGCCTTTGTAGTCGCCAAGAGTTACTTCAGGGCGTTTTACAAATGTAGCTTTGAAAACTAAATCTTTACCTTCTTCAAAAGTAACGCGTTCAATTTCTGGTTCGCTTACTGGAGTAAGGTCATTAGCGCGAAGTGCTTCTTGGTATGCACGACCAGCTAATGCATCAAATGCTTCTTCAAGGATAGCTTCTTTGCCGAAGTTCATTTCTAAAATGCGGCGAGGTGCTTTACCTTTACGGAAGCCAGGGATATTTACTTGGCCAGCAATGCGTTTTACAGCTTGTGCTACACCTTTAGTTACGTCCTTTGCAGGAACTTCAATTGTTAATGTTACCTTATGTTGATCAACAGGGGTTACAGTTGCGTTCATGAAAATATGTCCTCCTTGAGGGCTCATGCCCAAAATATTGAGGGCTTATGCCCAAAATCTGTTTTTTTATATTGCATTCCTAATCTTATCATAAAATTTCATTGATTGCAATTTTCTTCTAGAATTTACTAATTATATTGCTATTTCACGCTCATAGGCGCAAATACACCATTAAAGAGCGTAGAATCAAGCGTAACATAGAAGCAAGGCTCTCTTGATAATCAAAAGGGCCTCGCTTATTGCATTTTATTTAACAAATCGTTTATGATTCGGCACTAAATAACCTATAATTCAGTGCTAAGCTATCACTAAAACTAAACTATCATTAAACTATCGCTACGTTATAACTAAGCTACAATTGTATCACTAGGCTTACGATTCTTTAGCGATTAACTCTACCACATCTTGACGACTAAATACACCCACTAATACATCATTATCATCTACTACAGGAACAGTTTTTAGATGCTTTTCTAGCATGGTAGCGACTACGGCTTCCACCTCTTCTGTAGGCTTGCAAGTAATAACATCTTTTGTCATTAACTCTTCCACATGTACAGCGAGGAGTTTTTTAAATTGTGCATTATACTCGCCAATGCCACTATAGTAAATACTAGCGCCTAATACATTTACATAATGTGGTGCATGAGGTCTCACTTTTTTATAAAGTAAATCCCCTTCAGTAATAATCCCTTTAAGCTTATTATTGCTGTCTACAATTGTAATGGCATTAACTTTGTATTTTACCATGAGCTGAGCCGCTTCATTAATCGTTCTGTCACCAGTTATAGTAGTAGGGTATTTATTCATAGCTTCGGATATTAACATGTCAAATCCTCCCTTCCAAAGTATCTCTCAAGGAAATCTCTATATACATATAGTTAGACATGGAGTTGAAAAAGTCCTTCTCTAATTTAATATAAATTTTTATTTAACTAAAATGTAAATAGCAATGGCAATAATAACGATACCCAGCAAGGTAGCTGCTACGGCAATGCCGCGCTTATTGCCACCTTCACCACCTTGAACTGTTTCAATCAAATTGCCGTCCTCATCATATTGATGGCGATATTGTCCTTCTAAATCATCATAGTCGCGCACATCTTCCAAGGTCTTTTTATATCGCTGATTAGCAATTGCTTGCTTGCGCGCCTGTACATATTGCTCCATTTTATGAACTTGAAGATTGGTTAAATCACCCTTTAAAGAACGAAGCAAAGCTTCAATAAAGATTAAGCGCTGTTCAATCATGCTATTCACTTCATAGGTTCTTTGCAACCAGGATTGATAAATGGACAACTGTTCCATATGGCTAGCAGCTAGTGCCTCCTCATTAGCAACGCTGTCATCCAAGGTTTGGCGCTTTGTCTCTCCCAGCTCTTCTTCTAGGGCATTAATAATAACCTGCATATAATTGGTCAATGTGGTGAGCAAAATATTAAAATCTGTATTCTGTTTAACGAGCTCAAATTTACGCTGTAAAATGTAATTCGGCGCAAAGCCACCTTGCTCAATAGTCATAATCATCTTCGCCGCATCGCCATAAGCTCCTAGTGCCGATAAAACAATGCGATTTGAATTGGCAATATCACCCACACTGCGCTCAATCATATCACGGCGTTCTAATTCAGCACTATTCTCTTCAGTCGTCTTAGCTAAGGCATCATATTTAGACTTTAAATCTTCAATATATGATCCATTTTCCTTGAATACAGCTTCTGCTGTTTCAATGGAATCCTTATACAAATCATAAAATGCAGCCGAGCCTTTTAATTCTTGAGTCTGCATTAAGCGCTCCGGCAAAGGCAAGCCAAAAAATTCCTTTTGATTATCCAACTATGTCTCCTCCTCATTACCAATGATATGGTTCATTTCTATTTATTTTACACGCCCTATATAATTGCTCCACTAATAGCAAGCGCACCATTTGATGCGTGAATGTCATGGGACTAAATGATAAGGCTAAATCTGCACGTTGACGCAGCTCTTTAGATACGCCAAAGGCTCCGCCAATGACAAAGGTCATTTCACTTGTCCCTTCTACTTCTAGGCGCTGTATCTTAGCCGCTAATTCTTCAGAGGAAAGGCTCTTCCCCTTCACATCAAGAAGCACCACAAATCCTTTATTGGCAATTTGCTTTAATACGCGCTGCCCCTCTTCTTCTACTATAGCTGCGCGCTGCGACGCATCTTGGCTGCTTTGCTTACTTTCATTAAGCTCCACAATCGTCGCCCCGCCATAAGGACCTAATCGCTTTACAAACTCAGCTACACCATCACGTAAATAGGCTGTTTTTAATTTTCCAATAGTTATAATGGTAAATTTCATGGCCTACTCCGGATCTGGCATAGTGCCTAAAACTAAAGATACACGGCGCTCTACACCAGCGCTCACAAGAGTTAACGCAATAGTTTCACCAGGCTTATGAGAATCCAGCAATTGTTTTAGAGACACTAAATTGTTTACCGTTTTCTCGCCTACGCCTACAATATAATCGCCTTCACTAATATCAACATCAGCAGCAGGGCCATCCGTATATACGCGTGCTACTAGTAAACCGTCTTGCTTTAAGTTGTAGCCATATTTAGCAGCGCCCGCTTTATCCAATAAACCCAAACCTAAATAAGGTCGTGTTACGCGGCCTTTTTCAATCAAAGCCTTCACTATCGGTTTTACTTCGTTAATCGGAATGGAGAAGCCCATCCCTTCAATGCCAGTATGTGCGATTTTCTCACTATTAATACCAATGACATCGCCATCTGCATTGACCAAAGCACCACCAGAATTTCCTGGATTGATGGCCGCATCAGTCTGAATGAGCGGAAAGCGCTGTGTCTCCATATCAATCATGCGATTCAATGCACTGACTACACCAGTCGTTACAGTCCCTTGAAATTCTAATCCCAAAGGATTGCCTATAGCAATCGCTGGCTCGCCGACTTGCAAATTATCTGAATCACCCAAAGTAGCTACTGGTAGTTCTCCTTTGGGATCAATTTTTACAACGGCCAAATCAGTCAAGGGATCAACGCCTACAATCGCACCTGATTGCGATGTACCATCGGTTAACGATACAGTTACAGTCTTATCAGTAGCTCTAGCCACTACATGGTAATTCGTTACAATATAACCGTCTTTATCAATAATTACGCCAGAGCCAACGCCTTCACCAACGAGTACTTGCTGATTAAAAACATCACGACCGTATACCTTAGTAGTGATGCCAACTACAGATGGTCCGGCTTTTTTTACAGCCATCACTATAGCTGTATCGCGGTTCGCTGACAGGGCTACATCTTTTGGTCCACCTACGGCCACAGTTTCTTTAGTTGTGTTTTTCGCAGCATTAAAAAAGTCCTTTGAAACATAGCCACCTACACCGCCAATGACAACTAATACAATGGCGATGATGACAAATATATAGCGCTTATTAGAATCCATCAAAAACCTCCTAATCTTGTTTAATACTTACAATCTCTTTAGGTTGCCCATGGAAAATTTGCAGGTCAGTGCCTATCGCTAAGCCTTCCTGCTCTAGCAATTTAGAAACTGTATGAGCCACTACAGGCTCCGCATTATTTTTCTCCGAGCGATGCGCCATAATAACTTTCAAATTATCTGGGCGCTTCATCATCAAAAGAGCCTGTGCTGCACTTTCATTGCTTAAATGACCTTCAGCACCGGCTACACGGCGTTTTAAGTCTGCTGGATAAGGACCATAGCGAAGCATTTGAGGATCGTAATTCGCTTCCAATACTAGCAAATTGCTCTCATCCATATGCTTAAGCATGGCATCCTCAACAATGCCTGTATCAGTCATAAATGTAACCTTACAGTCACCACCATAACAGCTAAGACCAATCGGATCTGCTGCATCATGGCTTGTTTTAAATATATCTATATCTAAATCACCAACCGCGATATGGCTGCGAGTCAATTCACATAATTGTTTAAAATTAATAGGCTTTCGCCTTACAATTTCACGCCATGTACCAGCTTTAGTATATACGGGTACATCATATTGTTTTACCAATTGCGCAAGACCATTCATATGGTCCGTATGCTCATGGGTAATAAAAATGCCCGATAATTCATCAGGTCGTAAGCCTACAGCCTTAATTCCCTGCACAATGCGGCGGGCACTAATTCCTGCATCTACCAACAGCAAGGTATTTTTATATGCAATTAAAGTCGCATTCCCCTTACTCCCACTGGCAATGACATGGACGGCCATTTTAGCTTGTAAATCTTCCACAATAACTCCATCTTCTTTATCTAATCTAATATCAATCACTAACTATTAATTACTAATCTAAATATTAACTACTCATCTAAGTATGACTATTAACCACTAAGTTAAACTAGCTATTAACTACTCATCTAACTAGTATAATTTAATCCGGCTTTTAGCCAGTAAACTAATCCTGCTCACCACTCGTTTGCTTCTAACGCTCCTTAGTCAATGATTCCTGTACTTGGCGATTTAAGTTGCCACTTTTAAACGGTTGCAAATCTATGCTCACATAAGTGAATCCTAAATCAGTGAAAAATTGAACGACATTTCGTCTAAACTCCACATCTCCAAACAATGCAAAATCGTCCTCACTCACTTCAATGCGCCCTAAACCTTCATGATAGCGCACGCGCAATGGATTGTGAATATATTGCTGTAAATACGCTTCTCCTGCCTCTATCATGGCTAAGGCATCACCAGTAATTACATGATCATAAGGAACGCGCGTCGCCAAGCAAGGAGAGCTCGGTTTATCCCACACGTCTAAGCCCCACTCCTTCGCCACAGCGCGAATATCTGCCTTCGTGAAGCCATTCTCTAGCAATGGACTCTTCACTACGCCCAATTCTTCAAGGGCGCGCATGCCTGGCCGATAGTCCTTAGTATCATCTAAATTGCCGCCATCTAGAACTTCCTTGATGCCCTGTGCGTTAGCCCAATCAATTAATTGTTGAAAGCGATTCTTCTTACAATAATAGCAACGGTCTTTATCATTGCGCACAAAGTCTTCTAATTCTAATTCATTAATTTCTACAATCGTATGCTTTAATCCAATAGCTTTTGCAAAGCATTTTGCATCTTCAATCTCCTTTGCTGGTAATGTGGGCGAGCTCACCGTAAAAGCTTCCGCCTTATCACCTAACGCACGATGTGCTGCGGCCGCCAAAAATGTACTGTCTACACCACCAGAAAAGGCTATTACAACACTCCCCATAGACTTTAAATCAGCCATAAGGGCGTTCAATTTATTTTGTAATTCTTCAGTCATACTCTCATCTCTCTCTACTGACTTTCAGCATATTTATGATTAAGCTCATTGCACTTCTATGCGCGGCCTAATACTTAAATAGCTCTAAGCCTCTAGCTTAAGCTGTATACACATGATTTCGTAGCATATTAACAAATACCTTCGTATTTTCTTGTAAATCATCACCGCGGCGGAACATATCGCCACCAACTAAAAACATTGTATCCTGCCCATAAGCGTCTAATAATTCAGGCAAGCGTGCTTCGGTCACACCGCCCCCCGGCGATGGACAAGCAGCTTTCATGCCCGCTACAGTTTTAGTACAATAATGATGAATTCGTTGACATGCTTCTTTAGAAAATGTAAAGCGCCCTCCATAGGACACAAAGATCGGCATATCCGCCCCCAATAAACGAGGTAAAAAAGCCATCCATAAATAATCTGCAATCCCACTTACGCCAGGCAAAGCAAAGCCGCCCATAAAAGCAGGATGACTAATTATAGGTAAATTTAAGTTTTTATCAGCGGCTAGACGTTGTAGCCAGCCATAGCCAACTAATGCGGGTGCTACCATCAAGGCTGTAGCGCCTGCTTCTTTCGCCTCATAGGCGCGCTCTAAAATAGCTTCGCCATCAGCGGAAACATTAGCTGCATATAATGTATGTCCACCACTTTGAACATTTGCTTCTTTAATGGCATCTGCACAACGAGCTACGCGTTCTTTAAAAGGAGCAAACGGCTGATTCGTAATACCATGATCATCTTTAATGACATCAGCACCGCCTAAGACATATTGGCGACACATATGAGCCAAGGTATCAACCGATAAGCCCATAGGCTTTATGACAGCTTGTAAAAAGGCTCTGTCTTGAACGCCAGTTAAACTGCGCAATCCGTCCACACCAAATCGCGGACCTCCATAGTGAACAATGAGCGAGTTTGGAAGTTCTATATCTACCACCCAAATATGAGGTTGTAAAGAGGAATTTCCAAATATGACATTGAGCAATTGTGTAGCCTCAAAAGCAGTCGTCTCTATTCCATAGGAAATACGTGCCACATAAAAGCCTGGGCGACTCTTGTCAAGACCTTCAAAGCGCCCTACAACTTGATTCTTCACATCCTCATCCCAAAGAAAATCATAAGGAAATTCTATGGTCTGCTCCACTTGTACAGACCAAGCAATAGCTTTAGCCTCTTCATACGTGGTAGCTTCTATTTCATAAATTACAACAAAACGTTCTGTACATAGAGTTTTCATATACAACTCCTACTATTTCATCTAGATCAATTCATGAAGACTATGAGAAACCGACTTAATTAACTAATACTTCAATTAAATTAGCTTTTAAAAGTCTATACTCTTCAATTAGTTATCGTTTCTATTTTACAAAACTTACGATTAAAATACTACCAAAAAAGAAAATATTCTTTAAAGCCTTTAAACTTTTATGATACACTAAGCAGAAGATACAGTATGTAAACAACAAAGGAGTGACCTCATATGAATTGGGATAAACGGATATCGTATGTAGCTAAACAGCTTCCCCCTTCAGGGATTCGCAAGATTTGGGAAATGGCACTCTCCATGGACAATGTGTTGTCCCTCGGAGTCGGTGAACCCGATTATGCACCACCAGAAAAAGTATTAAATGCTTGTATTTCCAGCATCGAGCGAAAAGAAACAGGTTATACCAGCAATGCAGGCCTATTAGAATTGCGAGCAGCCATTCGCAACTGGTATTACAAGCGTTATGACGTCGATTTTACCGAAAATGAAATCATGCTTACTATCGGCGCTAGTGAAGGCATTGACCTAGCTATGCGCGTTCTTCTCAACGAAGGAGATGAAGTCTTAATTCCCGACCCATCCTATGTGGCATATCCTGCAGAAGTTAAACTTGCTAAAGCAGTCCCTGTTATGGTGCCTACCACTTTAGAGGAAGGCTTTAAAATCACCCCTGAGGCCTTAGAAAAAGCTATTACACCTCGCACGAAGGTTTTACTTATGGGCTACCCAAGCAATCCTACAGGCGCCATTTTAACAAAAAATGAGCTAGAGAAAATTGCCCAAGTCATTATCAAGCATGACCTTATCGTAGTGAGTGATGAAATCTATTCCGAACTTACCTACGGCCAATCACATACTTCCATCGCCTCTTTGCCTGGCATGAAAGAGCGCTGTATTATCCTCAATGGATTCTCTAAGGCCTATGCTATGACTGGCTTGCGCCTTGGCTTTATGTGTGCCCCACAAGAAGTAATAAATCAAGCTTTAAAAATCCATCAATATAGCATTGTAGCTCCTGCCACTCCAGTACAACATGCGGCTGTAGTAGCACTAAATGAATGCGATGATGCTATTGCAGCTATGAGAGAGGAATACCATGCTCGTCGCGATCTCATCGTAGCAGGCTTTCAACGCATGGGACTTCCCATAGCCGTTCCAGATGGTGCCTTCTACGTATTTCCTGATATATCCTCCTGTGGCATGGATGATATGGAATTTGCAGTCCAATTATTACAACAAGAGCATGTAGCTTTAGTGCCTGGTTCTGCTTTTGGCGAATGTGGTCGAGGCCGAATTCGTTGTTCCTATGCCTCTTCTCGAGACACAATCGAAGAAGCCCTTCAACGCATTGAACGCTTTATCAATAAAATCCAAAAGTAGAAAAAGAAAATTTAGAACAAATATATAGTTTTTTCGTCCCCATATATGCAAAAAAGGCAGTGGATTAATCCACTGCCTTTTATATATTCAGTATGTTAAGTCTATTTAAGTATAAGCCAACTCTTCGCCATCATCTAGGCAAATCATAGTAGGCTATATCCTGTAAGCTAAAATTCACTGCTTATGCTTCAGCCAATGCTTTGCCAAGAGCTACGCAATCAGCTTCATCTTCAGGTGCACCTAGTACAGCAAGATTATCAGCTACAATTGTAGCACCAGCGCCTTTTACACGCTCAGCCCAATCGTCAAGCCATGTACCACCCCAGCCATAGGAGCCGAATAGTACTACTTTTTTACCAGATAATTTGCCTTCTAATTCTGTGTAAAATGGTTCAAATTCCATTTCTTCAAGTTGCTCAGCACCCATGTCTGCACAACCTAAAGCGATTTTATCAAAAGCAGCTGCTTCATCAACGGAGATTTCAGAAACAGATTTTACTACTACTTCTTGACCTGCTTCTGCAATACCTTTACCGATTGCTTCTGCCATAGCTGCTGTGTTACCTGTACCAGACCAATAAACTACACCAATCATCTTATTTACCTCCTACTAGCATGCCGTTACGGCTACTAAAGACTCTAATTGTTTACCTTGTAAAAGCTGGGTATGACAGTAATCTCTGCATGCCCGAAAACAATGAAAAGAGTGCATAGCTGACATTGGATTGCCATAAACCTTCCACTCACCACACAATTTATAACCACTTCCTTTATACCGAATAAAAGAGCGTACATCGTGTAATGGATAGCCTAAAAATAGGCCTATTTCATGTGGAAAGTCCGAACGTTTTTCTAGACGTGAACGCAAGCGAGCGAGCCAAAGCTCTAAGGTCTCACCTGGTAAATAGCCATATAATTTTAAAAACGCTAAGTGTTCAGGGCGTCGCAAATACTCTTCTAACATGCGTTTACGAAGCACTAATAACAATCGCCGTTCGTCGCAATGACACAATTCATAGAAAAATAAACCTCTGTCATTAAATTGCTCATTATACTCCGACAAAGCCGTTGTCAAATGTACATTCATATCCCGCGGTATAGCCACAAGATTTGCCACCTTGATTCCCCGTATTGCCGGCGCACAATGATATCCGATAATTGTTTCAATCGAGTTCATCATGATCTACCTGCCTTTTTTCCATTGGTTTCAGGAGAACACTTGCTCTCAAGGCTGTCATACTAGTAAATCCGGATTTAATTAATAGTTTTTCTCAAAAATAATCTTACTATTAATTTGTGAAAAATAATTAAGCTAACTATCTTCTAAACTCATGATACAATCAATAGGCTCTCTTGTCAATAAAAACGATAATAATTTTCATTTATTCTTTTATGTCATAATAACTAGAACAAAATATAATTAAACTATTTAGATACATCAAAAAAGACGCCTCCTATTGCGAAGACGTCTTTTTGAATAACTAATATTCACTGATTCTACTATATGGCTTTTATCTGCTTTATATATTCATTTTTTCTAATATACCTAGATTCTCTAATTCCTTTAACAAGCCTGTTTCTGGATGATAGGTTTTACTTCGACCTTCAAAAACATATTCAATGTCTCTACCACTAGATTCATCATATACAGTAGTTAAGGCTGGTGCTTTATAACAAAGGCCATTCCGAAGCACTACATCACTGCGGCTAATGCGAAAATCACTGGCCTTATCGGTAAATTGATAGGCTCTTAAATGAATGCCGTCAGATTTTACATCAATTAGTTGATAATATACATAGTGAGTAAAGCCCTGTTCATAAAGGCTTTGTGCTTCAAAGAAATGTTGCCGTGCATATTCACGAGTTACATTGGCAGCAGGCCTCACTTTAGGTGCTGGTTCATTATTCACAATGACAGTTGCATCTTTATCTGTTTCCATAATGATGCCCAGGTCATTATAATTGCTAATCCTTATGTCTTCTGCCCCTTGTACCGGTGTAGTACCTACTGAAGCGGCCCATAAAGTAGCGCCTAACAAACTATACCAATGTTTTCTCATGCCCTAATCACCCTTTCGACAATCATACCTCTTTACGTTACCTAATCTAATCCTATGGCATCTATTTCCCTAATTTTGCCATAAACTTTTCATTGTTAATGATAAAACGTTCATGGTCCCCTTGTCCAATAACTTTATCGCCATCATAGGCTATGACTTTATATGAAATACGTCGATTATCAACAGAAATAACTTCTGCTTTTGCCACAATCTCCGCTCCTACGGCGGAAGGCGCATCATGCGTAATAGTCAACTTAGTCCCCACAGTTCCCTCCTGAGGATCTAATTTTCCTTTTAATGCTGCACAAGCAGCCTCTTCCATTAAGGCACACATAGCAGGTGTAGCAAATACTTCTAAAGCACCACTCTTCATCGTTTTTGCCGTATTGGCTGCACTAACTTTTACCGTTGCAGTGCCCACTAAACCAGCTTCAATGGTATTCATATATCCTCCTAAATTTAATAATTCCGTTCATCTCTTTAATGCTTTGTATTTTAAATTTTTAACGCTCTAGTACTTTTAATAAATCGCTAATACTTTTGCCAACTATCCTCTTGAACATAACACGCTTGAACAAAGCTCCCTTGAATACTTAGATTTTAATAAAAACAAATTCTAATCTTTATGTTTTTATCACGACCATGAGACTTTTACTATGCCCCTATTCACCAGATATAATTTGGTGGTACTGCGGACAAGTTTTAATATGATCGTTGACCACGCCAATAGCTTGTAAGAAAGCATATACTATAGTTGGCCCTACAAAAGTAAATCCACGCTTCTTCAAATCTTTACTAATTACTTCTGCTAAAGTTGTAACACCTGGTACTTCATCTTGAGTCTCCCAATGCCCATGTATGACTTCACCATTCGTAAAGCTCCAAATATAAGCATCAAAACTACCATATTCTGCTTGCACCTTCAAAAAGGCTTGAGCATTTTTTCTAAGTGAGGCAATTTTTAACCGATGACGTATAATACCAGGATTTTCTAATAAGCTCGCTTCTTTCTCCGCATCATAATGCGCTAGCTTTTCTATATTAAATTGATCGAAGGCCTCACGCATTGATTCTCGCCGCTTTAAAACCATGGTCCAAGTTAAGCCTGCTTGCATAGTCTCTAAAATTAAAAATTCAAATAAAGTCTGATCATCATGAACAGGACGCCCCCACTCTGTATCATGATATACTCGCTCTTCAGGGCTCCGATTAGCCCAAATGCAAAGAATTGGCTCAGTCATATAGTTCTCCTTATTAATTATATTGTAGTGCATTACTTTACCTATAAATTATGCCGCTCCTATCGTAGGAACCATATCTGCCCGTATTATACCATAGAATCATCTTTCATTTTTAGAATAATTATTTTTACTTTTTATCATAAATTGGTGGCTTTTTTTTTAATTTTAACGTATCATAGAAGTAATGAATGACCATTTAATATGGAATAATACAAGCGCTTTGTCTATTGTGAAAACACTTTAATTCAGGTCAAATGGATTTTCTTCATATAACCTTAATCTTGCACAAAAAGACAACTTTTGTATTATCCTTTTCCTACAAACCAGAGCAAACTTTATACAAAATATAGCTATTTCGTACATTCATTTTGTATTGGTTTAAATCAGTTTGTAACTGTGTATTAATGTTGTAACTGTTTGTATCTATTTGTAAAGGAGTGCCATTTATGATTAATGAAGAACGCGTATTGAAAGAGTTTTTAGAGTTTATTCAAATCCCTTGCTCCAGCTTCAAAGAGCGCGAAATTGCTGATATTTTAATTAAACGCCTTTCCGACTTAGGCTTCTCTATTGAAGAAGATGACGCGGGCAAAAAACTTGGTGGCGACACTGGTAATATTGTAGCCACTCGCAAAGGCAATATTGCATCTGCTCCTATGATTATGTTAACCGCTCATATGGACTGTGTAGAGCCATGTACTAATGTTAAACCTCAGATTAAAGATGGTTTAATTACAACTGACGGCACTACTATTCTTGGTGGCGATGACAAAGCTGGCGTAGTAGCTATTTTAGAAGCTTTACGTGTGATTGAAGAAAAGCAATTACCTCATGGAGACCTTCAAGTAGTATTTACTATTGCAGAAGAAAAAGGCGTACAAGGTTCTAAAAACATGGATGCTTCCTTACTAAAAGCAAAACATGGCTTTACCTTTGATACCTCTGGTTCTCCAGGCCGTATTGTGCGCAAAGCACCAGGCCAAAACAAATTAAAATTAGTTGTTACTGGTAAGGCTGCGCATGCTGGTAATGCCCCTGAAAAAGGTGTTAACTCCATTATCGCAGCAGGTAAGATTTTGGCAAAATTCCCTCAAGGCCGCATCGATGATGAAACTACTTGTAATATCGGTACCATTACAGGTGGTAGCGCTACAAATGTGGTAGCAGAAACAACAACAGTTATGCTTGAAGCTCGTAGCCGTGTAAAGAGCAAATTAGATAAACTTACACAAGATATCGTAGCTATTTTTGAAGAAGGCGGCAAAGAAACCGGTACGCAAGTAGAAGTTACTGTATTGCCAGCCTATGATCCATTTGATTTAGCAGAAGATTGCGAAACAATTCAAATCGCTAGCAAAGCAGCTGAAAAACTTGGCTTCCCTGTAAATGTTGTAGAGTCTGGCGGCGGCAGCGATGCAAGCTTCTTTAATGCCTTTGGCGTTCCTACTACGGTTCTCGGCGTAGGCATGACAAATGTACACACAAAGAATGAGTGCATCTTAGAAAAAGACCTCTATGATTCCGCACGTCTAGCACTTCAAATTATCCAAGAAGTAGCTAAGTAATTCATCTACATACACTCCTATCCAAAAACAAAAATTAGACAAGTTCAGTAACTCATGTTACAATAGCAAAATAAGTTAGTAATTACATATTTATTTGTGCTTATTTTTGTCGCCGGATAAAAATAAAAAAGCATCAAAGCATCTGTCGTAGGCCATAGAAGATAGATGATTTGGTGCTTTTTTTGATGAAAGGATTGACTTAGCTATGAATCACTATGCAACACTGAAAGATAAAATTTTCTATTTCATAAAACTTACTATTCCCGTTATTTTAACCCAATTTGCTATTACAGGTGGCTCGTTTATATCCATTGTGCTAACTGGACAATATAGCACTGTAGACTTAGCAGGTATCTCCGTAGGTTATAATATTTGGGTTGCCTGCTTTTATGGTATATCCGGTATTTTACTGGGCCTTCTCCCTATTATTGCTCAATTGCGGGGCGCTCAAAAAGTAGACCGCATCCCTACGACGATTATGAACGGCTTTTATGTGGCAACTATTTTAGCAACTATCCTAATTTTAAGTGGTGTACTTGGCCTCAAACCTCTATTAGAGCATTTAGAGTTAGAACCAGCGGCCTATAATATCTGCATTCAATATATGACAGCTATCGGGGTGGGACTCTTGCCTTTAATCTGGACTTGTACCTTGCGAAACACTGTAGATAGTCATGGCTATACGCGATATTCTATGTACATTATGCTTACTGGACTTACCTTACATATTCTCCTTGATTTTGGCTTAGTCCTAGGCTACTTTGGCCTCCCTGCTTTAGGTGGTGTCGGTGCTGGCATCGCTACAGCCGTTGCGTATTGGTTCAACTGCTTAGCCTTTTTAGCCTTGCTCATGTGGGGCAAACCATTTAAGCAGTACCAATTATTTCGCACGTGGATTAAACCTGAGTTCATTTATATTAAAGAGCAATTTTCTATCGGCATTCCCATCGGACTTGCCATATTCTGTGAAAGTAGTATCTTCAGTGTAGCTGGCCTTGTGATGACGCAATATGGTACTGAAATCATTGCCGCCCATCAAGCAGCCAATAGCTTTGCCAGTCTCTTCTATGGTTTCCCTCTCAGTATTAGCACCGCCGCTACTATTGCAGTAGGCTATGAAGTGGGCGCCAAAGCCTTTGATGAGGCAAAATCCTACTCATATATAGCACGGGGCCTTGCTATTCTAGTGGCTATTTGTGTCAGCGCCTATACATTCACCCATTTAGATCAAATTGCAGCACTCTATACCAATGATCTTAACATGGTCGATTTAATTGGCACCTTCTTAGCCTATGCGGTTTTCTTTACCGTAATCGATGCCTTTGGCACTCCTTTGCAAGGCATTTTACGTGGCTATAAGGACGTTAAAATTATTTCTACCATAGCCATTGCCTGTTACTGGGGGGCTAGTGTACCGATTGCAGCATTCTTTATGTATGTACTCGATTGGGGCCCCTATGGTGTTTGGATGGGACTATTAGGCGGGGTTCTCATTGCAGCTCTAGGTTACTTATGGCGCACTTGGTACATACAAAATAAACGCTTCGCCTAATTCTAAGCATTCTGTTTTATCCTATAGCCCACATTTTATTAACCAAACAATTATTACTTATAAAAAAGCTACCGTATCAACTACGGTAGCTTTTCTCATACTATATATTCCTTTTTTATTTCTTCTTAAAAATATATCTATGTATTTTTCTTATGTAATGTATAGCTAGATATTTTTTCTTACATAATTTATCCCGATGTATTTTGCGACTTAATATCGTAAGTGACTCGTATTATAAAAGTCATCTTAAAACATCTTCTAATTATACGAATCCAATCCAGTGCCAGTAAGTAGAGGCCATAACTAATAACATTACATAGCCAATAATAGTAATTGGAATCCCTGTTTTCATAAATGTCTTTACGTCGAAAGTACCCGAGCTATACGCCACCATCCCTTGAGGTGAGTTAACTGGTAAAATAAAGCCAAAGCATACAGAGAACTGCGCAATTACAGTTAAACCTACTGGGTTCATACCAGAAATATGAACGGCTTGCACAATGGATATTACAATTGGAATCATCGCTGAAGCTAATGCTGTTGCTGAAGCAAAACCTAAATGAATCGCGATTAAGAATAAAGTAATTGTTCCTAAAAGAGCAAATACTGATAAGGTTTCAAGCGTAAACATATGAATAAACGCATTCGCAAGCCAAGTAGCTGCTTTTGTTTTTAATAAAGCGGTACCAAGACTAATGCCAGCCCCGAACATTACGATGGAGCCCCAGTCGATCCGACTTTGTGCATATTTCCAATCAATAATACCAATGCCTGGCATCAAGAAAATAGCAATAGCAACGATGGTTGTTGTGGACGTATCATATTTATGAAGATGTCCACCAGTAGCCCAGAAGCCTAATAAAATTACGGATAAGCATAATAATTTCTTTTCATTAAAGCTCATAGGACCTAATTCACTAAGATGTCTTTGTAGTTCAAGTTGAGCACCTCTTAAATCGACTTCATCAGGTTTTAAGAGCTTCATAGACAAGAAATAGTAAATTACAATCATAATCAAAGAAAATGGTGCCGCTACTAGTAGCCAATCAAGCCAAGACACGGTAGTGTTCAATTGTTGGGAAATAAAACCTACTGCTACTAGGTTTTGTGCTGCAGCAGTTTGTACCATTATATTCCATAATGTATCGGCCTGTGTCGCCCCTACCATGAGTAAAGCTGCTAATTTACTTTGACGATTAATACCTAAACTGTCTAAAATACCTAAAATAATTGGCACTAAGCAAGCTAAACGAGCCGTAGCACTAGGTACAAAGAAAGCAAGAATAAAACCTGTAAAAATAACGCCCATATAAATATGGCTTGTCTTTGTACCGATGCGGGATAATACATTGAGCGCAATGCGTCGATCTAAGCCCGTCTTAGTCATAGCCACCGATATGAACATGGCTGCTGCTACTAGCGCCCAAGCTGGTGTAGAATAGCCAGAAATAGCAATTTTTAATGCATTACTAGTACCTAATAGTTTAGCAGGCGCATCAATATTTGGTGCTGTACCAAGAAATACAGCCGTCAAGGCCGTCAATAGTGTAGCACTCACGGGATAGGAAACCGCACTGGTAATCCACATTACAATGGCAAAGAAAAGTATAGCAATCATGCGGTGTCCAGCGGTAGATAAATCACTTGGTGTTGGCAAGCACAAGATTCCTATGAGAACTAAAAAGCTAATGATTAAGCTTATATGCCGGTTCTTCTTCGGTTGCTGTACTGCTGGAGGGGTGGTTGCGATAGGTTTTGTCATATTCATCATCTCACTTTCTAACGTGAAATTCGGCCTCTAGGACTAAGTAAAATACTGTCTCCCCTTTCGTCAGTATTTTATTAGAGCTGTTGGTAAAATCTCTACTGAGTCACTAAATAATTAGTATCGCAAAACTAACTAAAGCAGTATATTACTACTTACTAAATATATTCGACAATCTATAAACAATACCTTTTATATTTTTTTCAAGTTTCACAATTTCAGCTTCTGGAACAAAGGGCATGAATTAAATAGTTCATTAACTTGATTTTTCTATAATATTTAAATCAATCTCTGTCACCGCGAACAAATAAATTTCCCACACTATATTACCAGTAATCTTTTTAATGCATAGCATAAAAAAGTGGCATGAAAACATAATTATGTCTTCATGCCACTTTATATTTAAGCGACTATTTTATTAATAGTGTAAATCATCAGCACCTACACGATGACGGAACGTCCAGTAAGTCCATCCTTGGTAAATCAATACGATTGGTACAAAGATAAGAGCTACAATAGTCATCAATGTTAATGTGTAAGTAGAAGATGCTGCATTGGTAACAGTCAAGCTATAGCTTGGATCTAGGCTGGACACCATAATACGAGGGAACAAGCCTGCAAAGTATGCCGCAGTAATAGAGATGATAGTTAGAACACTGAAAGTGAAGCCCCAACCAACACGACGCATACGAGTTAAAATCCAAGAAATAATGAAGAACACAATAGCTGCACCATAGCAAACCATAGCTAATGTGCTATTGAATAAATCAGTGTATACATAAGTTGCACCCACTAATACTAAAGCACCGACAGCTGTAATTACGCCTTCTACTAATGCAGTTGCACGAGCGCGTTCAGAAATATCTCCTAAAGTTTTAAGAGATGTATAAAGCGCCCCGTGGTAAACGAATACTAAGATGAACGCAATACCACAAAGAATTGTGTAAGGGCTTAATAAATCAAAGAAGCCACCTACAAAGTTCATATTGCCATCAATTGGAGTACCTTGAATCAAGTTACCTACGGTAACACCCCAAAGAAGAGCTGGAATCAAAGAACCAAAGAAGATGCAATAATCAAAGGTTTTACGCCATGCAAGGGATTTATCTTTACTGCGGAATTCAAAGGCAACGCCACGAGCAATAAGAGCAGCTAGCATTAAGAATAAAGCAAGATAAAAACCACTAAACAAAGTCGCATATACATGAGGGAAGGAAGCGAATGTAGCACCACCAGCGGTAATCATCCACACTTGGTTACCATCCCAAACAGGACCTACAGTATTAATCATTTGGCGGCGTTCTACGTCATTTTTACCAAGGAATGGTAATAAGATACCTACACCATAGTCAAAACCTTCTAAAACGAAGAAACCAGCAAATAGAACACATACGAGGATAAACCATACTACTTCTAGATTTTGTAGAATTATTTCCATAATGCTGCCTCCTCTCTAACATCATGAGATGGATTGCCTTCTGGACCTTTTTTAATGTGTTTTACAGCAAGGTAAAGTGCAGCAATAGCAGCCAATACATATACAGCTGTGAAACCAATAATGGTAGTTAGAATTTCATTAGCAGTTACTGTTGGAGATACGCCAGCTGCTGTTTTTTGTAAACCATATACCAACCAAGGTTGACGGCCCATTTCAGCTACATACCAACCACTCGCATTCGCAATGTATACGAAAGGCAACATCCAGAATACAGTTTTAAGCATAGGACGGGATGTTTCAAGTTTACCAGCGCGGTTCATTGCATACGCAACGATAGCGACTAATAACATTAACATGCCAGAGAATACCATGGCACGGAAAGTCCAATACATGGAAGTTACATGTGGAACATAATCTCCAGGACCATATTTAGCTTCATCAGCTTTTTGAAGATCCTTCATACCTTTTACTTCGCCATTGAAGTCATCAGTTGCTACAAAACTTAATACTTTAGGGATTTCGATAAAGCTATTAGTTGTTTGATTTTTTTCATCAATCGTAGCAAACATACTGAAAGAAGCACCTTGAGTTGTATCCCAAAGACCTTCTACAGAAGCGATTTTCATAGGTTGTACTTTAGTTACATATTGGCCATGTAAGTGACCTGCACCAGCTACTAAAATACCACCAATAATGGAGAATACTAAGCCCCATTTCATGGAGCGTTTGTAAAAGTCTAATGCATTATTGCGTAAAATATGCCATGCACTAATAGATGCGATAATAACACCAGCAGTTAATAGGCCATCTGTAAAAATATGACCAAATTGACCAGGTACATAACCATTTGTCAAGATTGCACCAAAGCTTTCCATTTCAGCACGGCCATTGCGAATTACAAAGCCTACTGGGTTTTGCATGAAAGAGCTAGCTACTAAAATCCAGAATGCAGACAAATTAGTACCGATTGCTACAAGCACTGCTACTACAGCATGAGCTTTTGCAGAGAGGCGATCCCAACCAAAAATCCAAGCGCCCATAAATGTGGACTCAAGGAAGAAGGCAGTTAGCGCTTCTAATGCAAGAGGTGCACCAAAGATATCACCCATAAAACGGGAATATTCAGACCAGTTCATACCAAAGTGGAACTCCTGAACGATACCTGTTACAACACCCATGGCAAAATTGATTAAAAATAATTTCCCCCAGAACTTTGCCATTTTTTTGTACACTTCATTTTTTGTTGATACATAGGCAATTTCCATGCAAGCAACAACTACTGTCATCCCCAGTGTCACTGGAACGAACAGCCAATGATAGATCGATGTCAACGCAAATTGCAATCGAGCTAACATAATTGCATCCATCATATTAATACCTCCTCACATTAACAATTGCGCCCTTGCGCCTTCGATGGACATCCTCGCTTTAAATGAATTTCTCGTTCACGTTTAGCCAAGGTTTCAAAATCTACTGCCTTCAGTTCAGTAATAAGATTCTTTTGTATATGACAAAAGCTTTCTTGTACTGCACAACTGCCATGACATCCACGGGAACAGGTTTCATTATCATAGAGACAGCGCTGCAAATATGTAGCGCCCTCCACCGCTTCTATTACATCAAATAATGTAACTTCATTCGGCTTCTTTGCTAAAGCAAACCCGCCATCAACTCCACGGAACGAACGCATAATACCGCTGGCAATAAGAGGTCTCATAATTTTTAATA
Organism: uncultured Veillonella sp.; assembly: GCF_900545795.1. Classification (GTDB taxonomy): domain Bacteria; phylum Bacillota; class Negativicutes; order Veillonellales; family Veillonellaceae; genus Veillonella_A. The sequence continues at coordinate 42,840 of NZ_URAR01000014.1, forward strand.
AGAACCGATCGGGTATTTTCTGAGCCTTTGCCAGTTCACTACCTGTTATTTTCGTTCCGTTAGGCAATAGTGCCATATGTAAAACCATGCGAAATGCATAGTCTGTGGCCGTGTTCAATTTCATTGTTATTCTCCCTACCTAATCACGATTTCTAAAACCGAACTATTTCGAAATATTTCGATTTCATTTGAATATTTTGTACATAACAAAAATAGTATACTTTCTGTTTATAAAAAAATGCTCATAAGTTGAGCATTTTTCTATTCTCAAGTACATTATAGACAATCTAGTCAGTAAATGCAATATAATCTTGTATATTCATTCAGTTTTAGTACTATGTAACAATGAGCCATCGGTTTAATTCCTACTATATTAATGAGAATAAGAATGCAATATTGCCCCTCAAATATGCATTTAGCTTAGCTAGTATTCAACTATTTGCTAAAGTAAATTCTACATAATTGAGTACACAATACGAAGCAGTCTCACTCTATCTATCTAAATAATAGAAATTATTCCTTGAATAACTGCGTACGCTACAGCGGACATCAGAGCACTCAATGGAATGGTCACAAACCAGGCCATAACCATGGAACGTGCTACGCCCCAGTTAACAGCTTTTACGCGTTTTGCAGTACCAACCCCCATAATGGAGCCACTTACTACATGAGTTGTAGAAACTGGCAAATGAAGGAATGTAGCCGTAAAAATTGTAATAGCAGAGTTTAAATCTGCCGCAAAGCCATTAATTGTTTCGAGTTTAAAAATCTTATTCCCCATTGTGGAGATAATACGCCAACCACCAGCAGCAGTCCCTAATGCCATAGCAGCAGCACAAGAAAGTTTAACCCAAGTTGGTACATCTAATGTGTCAATATAGCCACCACTGAGCAAAGTTAATGTAATAATACCCATAGCTTTTTGAGCATCATTAGAGCCATGTGAAAAGGCCATCAAGGTAGCTGATAATAATTGCATATTGCGGAAGCTATCATTTAAAGCAATTGGCGAAAAACGGCCGAATAACAATAATAATACATTCATAATAATATAGCCGAATACCATAGCAATGATAGGTGATAATACAAGGGATAAGAAGATTTTACCAATCCCTGCAAAGTTAAGTGCCTCATAACCAACTGATATCATAACGGCCCCTACTACACCGCCAATCAAGGCATGGGAGGAGGAACTCGGAATACCATACCACCAGGTAATAAGATTCCACGCAATAGCACCTAATAAAGCCGCACTAATTACTTCTGCATTAATGAGGCTCGGGGAAATGACCAAGTCACCACCGATTGTCTTTGCAACGCCCGTACTAACAAGAGCACCAGCAAAGTTTAAAACGGCAGTCATCATAACCGCTTTTTGCGGCGAAATAGCTCTCGTTGATACAGATGTTGCAATAGCATTTGCTGTATCATGGAAGCCATTAATATAATCAAACGCAAGGGCTAGAAACACAACTAGCCACACCAACCAATGATCAAGCATACTTCAACACAACCCGGCGGAATGTGCCAACCAAATCCTCACAGCCATCAATTACATCTTCAATAGAATTGAGGATTTCCTTCCATTTAATAAGCTCAATAGGATCAGTGCAATCTTTGAACAAAGTAGCCATTTCTTCATGGTAAACACCATCAGCTACTTCTTCTAAACGCAATACTTCGAGTACGCGACCTTCTACTTTAACATGATTCTTCTTCAAGCTGTTCATATACGAAATAGATTTAGTAATATGTTTTAAACATTTTCGTACGATTTGAATGAGCTTTACCGCCCCTTCATTAGGCTTCCCTACATGATACATGCACATCTTATCCATGATGTCTTTCATGCTGTCAATCGTGGTATCTAATTGCGAAATTAGCAATTGAATATCCTCACGATCCATAGGGGTAATAAAGGTAGAACGTAATTTTTCCACGGTTTCATTAACTAGTATATCTGCTTCTTTTTCTTTCGCATCAATAACTGCTAATGCTTCTTCCTTGGTTACTTCACCTTCAAATGCTTGTTCCATAATAATAGCCGCTTCATGACATAATTCCGCATGACTATTTAAAAGGTTAAAAAATTTTTCCTCTTTGCTTTTTAAATGAAAAGCCATAGTATCCTCCAAAACCTATGCTGGACCATTAGTAACTAATGAAAAGTAAATTTACATACTCAATAATTATAGCATATCAACAATGGATTTACCATAATTCGTAAGTTGCAAAATACATATATTCTTATGCTTTCTATATGAAATCCACAACAAAGACTATTTATTTACTTCAAATACGAGATGTTTTATCTCCGGTAAAATTAAGCGATTCATCCCTAATGTAACCGCTCCCACAGAGCCTGGTAAAGCGAAAATCAGTACATTATTTGCTACCCCAGCTATAGCTCTAGAAGCTAGTGCTTTAGTGCCAATATCTTCTGTAAAGCTCAAATATCTAAAAATTTCTCCAAACCCGGGGATTTCTTTTTCAATTATATCACCTACGGCCTCGATGGTCACATCTCGTTTGGCAATGCCTGTGCCACCAGTTAGAATGATAGCATCTAAATCCTCTACTGCAATCCAACGATTCATAACTTCAATAAGTTTCAATGCATCATCAGGTAGCAAGGTTCGTACTTTTACAATATGATCGTCTGCCTCGGCTAAACGAACTACTGTATCGCCTCCTTTATCAGTTTCAGCTGTTCTCGTATCTGATACCGTTATAACCCCCAGAACTAAAGGGCGTTCATTTACTTGCTGTAATGACATCGTGCTGCTATCCTCCATTTCATTAATCATATATATAGTATACCACGTTACACCTTTTGCCCCTAACTATTTAGTAAAAAATATATAAAAAGCCGACTAATTTATTAAGATAACCTTTTAAAAATAATATTATTATCTTAGGTTTACTTTTCTAGTCTGTAAAAATGCTTTTGCCACATTGGCTAAGTACAATCTTATACAATACAAAATCTCATATATATAAGAAAAAGGCCATACTATTGAGTATGACCTATATAATGGTAACTTACTGTTCGGATGCTGGCTATTCTTCTCCGAAGAATCGTACGCCCGAACTACGCGATTCACTCTAATTTATTCGTCGCTATCGCTCCTCTAAATTAGGTTCACTGCGTATCCCAACGCCGCTTCTATTGTGCTTAGAACATAGAGATACTTCTACTTTCCTTGGCTGGAAGCGGTAAGTACGTGGTTACTTTGCGACTTCCTGCTCAGTGGCTGTGGATTTCTCTGCGTCTTCCTGTTCGGATGCTGGCTATTCTTCTTCGAAGAATCGTACGCCCCGAACTACGCGATTCACTCTAATTTATTTGTCGCTATCGCTCCTCTAAATTAGGTTCACTGCGTATCCCAATGCCGCTTCTATTGTTCCTAGAACATAGAGATACTCCTACTTCCTTGGCTGGAAGCGGCTAACAATATAGTAAGGCTTTAATATAAAAATAAGAGGTCATGTCTTTCGACATAACCTCTTATTTTTAGTTAATCAGCGACTTCCTATCCTCCCAGGCCGCTTCCAGCCAAGTACTTTCGGCGTTT
>NZ_URAR01000015.1 GCF_900545795.1 uncultured Veillonella sp.
ACGGAAAAAACTGATAATTCAGCGAATGCCTTTGTGAGGTTATTTATGAGTTTCAACCTAGTCTGCTTTTAATAAATGTAAGCCTTCAATTTCTTCTTTTGCCTGTAAGAGCAAGCGTTTGATTTGTTCAATTTTTTCTGGATTACAAAGGAAGAGTGGCAAGCTAATACTCAAGGCTATGCGCCGCGTAGGAGTTAATAAAATAGGGGTGGCATAGCAGCATAAAAACTTAGTAATTTCTTCTGATTCAAAGGAAATATTCGTGCGTTGAATTTCCTGCAATTGCTGCCACAATACATGTATATCTGTAATTGTATTTGGGGTCATTTTTTCCAGGCCATCAGGGTAGAGCGTCTGTAACTCTTCAAAGCTATAGTGTGAAAGGAGCGCCTTGCCTAGGGCTGTAGCATGGGCAGGCAGTTTTTTACCTGTGTAGGAAATAATTTGAATGGGCATTTCCGTTTGTGGCGCTTCCTTGATTAGATATAAGATCTCCGTGCCCTCTAAAATACCCAATTGGCACATTTCATTAGACTCTTCTGTAATGCGCTTCATAATGCGTTTTACCTGAGGGATGAGCTCATTGGTTATATCGTAAGAGCTAGCAATGGCATGTAAGGAGAGGCCTAAAAAGTAGAGTCCCGTATGATTATCTAAATAGAGATAATTTTGAAAGGCCATTTCTTGTAAAATCGGTGAAATTGTGCTCTTGGGGATTTGTAATTGTTGGGAAATTTGAGTTAAGGTAAGGCCTTCAGGATGACCTGATACTAAATTGAATATGCTGAGTACACGCTCGGTTGGTTTGTGAAACATAATAATACATCCTTTGTTAGTTATATAGTTAATCTCTATTATAAGGGGGATTTACAAAATAGAACATAGCGACTTTACATTTTTCTTATGTATAAGTCGATGATTCTAACTCCTTTATGAGTTAGAATCGCCTGTCTAGTAGCTACTAGAGGAAGTCCGGAATATTTATAGTCTAATGATTCAAGATTTGCATAATACGGTAGAGTAATTTTTACAATCTCTTATTGACATAATACTTCATTTCTCGTATGATGTAAACATGAAGTACGGATATATGTTTATATAGTTCGTAAATACGGACAAAGATAAACTAAATTAAGTTAACACAGTTAATTTTATTTAAGTAAGGACAGGTGAGAGTATGGCTATCAAATCGTTATACGAAACAATTAATCAAGAGATTGAAGCAACAAAATTATCCATGAATGGTCCTAAAGGTGAACTACCTTTAACAGATACACTATTACGTGAATCTCCAAGTGGTAATTTATTCGGTATGACTGTTAATGCCGGTATGGGTTGGGATCCATCACAGCTTGCTAATGGCGACGTAATGTTAATTAGTACGCAAGGTGGTCTTAAAACTGAGGATCACACAGTAGCCGTTGGTTTACATAATGGTCATTTTGAATTATCTGATTTGATGACAGAAGCAGCTGATGCAGTGGCTGAACTAGGCTTTGTACCACATGCAGCATTCGTAACTGACCCATGTGATGGTCGTAGCCAAGGCACGATTGGTATGTTTGACTCTTTGCCATATCGTAATGATGCATCCATCGTAATGCGTCGTTTGATTCGCTCCTTACCAACTCGCAAAGCGACGATTGGTGTAGCTGGTTGTGATAAAGGCTTACCAGCTATGATGATGGCATTGGCTAGCATGCACAATGAGCCAACAATTCTAGTACCTGGTGGCGCTACATTGAAATCCAATGATGGTGAAGACCTTGGTACAGTACAAACAATCGGTGTTCGTTATGCAAATGATGAAATTTCTTTAGATTATGCAGCGTCCATGGGCTGTAAAGCTTGTGCATCTCCTGGCGGCGGTTGCCAATTCTTTGGTACAGCTGGTACATCTCAAGTCGTAGGCGAAGGCTTAGGCCTTTCCATTACACATTCCGCATTAGCTCCATCGGGCCAACAAGTATGGCGTGATATGGCGCGTATGTCTGCTAAAGCAGTTATGGACTTAGCAGCTCGTGGCATTACAACAAAAGACATTTTAACAGAAAAAGCTGTTGAAAATGCTATGGTAATCCATGCAGCATTTGGTGGTTCTACAAACTTACTTCTTCATTTACCAGCTATTGCTTATGCAGCTGGTTGTAAGAGCCCAAGCGTGGACGACTGGTCCCGCATTAATAAATTGGTTCCTCGTCTTGTTAGCGTATTGCCAATTGGCCCAGTTAACTATCCAACTGTATACGCTTACATGGCTGGTGGTGTTCCAGAAGTTATGCTTCATTTACGTAAGCTTGGCTTATTACACGAAGATGTGTTGACTGTAACTGGTAGCACATTAGGTGAAAACCTTGACTGGTGGGAACAATCCGAACGTCGTCAAGCATGCCGTGCGCATCTTGAAAAATCCGAAGGCGTATCACCAGATGAAGTTATCTTTACACCAGGTGAAGCGAAGAAACGCGGTATCGGTTCTACAGTAACATTCCCTAAAGGTAATATTGCGCCAGAAGGGGCTGTTGTAAAATCTACAGCTATTGACCCATCTGTTATTGACGATGATCATGTATTTAGACATACAGCGAAAGTAAAAGTATTTACTTCTGAAAAAGCAGCTATTGCAGCCTTAAAAGAAGTAGGTAAGATTGAAGCTGGCGATATTCTCATCGTTATGGGTGGCGGTCCAAAAGGTACTGGTATGGAAGAAACTTACCAATTAACATCCGCTTTAAAACATTTACCATATGGTAAACATGTATCCCTTATTACTGACGCTCGTTTCTCTGGCGTATCCACTGGTGCATGTTTCGGTCACGTAGGTCCTGAAGCCTTAGCTGGCGGTCCATTCGGTAAATTACAAGATGGCGATATTGTAGAAATTATCGTTGATACAGTAAATCTCGAAGGTAGCTTAAACTTCATTGGTCGTGAAGGGGAACTTGTGTCCTATGAAGAAGGCGCTAAGATTTTAGCAGAACGCCCAACTCGTGCAGATTTACATGAAGATGATGACTTGCCAGATGATACTCGTCTATGGGCTGCCCTTCAAGATGTAAGTGGTGGTACTTGGCAAGGTAATATTTACAATGTAGATAAAATTATAGAAGTACTTGAAGCAGGTAAGAAAGCTTTGGCTGAAAAATAATTGTCAACCATAGGAGGAGCTCATTATGCCTTTATTAATTACTGCCGCGGCAGTTGTACTACTGATATTTTTGATTTCAAAATGTAAAGTTAATACATTCATTTCACTTGTTATAGTATCGGCTTTGGCGGGGATTGCTTTCGGCATCCCCTTGCCAAAACTCCCTAATACCTTAGAAGCTGGTATGGGTGGCACATTAGGTCACATTGCATTAATCTTTGGCCTTGGTGCTATGCTTGGTCGCGTAATTGCTGATGCAGGCGGTGCGCAACGTATTTCCATGACTTTAATCGATAAGTTTGGGGAAAAGAAAATTCAATGGGCCATCGTAGTGGCATCCTTTATCGTAGGTATTGCCTTATTCTTTGAAGTAGGCCTTGTTCTCTTAATTCCAATCGTATTTACTATTTCTCGTCAAATGAAGGTGGCGCCTATCTATTTAGGTTTCCCAATGTTAGCATCTTTACTTGCTACACATTGCTTCTTGCCACCACATCCAGGTCCTACAGTTATTGCTGGGGAATATGGCGCTGATATGGGTAGCGTTCTTTTATATGGTATTTTAATCGCCATTCCTACAGTTATTATTACAGGTCCTATTTTCACTAAAATTGTAAAAGGCTATATGCCAGGTGTATTTGAAAAAGCTGGGGATATTACGGGTCTTGGAGATCCTAAATTCTTCACTGATGAAGAAATGCCAGGCTTTGGTATTAGTATCTTAACGGCTATGTTACCAGTTATCTTGATGATTTTCGCTACAGTAGCTAATATTGCTAGAGATATTGGTCATCTTGAAAGCCCACTATTATTAGAAATTGTAAACTTCTTAGGTAATCCATCCATCGCTATGCTTGTATCGATTATCTTTGCTATCTATGTATTGAGTCTTCGTCGTGGCACACCAATTAAAGAAGTTATGAATTCTTGTTCTAAAGCAATCGCTTCCATTGGTATGATGCTTCTTATCATCGGCGGTGGCGGGATTTTCAAACAAATCCTTATCACTGGTGGTGTAGGTACTTACATTGCATCCATGTTCCATGGCACATCCATTTCACCAATCTTATTTGCTTGGACAGTAGCTGCCATTTTACGTATCTCCTTAGGTTCTGCAACAGTAGCAGCTTTATCTACAGCAGGTTTAGTAGTGCCAGTATTGGCCACTGCTGATGCGAATCTTGCGTTAGTTACTTTGGCAACTGGTGCTGGTAGTACCATTGCATCTCATGTAAATGATGCTGGCTTCTGGATGGTAAAAGAATATTTTGGTTTAAGCTTAAAAGAAACATTTGCTACTTGGACTGTATTGTCTACGATTGCATCTATCTCGGGTTTAGTATTCGTACTCGTATTAGATATGTTTGTATAAATAAATTGACAGGAAGGTGCAGGTACATACCTGTACCTTTCATTTTTGAATCACCGCGATATTTAGGAGGAGATTATTATGTTTAAAGGTGTGTATTCGCCAGTCATTACCATATTAAATGATGAGGGTAAATTAGATGTGCGCGCTATGGAGCAACATGTGGAGCATTTAGCTGCTTCTGGCTTACATGGTTTACTATTCTTAGGTAGCTTAGGGGAATTTTATAGCTTCTCCTTTGAAGAAAAGAAAGAAATTATTGATTTAGCAGTTAAAGTGGTGAACGGCCGTTGCCAAGTTATCATTGGCGTAGGTGGCACATCTTTAGATGAAGTCATTGCCTTAGCGTCCTATTGTGAAACAGCTGGTGTAGATGCATTAAACATCGTTTCTCCATACTATTTTGGGCCAACTCCTAAGGCGGCTGTAGCATATTTTGGCAAGATTGCAGAAGCTACGTCCTTGCCAATTATGTTATATAACTTCCCAGATCGTGTAGGCACTGACTTGACTCCAGATGTAGTGGCAGAGCTTGCTAAGACGCATAAAAATATCGTAGGCATTAAGGATACAGTAGACAATATTAGTCATACGCGCCGTTTAATCCGCGCTGTTAAGGCTGTAAATCCTGAGTTCAGTGTACTCTCTGGTTTTGATGAGTACTATGCGGTGAATCGTTTCTCCGGTGGGGATGGCACGTTAACTGGCTTAACTAATGTAACACCAGAAACATTTGTGGCTCTTCATAAGGCTTATGAAGAAAAGGACTTCGAAACCTTAGAAGCTTGTGCTAGCAAAATTGCTAAATTAATGAGCTTGTATGAAGTAACTGATTTATTTATTGTGGCGATTAAAGCAGCAGTTAAATTACGTGGTCTTGAAATGAGTACCTTTACTAAGGCGCCAGGCCTTCCAATTACAGCTGCAGAAGAACAAAAAGTAGCTGACATTTTAAAAGAAGTAGGCTTAATCTAAATAAGCGAAGTGAGTTTAATTTAGATGAGCATAGTGAGTTTAATTTAGATGAGTGCAGTGAGCTTAATTTAGATTAGTACAGTGGGTTTGATTAATCTAAATAAGTGTATTATAAGTGCATTGGGTCTAAACTAAATATAAGCAGCATGTTATCTCCCATGAGATTTGCTATAAAGTTTAAATAATAAACTGTAGCTCAATCTCTGGTGCGGATAATGTGCTGCTTTTTTCTTTGTAAAGCTAAGTTGATGTAATTTAGGGATATTGTAGTTCTAAAGGAGCGGATACTGTTTCTTTGCCTTTGTAAAACGGTATTGTTACGGCATAGTGAGGCTATATTTCCTTGTAAACGTTGATGTGATATATACTCCCATAAAAAATAGAAGGACTTTTGAGTTTATATATCGAATTGTTTATATATAGGCCTTAGATATTTTATGTGTTTAGATCTGTAGGTTTAGTGATAAAGATATAAAGTCAGTGGTATACATAAAAGTTAGTTGCAAAAATAAATTGCGCATAATGTATACGAAGAAAATTATATACGAGAAGAGGATAATTTTAAGGAGGTACAGCATGAAAAAGCAATGGATTACAGCGATGGTTTTAGCCGCACTATTTGCCGTAGGGGCAGATGCAAGTGCAACGGTAAGCGCACAGAGTGTGCATGGTCAAATTACTGATTCAGCGCGCCCAGGCCGTTGGTATGGGGCAGATGTAGCGGCGCAGGAGCTAGTTGTAGCAGGTGTTCCTATGGGGGTAAAATTTGATGCTATTGTAAAAAGCTTAGGTACGCCTACTAAAATTAATTATTTGCCTGGTAATGGGCCGCTATCTTCTTTAGAATATGGTGGTATAAAGTATATAGCCATGCCTAGAGAAGATTATGTAACTATGATTGAAATTACTAATCGCGATGCCACGACAGCGCGTGGTATTGCCGTAGGCGATAGCATTGCGCGGGTGCAAGAGGTATATGGACAGCCTTTAATGGTATCTTCTCGGAATTGGAATAATGAATATTTTGAGCCTAGTTGGTTCTATGGACACTTATACATGGGCAGTGAGTACATAAAGGGCATTTGGTTTGCCAATGATGGAAAAAAAGTAACGCGTATTATCGTGTTGGATGGGATTACTAATTTTGAAACTAAGGAATAATAGGTAGTGAATAATAGGCCGTATTTTTTAGGGGCTCAATACAGTTGATGAACTACGCAATAAGTTGACGAATATGGCTTGACTTGAAGTTGACTTCAAGGTGTATGCTTAATTCATAAACGATTTATTGTATGGTGTATAGCGAATTGCTATATAATTTTATAATGCATACTAAGGAGGCATTTATGTTAGGTACATTTACGTATGACAATCCAACCCGCATTCATTTCGGGGAAAATTCCTTACAGGCTTTAAATCAGGAGTTACCTAATTTTGGTGATACTGTATTACTTGTTTATGGTGGCGGCTCCATTAAAAAATCAGGTCTTTATGACAAAGTTGTAGAGATTTTAAAGGCTAATGGCAAGACGATTGTAGAAGATGCTGGGGTTATGTCTAATCCAACATCTGATAAGTTAAATGAAGGGGTAGCGCGTGCGAGAGCAGGTAAAGCAGATTTCATTTTAGCTGTTGGTGGCGGCTCTGTTATTGACTATGCAAAAGCAGTGTCTGTATCGATTCACTGTGAGGAAGATCCATGGGAAAAATATTTCGAACGCATGGAAGATGTAGATTGTGAAATCGTGCCAGTTGGTTCCGTTCTTACTATGGTTGGTACAGGCTCTGAAATGAATGGTGGCTCTGTTATTACCAATCATGACAAAAAATTAAAAATTGGTCATGTTTTTGGCTCCAATGTATTCCCTAAATTCTCTATTTTAGACCCAATTTATACCTATACATTGCCAAAATACCAAATGGTAGCAGGTTTCTTTGATATTATGTCTCATTTATTAGAGCAATACTTCTCCGGTACTGATGACAATACATCGGATTATGTAATTGAAGGTTTATTGCGTTCCTTGATTCACAGCGCGCGTATTGCTGTAGAAAATCCTAAGGATTATGAAGCACGTAGTAATATTATGTGGACGGCTACTTGGGCGCTCAACACCTTTACTCATATGGGTAAACCAGGTGACTGGATGGTGCATATGTTAGGTCAGGCTGTAGGTGCGTATACTGATGCTACTCATGGTATGACATTAGCGGCTGTATCCTTGCCATATTATAAGCATATTTTAAAAGAAGGCTTGCCTAAATTTAAACGTTATGCTATCAATGTATGGAACGTAGATCCAGCTGGCAAATCTGATGAGGAAATCGCCTTAGAGGGCCTTGCTGAAATGGAAAAGTACATGAAGGAAATCGGCGTAGTTATGAACTTAACTGACTTAGGTACTACCCCTGAAATGATTGAAGGCATTGCAGATGCCACATTCATTTTAGATAGCGGTTATAAGAAGTTAACTCGTGACGAAGTGGTGGACGTATTAAAAGCAAGCCTATAATATGGAACAATGATTAGGATGCTTCAGTGTATTATTATGATGCGTTGAATGCTTATACACTCGTATATTGAGTAAGTTTTATAAGCTCGATGAGTTTATAATAATGTACAATATAATATATGGTGTAGATTTTGTACACCTAATATAAGGCACCTAAGAAACATATAAGTAACACATAAGTAACATATAAAGAAAGCACTCCCATAAGGGGTGCTTTCTTACTAGAAGGGATGATAAAGATGGAACGGCCGTATATTGTATGTCATATGATGACATCATTGGATGGAAAAATCATGGGGAATTTTTTTGAAACGCCTGAGGCAACTAAAGCAGGTGAGGTATTTGACAATATAATCTTTGGAGAGACGCCCTATTACGAGGTTGATGCTTGGATGTGTGGTCGTGTTACAACGGATGATAATTTTACCTTTTATAAGAAGCCCGATTTAGATGAACAGGCTCCACCTGTTCCAGCTGGTGATTTTGTAGTGCCTAAAAAAGAGAGATTTTTCTATGTCAATGTAGATGGCTCAGGCAAGCTCGGTTGGACTGAAAATACAATTGAATATGCTGGAGCAAGAGCACAAGTGCTTGAGATTCTTACAGGAAAGGCAAGTAATGCGTATAAAGCCTTTTTGAGAAAACTCAATATTCCTTATATTATTGCCGGTGAAATAGATTTGGATGCAGTCTTAGCTATGAAGAAACTTAAGGACTTATTTGGAATTGAACGCCTTATGCTAGGTGGAGGCGGCATTATTAACTGGACCTTCTTACAAGCGGGACTTTGTGATGAAGTTAGCCTTATTATTACGGCCGCTGCTGATGGCTCTATGAAGACTCCGTCCTTATTTGATGCACCAGAAGGCCTTGCTACAGATGAGCCTAAGCGATTTGAGTTGATTGATGTTGCTGTTAAGGCTGGCGGATCATTGTGGGCACGTTATAAGGTCGTTAATGAGTAGTAGCTAATAAGCTTCCGAATGGTATATAATAGCTGTACATATAGAAATACGTTTGAATTACTAGTTGTTGGCGGTTAAATGTGGTGTAGGAGGCGAATTACATGGCGCATCAGGTTTTAGTTGTTGTAGATATGCAAAATGATTTTATTACAGGTTCACTTGGTTCGCCCACAGCGGAGGCAATTGTGAGCCAAGTGGCAGATAAAATCCGCAATTTTGAAGGTCTTATTTTTTATACTTTAGATACACATGATGAAGGATATTTAGAGTCTCAAGAAGGCAAAAATTTACCAGTGTCTCATTGCGTGGAAGGGACTCCTGGCTGGGAACTAGCATCTCAGATTGTTGAGGCTAAGCCAATTCAGGCTGAATATGTGTATTGTAAAGGTCAATTTGGCTCAGTTGAGTTAGCTGAAGATTTGCGTGATCTTCATGATATGGAAGGTATTGACTCCATAGAACTAGTGGGCTTATGTACCGATATTTGTGTAGTATCGAATGCCATGCTCTTGAAAGCCTTTTTGCCAGAAGTGCCAGTTATAGTAGATGCTTCTTGTTGTGCTGGCGTATCTACAGAGACTCATGAGGCCGCATTGACAACAATGAAGACTTGTCAAATTATAGTTAAATAAATAATAGGAATATATATATATTGAAGGTTAAAGACGAATCGAATAGATTCAGAATATAAAAACTCTATGGTGTAGGAATATAAATGTATATATTTATATAGAGTAATATATTGGAGTATATAAAGTAATGAAGTAAAGGGCAGCCCTAAAGGGGGCTGCTTTTTTCTTTTGATAAATAAAAAACTCGGTTTAAAAATTTTTTTATAGTCCTAAATCATACCTCTTTACATTAGTCCGATTTTGTACTATAATAGATTCTGTTAGAAATTCATAGTACGAATTAGGACTAAATGGGAGGTCGCTTATGAAAAGTTTATATCATGAGCAAGTGTTAGCTATAGGTAGTTATTTTGGGCAATTAAATGAGTTATATAGTCAATGGGCAAAGCGCCATGGTTTGACCTACAATAAGGTGGCTATTTTTTATACATTACATCATCAAGAATGGGGCACACAGAGTCAAGTGTGTCGCGAGTGGGGGATTTCAAAACAAACCTTATCGACCATTTGTAAAGAAATGGAACGCGAAGGGTATATTAGTTATGATGTGCCTCATGCAGATAAGCGTGAGAAACTAATGCGTCTTACAGCTAAAGGGCGCGATGTTATTGGCCCACATATGGAAGAGTTAGAGACCATAGAGAATAATTCATTAGATGCCATTGGCAATAATCGTATTGAATCTATGTTAGATACTATGCATCGATTTTTAGTGCATTTCTCTGAAGAAAGTGCGAAGTTTGAAAATTAATCAGTACAGATTGAAAATTGAGCATAAATTGTAAATTACTATATTACGTATTTACAATAAAATCAAATATAAAAAATTCAGTACTAAAGATAAATACTCAATATTAACGATTAAAATTTAATTATATAAGAATAAAGTAAAAAGAAACAAGTGTATGGAGGATATGATGTTAACAGGTTATATATTATTGGCGATTGCCATTGCAGTAGAGATTTTCTCTACATCTATGTTGAAATTATCAGCAGGTTTTACTCGTTTAGTGCCTAGTATTGTTTTTGTAGTAGGTATGAGTTTATCTTTCTTCGCCATGGGCCGTGCATTATTGTCCTTGCCGCTTAGTATTGCCTATGCAGTTTGGGCAGGGGTGGGGACAGCGCTTACAGCATTGCTTGGTGTTATCCTTTGGAAAGAAGAATTATCCATGACGGCTGTAGCTGGCATTGGTTTAATTGTAGTAGGCGTAGTTCTTTTAAATTTAAAAGGCCCTGCACACTAATTTATTTTGACAAGTAAATACCTAACAAAAGAATAATCAATAATATTAAAGAGTATCATCTATGAATACCTAAGATTGGGAGTTAGATCATATATAACGACTTGTATATGACCGCTCTAAGTTGAGGTAATAGATGATACTCTTTTTTCATGTTAACAGGTGTTTGCCTGTTGATGAACTAAAAATAACAGTTAGACGGACAAAGTAAACATATCCTATGATTAAGCTAGAAAAGTTTATAGTTTTATATTTTTAGAGGTTGAATATAAGACTTTTAACATGTGTCCCAAAGGGGGTAAAGCTGATGACTAAAAAAGAGTTAGTTAAAGCGGCCATACAAGGCGAGCAATTGAAGACCATTCCATATGCTATATGGAGTCATATGCCTGATGTTGACCGTGATGTGCCGGCTATTGTTCAACGTACCTATGATTTTTACAAAGCCTATGATGTAGATATCATAAAAACTATGAATAATGGTATGTACAGTGTGGAAGATTTTGGTTGTGAAATTGATTTTTCCGAAGTAGCTAAAGGTGGCGTAGCAAAGGTTGTGAGCACGCCAATTAAGAGCGGTGAAGATTGGCTTAAGGTAAAAGAAGTATCAATTGAACAAGGGGCTTTAAAGCGTGAGTTAACGTATTTAAGTGAACTGTTAGCAAAATTAGACGGTGAAGAAGTACCAGTCGTATTTACTGTATTTAGCCCTGTAACTACAGCTAATAAACTTTGTGGAGGCAAATTATTAGACTATGTAGAGCAAGGGTATAAGGCTGAAATTCACGAAGCTTTAAAAGAAATTACAAAAACAACTGTGAAATTAGTTGAAAAGGCTATCGAGCTAGGGGCGGATGGTATTTTCTTGGCTTCCCAAATGTGTTCCTATCAAATTTGTAAAGAAGAATGCTATCAAGAGTTTGGGGCACCTTATGATATAGACGTTATAAAAGCGTCTAAAGGATGGTGTAATATCTTACATTCTCATGGCACTAATATTATGTTCGACCTACTTAAAGAATATCCAGTGCAAATTTTTAACTGGCATGCGTGGGAAACGTTACCATCTGTTGAAGAAGTGAGCTGCTTTGTAGGTAAAGCACTTATGGGTGGTATTGATCGTATGGATATTACTAATGGTAATAAAAATGAAGTACGCCATCAAATTTATGAAACTATAAAACAAACTAAAGGGCGTCATTTAATCTTAGCGCCTGGCTGTGTTATTAGACATCCTTTAAATGAAGAAATGCTATCCTTTGTCAAAAAAGTAAAGGATGAAGTTGAAAAAATACTATTGGCGTAACACTCTTGAAAAGGTACAATAATTAATGAAGAAGGAAAGACTATAAATAATATATTTCAGTGATCCACATCATTCTGGAATGATATAAAAGTAGTAGTGTTTTACTTATTAACATTGTTATCTTAAGGAGCTTTGAGAATGAATAAACAGGGGTATTTTAAAGAGAGAATTAAGCATTTTAGCCAATTGATGGAGGCTAAAAATGTAGATGTAACTATAGTGATAAAACCAGAGCATGTTATGTATTATAGCGGCTTTAATCCTATTATTAATTCTCATCCTGTTTTTTTCGTTATAACTAAGGAGGCCGAGTCTTTTTTACTAGTGCCTGCCTTACGCAAAGCACATGCACAAAAAGAAGCCGCCATTGATGATATTAAGGCCTATGGCATGTGGGGACGAGTTGAGTCCTTAGGAGCCATCCCTTTTGAGGTCCTTCGACAATTATTTACAGCCAAACAGTTGCGAATAGGTATTGAATCAACTTATATGACAGTGGATTTCTTTAATGACCTACAAACGGCATTTAAGAGTGCTACATTAGTGTCCATTAGTGAACTTATTGAGTCGCAAAAGATTATTAAAGATGCGTATGAAATTGAACTCATTCGCAAAGCGTCACAAATTGTAGACTGTGGGACGATGGCTATTATTGAAGAGTTACAAGCAGGCAAGAGTGAAATGGAAGCTTGTACAGAAGCACAATATGCCATGCGCATGCTGTGGCAGCAAAAGTTTAGCGCGCATGAAACTTGTGGTTATGGCACAGCTGATGGGGGCATGATTGATAGTCTTTTTGCTTGGTGCTTATCTAATGAGCGCATTGCGTATGGCTGTGATACAGCTAAAAATTACTATGTGAAATCTGGGGATATTACACTTCCCATGACTTGGGCTAAACTCGATGGATATCATGCAGAAAATGAACGGACTCTGTTGGTAGGGGCGGTGGACTCCTTGAAAGAAACAGCCTATACAGCTATGTTAGAAGCGCGCGAAGCTGTATTTAAGATTTTGCAACCTAAGGTGAGTTGTGGACAGCTATATGATGTGGCTGCTCATTGTTTTAGCGAAGCTGGCTTCGGTCATATTTTGCCAGGGCGCATAGGGCATGGCATTGGTGCTTCCGCTCATGAACACCTTTCGCTTAATCGGGGCAATGAGGACATATTAAAACCTGGCATGGTAATTAGTATTGAGCCAGGTTTAATGGATCCATCTTGGGGTGGTGTGAGACATTCTGATACGGTCTTAATCACGGAGACGGGCTATGAAGTTTTAACAAAATCTCCTGCAGGTGAGCTTAGATTAACTATCTAGTTAGAATTCTAATTTAATAAATTATGGAAGGTACACCATTGCTCAGGGATTGTTTGGTAATTTTTATGAATGCATTAATCGCTTCATTTTGGTGCAATGTAGATTGGTAGTTGATGGCGATTTGTTGGGGTTCATGATGTGGTAATGGAATTACAACATGTTTATCCCAAAATGGATAGGCGCTGCAACTAATCAAGGTTTCTGGGCAGAACATAAAACCCATGCCAAAATGACACATGGCCATCATTGTCCCTACATTACGTAAAGTTAGAGCTATATTAGGCTTAATCTTATGAGCGGTTAAGAATTTTGCATTAAACTGTCCGATCGATGTATTGTCTGTCATGGTGATAAAAGGGCAAGTTTTGATGATATCAAATATAAAGTCTATATCATTTTTATGATTAGTAATATAACCTCTATTAGGATAATGAGCTTCTAAAATCTTTTTAGCTATAACTAGATGAATGGGATCTTTATATAAAGGAATGGTTTTAATATTAGCTTGGTTTGTGATTTCATAACCTATGGAGAGCTCCACCTTACCTTTTAATAATGCTTCATTTACTTCTGGCGTAGTGCCTTCAAATAAAGTCACTTTTGTCAGTGGATAGCGGCGTTGGAACTCAGCAATGATAGGGGGCAATAAATATTGACCTCGTGCATAGGTTGTACCAATGGTAATAGATGCAGGCACCATAGTCTTTAGAGTCCAGATGGCATCTTCAAGATTTTGTTGCTTTTCAAGAATATCTTGGGCATAACTTTTTAAGAGTATACCGGCAGGTGTAATTTTAAGTGGAGGACCATACTCAAAAAGGGAAATGCCTAAATCATTTTCAATCTTTTTGATATGTCCGCTCAGTGATTGTTGTGTAATGTGAAGCTTTTTAGCCGCATTGTTGAAGTTTAATTCATTAGTGAGGACAAGAAAGTATTTTAAGTTTAAGAAGCTAATCAAAAGGGCACCTCCTAAAGTCGGTTTTTAGATTAATTTTGGACATAGTTTTATCATCATACTTATAGTAATATATATTACTATAAGTATATAAAAAACAAGGGTCTTTTTAAAGTTAGATCCATTTTAAAAATGCAAAGGAGGCATTTTTATGAACATTCTGATAACTTTAATTGTCATGGTAGTGGTCGGCTTTGCTATCATAAAAAAAGTTAAGCCGCAGACTATTTTAGTAATGGGTGGTATATTTTTAATGGTTCTAGCCTTTTTAATGGGATATAAAACATCCTTTATTACAGGCAAGATGGTAAGCACAGGCTCGCCAATGTTTGATATGTTCGGCTATATTAAATATACCTTGGCATCTGATATTTCAACTATCGGTCTAAGTATTATGTGTGGTGCTGGTTTTGCGAAGTATATGGACCATATTGGGGCCAGTGCGCGACTTGTAAAGATATCATTACATCCGTTACAACGTATGAACTCGCCATATTTAATTAATGCTTTGGGTTTTGCTGTATGTATGCTTATGTCCTTGACGATTCAAAGTGCGTCTGCATTATCCATGTTGACGATGGTAACGATTTATCCAATTATTACACGCCTTGGTGTAAGTAAGGTGGCGGCGACATCAGCTATTGCTACAGGTCATTTATTAGATTGTGGTCCAGCAGCAGCTACTAGCCAAGTAGTAGAACGTTTATCTCATTATGGGATTAATAAATTTTTCGTAGAACATCAATTGCCAGTTTATTTTATTGCCTTAGTAGCCGTAACTATTACTCATTTCTTCTGGCAAAAATACATGGATAAACGCGATGGTATCGTAGCTGGAGAAGAAGGCAGCATTGATCAAGATAAAATTAAAGGCGATGTGGCAACACCTCCAGGACCATGGATTTACGCTATTTTACCATGTGTACCATTAGCTCTTATTATTATTTATAGTGAATATGTGTATAAATCCATTAAAATTGATATTATTGTGGCTATGTTAATTAGCTTTGCAGTGGCAATGATTTGCGAATTTATTCGCTATCGAGATTTCAAAAAAGTATCCAAGAGTATTGAAGTGTTCTTTAAAGGCATGGGCAATATGTTTGCTGTAACCGTGTCCTTAATCGTAGCAGCTGAAGTATTTGCTTATGGTATTAAATCTATGAATTTCGTAAGTGATATCGTAGGTATTACTCAAACAGCTGGCTTTGGTTTGACTCCAATTACAATTGGTATGGGCGTATTAATCGCTTTAGTAAGTGCCGTAACTGGTTCTGGCGTAGCGGCTTTCGTATCCTTTGCTTCTTTGATTCCAAGTTTCGTAGAAGGCTTTGGCGGCAATATGATTGTTATTTTACAATTACTACAAAATGTGGCCAGTCTATCTCGTCTTATCTCCCCGGTAGCAGCTGTCATCGTAATTGTAGCCGGTATCTCTGGCGTATCCCCAGTAGCTATTGTTAAACGTAACTCTGTGCCAGTATTAGTAGGCTTTATTGTATCTACCATTAGTGTACTCGTTATGTTCTAAATATAGATACTATAGTATTAATAGGTTATTTACTTTATAGGCTATAACATGATAGATTATACTATGCTATACATTTCAAGCTAATACAATTGTAAGAGGATTGATTCTGTGGTTTTAATTGGAGGTCTAGAGTGGAACAAAATTTATATAATGCCTATGTGTCAATTCTTGAGAGAGAGTTAGTGGTTGCCTTAGGTTGTACTGAACCGATTGCTATTGCCTTTGCCTGTGCTAAAGTACGTGATGTATTAGGCACTATGCCAACGCAAATAGATGTACATTGTAGTGGCAATATTATTAAGAATGTAAAAGGCGTAACGGTACCTCATTCTGATGGAAAAAAAGGTATTGCTGTGGCTGCTATTTTAGGGCTCTTAACCGGTCATAGTGAGCGTGGTTTAGCTGTATTAGAAGGCGTTAAAAATGAAGACTTAGCTGTTTGTGAAGAATTGCTTGAAGCTAATATGTGTAATATAGAAATTGTAGAAAATGTGCCTAATCTATATATTCGTGTAGTAGCTAAGACTTCAGAGCATACAGTGGAATTAATTATTAAGGACACTCATTCTAACATTGTCTTTATTAAGCAAGACGATGAAGTGCTTTTTAGCGAAGATGTAACAGACAGTGCTAAAGGTACTAAGCAGGACTTAAAGTCCTTACTTAATGTGGCAGACATTCTAGAGTTTGCTCGTACTGTAGATTTAGAATTAGTTAAGCCTGTATTAAGCAAGCAGATTGAACATAATCTGAATATTGCGGAAGAAGGGCTAGCGAACTCTTATGGTGCTAGAGTGGGGCAAACTATACGAGATCACCAAGCTGATACAGTATATAATAAAGCTAGAGCGTATGCTGCAGCTGGTTCAGATGCGCGCATGAGTGGTTGTCCATTGCCGGTAGTTATTAATTCGGGCAGTGGTAATCAAGGTATTACTGTGTCCTTGCCAGTAATTATTTATGTAAAAGAACATGGCATTAGCGAAGAGATGCTATATAGAGCACTCGTAGTAAGTAATTTAATTGCTTTACACCAAAAGCGGTATATAGGTAGTTTATCCGCCTATTGTGGTGCAGTTAGCGCTGCTTGTGGCAGTGCTTGTGGCATTGGCTTTTTAGAAGGCTTAGATTACGAAGGCATTAGCGATGTCATTACGAATACAATTGCCACAGTAGGTGGCATGGTATGTGATGGTGCTAAGCCATCCTGTGCTTCGAAAATTGCCGTAGCATTAGAATCTGCCTTCCTTGGTTTAGAAATGGCTAAGAATCAACGGGGCTTTAAACCAGGTGAAGGATTAGTTAAAGACACTATCGAAGAAACGATAGCTTGTGTAGGCAATATGGGCCGTGTAGGCATGTATAGCACAGATGTGCAAATTTTGAATCTTATGCTCGATAAAGTAGAGCTATAGATATACTATCTCTTAACTTAGAAAACTTCCTTTAAGGTGACTTATCTTAGATGTTTAATCTATGATATGATGTCTCTTAGAGGAAGTTTTTGCTTTATAGTATTATGATTGATTTAATCAGCCTGTGTGAAATAGATTCAGTTGGGATGGAGTATAATATTGTTATGAACGACTTACTAAAATTGGGCACAATAGCTTGAATTTGTTATAGAATATAATATTATATTCTGTTATATAATTATGAATGATTTTATAGGACCAGGTATATTATCTTAAGTTTGTTTGGGGGATATGTGAAAGCGGAAAGGATGCCATGTATGACAAAACGTGTTTATAATATTGGGGTTGAGGCGACTATGGATGTAATTGGTGGTAAGTGGAAGCCCATTATTTTATGTAACTTACGGCATGGCACATTGCGGCCGAGTGACTTAAAGCGCAAGATCCCTGATATTAGTCAAAAAATGTTAACGCAAATGCTTAGAGAATTGGAAGAGGCTAATATTGTAGAGCGCAAAGTATATAATGAAGTGCCGCCCCGTGTAGAGTATTCCCTTAGCGCCTATGGCGAGTCTTTAGGATCGGTTCTTGATGGACTTTGCAGTTGGGGTGTTATGCATGTAAAACATTTACAAGAAGAAGGTAAGGATGTAGAGTTATTAGGAAATGCTTAAGAAATAAAGCGATTAGTGCATGCGTAAAAAGTAAAGTTACTAGTATATGCATAAGGTGTAGTGCAACTGAAGAATGTGCAAGAGATAAATCTATTGGAACATGCGTAAGCGTTAAAACAATTAGAGACTGTGTAATATATTAAACCCCTTCGCCAGTGTTGGCGGAGGGATTTTTTGTAAAAAATTTTTGTTCATGTATGTAGGTAGTGTCTTAAAAGTTACGAATTGGTGCCTATAGCACTAAATAGTGCGTACTTTTCAATATCTATAAAAGTCGATATAATGGATTTGTAAGGTTGAGAAATACAATATATATCTTAATTAAGAGAGTTTAGAACAAAAATAATTAGAACTGAATAAATTAATGTAGAGGAGATTTTATTATGATTAAGAATTTAGCAGATCGAGTAGAATTAAATAATGGCACGCAGATTCCAGGTTTAGGTCTTGGTGTCTTTCAAGTGCCAGCAGAGGTTACTGCAGAGGTAGTTAAGAATGGCATTTTAAATGGATATCGCTCCATTGATACGGCGCAAATCTATGGCAATGAAAAAGAAACTGGTGAAGGGATTCGCGCAGCACTTAAGGAACTAGGCTTACAACGGGACGATATTTTTATTACTACTAAAATATGGAATTATAATCTTTCTTACGAAGAAGCACTTAAGGCTTATGAAGCTAGCTTAGAGGCGCTTGGTGTAGAGTATGTAGACTTATATTTAATTCACTGGCCAGGCAATGATTCCTATGAGGAGTCCTGGAAAGCTATGGAAACGTTGTATAAAGCGGGTAAGATTAAAGCGATTGGTGTAAGTAATTTCCAAGTCCATCATTTAGAACGTTTAGCAAGCTTTGCTACTGTTGTGCCTGTACTGAATCAGGTTGAATTACACCCACGCCTTCAACAACATGAATTACGCGCCTATGCAGCAGCACATAATATTAAAATCCAAGCTTGGGCACCTTTGATGCAGGGGGAATTATTGCATAATGAAGAGATCGCAGCTATTGCTAAAGCACATAATAAAAGTATTGCACAGGTAATTTTACGTTGGCATATACAACAAGAATTACTTCTTAATGTAAAATCTTTAAAGGCATCGCGTATGATTGAAAATAGCGATATATTTGATTTTGTATTAACTGATGCGGAGATGGATACGATTAATGCCTTAGATGCAGGTACTCGCGTAGGTCCCGATCCAGATGTATTTGATATGAATATCTAAGAAGTGCTACTTTGTATACAGTGTATTAGAAAAGAATTAGAATTAA
Organism: uncultured Veillonella sp.; assembly: GCF_900545795.1. Lineage (GTDB taxonomy): Bacteria > Bacillota > Negativicutes > Veillonellales > Veillonellaceae > Veillonella_A. Next base: position 19,326 of record NZ_URAR01000015.1, read on the forward strand.
TTTCTTTAAAAGAGTAGCGGAACTAGCTAAATCAATCTTTTAAATGAGAATTACTTGCAATTAAAAGCCAGATTTTATAAATCTGGCTTTTTTCATTTGACAAATTCTTTAAAAAGGTCTATAACATAATCGTAAGTTAAATACAGTGCTTAGATGCAAATTGATTAGAGTGCTTTGACAAGGAGTAAATGAGAAATATTATCAAATTATCAATTAGGCGGTAAAATTGAAATTGAGACTAGATTTATTATTTTCGATGTGCTATAATGAGTTTGTAAGCAAGAACTGCTACTTACAAATAATCAATAAAAGTTACTATTTGATAATAGTGACTTTGAAATTAAGAATTTTTGTTTTTAATTAAGTAATTAAAACAGAAGGGTTTCAGGTGAATTTTTATGAACAAGAATATTACAAAAGCATTAAATGAACAAGTTATTTTTGAATTTAACTCCGCATACTTATACTTAGCTCTTTCTTTAGCTATGGCTGATGCTCGTTTCAAAGGTTTCTCCGCTTGGTTACGTCTTCAATACCAAGAAGAAATGGAACATGCTTTCAAAATCATTGATTACTTAGAAAGCCGTAACGAAACTACAACTTTAGGCGACATCAAAACTCAAGCTATTAAAGAAGACAATCCTTTAAAAGTTGCTCAAATGGTTTACAATCATGAACAAGTTATCACTGGTAAAATCAATGATTTATACGCGTTAGCAACTCAAGAAAAAGATTATGCTACAGTTAACTTCTTAAATTGGTTCATTACTGAACAAGTAGAAGAAGAAGCAAGTGCTCGTGATCTTGTTGATGAATTCACATTCGCTGGCGACAGCCGTGCTAGCCAATTGTTCGTTGATGCTCGTTTAGGTGAACGTCAATAATAACTACTTTAGTTACGTAGTATTAATTAGCTCAAGAGAGTTATGCTGATTCGGTTCGGTCGAGTGACCTATTAGCTGCTTAAGTAAGTATAAGCTATTAATCATTATAAGTATGTATATTATATAATAAGGCTAAAAGTAAGCTACTATATCCTTAAGTCAAGGGTAGACAATTTTATACAAGTGTAATACATAATGTAGTAAGCATTACTATAAGTAGTAAAGACCAATGCGGTTTGAAGTTAATCCTTCAAGCCGCATTTTTGTATTTTTACGAATAGCATTCTCGACAATACTATGGTGGCCAAAAAGTATTCTCCTTAATATGAATCTATAATGCAGTACTAGTGAAAGACTAATTAAAAGTTTAAGCACAATAAAAGTCAAAGTACAAAATAAAGTAAAAGTCAAAGTAAAAAATATAAGCTTAACGCATCGTCGGAGTATATGGATTTAAGTAAAATTATGGCTTTGGTGATTGCTATAAATGTCGATAAATAGTGGATTTATTAAAAGGTCAAAGAAAAATTGAAAAGTTTGACCTTTTTCTATTGACAAAAGTCAAAAAGTCAATTAATATATAGTTAAGGTCGAAAGGACAAAAAGACAAAATGACAAAATGACAAAATAAAGATAAAATTAATATATACATTGTTATTTTATAGATAAAGGTGGCGAAAACAATGAGCATTTTAGCAGATAGAATTGAACAATTTATTCTTTCTAAATTATTGGAAGAACAAAAGAGTATGGAAGAAGGTATTGTGCTGCGCCGCAATGAGCTGGCAGATGAATTAAACTGTGCGCCATCACAAATTAGTTATGTATTGAGCACGAGGTTTTCTAATGATCGCGGTTTTATTGTTGAGTCGCGTCGTGGTTTAGGTGGTTTTATTAGCATTACACGCATTCCTATGAAATCCGTGTCCATACAAGCAATTAAGCCTTTAACTGTGCCGGCTACAGCGCAATTAACTAGTAGTCAAGTTGGTGAAGGCCGATCAGGAGCTACTCAGATGACTGCTACTAATGTGGCAAAAGCTGAGATGGAATCTAAAACAGCTCGTAAAGCTCCAAAAGCACAGCCTAGCTCATCAAGAAATTCAAAACAACAAGCAGGTGAGGCCATTACTATAGGTGCGATTGACCATTTCTTATTTGAATTGATTCAAAATAAATGGTTAAGTCGTCGGGAAGCGGCCTTGCTCCACGAAGCATTTCGCGTGCTTATGAATGAGCCTGATCAAATGCGTCGTGAGTCTAATGTAAAACAACTTTGCCAGAAAATACTATCCATGGTGAAGGAGGGATAATATATGATATGTGATGAATGTAAAAAGAATGAAGCATCAGTTCATTTAACTCGAGTTGTAAATGGTAAGAAAACAGAGCGTCATTTGTGCTCCCAATGTGCGGGTAAACAATCTGGTGATGGTTTAGGAAACAGCTTCTTTAGCTTTGGTTCTCCTTTATTAGATAATGACTTCTTTACTAATGATTTCTTTACCAATTCCTTATATCCAGACAGTTTATTGCATTCGCACCAAGCAGTGCGATGTGATCGCTGTGGTATGAGCTTTGATGAATTTAATCACAGCGGTAAATTTGGCTGTGATCATTGCTATGATGTATTTAATGCGCAGATTACACCGCTTGTAAAACGCCTTCAAGGCTCACTTGCTTATGAAGGACGCGTACCAAGTCGTGGGACAGGCGTATTTAAGACAAAGCATCAAATTAAACGACTTCGTCAAGAATTAGATAAATCAATTAAAGCAGAGCAGTTTGAAGAAGCTGCTAGATTGCGCGATGAGATTAAAGTATTAGAAGAGTCCTTACAACATAAGGCGGAATAGGAGGTGCACTAATGTTAAACTCTATATTAGATGAACCTTTAAGTGGTTGGTTGCGCAGCAAGGATGTGGAAGGTCAAATTGATTCTCATATCGTCTTGTCTAGTCGAATTAGATTGGCGCGAAATTTTAAAGGCTTAGTATTTACAAATCGCAATCAAGCGGAGGCCTTGGAAAAGGTTGATATTATGATGCGCGGTGTATTAGGTGCTTTAAAAGAGGCTGATGGGCATGAATATTCCAATATTAGTTTAAATAAATTATCTGATGTGGAACGTGAGATTTTAGTTGAAAAGCATTTGATGAGTCCTCAAATGAGTCAAAATTTACCTCATAGAAGCCTAGTTGTATCAGATGATGCAGCCGTTTCCATTATGGTAAATGAAGAGGATCATGTTAGAATTCAGGTCATGGAAGCAGGTCTTGATTTACAAAAGGCCTACGAACATGCTGTTAAAATAGATGATGCCATTGAGAGCAAATATGATTATGCTTTTAGCGAACGCTATGGCTACTTAACCGCTTGTCCTACTAATGTGGGCACAGGCATGAGAGCTTCGGCTATGCTCCATTTGCCAGCTCTTGCCATGACGGGCCGTTTAGCTAGAGTGGTGCGCAGTATTATCCAATTAGGTTACTCTGTGCGTGGTCTCTATGGTGAAGGTTCACAGGGTTTAGGTAATATTTACCAAATCTCCAATCAATTAACTATGGGCATTAGTGAAGAAGACACAATTACCCAATTGCAAAAAATTTTAGAAAAATTAGTGCAAGAAGAAGTGAAAGCTCGTGAAACTATAAAAGCTGGCGATTTCGAAAGCTTTGAAGACCGCGTATGGCGCGCCTACGGCACCTTGCAATACGCACGTCGTTTAAGTGGTGAAGAAGCCTTGAGCCTTTTAAGTGACATTCAATTAGGTCGCGATTTAGGTGTATTACCAGCGGGCAATGCGGATATGTTTAACGAGCTAGTGGTTACAACGCGCCCTCATTTCTTAAGCAAATATGCAGGGAAAGAACAAATGACAGCGGCTGAACGCGATAGTTATCGCGCAAAAGTAGTTCGTGACCGTTTAAATTAAACTTAGGCAATTTAAATTTAGTAAAGTTTAATTGATTAGATTAGTAGAAATAGGATAAGTAAATTAGCAAATAGAAATAAGTAGCGTAAGCTAATAGATATACTTTGAATACACTGTTAGAGTAAAGTGACTCTTGCAGTTGCATATAGATCGATATATAAAACGAAAACTAGAATGAGGTGATTATATGTTAAGTCGTTTTACAGATGGTGCGCAACAAGTATTAACAATTGCGCAAGAAAAAGCAGAAGAATTTGGTCACAACTTTATAGGTAGTGAACATTTACTTCTCGGTTTATTGGAAGAAGGGAATAGTGTAGCCGCCAAGGCATTACACAAATTAGGTCTTGAAAGTAAGGCCTTAGAAAAAGCTATTCTCGATGAAGATGGACGTGGCAATGGCTATGTGTCCACTATTGAAATGACGCCACGTACGAAACGTATTTTACAATTAGCTGTAGATTCAGCAAACCAAATGCAGCACAATTATGTAGGTGCTGAGCATATCTTACTCGGAATTTTACGTGATGGTGGTGGCATTGCGGTAGCTATATTGCAGCGCTTTGGCATTCGCGGTGAAGATATTGTTAAAACCATCAACAGCTTAATTGGCGGTGCTGATGGCAAAGGTGATGGCAAAGAAGGTGCTAAGGCACAAAGAAATAGCAATCTTGGCGAACTCGATGGTTTTGCCACCGATTTAAATGAACAGGCTAAACAAGGTAAGATTGACCCTGTAATTGGCCGTGATAATGAAATTAATCGTGTAATTCAGATTTTAAGCCGTCGTACTAAAAATAACCCTGTTCTTATTGGTGAACCAGGTGTTGGTAAAACAGCTATTGCCGAAGGTTTAGCACAGCGCATTGTCAGTCAAAATGTGCCAGAAATTTTGCGCAATAAACGCATTATTTCCTTAAGCTTAACGGCTATGGTAGCAGGAGCTAAATATCGCGGTGAATTTGAAGAACGACTCAAAAAAGCCATTGATGAAGTACAAAAACATGATGATATGATTATCTTCATCGACGAACTTCACACCTTAATTGGCGCTGGTGCCTCTGAAGGCGCTATGGATGCGGCGAATATTTTAAAACCAGCTTTGGCTCGTGGTACCTTCCAGGTGATTGGGGCTACTACACTTGATGAATACAAGAAACATATTGAAAAGGATGCGGCTCTTGAACGTCGTTTCCAACCTGTTCTTGTAGGCGAACCAAGTGAAGAAGAAGCGCTTCAAATCTTAACTGGTCTTCGCGATCGTTATGAAGCCTTCCATAAAGCTAAAATTACGGATGCGGCTTTAAAAGCTGCGGTAGAACTTTCTAGCCGCTATATTTCAGACCGTTTCTTACCTGATAAAGCTATTGACGTTATGGATGAAGCAGCCTCTAAAGTACGTATGAAAGTATTTACTACGCCACCTGATGTAAAAGAATTAGAACAGCGCTTAGTGAGCATTGGCAAAGAAAAAGAAGAAGCTATTGTAGCTCAAAACTTTGAAAAAGCGGCTACACTTCGCGATGAAGAAAAGAAAATTGCCGATGAAATTGAAGCAAAGCAAAGCGAACGTAGTAAACAAGATGAAGAAAAGCTTGTAGTTACAGAAGATGACATTGCCGCCGTTGTATCTCAATGGACTGGCGTGCCAGTGGCTAAACTTGCAGAAGAAGAATCACAGCGTCTAATTCGTTTAGAAGATGAACTCCATGAACGTGTAGTTGGTCAAGATGAAGCGGTTGTGGCTGTATCTAAAGCTGTACGTCGTGCTCGTGCCGGTCTTAAAGACCCTAAACGTCCAATTGGTTCCTTCTTGTTCCTAGGACCTACTGGTGTTGGTAAAACTGAGCTCGCTCGTTCCTTAGCAGCTAATCTCTTTGGCGATGAAAATGCTATGATTCGCCTTGATATGTCTGAATATATGGAAAAGCATACTGTATCTCGCTTAGTTGGGGCGCCTCCAGGATACGTTGGCTATGATGAAGGCGGTCAATTAACTGATGCTGTACGTCGTAAACCATATAGTGTAATTTTATTTGATGAAGTAGAAAAGGCACATGCTGATTTCTTTAACATCTTATTGCAAGTATTAGATGATGGTCGTTTAACTGATAACCAAGGTCGTACAGTAGACTTTAGAAATACAGTTATTATCATGACTAGTAACTTAGGTTCTAACTACTTAAAAGAAGATAGTGCTGCTATGGGCTTCTTAGCTGCTAAGAATAAAGACAATGAAGAAAAATCTGTAGCTGCTAAATTTGAAGAAGCTAAGAAAAATACTATGGATGCAGTAAAACGTCATTTCCGTCCAGAATTCTTGAATCGTATTGATGAAATGATTGTATTCCATCCATTAACAGGTGATGATTTGAATAAAATCGTTACTATCTTGTTAAAAGGTGTTACTGAACGTCTTGCTGAACGCAATGTTACTTTGGAAGTATCGCCAGAAGCCTTGGCTATTCTTGTAAAAGAAGGTTCTGACTTCGCTTTTGGTGCGCGTCCATTAAAACGTGCTATTCAGCGTTTGATTGAAGATCCAATCTCTGATTTAATCTTAAAAGGAGATGTGGTAGACGGATCCATCATTAAAGCAGAAGCTAAAGATGATGAAATCGTCATGACTGTATAAATTTTTCAACGAATGTGAAAACAAAACTTGCTATTGCTTTAATTTCCGTGAACTAGTAGGTAAGGTTTGGAAGATTTACTTTCACTTGTTACATGTTCCTATATATGACATTTAAGTTCAAAACTATGCAACTTATGCTCAGAGCTAGGTAGGATAGGCTCAAAGCAACATAATCTGTTTATAATATATTGCACTAGCCACGAATTCAGATGCATTCTCAATTGATGTATCCCTCGCAGAATGTATTGATTTCGTGGCTTTTTTTTGCTGTAATTTATGTTATGATAAGAGATAACAAGTTCATTTGAGAATTAAAATTTTATGTAGAAGCTGAAGTGTTTTGAAGGAGTAATTGGGTGTCCTATGGCTAAAGTTAAAACTATGTATTTTTGCAATAATTGTGGCGCTGAATCACCGCGCTGGCTAGGTAAATGTCCGCAATGTGGACAGTGGAACACCTTAGTGGAAGAAGTAGTGCGAGAAACTAGTTCTAAAGGGGCAGCTTCGTATGCTCCTATTGATCGAAAAGCTACAAAACCTGTGTCGTTGGCAGATATCCGTACAGAGGATGCGCCACGCATGTCTACTTCCTATGGTGAAATTGACCGCGTATTAGGTGGCGGCATTGTACCTGGTGCACTTATGCTCTTAGGTGGGGATCCAGGGATTGGCAAATCTACTTTATTGCTTCAAGTGTCTGGAGCCATTGCCGATAAAGAAGGCTATGTTCTATATGCATCTGGTGAAGAGTCACAAATGCAGCTTAAATTGCGTGCAGAGCGCCTTCAAATTAAGGGGAAAACCCTTTCTGTTATGGCGGATACTAATCTGGATTCCATTTTGCAGGAAGCAGCTCAAAATAAGCCAAAGCTATTAGTAATTGACTCCATTCAAACTATGTTCACGGATAATTTAGATTCGGCGCCAGGCAGTGTAGCGCAAGTGCGCGAGTGTACGGCGCGTTTATTGCGCTTTGCAAAGGAGCAAAATGTACCAGTCATTATCATTGGGCATGTTACAAAGGATGGCAATATTGCAGGGCCGCGCATGTTAGAGCATATGGTGGACGTAGTCCTTTATTTTGAAGGAGAACGGTCCTATCAATTTAGAATATTGCGAAGCATAAAAAATCGCTTTGGCTCTACGTCCGAAACAGGATTATTTGTAATGGAAGAAGAGGGCTTAGTGGAGCTCTTAAACCCATCTGCCACCTTATTAGCAGAGCGCACCGAGGAAGAAGTAGGGTCCGCGGTTATGGCCTATTTAGAAGGGATTCGCCCTATTCTAGTAGAAGTGCAAAGCTTAGTAGCGACTACTGCTTTTGGCATGCCTAGACGAACGTCTATCGGCTATGACTTAAATCGTCTGATTGTGCTTCTAGCCGTATTAGAAAAGCGCTGTAATTTTAATTTAGGCAATAAAGATGTGTACATTAATGTTATTGGTGGTCTAAAAGTAAATGAACCAGCTTGTGACTTATCGGTGGCGGCAGCCATTGTGTCGACGTTAAAGAACCAGCCTGTTCCTGCTGATATGGTCATATTAGGTGAAATCGGACTCACTGGTAATATTCGCAGCATCCCCCGCATTGAGCAGCGCATTATGGAAGCCGCTAAAATGGGCTTTACTAAATTCATTGTCCCTAAGGGGAATACAAAACAGCTAAAAAGTGATTGGAAAGACATTACCATTCACGCTGTGACCAGTGTAGAAGAAGCGATGCGAATTATCTTTTAAAATTTTTAACAAATTTGATAAAAATTTTATGTAATATTTAAGAATTTATTGTACAATATAAAAAGACATTGCGAGAGGAGGTGAATTGAAATGGTGTACAAAATATTACGTTATGTCATAGCCTTATTGGTTGGGATTATGGGATATGTGTTAACTGATAATTTTATGCCCGTATTAGAGCCGATTATTGATGTGAAGTTTTGGAATGCTGGCTTCTTAGGCATTTCCTTTATTAAAATATTAGCTCTTGCCTTGGGCGGTATGTTAGGCGCTGTAGTAGGATATATTATTTCTATGCCTATCATCAATCAAGGTTTGCGTTTGGCGCGAAATTTAGAGCGTTTACTATCTCGTGTACCTAGCCAGGATTTAATGGCCGGCACAGCCGGATTACTCTTTGGACTCATAATAGCAAATTTAATTGGCTTGGCATTTCATCAAGTTCCTATTATCGGCTCTTATATTCCCATTATCTTAAGTGCTATATTTGGCTATATTGGGATGCGCCTCGCGTCTAATAAGGGCCCTGAGTTATACAATAACTGGCTACAAAATCGCGTATTAAGTCGCGACAAGAAAAAAGATACGACGCCCCCTAAAGCAGTGGCTGAAGCTCCTGTAGCTGGCGAATTTGAATCTATTTCTGCAGCTAAATTACTGGATACGTCTGTTATTATTGATGGTCGTATTGCTGAATTATGCAGTACAGGCTTTTTAGAAGGGCCTTTAGTGGTACCTTTATTCGTATTAGAAGAATTGCAGTTTATCTCCGATTCTTCTGATGTATTGAAGCGTAATCGCGGTCGTCGTGGCCTCGATATTTTGCAAAGCATGCAACAAAAAGATGACCTTCTTATTAAAGTAATCGACGATGACTATGAAGATATTAATGAAGTAGACTCTAAGCTCATGCGTCTAGCTATGGAACGAAAATGGAAGATTATTACCAATGACTTTAACTTAAATAAAGTGGCTAGTTTGCAAGGAATTTCCGTGCTTAACTTAAATGAATTAGCTAATGCATTAAAACCAGCTATGATTCCAGGTGAATGGATTCGCGTGCAAGTGATTAAAGAAGGTAAGGAAGATAATCAAGGGGTAGCGTATCTTGATGATGGCACTATGATCGTTATTGAAAATGGCGCCGAATATGTAGATACATCTATTGATGTGATGGTTACTTCCGTACTTCAAACAAGTGCAGGTCGTATGATTTTTGCTCGTGCGAAAGGACATAAAGAATGATAAGCTGTATTTTACTGGCTGCTGGTGCAGGCAAGCGCATGCAGAGTAAAGCTAATAAAATGTTTTTGCAATTAGGCCCTTATTCAGTGCTACAGTGGAACTTAATACATATGAGTGAAGGCTCTGGCATCGATGAGATTATCCTTGTAGTAGCTGCTGGAGAAGAAGAACAAGTACGAGTTCAATATGAGGCTGTGAAGTCATTGATTTCACAGCCTGTAAAGCTTGTATTAGGTGGTAAAGAGCGACAGGATTCTGTCATGCGTGGTACAGACGCTGTTTCTGACGAAGCTAATGTTATTTTAGTTCACGATGGAGCGCGTCCTTTGGCTAAAGGCGCTTTATTTAAGGCTGTAAGTGATGCCGCGTTAGCTGTAGGTGCTGCCGTTGCTGCCGTGCCTTCCGTAGATACGATTAAGCAAGTGTCTTCAGGAGGCCTTGTGGAGCAGACTTTACCGCGAGAGACTTTATATGCCGTTCAAACACCGCAAGGATTTCGTCGTGATGTGTTATTAGAGGCTCAGGCCTATGCCAAAGAAACGGGCTATGTAGGCACTGATGATACTTCCTTAGTGGAGCACTGGGGCAAGACCGTAGCTATTGTGCCAAGTGAATATAGTAATTTTAAAATTACTACACCAGAAGATATTGTAAAGGCGAAACAGTGTTTAGGAGTGATGGAACCGATGATGCGTGTAGGCTTTGGATATGATGTACATCGCTTTAAAGAAGGGCGCCCATGCATTTTAGGTGGCGTTACCATTGACAGTCCAATCGGCCCTGATGGGCATAGTGATGCAGATGTGCTCCTTCATGCGCTTATGGATGCGCTCCTAGGAGCTGCTGGATTACCTGATATTGGCTATTGGTTCCCTCCAGAAGACGAAGCCTATAAAGGCGCTTCTAGTATGGAATTACTAGATCAAGTTGTATTAAGACTACAACAAAATGGATTTAAGGCGTATAATGTAGATATCATGGTGATAGCAGAATCACCTAAATTAAAACCTCATATTGAGGCAATGAAGGCTAATATTTCAAAGGTGTTACATATTGCACCAAATTTTGTTAGCGTAAAGGCGACAACTCATGAACAGTTGGGCGCTTTTGGTCGTAAAGAGGGCTTAGCTGCACAAGCAGTAGTTACAATTTGTCCTCTATAAAAACACAACTTACACTATAGAGAACAGCTATAGAGAAAGGATTTTTTTATTATGATGAAAGTACGATTTGCTCCAAGTCCAACAGGACCATTTCATATTGGCGGCGCACGCTCTGCCTTATTTAACTGGCTACTTGCTCGCAAGGAAGGGGGCAGCTTCTTACTTCGTATTGAAGATACAGATTTAGCGCGCTCGACTAGAGAGAGTGAAGAAAATATTAAAGCTGCTTTAAAATGGCTTGGCATGGATTGGGATGAAGGCATTGATGTAGGGGGCGAACATGGCCCATATCGTCAAACAGAACGCCTTGATATATATAAGGAAATGACAGAACGCTTGTTAAAGGAAGATAAAGCCTATTACTGCTACTGCTCTGAAGAAGAATTAGAAGCAGAGCGTCAAGCGCAAATGGAACGTGGCGAAACGCCTAAATACAATGGTCATTGCCGTCATTTAAGTGAAGAACAAATCGAAGCGTACAAAAAAGAAGGTCGTAAACCAACCGTTCGCCTTCGTGTGCCTTTAAATGAAACCTATGCTTTTGATGACATGGTGCGCGGTCATGTATCCTTTGACTCCAATGGGGTCGGTGACTTCGTTATTGTGAAATCTGACGGTATTCCTGTATATAACTATGCAGTAGTTATCGACGATCACACTATGGAAATCACTCATGTTATTCGCGCCGAAGAGCATTTATCTAATACACCTCGCCAAATTGCGATTTACAATGCACTTGGCTGGGACGTACCTACTTTTGGTCATATTTCCTTAATTCTTGGTAAAGACTATAAGAAAATGAGTAAACGTCATGGCGCTACTTCTGTAGACCAATACCGTCAATTAGGATATTTGCCAGAAGCAATTGACAATTTCTTGGCTTTACTTGGTTGGGCGCCAGAAGGGGAACAAGAGTTATTCACTAAAGATGAATTGATTCAAAACTTCTCTATGGATCGCGTAGCTAAGAATCCAGCTGTATTTGATATTGATAAATTGAACTGGATTAACTTCAACTATATGAAAAATCTTAGTGATGAAGCTTTATATGAACTTTGCTTGCCTCATTTACAAGCTGCTGGCTATGCTAGTGAAGCGCCAGATGAAGCAGAAAAAGTTAAGCTCATTATGCTTTGTGTATGCTTAAAAGATCACATTAGCTTTGGCGCTCAAATTAAAGAAGAAGCTAAGCTAATTTTTGAAGATAAAGAATTGCCAACAGAAGAAGCTAAGGCTGAGATTGAAGTGGTTCTTCAAGAGGAATCTTGCGCTACTGTACTCAAAGAATTCCGCGAGGCTGTGGCAGCTCTTGATGAAATTACGCCAGAGGTAGTAAAAGCGACGATTAAAGGCATCATGAAATCTACTAAATTAAAAGGTAAATTTGTATTTATGCCAATTCGTATTGCGACTACAGGTCAAATGCATGGTCCAGACCTCAACTACATTATCACCTTATTTGGCAAAGAAAAGACTTTGGCGCGCCTAGATGAAACAATTGCTAGTTTAGGCTAATAAAGGCTTGAGCACATCTATCTAGATGTGATATTCATATAAACCTGTAAGGAGGATTATTATGGAAACAATGGTGGAACGCTTTCTTCGTTATGTGAAAACTGAAACGAGATCAAATGAAGAATCCACAACGGTGCCAAGTACTCAGACACAAGTAGAGTTTGCGAAAGTATTGGCAAAAGATTTGGAAGAGTTAGGTCTTCAAGGTGTAAAAATTAATCCGAACAATGGCTTTGTTATTGGGGCATTGCCAGCGAATACGGATAAGGATGTACCTGGAATTGGCTTTATTGCCCATATGGACACAGCTGATTACAATGCAGAAAATATTACACCTCGCATCATTGAAAACTACGATGGTTCTGACATCGTATTAACTCAAGATCCAAGTCAAGAGCCAAAGCTTGTGTCTACGGTTAAAGCATTCCCTAATTTAAAAAATTATGTAGGGAAAACTTTAATTGTAACAGATGGTCGCACTTTACTTGGTGGCGATGATAAAGCAGGCATTGTAGAAATTATGGAAGCCTTACGCTATTTCATCGAGCATCCAGAAGTTAAGCATGGCTTAATTATGTGTGCCTTTGGTCCAGACGAAGAAATTGGCCGCGGCGCTAATCTCTTTGATGTTAAAGATTTCCCAGTAGAATTTGCGTATACTGTAGATGGTACGCGTTTAGGTGAACTGGAATATGAAACCTTTAATGCTGCTGGTGCTGTAGTTGAGCTAAATGGTGTATCTGTACATCCTGGTTCAGCTAAAAACACAATGATTAACTGTAATAAATTGGCTATGGAATTTGATTGCATGTTGCCACAATGTGCGGTACCAGAGCTTACAGAAGGTCATGAAGGCTTTATTATGCTCTATGAATCTAATACAGGCGTAGAAAGTGGTAAGATGGAATATTTAATTCGTGACCATGACCGCGCTCAATTTGAAGGTAAGAAACAATACTTTGAATTAGCTGCTAAAGTGTTAAATGAACGCTATGGCCGTGAAGTAATTAAACTAACTATTACTGACCGCTACTACAATATGTATGAGATTATTAAAGACCATATGGAATGTGTTGACCTTGCAGCTAATGCTATGAAAGAAGCAGGCGTGACTCCATTAATTCAGCCAATCCGTGGTGGTACTGATGGTTCAAAAATCTCTTTCATGGGCATTCCAACACCAAATATTTTCACTGGTGTAGAAAATTTACATGGTCCTCATGAATTCGCTTGTGTTGAACATATGAAGCTATCTGTTCAAACAATTATCGGCATTTGTACAGGTGCTGAAAAAGCAGGTAAATAATAAATGTACATGGTTTACTCTAAGTTGGTATACTGAAAGCATTTTGCACAATTAATTTGTCCTTACTCATTGACTTTATCTAGTGTTCATGGTAATATTCTATATATATCGAAAAAATTGTTTGTAATGACGATGATCGAAAGAAGTACTTTGTAACTAGCTTTACAGCGAGAACTAGATAGTGTGAGAGTTCAAGTATAGACAGAGGAAATGCCTTCGGGAGTTGATAAGCTGAATGTAAGTAGGTTTGTCCGGTTGCGCCCGTTAAGCGTTTGAGTGGGTGCATACCTAACAGAGTGGAACCGCGGGCCACCGTCTCTGTATTGAGATGGTGGTCTTTTATAATTTAACGGAAGAGAGGCATCGGTGACGATGAGAGAAATTAAAGTATTTAACACGATGACAAGAGAAAAAGAAGTATTTAAACCAGTAAAGGAGGGTGAAGTTAAGATTTATGTATGTGGCGTAACGCCATATAATCACCCACATATTGGGAATGCACGCCCTTTTGTTACTTGGGATGTTATTCGTAGATACTTAGCTCATGCAGGTTATAAAGTAACCTACATTCAAAACTTTACAGATGTGGATGACAAAATCATCAATACTTCTAATGGTGAAGGCGTAGCTTGGGATGTAATTGCCAATCGCTATATTGATTCCTATTTTGAAGTTATGGATAAATTGAATGTACGTCATGCTGATGTATACCCTCGCGTATCCGATCATATTGAAGAAATTATCGCTATGATTGCAGCGTTAGTTGAAAAAGGCTTTGCTTATGAGCTTGATGGGGATGTGTACTACAGCGTAGAAAAATTCCCTGAATATGGTAAATTATCTGGCCGTACCTTAGATGATATGGAAGCAGGCGCTCGCGTTGACGTAAATGATCGCAAACAAAATCCAATGGACTTTGCTCTTTGGAAAGCGGCTAAACCAGGTGAACCATACTGGGAAAGCCCATGGGGGAATGGCCGTCCAGGTTGGCATATTGAATGCTCTACTATGAGTAATAAATACTTAGGTGATGAGTTTGATTTCCATGGTGGCGGTAGCGATTTGATTTTCCCTCATCATGAAAATGAAATTGCCCAATCAGAAGGTTGCACAGGGCATCATCCAGCTGTGCGCTATTGGTTGCATAATGGCTTTATTACAATTAACCAAGAAAAAATGAGTAAATCTTTGAATAACTTCTTCTTGGTTAAAGATATTTTAGAAGAGTATGCACCAGATGCATTGCGTTACTTCTTATTAAGTACTCATTATCGCAGCCCATTGGATTTCAGCGATGAACGCCTTGATGAAGCTAACAAATCTTTAGAGCGCATGAGAATTGCCATTGAAAATCTGCTTTACTTAGAAGCGAGCGAAGAAGGCGTTTGTGATGAAGACGCAAAAGCCTTGCTTGAAAAAGCACGCGCTTACCAAGAAGAATTTGAAGTGGCTATGGCTGATGACTTTAATACTGCTTTAGCAGGTTCTCCAATGTTTGGTTTAGCTAAAGAGATTAATATTTACTATCAAGCCGTGCAAAACTGCAATGGTAAAGTATGCCATGAAACATTAGCTGAAGTAAAAGAAATCTTCAAAACTATGACAGATATTCTTGGCATTTTAGAAGATGCTTGGGCAGGCCAAGCTAATGGTGCTGATGCTGAAGAATATGAAAAATTGATGCAAGTAGTTCTTAAAGTACGTCAACAATGCCGCGAACAAAAACTTTGGGACTTAGCCGATGCCATTCGTGATGAGCTTGGTAATATTGGTATTACCATTGAAGACTCTCCACAAGGTGCACGGTGGAAGAAACGTGAAGTTTAAGCGTTATCAATTTTTAAAACAAACTGCTATTGAAAAATTAAAGACGCGCAATTTACATGAGGGAGTGACGCTGTGTGAGACAGATGACTCCCTCATGCTTGCCTATATAGGGGATGCGGTATTTTCCCTATATGTACGTGAGCATATTTGTTCCTTAGGCATTACGAAGGTACAAGTTATCCATACCCTAGTAACAGAATGTATTTGTGCTAAGATGCAGGCGAAAGCGCTGCATTATTTAGAGGATGAAGCTTTGCTCAACGAGGTAGAACTTGCTGTAGCTAAGCGGGCGCGCAATAGCAATGTAAATGTGCCTAAGAGTGCCACCGTTCAAGAGTATCGCAGCAGTACAGCGTTTGAAGCACTCATTGGCTATCTATACGGGTCAAAACAAGAAGAGCGTTTGACTTTAATTATGGAAAAAGCCTTTGCTTATATGATTGAAGGTTTAGTATAAAAAGGAGTTTATTCATGAGTGATTATATTGTAGGTCGCAATGCCGTAAGAGAAGCGCTTCGCAGCGGTCGTACAATTCAACGTCTTTTTATAACCAATGAAAAATTACAAGGCTCTTTGCAGGAAATTGTAAAGCTCGCCAAAGAGCGACATGTAGAGATCCGCAAAGTGGGGGAGCAACAATTAAGTAAATATGCTGAAGGTGTTGTGCATCAAGGCGTGGTGGCTTTGGTGGCATCAGTAAAATTTGCTGACCTCAATGAAGTATTACAAAATCACAGCTTTTCTGAGGAGGCAAAAGCGCCTTTATTGCTGCTCTTGGATAGTATTGAGGACCCTCATAATATGGGGGCTATTATTCGTACCGCTGAATGCTGTGGTGCCACTGCTGTCTTAATTCCTAAACGCCATAGTGCTCCCATTAATGCCACCGTGGCGAAAACTTCAGCTGGTGCTGTAGAATTCATGCCCCTAGTACAAGTGGGCAATGTAGCACAAACCATTGAAGACCTAAAGAAACAAGGATTCTGGGTCTTAGGTGCTCATATGGAAGGGCAACAAACTATGTATCAAGCGGATATGACGGTGCCTTTAGTTCTAGTCATTGGCAATGAAGGCAAGGGGCTTAGCCGCTTGACTAAGGAGAAATGTGATTTCTTAGTCACTATCCCTATGTATGGTAAGCTTAATTCTTTAAATGCATCAGTGGCGGCAGGTCTTTTACTATATGAAGCAGTGCGACAGAGGCAGCTATGAGACAGGATATTTTAATTGTAGATGGGTACAATGTTATCTTTGCGTGGCCTGAACTTAAGAAGATAAGTAAGAGTTCTTTAGAACACGCACGGCGTCGCATTAAAGACATCTTGCAAAATTATGGCAAGCACAAGGGGTATCAGATTGTCTTAGTATTTGATGGTAAATATGCCCATCCTGGACAAGATAAAGCGTATAAGGGCGAAGATTTTACTGAAATTTATACAGCAGATGGCGAGACCGCGGACTCCTGCATTGAACGCATTGTATTTGAAATGCGCAATCAATATGACAATGTATACGTGTGTACTTCTGACTATGCTGAACAAAGTCAAGTCCTTGGCTTTGGGGCTTTGCGAGTTTCCAGTCGTGAGCTCAAGGGACAAGTAGAACGGGCAAAAATAGATGAACAGCGCTATTATAAGGGACTGCATAAAGGTGATACCATGAGTCTACAGCGCAATGAGTTAGGGCATCAGATTTCTGGTTCCATTGCCAATGAATGGGAAACCTTGCGGCGTGGGAAGAAGTAGAGGCCTTGTACTGACATAGATTTTATATTATAAAGTGTTGCAGAACTTATGCGTATAAAGTATAATGGTACGTATACTAGTGGGATTGGGAGGCTGCCATGCATGTTGAACCATATATTAAGGAAGAATATAAACGCTATATAGGTTTAACAGACGAAGAAGTGGTTAAGCTTTCGCAAGAGCAGGATGATCCCGTGGCTGTAGATTATTTGGTAGACAAATACAAAAACTTTGTGCGGGCAAAAGCGCGCTCTTATTTTTTGATTGGTGCCGATAAAGAAGACATTATTCAAGAAGGCATGATTGGACTGTATAAGGCGACGAGAGATTTTAAAGATGATCGCTTAGCGTCTTTTAAAGCCTTTGCAGAACTATGTGTGACGCGACAAATTATTACAGCTATAAAAACAGCAACAAGACAGAAACATATTCCACTGAATTCTTACGTTTCTTTGAATAAACCGATTTATACGGATGAACCGGAACGCACTTTGATGGATGTTATCGGAGAAGGTCAGGGCACTGACCCAGAAGAACTATTCATTAATCGGGAAGAGTTTTCTGATATTGAAGCTAAGATGGGTGCTATTTTGAGTGATTTAGAAGGCAAGGTATTGATGGGCTATTTAGATGGCAAATCATATCACGAAATAGCAGCTGAAACAGATCGCAGTGTTAAGTCAATTGACAATGCGCTACAAAGAGTAAAACGCAAGTTAGAAAAATATTTAGAACATCGCAATAAAGCGTTGAAGCAAAATGAAATGTAGGAAGGATGACAATTGTGAGAAATTTTTTAATGTTCGCTGAGGTAGTAGTTTCTGTATTATTGATTTTAGTTGTAGTAATGCAATCTAGTAAAAGTGCTGGCATGGGCGGTTCTGTTGGTGGTGCAGCGGATTCCGTTTTCGGCGGTAAAGCTCGTGGCATGGATGGCTTATTATCACGTTTGACTATTATTTTAGGCGTGATTTTTGCTGTTCTTAGCTTAGGTCTTGGTATTTACTTAAATCAATATTAATATAGAGCCTGCCTGGTGCAGGCTTTTTTT
This sequence comes from uncultured Veillonella sp., assembly GCF_900545795.1. Lineage (GTDB taxonomy): Bacteria > Bacillota > Negativicutes > Veillonellales > Veillonellaceae > Veillonella_A. Next base: position 37,369 of record NZ_URAR01000015.1, read on the forward strand.
ATTATGTAAAATTTGTGTATAAATATTGTTATTATGTCCCTAAAAGTAATAAATCATGTTAAGATGGAAGTAGCTAGTTATGGGGCGCACAAATAGGCAAATTAGGTTATTTGCAAGTTATTAAAGAGAAGGTGATGAGTATGAAACAAAAGTCAGGTAAGAAAATGAAAGACCTAGTACCATCCGATACAGAAGAGATGAAGAGTTTGCGAGAGGAAATTATTGAGTTTTTCCTGGATATTCGGCCAGAAGCTTATCATGTGGAAGATGCGGCCTATGTATTGGGCATAAAAGGGGCTGATGATTTAGCTGAATTTATGGCTACCGTAGCGGAGTTAGCCCAGGAAGGTCTGCTAAGTACGAAGGATGATGAATATTATTTTTATAAAGAACCAGCTCAATCTGAAAGTGAAGAAGGTCAAGACATAAGCAAACATGAAAATAAATATGGGACGGAAAAAAATCGTTTTACTCCTCTTAGTAAGATGAAGGACAAAACGAAGGCGGCTCATAAGGAAGAAAAGAAACGACGCCAATTAGGCGATAATGGCACTAAAAGCTGGTATCAAGGTGTATATAAAGGGCAACGACAAGGCCGTGGTCTCTTTGTAGGTGATGATGGCGTTACAGAAATTATCATTCAGCCAGAACATCGTCATGGGGCCCTACATAATGATGAAGTTAAGGTAGAGATTTTAGGTCAAACCTATCCTGGTGGTCGTCCTGAAGGGGTAGTGCGCGAGGTTCTCACTAGAGCTAATAGCTTTATTGTAGGCACCTATGATCGACAAAAGAGTTTTGGCTTTGTCATCCCTGATGATGAACGCATTGTAGACGATGTATATGTAGATTTAAATTCGACTATGGAGGCGCGCAGTGGCGCTAAAGTCCTAGTAGAGGTAACGGAGTGGCCGACGAGTCGCGGCAGACATCCTGAAGGCCGTATAGTGCAAATTTTAGGCTATAAAGGGGATGTAGGCTTAGACATTAATTGCATTATGGCAGAGCGAAAGATTCCATTCTCCTTTCCTGATGCTGTTTTAAAAGAAGCTGATTCTATTAATACGACAGTGGAGCTTGAAGATGGCCGCCTCGATTTGCGAGCTGTTCCCATGGTCACTATAGATGGAGAAGATGCAAAGGACTTAGATGATGCTGTTAGCTGTGAATTATTGAGTAATGGTAATTTTATGCTTGGCGTACACATTGCGGATGTGAGCCATTATGTGCGTGGCGGATCTCAATTAGATAAAGAAGCTTATAAACGTGGCACCAGCGTGTATTTAGTAGACCGCGTTGTGCCTATGTTGCCACCAGTTCTTTCTAATGGCATATGCAGTTTAAATGCGCAGGAAGATCGTTATGCTATGAGCTGTATCATGGAAATTAATGCGGCCGGTCGAGTGGTAAAGCATACGATTACGCCATCTGTTATTCGCGTTGATCGTCGCTGTAGCTATACTGAAATTTATAAGGCCTTAAGCGAGCAAATTATTCCTGATGATTTGACGGCCCTTATGTCTTTAGTCCATAATCTACACGATGTGGCCAAAGTATTGATTCGAATGCGTGAAAAATCAGGTGCTTTAAACTTTGAGTTCCCTGAATATAAAGTGCTTCTCAATGAAGAGGGCACACCGCTTCGCATTGTGCGCAAGGATCGAACTATTGCGGAAAAAATTATTGAAGCCTGTATGTTGATTGCCAATGAAACCGTGGCCACCTATTTAGCCCATACAGACAAGCCGTCTATTTATCGTATTCACGAGCGACCTAGCGAAGAAAAATTACAAGCCTTGCAGACTGTGGTGACGTATTTAGGCAAGTCATTTCATTTTGATGCAGATACTATCCAGCCGAGAGAGATTCAGTCATTTTTAGATAGTATTCAAGGCACTGAGGTAGAGCAAATTGCTCAGATTATGACTTTGCGGTCCATGCAGCAGGCTCGTTATTCGCCAGTGAATGCAGGCCATTTTGGTTTGGCGTCAAAATGTTATACTCATTTTACTTCGCCTATTCGTCGTTATCCAGATTTAATCGTTCATCGCTTACTTAAAAAGGCCTTACATTGGCGCAATGGATATACTCAATATGATGATACAGAAGCCTATTTAGATAAGGCGGCAGAACATTGCTCCATCCAAGAGCAGGTAGCTGTTGCAGCAGAACGTGATACGATGGATCTTAAGAAGGTTCAATATATGGAGCCATTTGTGGGCGAAGTCTTTGAAGGGCGTATTAGTTCCATTACATCCTTTGGGATGTTTGTGGAGCTTGAAAATGGCATTGATGGGCTTGTTCATATAGCAACCTTAACAGATGATTATTATTTCTTTGATGAAGAGCATTTCCTTTTAGTAGGTCGTCAAACGGGTACTGAGTATCACCTAGGGCAAGTGGTTACCGTTACTTTAGTAAAAGCTGATTCCGCTAAAAAGCAAATTGATTTTGTACTAGGTGCTGTTGAGGATATATCGTATTTTCTTAATCGAATGAATCGCCGCATGGGCAAGCCTTTAGGTTATGGTGCTAGTGCCTTAGGTAACAGTAATTCTTTAGGGCGCAAGCGTGGTAGTAGTAAGGGCGATAGCTCTAGTAAGAATGGCCGTAAGTCACGTTTCGCACCAATTTTTAGCCGTGAGAAAGCAAATGATTCAAAGAAAAGTAAAGACAAAAAGCGCAAAGAAAATTCAAAGAAATCTAAAAATAAGAAAAAAGATAAAATGAAGAAAAAGGGGAAACGCCGTTAAATTTCCACGCAAGTTTTTCTATGAGGTTTGATATGACTTTTTACTATGAGTACTTTATATAGGTTTTTACTATGAACATTTGATATAATCTTTTACTATGAGCACTTGCTCTAAGCCCTTAGGATACATTACGATTAGAATATATAGATTAGAAAATATGTCGAAATTTTGCTAAAATAATAGGGCAACATATAAGAGTTTAAATGTAGTAAAGTGCATGTATTAAAGCAAAGTGTAAAAAGATAAATATATTAAAGCAAATATAGGAACGCAAATATAAGAAAGTGCATGTATTAAATCTAATGTAATACTCTGCATATGTTAAAGCAAATGTATTGAGACAAATAGGAGTCTAAGCAGATAGACTTTTTATGATTGTTGAGGTGTTATTGTTTGAGTAAAGCGAAAAAAGATGGCAATAGTTTAATTGCTGATAATCGAAAGGCGCGTCATGATTATCATATATATGAAACCTTTGAAGCCGGTATTGTGCTCACAGGAACGGAAGTAAAATCCATTCGTCAAGGGCGCCTAAATTTAAAGGATAGCTTCTGTGGCATTGAAAATGGAGAGCTATTTTTGTATCAAACGCATATTAGCCCTTATGAACAAGGTAACCAGTTTAATCATGAGCCACTTCGTACGCGTAAGCTTTTGATGCATCGCAGCGAAATTCATAAACTACTTGGTCAAGTAAAGGAGAAGGGCTTTTCTTTAGTGCCTTTAAACTTCCACTTTAGTCATGGTTTGATTAAGGTAACTATAGGCCTTGTAACGGGGAAAAAGAACTTTGATAAACGCCAGGATATGGCTGAACGTGATGCAAAGCGCGACATTCAACGCCGTATGAAAGAGCAAAATCGCGACTGGTAGATAGTATATAGTTGTATAGGATATATGACATTTATAGCTTATTTAGACGATTTTTATAGAGGCGAAGTAGTTGCAGAACTTGTACAGTCTAATATGATAGATTTGTTATAGAGATTTTATAGAGCGCTTGAAGGATAGTGTAAAGTGGCTTAGAGATGCATCTAAAAAAGTTACTTTACACTATCTTGTTTTGTTGTAGCTGACTACTATATTTGGGAGGATATAGCGGTGAGGTTTAGGTATATACTTAGTTATGTATAGTTATGTATGGTTAGGTATAGTTAGGTATAGTTAGGTATATATAGCTAACTCCTGAGTGAAAACCTAGATTAAGAGATATAGGATTTCTTAGACAGCTCTTTAGGTGAACCTTTGGCCCTTTATTGACAGCAAGTATAGAGTTAGATATAATTAAGTTTGCACACATGGGGACGTAATGGTTTCGACAGGGGTGCGTGTATCATAGATAGCGAGTCGGCGTTCCATTAGGCCGCTAAACGGTGGAACTTTTAAATTAAACGCAAACGAAAACTTTGCATTAGCTGCATAAGCTACGTCTTACCTTGCTCTGCCCGTGAGTAGGGATAAGGCGTCAAACTACGGGCTCGCCGAATGTATATGCTCAAGTAGATTCGGTTAAAACTCTGAGCTGGGTTAGTGTAGTTTGTCGGTGTACAATAGCTAACTAAGATCTAAAACAGCGACTGCACTCGGAGAAGTCTGTGGGGCAACACTTTTGGACAGGGGTTCGATTCCCCTCGTCTCCACCATGAATTAAATAAAAAGCCCATAGAGCTAGATTATAATTAGCTCTATGGGCTTTTTTCATTTGGTATTATATGAAATATTATAAAATCTTAGGTAAAATGAATTCTACCCAAGGAATGCCGATTAAAATGAATACAGCAAGGTAGATGATGCCAAAGATAGCACCAAGCTTCCAAAATTCAGGGCCTTTAACATAGCCGCTAGCAAACCATACAGGGCTATGACCGGTACCATATGGCGTCAGGATCCCCATAATACCCATAGGAAGTAAGAGGATTAACATGATTTGGCTTGCATCGGCACCAGGAATTTGTAAAATCAAGGTAGCAAATAAGCCTACCATAGCAGTTACATAGGCAGTACCAGAAGCGAAGAAGTAACGAAGCACGCAGAATGCGAAGAGTAATCCAAGGGTAGCCCACATTAAATCTAAGCTTACAAGAGAAGAACCAAAGGCATTGGCTAACCATTTTAAGAAGCCAACATTTTTAAGGCCTTCTGCCATAGGAACTAAAGTGGCAAACCAAGTTAATACGTTCCATGCTGGTTTATTAGCTAAGAAGTCGCTCCAAGTGATGATTTTAGAAACCACCATCAACACAATAACTACAAGAGCTGTAGTAGTTGGGTTAATTTTGAAGTAGCTAGCGCCAATCCAAAGTACAAGAGCTAGGATGGAAATACAAGCCATAGCAATTTCAGAGGCGCTCATTTTACCAAGCTTGTGGAATTCTTCTTTAGCCCAAGCGGCAATTTCAGGAGAGCCTTTTACCTCTGGAGGGCAAAGGAAGTACGTTAAGAGTGGTGTAATGAGGAATAAGATAATACCTACAGGAGCAACAGCTAAGAACCAGCTAGTCCAGTTAACTGTAGGAACACCAGCTTTGGCAGCTAATTCAACGGCTAATGGGTTAGGTGCTTGGCCAGTAAGGAATAAGGTACTGGACACACAAGTGGTAGCCAAGCTAACCCAGCAAAGATAGGATCCAATTTTACGAGGATTTTTGTCTGGATAGCTGTCAAACATAGGGCAAATACTAGAAACAATAGGGTAAATAGTACCGCCACTACGAGCTGCATTACTTGGAATAAATGGCGCTAAAATCAAGTCTGTAATAGCAATGGCATAACCAAGACCTAAGGATGATTTACCTAGTTTTTCCACTAAATACAAGGCAATACGACGGCCAAGACCACTGTTTTGGTAACCAATACCAATCATGAAAGCGGCAAAGATTAACCATACAATAGAGTTAGAGAAGCCGCTAAGGCCCCAGTTAACAGCGGTGGCAGCAGTGATTGTAACTGCTTTACCGGCTTTGTCAACTACAGGCATGCCAACCTTAAAAAGAATAGATAAAGTAATAGCAATAAGTCCGATAAAAGCTGGTGGCATTGGCTCTAAAATTAAGCCTACTACTAATGCAGCGAAGATACTAACAAAAATCCATGCACCATTTGTTAGTCCTTCTGGAGCACCGATGGCAAATACGATAAGGCCAATGATGATTGGCGCCAAGTACTTGCTCGCTGCTCGTAAATTAAATTTTGATTCCATAAGAATTCTCCTTTCTTCATAACTTATAAGCACTTGCACAGATACTGTCTAAAAAGCTTATAAATTATCGTATGATTCATTATATAGAAAAAATGACACTAAGTATAGATAAAATAAGGGCTATTTCATGAAAATGTGGGACGAAAATATGAATTTATAACTATATAATTTATGGATTAAATAATTAATATTCATTTTAACGGATAATATTATAAAATAAGAAATAAATAATTAATATAACAATAAAATATTGCAATAAAATCTATATAGATAAAATAACTCTATTAATCTTATGATTTATTCGTTTTATAAAAAAGTCTAAGAAAAAAAGATTAGAAAGTTGAATAGAAAAGATTAGTTCAAAAAAGTATTTGACAAATATGTGGAATTACTGTAAAATTATTTTTGTTCCATTCGTGCCGGAGTGGCGGAATGGCAGACGCACTTGACTCAAAATCAAGCGGGTAACACCGTGTGGGTTCAAGTCCCACCTCCGGCACCAATTTAAATGAGCTCCATAATAATTCATTTATTGAATTGTTATGGAGCTTTTTTCTTTGTGTCGCAGGGCATGGAAGTGTAGTTTAAACATGCTACAATAAAGAGTAGTTTGAACATTCTACAATACAGGGGAGTTTGAACATGTTACAATAAAGAACAGTTTAAATATGCTACAATAATGAACAGTTTAAACATGCTATAATAAAGTATGGATGAAAATATGCTACAACATAAATAGAAAGAAAAGAACAAGTCAGCGTATTATATACAATATAAAGGGGGACACTATGAAACTAAGTAAAGAAAATGACCTCAAGCATTTGTTGGATGTGGTTGAATGTTTAGAAATAGTAGCTAAAAAGTTATCGAGGCTTAATGGGGAAAAAAGCTCATTAGAAGACGATTTTTATCGTGATTCATTTATTCCGCCCATTATGTATATAGGGAAATCTATGGAACAGCTGAGTAGTGAAACACAAACCTTGTTGAAGGTATTTCAATATACTAATCTTGAAGCGTTATATAGGGAGTTTACTCATATGCGTTGGGATGTACATACGGATTTACTATGGACTGTTATAACTGATGAGCTTCCTAAGATGCATGCGCAGATCTGCGAAATACTTATGAAGGAGTATAGCGTCGATTTAGCAGATAAAACGAATGTTTTTAGAGACAATTAATTAGAACGTATTATTATATTAATCTTAAGTGAAAATAAAATAACATATAATTGAGCTTGAAATAAGAAACTGCAAAACTATTTATAGTTTTGCAGTTTTTTTGTTTATAAGTTTAAATCTTACTGAATAAAGTGATAATTTAATCTAGATAAATAGCAAAAGTTAATTGTATTGATTAATTATTTTTGAGTAGTTTTTTTGTTGTTGGATAAAACGTTTTTATTATAGAAAAAATATCATAATGAAGAAAAATTAATGAAATAAAAATTCATAAATAGAAATAAAATTATAAGTAAAATATGAAGTTTGATTAATTTTTATATTTATTATTAATTGAAAAAATTGATATATAACATGTAATAAAGTGCATAATAGAATAGATTCTTTATAATTTTGAATAAATGGTGAAAGAGTCTAAATGAAAATGAAGTAATGATTAACCCCTTTGTAACAGTATTGACACTATGTAATTCGGTCTACTATACTGATTTCTAGCAAAAGAGTGAATCATACTTTTAATTACTATCTATATATTTTTAAATTGTTAAATTAAGTTTTAAGTAAAACCTTTTTTTCTGAAAAGTTGAGTTTTGTGTAAAAATATTTTTAATTAATTTAAATATTAAATTAATGATGTGATTATGTTTTGAACAAGATTAAAAATATGAGATATTCACTCTCGGAAGTTTTATTATTCGATTTATTTCTGTGTTTTTGTGTATGAAAGGAGCTTAAAACTGTAGAATGAATAAGATATTTAAAATTGTGTGGAGTAAGACGAAGGGGTGCTACGTTGTCGCCTCAGAATTTGCTAAGAGTCATCAAGCCGGTGGAGCTAAACGTACAAGACGTTTAACGGCAGCTGTTATGGCCGCATTGATCTTAGCGCCACAAGCAACTACATTTGCAACGTATATTACAACTACTGGTACTGCATCAACTTCCTTTGCCGCAGGTTCTGCTGGTGATGGTGTATTAACTGTAAGTGGCTCTAATGGTGTAGTAGTTACTATTTCTACAGCAGGGAGTACTATTTATAACAGTGGTACCATGGTTATTAGTTTAGATGACTCTACTGTAACTGCCATTAGCACAGCCGTTTCTAGTGTAAGTTCGGCATCTACTAGTGCTGATGCAGCAAGTACTAGTGCAAGTAGTGCATCCACTAGCGCTGAGTCAGCAAGTACAAGTGCATCCAGTGCTACTTCTAGTGCTACTGCAGCAAGTACCAGTGCTAGTACAGCAGCATCTAGTGCGACTGTAGCAAGTACAAGTGCATCTAGCGCTACTTCTAGTGCAGACGTAGCAAGTACAAGTGCATCCAATGCAGCGGTAAGTGAAAGTAATGCAGTTACAAGTGCATCTAGCGCATCTACTAGTGCCGATGCAGCAAGTACAAGTGCATCCAATGCAGTGGTAAGTGAAAGTAATGCGGCTTCTAGTGCATCTAGCGCATCTACTAGTGCCGATGCAGCAAGTACAAGTGCATCCAATGCAGTGGTAAGTGAAAGTAATGCGGCTTCTAGTGCATCTAGCGCATCTACTAGTGCCGATGCAGCAAGTACAAGTGCATCCAATG
>NZ_URAR01000016.1 GCF_900545795.1 uncultured Veillonella sp.
GACCATTGAAGAGGGGGGCGCTAAGTTAGTATTAGTCGCCTTAGGTGTGCCTAAGCAGGAGAAGTGGATTACGACTAAGCTCAATCATTTGAGTGGCGTGGTAGCTATTGGCTTAGGTGGATCGTTTGACGTCATGGCAGGTACAGTAAAACGCGCGCCTGCGTGGATGCAACGGAATCGATTGGAATGGCTGTATCGCTTAGCCAATCAACCGCAGCGCATTGGGCGTATGATGGCCTTACCGAAGTTTATGTGGGCCGTTAAGAAGGCAAAAAAATAGAGAGGTGGTGCGAAATGCCCACAGGGATTATCGTAAAAGATGGGTACCCTTTGATCATTGGTACCTTTCTATTGGCTATTATTGTAGGATATTTTGTGTCGCCCTACATAGCCATCATTCCTCTTATACTCGCTTGCTTTTTCTTGTTCTTTTTTAGAAATCCAGAACGTAAAATCAACACAGATCCTAATTTATTAGTATCTCCAGCGGATGGTACGGTTATGGATGTAAGCGAAGTATATGAAGATTTATTTTTAAATACTGAATGTAAAAAGGTAACAATTTTTCTATCCGTTTTTGATGTGCATGTAAATCGTGCACCAATGGAAGGGAAAATTACGTTCCGACAATATACATGTGGCGGTTTCTTGCCAGCTTATAAAAAAAGTGTAGGCTATGAAAATGAACGCCACTCCATTGGCATTGACAATGGTAAAATTGAAATTTTAGTGACTCAAATCGCAGGACTATTAGCCCGCCGTATTATATCGTGGACTGACCTTGGCAATACCTTAACGAAGGGCCAATTATATGGCATGATTAAATTCGGATCTTGCACAGAATTATTTGTTCCTAAATCAGTAGAAATTACTGTTAAAAAAGGTGACAAAGTGCGAGGCGGAGAAACTATCGTTGGGAGGATTCAAGCTAATGGATAAATCAATATTTCCTAATCTGTTCACAGCAGCTAATTTGTCATTCGGTGTTATTGGCATAACCTTAGCTGCACAGGGGGAATTTACTGGTGCTGCGCTTTGCGTGTTATTTTCTTTAATTGCTGATGGCTTTGATGGCCGTGTGGCTCGTGCCTTAGGTGTATCAGGCCCAATGGGTCGCGAATTGGACTCCTTGGCCGATGTGGTTGGCTTTGGGGTGGCACCGGCATATATGCTATTTATGTATCAATTACAAAATATGGGCTGGGTTGCTTATATTCCATTATTAGCTTTTTCAGTGCTTGGTGCTTTTCGCTTAGCTCGTTTTAATATTATGACTGAAGAAGTACATGGCTATTTTTTAGGTTTACCGATTCCAGCAGCAGGCTGTATGGCAGCTACTTATGTACTATCTGGCATTCAATTGCCACAATGGTTACTTATGGTGCTAATGGTAGTGGTGGGCTATTTAATGGTAAGCCGTGTGCATCATCCAGACTTTAAAGGCAAAGGTGCAGATCGTACCAATGCAGTAGCCCTAGTGATTACTGCTGTACTAGGTGTAGCCGTATTGGTTTGGGATTGGCATGCTTGGCCAGTGTTAGTTTTTGCTTTATACGCCGTATTTGGCATTTGCAATACAATTATTAATACAGTAAGACAGTGAGAGGTGAAGGACGTAAATGGATTATATTCTTGACCTGATCATGATTCCCCTACAGGTAATCATCGTGTTTTACACTTTGTACTACTTTGTACTCGCTGTAGCGGGAATGTGGCGAAGGAAAGAAAAAAAGAATTATACGCCTAAGAACTCATTTGCCATTATTGTTTGTGCTCATAATGAAGAAGCTGTTGTTGGTCAGTTGGTGGAGAATTTAAAGATTTTAGATTATCCAGACGAACTCTATGATATCTTTGTCGTAGCCGATAATTGCACGGATAATACAAAAGCTGTTGCCGAACGGGCAGGAGCCACTGTATATGAGCGAGAGAATCATGAGGAAGTGGGCAAGGGCTATGCCATGGGATGGATGTTTAATCGCATTTATGAGATGGATCGCACTTACGATGCTTTCGTTATTTTTGATGCGGACAATTTAGTACATCCTAACTTTTTGCTTGAAATGAACCACCATTTAGAGCTAGGTGAACCGGTAATTCAGGGCTATTTAAATGCGAAGAACCCAACTGATACTTGGGTAGCAGGCACATTTGCTATTGCTTTCTGGATGGTAAATCACTTGTGGCATTTGGCTAAATATAATATTGGTTTATCCACTGCTTTAGGTGGCACGGGCATGTGCATCCGCACAGATATTATTAAAACTTATGGTTGGGACTGTAATTGCTTGACCGAAGATATGGAATTCTCCATGAAGCTCCTCATTCATGGTGTGCGCACCACTTGGGCGCATGATGCCATTGTGTATGATGAGAAACCATTGGGCTTTATGCAGTCTTGGCGCCAGCGCAAACGTTGGGCGCAAGGCCATTTTGATTGTGGTGAACGCTATATTCCTAAATTGTTTGTTGAAGGAATTAAGCAAGGGAATATCCGCATTTTAGACGGGATTATTCAAATTAGCCAGCCTTACTTCTTACTAGTATCGACGGCGTATTTGATTATGACTTATATCAACGCGTATGTGCCTATTTATACGAATATTATTTATCAAATATTGCCAGTAACGGTGTGGACTATTATTGGTATTGGTCAATACTTGTTCCCATTTATCGTATTAGGCAGTATTAAAGTGCCGAAAAAAGTGTGGCTCTACTACTTGGTGTATCCAATCTTTATGTATAGTTGGGTACCGGTGACTTTCTTGGGTTACCTAAATCGCCATGATAAAGTATGGGCTCATACAGAGCATACCCGTGGCGTTGCCTTAGGTGAAGTGAGTTTAACGCGTATGGGCAATGTGAAAACTGATAAAGTTAAGAAAACAGAGCAAGATGCTGAGTAATTAGTGACAGAAAATATCATATACGATTAACTTAGAAAGTGCCTTTTAAGGCACTTTCTGTGTTTATATAGGATTATATAGGATTTATAGGATTATATAAGCTTATATAAGCTTATATAATCTTTTAGTGCTTGAATATAGGAGTTCTATAGAGAGTGATAGTAATTGAATATAAGGGCTCTATAGGGAGCGCTAGTACCTGAGTATAGGGCTCTTTGCTCGAAGAGTGTAGGAGGTTTTATTCATTAAATATAAGGTGTTTTACTAAAAATTTACGTATAGATTTTCTTCTTAGTATTGCGAAGAAAGCATAGAGTTTGTTATAGTTATAGATATTTAATGTTATTATAGAAGTAGTCTGCTTATATAAATTTTTATTATGTATAGACATGTTCCAAAGAAAGGAAGTTTTGCCATGCATATTTTATTAACTAATGATGATGGATTTCGCGCTAAAGGTCTTCGTGAGCTAGCAGCGGAGTTGGCTAAGCACCACCGCGTTACTATTGTAGCTCCTGATAGAGAGCAAAGCGCAAAATCGCATGCTATTACTATACAGGATCCAGTTCGTACTTGTAAGGTGACGCGCGACCCAGAGGCAAATCCTCAATGTATTGCTGTATCAGGAACGCCTACAGATTGTATGAAATTGGCACTTTATCATTTATTAAAAGATGATATGCCAGATTTAGTTGTATCTGGTGTAAATGATGGATTCAATTTAGGCTCTGATGCTTTATATTCTGGTACTGTGAGTGCAGCTATGGAGGCTATGTTTTATAAAGTGCCAGCCCTCGCTGTATCTATGGAACGCTATAGTTCAGAGCGCAGTGCTGAAATCATGCCGTTCATTGCGGAATTTGTAGACCGCGTATATGGTGAGGAACAATATAAAGGCTTGCTTAATATGAATTTCTCTAAAGAAGGCCCTATCGGCTGGGACCAAGTGGAAATTTTAGATCAAGGCATGCAGCATTATTCTGATATTATTGATGAACGAGAAGACCGTAAAGGTCGTAAATACTACTGGATTGGTGGTCGCTTAGTATTTATTCCGGAAGAAACACGCACTGACGTAATGGCTATTAAAGACCAAAAGATTACAGTGGTAGCGCTAACCTGGAAACAACAAGACGATGCAGGCACGCAGCAGATGCGCGAGTTCTTAGGGAAGTAATAAAATTAGCTAGATAATCGCATAGTTTTGGTAGTTATATGCTTATAGTTAGATTGAAGGCGAGATTGTGTTTTTTAATGAGCAATTAGCAAATTATGAGTTAAATGAAAAGAAAGCCATAGCGCTTGGTTGTGAAGTGCAAACTAGTGGTGCGTTTGCATATTCTCAGCTCATCGCTTCAGGTGCGTTTAGAGCTATTGTGGAGTTTACTTATGCCACAATGGAAGTTCAACTCATAGATACGAGTACTGAGGAAGCTTATACTTTACTGGATATACCGAGCAGTGATGGGCCATTTGTTACAGCTGTACGCCATGAAGTAGAAGTGTTAGTTCAGCATATATTAGACCAGTGCTTTGATTTTAAAAATACAAAGAAATATATCTTAGATTATATGGTGGCGCAGTATGGCACGGAGCCTGAAGCGCCGTGGCAGAAATATCCTCAGTATTTAACATTTAAGACTGAGAAAAGTAAAAAATGGTATGCTGTGTATATGAATATTCCGTTTGCCTCGTTAGGCCTTGAAGGGCGTGGTGAAGCTAATATTATCAATGTAAAGGTCAGTCCTGAGGATGTAGAGGCTTATGTAGATGGGAAGAACTTTTTTCCGGCTTATCATATGAATAAGAAACATTGGTTGACTATTTTACTACATAAAGAGAGTCTCTTAGATATAGTTAAAGCCTTGATCGATAAAAGCTATTCTCTAGTTGAAGATAGTTAAGGCTAGTTAAGGCTAGTTAAGGCTAGTTAAAGATAGTTGAAGCTAGATGAGTTAGCTGAAGATAGTTGACATAATACTATAAGATGAATAGAAGACAGGTTCTTGAAGAGCCTGTCTTTTTTTGTATAGATGAGAGTGCTTTTTTATAGAGTGGAGTCTGTTTTATATAAGTTTATTCTCTGGGAGTTATTATGGAGGGGCTGGAGCCATAGAGTTTGTTGTTGAATAATGTTTTGTGATTGAGGTGTTGAAGAATAAAAATATTTTATGAATATCATCAAACTTGATAAAAACATTCTATTTCATGTTGAACTCATATTTTTAAAAAAATTTTGATGAATTGGTTAGGAAGTGAATTCATTTTGTAGTATAAAAATATATTTAAATTTTAGATGATATACAGCTTATTTTTATTTGTTTAAACTGCTTGGACATAAAACAAAAGGTATATAATCGTTTGTTCATGAATAGTTTTTAACGTATTAATTAAAAACTCATTAAGGCGATTAACGAAGAGTTAAATTTCTTGTTTACGTTATAAAACCTCATTAAAAACTTTGATAAAAATACTTGACGAGATTACGTATGATTCATATAATTTTAAATCATGCATGAAGTTTATTTTATAAAACATATCGGAATTATTGATATCAACAATTTTGAAATAGTGACGAGAAAAATTAAAAGCTAGAGTTTATGGTACTTTATTGATTGTGTTTAGGATTGGAGCTTCATAGGGTGTAAATGGTGTGACTATGAAGCAGTGATAAAGTGTTATGTACTCTTGGTGTAAAAGTAGCATTGTGTTAATGAAGGTGTGACGTATGAAACAGAGTGAGAAGAGACTGTTAAAATCTTTAGTATTGTCGGCTTTGATGGTAGCGAGTGTGGCTACAGGGGTGCAGGCCGAAGACGTTCAATTAGGGTCTACCGCTAATGCCAGCGATAATGGTATTGCTATTGGTAATGATGTATATAATGGAACTCAAAATGACGGAAATAATGTAAGTGCTCATACAGAGAATGTATCCATTGGTAATCGTGTATGGGCTATTTCGCCGGCCAATAAGTATTCCGTTGGTATTGGCAGTGATGTAACATATGGTTCCTATGCCGTAGCTATTGGCAAAGACACTACAGCTGCTAGTATTTATAGTGTAGCAATTGGTTATAATGCGAAAGCTAATGCCACTGCTGGGGATAGCGGTGTAGCAGTGGGTGCTAATTCTGAGAGTGGTTTATTAGGTACATCCTTGGGGACTAATGCAAAAACTACACGTTATGGTGTAGCCTTAGGTTATAATGCAATAGCAAATAATGACTATTCCGTTGCTTTAGGTACTAATTCCATAGTTTCTCGTGGCACCATGTCCACTTCGGTGACTACTGCAAGTACTACTACAGCCTCGACTAAAGTGGTGTATGCAGATGATGCGGCTAGTGATGCTGATAAAAAAGCGATTACAAGCACTGTAAAAGGTTCATTAGGCGCGGTTTCCGTTGGTAACTCTAATGCAACTCGACAAATTACGAATGTAGCCGCTGGTTCAGCGGCTTCTGATGCGGTCAATGTGGCGCAGTTAAAATCGGTGGATAATCGTTTGACTGCTGTTAATACTGAATTATCTGGCCGAATTGATTCCCTAGGAGATCGCGTTGATTCCGTAGAAAATCAAATTCAAGCTATTCAAGTGTCAGGCTCCGGTAATGCAGCTGATATTAGCGACCTTAAAGAGACTGTTGCAAGTCAAGGTGAAACTATAGATGAACATACTGATCAAATCAAAGACTTAGATGATCGCGTAACAGACAATACTAATTCCATCAACGATTTGGATGGTCGTGTAACCAATAATACCAATGATATTATTGACTTAAATGATCGTATGAATAATCAAAATACGGCTATTTCTGGTTTAAATACAAGAGTGGACCATTTAGGAAAACAAATCAATAAAGTTGGTGCTGGTGCAGCGGCCTTAGCTGGCTTACATCCATTGGACTTTGAAGATGATTCTAAACTTACTTTTGCCGCTGGTTTTGGTGCTTATAAAAATGAGCAAGCAGCTGCATTGGGGGCTTTCTATCGTCCAAATGAAAACTTAATGTTTAGCTTCGCTACGGCAGTAGGCAATTCTGATAACATGTACAATGCAGGCTTATCCTTCCGCTTTGGGGATTCCTCTCCTTATCAGGGATTAAGTAAAGCGCAGCTTGTATCAGAACTAGAAAAACAAGGCGAACAGCTTAAAACACAGGCTGCTGAAGTAGCATCTGTGAAGGCTGAAAATGCGGCGTTAAGTGCTCGTTTAGAAAAATTAGAAGCATTAATTTCCGCACGTTAATTAAATATTTAGTACATAGCACAAAAAGGTTTAAAACAATTTAGTTTTAAACCTTTTTTTTGTTCTATGGGACATATTGCTTATACTTGACATAGTTAGTCCTCATTAATATAATTATAAAAGTATAACAATTTTAATTTATAATTATCATCACTAAATGTGATAAAATGTGTTAGTTATCAAGTGAAAAAATTATGATACATCAGGGAAATACTATAACTACGGCTTTTAATGCGTAAATATTGTATGGGGGAAGTACAATAAATTTTTCTTGATTATATATTGATTAAGATAAATAATTTATAAATTAAAATTAGTGATGTTAGTTGTGTTGTGAAAAAGGTGGAAGATTATGAAACGTATTAAAGGTGATGTGTTAAAAAGTTTAGTATTGTCCAGTTTATTGGCAATTAGTGCTGTTACAGCAGTACAAGCAGAAGCTGTTCAATACGGTGAGGGGTCTACGGCTCAAGAGGATTCTGTAGCGGTTGGTAATAATGCTACGGCTCAAGAAGGTTCTGTAGCGATTGGTAATACAGCGGTTGCAGATGATCGTGGTATTGCTATTGGTAATGATGTGTATACAATGCCAAAAGATACTCGATATAGTAATATTCGACTTGAAAATATTTCCATTGGTAATCGCGTACAGGCTATTGAAGGGGCAACTAATCATGGTATTGGTCTTGGCAGTGATGTAACTCATGGCATGAATTCTGTAGGCATTGGCAACACTGTCGATGCAAGAACTATGGATAGTGTTGTTATTGGCCATAATGCGAAAGCAAGCCTTGGTAGAGAAGGTATCGCTATTGGTTTAAATACTAATACTGGTTTACAAAGTATTGCATTAGGTACTGATGCTACAGCTAACTCTAGATCCCTTGCTTTGGGTATGAGTACAGTGGCTAATGAAGTAGCTGATGGCGTGGCATTAGGTAGCTATTCTGTAGTAAAGCGCAATGGCTTAATTTTTGAAGGTACGCCAGCAGTTACTACAAGTGAAGCACCTACTTTAGGGGAATTTGTTGCGTATCATCCTAAAAAAGTCTCCACTCCTGTAACAACACAAGTATATGCATCAGATAAAGCAACTGATGGTGACAAAACTAAGGTAGTAGCAACTGTAAAAGGCTCTTTAAGTGCTATTTCTGTTGGTAATGATGACCAAACTCGTCAAATTGTTAATGTAGCAGCCGGTAGTGTTGATACTGACGCAGTAAACGTAGCACAGCTTAAATCTGTAGACAATCGTTTGACTTTAGTTGATGGGAAAGTAGAGGCATTAGATGGCCGTGTGACTACTATTGAATCAACTATTGGTGGCTTAGTAACTAATGGCAATACTAATACTACAGAAATTAGCAATATTAAAACTGATGTAGAAAATCAAGGTAAAATCATTGAAGAGCATACTAATCAAATTAATGACCTTGACGGCCGCGTAACTGAAAATGCAAATAATATTTCTGACCTAACTGATCGTGTGAATAATCAAGGTTCTGCTATTTCTGGCTTGAGTAATCGCGTGGACAAATTAGGTACTCGTGTAAATAAAATTGGTGCTGGTGCCGCTGCGTTAGCAGGCTTACACCCATTAGATTTTGATGATGATTCCAAATTGACATTCGCTGCTGGCTTTGGTGCGTACAAAAACCAACAAGCGGCTGCTCTTGGTGCATTCTATCGTCCAAATGAAAACTTAATGTTCAGCTTTGCTACGGCAGTAGGCAATTCTGAAAACATGTACAATGCAGGTTTATCCTTCCGCTTTGGCGACTCTTCTCCATATCAAGGCTTATCTAAAGCTGAATTAGTATCTGCTTTAGAAAAACAAGGTGCAGACATTGATGCATTAAAAGCTAAAGCTAACGAAGTAGATGCTGTTAAAGCAGAAAATGTTGCGTTAAACGAACGTTTAGCTAAATTAGAAGCTTTATTAGCAACTCGCTAAGATTAAGAATAAGGCTAAGAGGCCAGGCATACTTTAAAAGTATGTGCAGCGTTAAACGTATACTTTGCGTTGCATGTAAGCTGTGCTATGAGAATGACTTGAGCCAATGTGTGAATTGTGCTAAAAGTACAGGGAAACGCTACTTTAAGATACTCATGAAGCGTAGCCTTATATAACTTCATATAATAAAGAAAACTGCTGTGAAACAAAAGTTTCACAGCAGTTTTTTTATTAGGTCTATTTTATTCTATAACAACATTGTATTAGGTGTAGTTTATTTTAGTGCTCTATTGTATTGTTTATTTTAAGAGTAGATTGGTTTTGTTCTATTTTATTTTAGAATTCTATTGTATTAGATGTATTTTATTCTAAAACTTTATTTTATAAAAGGGCAATTAACTTATCTACATCCTCTATTCTTGTAGCCCAACTAGTGGCAAGGCGGATTATGAGGTGATTTTCATCGACACGCTCCCAGCAGCTTAGAGCACATTGAGCTGATAGGGTTTCGTATTGCTCATTAGTGAGGGTAACAAAAATCTGATTAGTAGGGGATGGAAAGGCTAAGGTGTATCCTTTGGCTTTTAGGGCTGCTTTGATTTTTTCAGCCATAGCAATACCATGGTCACCGATAATTTGATACAAATGATTGGTAAATAAAGTATCAAATTGTAAGCCTAAGAGGCGGCCTTTAGCAAGAAGGGCCCCATTCTGTTTAATAATAGTAAAGAAATGTGGCACCATATTAGGCTTAGTGAAAACGAGGGCTTCCCCAAAGAGCGTGCCACATTTTGTGCCACCAATATAAAAGGCATCACAGAGGCGACCTAAATCTTCTAAACTTACATCATTTTCAGCACAGCCTAAGGCATAGGCTAAGCGAGCTCCATCTATGTAGAGCTTAAGTTTATATGCTTGGCATACTTCGTGGATGGCAGTCAACTCTTCTAAAGAATATAATGTGCCATATTCAGTGGGTTGTGAAATATAAACTAGGCCGGGCTTAACTACATGGTCATGATTCTCGTCTGCCATATATTCGTCCATAGTCTTTTTAATCTGGGCGGAAGAGATTTTACCATATTCGTGAGGTAAAGTTAATACTTTGTGGCCACCTAGCTCAATGGCACCCGCTTCATGGGTGCTAATATGTCCAGTGGTGGCAGCTAGAACACCTTCATAACTGGCTAATAGGCTTTTGATAACTAAGGCATTTGTTTGTGTGCCACCGACGAGGAAAAATACGGCCCCATCAGGCACATTGCAGGCCATTTTAATTTTTTCTTTAGCCGCATCAGAATAAGCATCTAAGCCATAACCAGGGCTTTGCTCAAGATTCGTTGTTACAAGTCTTTCTAAAATAGCAGGATGTGCGCCTTCCATATAATCGGAGGCAAAAGGCAGTTTGCGGGTTGGTTGAGTTGTTGTCATAGCGTCTCCTTATAGGGAAAAATAATTAGCTTGTAGGCAAAAAAGTTGAATTATAGGGGAAATAATTGATTTACAAGGAAAATAATTGGGTTATAAGGAAAAAATTGAATTATAAGAAAGATAATTAGCTAGTAAAGATATATTGTGTATTATTATATACTATCATAGGGAAATGCATAAATATATAGCTTAGATCATAGAAAATAATTATAGAAAACAATCATAGAAAACAAATCATGATTATTTAATTAAAGCTGTAGATTTGTTATATAATATAAAGGTAGAGATATAATTTATTTTTTATTCACCATATAAGGAGTATTCTATGGCTTCATTAGTTACACAACAAGAGTTAGCTAACTATGTAGAAAATTTAAGTTATGATGAGATAAGTGCACAGGAATTTTATAGACATATATTTCCTGAAGGCGTGTTAGGTACTTTAGATGGTACTGATGGAAAGCCTTTGGGGATTTTAGTATTTAAAGATGCCAATGGTAAGGCTGTCAATCATGTAGCTATTGCGGATGACTTAGAGGCGCTGACGAGTCAAGTGGGACAGGCACATAGAGTATTGGCACCGATTGCTTATTTTGGTGACAGTGAATTAGGTGGTAAGGCTAGTTTTTTACGAGCCTTAACTGTTGATATTGAAATCACTAGTATAGATGAATTAAAGAGAGTCCTACTTTTACTTGTTGACACTGTTCCGTTGAATTCTACTTTTTTCGTTTTAACTGGCAATCATATACAGATTTACTACCTGTATAAAGAGGGGCGAGAATTAACAGGTTCAGCTCAAAAAGACCTATTAGAACAGAAAAAGCAATTAATCAATAAATACAATGAATCTCTGCAATTGACTCAGCCTATTAAAGTAACGCCATTGGCGCAGACCTTGCCTATGGTAGGTTCTTTACAGGAATCTGCCCAAGATGAGGTGAAGGCGTATCGATTAGACATTAAGTTTGATCAGCCATTAATACCTGATAAAGGCTAAAAATCCAATAAAAAGCCCCTCATGCTAGTATATACTAGCATGAGGGGCTTTAAGTATAGTAAGATATTAATTGTATTTGGGCATTATATTTTATAGCGGCGGTATTGAATGTACCAAGTGCGCCAGGTGTAGAGAACGCCTGCTGCCGCTACGCTACTTAAGAGGCCCACCCAAATACCATAAGGTCCATAATTAAATACATAGGTGAAGAGGGCCACTACAGGAATGCTCACACCCCAATAGCAGGAGATGGCAATAGCTGATACGATTTTAACGTCCTTATAGCCACGCAATACGCCTTGTAGAGGAGTTCCAAAGGCATCGATAACGGAGAAGAATACCGCATAGGAGAGGAAGCTACCAATCAGCTGAATCATAGATGGGTCCGTTGTGTAGTAACCGGAAATTTCACGCAAATGCGTAAAGGTGTAGGAGCAGATGAGCATGGCAATCATGATTGCCATAATACGTGCTATATAAGCATAGGTTCGCGCATCTTTATAGCGTTTAGCACCTACCTCGTAGGATACGGCAATGGTGCAGGCAATGCTAATGCTTAAAGGAAAACCGTAAAAGAGATTTGTAAAGCTAATAGCCGCTTGGTGGGCAGCAATGATATTGGTTCCATAATAGGCCATCAGTAGTGCTGCTAAGCTAAAAATACTCATTTCACAGAAAATAGCAAAGCCAATAGGTACGCCTAGTTTTATTTGATCTAAAATATAGACGCGAATAGGGCGACCTAGGTTTTTGAAAAATTGATAGCCCTTAAAGGCTTTGGCATTAGTTAAAATAACTGTATAGGCCAGTACATTGTACCAGGAGCAAATAGCTGTAGCGATACCCGCACCGACGCCACCCATGGCAGGGAAGCCGAAGTGGCCGAGAATTAAACCATAGTTTAAGAACACATTGAGCAAGAAGCTAGTGAAGATAACTGTCATGGAATAATGCGTATAGCCATGAGAATCTACGGTATTACGCAAAATACAGCTCCACATGAGAGGCACGATAGCCACGCCGATGAAGGACATGTATTTTATAGATATGTCATAGGCTGCTGGCTCTAAATCTAAGAGACTAAGCACAGGTTTTAAGCCAATTATGCCTAAGGCAACGAGGCCTAGACCTAAGACCGTAGCCAAGTAGAGCCCATTGCCCACGATGGCGGGAATGGTATCCTTCTTTTTAGCGCCTAGCAATTGTCCTAGAATCGGGGAAATACCTAGTAAAACGCCCATGGTACCGTAGAACATGGAAATCCAAATATTATAGCCTACGGAAATACCGGCTAGATGAACGGTGCTATATTGCCCTGTTAATAATATAGAAATAAAGGCCCCTGCCATTAAGGAAAACTGCGTAATGATAATGGGAATACTGAGCCTAATAAAGCGAATAATTTTGCTTGTTAATGTAAATGTAGGTTCCATATACACTCCTTTTTGAACAAACTCTTTATTTATTATACTTAAAATCTGCTTATATTGTTAGTGTCATATTGAATTTAAACGCTATAGTAAAGAATATCACAGAAACTTCATTATACTTGATAGGGCGAAATTTTTCTAATGATAAAGCAAAATATTTTACAAATAATTAATTGATTAGTTAGAAACTTTTAGATATAATAAGTAAGTAGCATAAATTCTCTTCTTCGATAGAGGTTTTGTGCATTTAAGTTAGTTTTTAATAAGTTTATGTGGTTTTTAGTTAAACTTTTGGAGGTTATGCATAATTGGAACTGTTTACAGTAGCAGGTTTGCTTGCATTATTTAAAATCATTGTTATTGACATTTTATTAGCCGGTGATAATGCGATTGTAATTGGTATGGCTGCTAAGAATTTAGAGCCAAATCATAGAAAGCAAGCTATTTTCTGGGGGACTGCTGGGGCCATTGGCTTACGCCTTATCTTGGCATTTTTATTCGTGGAAGCGATTAACAATATACCGGGTCTTCACCTAGTGGGTGGTATATTATTACTCTGGATTGGCTTTAAGCTTATGGCTGATTCTGGTGGAGAGCACAATATCGAGGCTAAGAGTAATCTAAGTGGTGCCATTATGACAATTATCATTGCTGACGGCATCATGAGTATCGATAATGTTATTGGTGTTGTAGGCGCGGCACAAGGTCATATGGGCTTGGTGCTCGTTGGTATTTTAGTAACAGTACCCCTTATTATTTGGGGTAGCCGTATTTTCGTTAGTCTAATCGACAAATATCCTGTTATCCTTTACTTTGGTGGCGGTATTTTAGGTTGGATTGGCGGCGAAATGATTCACGCTGACCATTATGTTAGAGATTACTTTACTGATACAACAACTTTGATCTTTAAGGTTGTATGTGTTGTATTAGTAGTGGGCTTAGCATTATTAAAGAAGAGCTTTAGCAAAAAAGATGCGTAATGCATAGGCTATAAAATAATACAATGAATGAAGAGCTATAGAGAGCGAAGGTGTATACTTCTGGCCCTATAGCTCTTTTTTGTAGCTTACATTTTATAAAAATAGTCTTTAGCTTTACTAGATTGTATTAATTAGATTTTTATATTGAAATATTTCGAAATAGGGCGTATAATATAACTTGTAATAACAATAAAGACAAGTTTAAAGTGATTAAAGATAATCAAATTGATTAAACATAGTATCAGATGTTTTAGGAGGATATAGTATGAAAACTTTAGAAACTTTACAAGCACGCCGCACATATTACAATATTAATAAAGAAATTCCTGTAAGTGTGGAAGACATCGTGAAATTTGTAGAACAAGCAACAGAATTAGTGCCTGATTCTTTTAATATGAAGAGCTCACGCGTAGTTGTTGCATTAGGTGAACAACATGATGCTCTTTGGGATACGATTTATGATGTATTTGAAGGCAAGGTAGCACGTGAAAAAATTGACAGCTTCAAAGCTGGCTATGGTACAGTGCTTTACTTTGTAGATCAACCAACGGTAGAAAAACTACAAGGTCAATTCCCTATTTATGCAGACCGTTTCCCTCATTGGGCAGCGCAATCAGCCGCTATGCTTCAAATCTCCGTATGGGAAGGACTTCGTGAAATGGGTGTAGGCGCTTCATTACAGCATTACAATCCAGTAATTAATGAAGCAGTACAAAAGCTATTTAACCTCCCAAGCAATTGGGTGCTTGATGCACAAATGCCATTTGGTGGTATTGTAGCTGAGCCAGAAGCCAAAGAAAAAGAAGATATTAGCCAACGCGTGGTAGTGAAAAAATAAGAATAGTGTCCGGCCGTGGATTCTGTTTTAAAGTAAATATAAAAGCTGTAGCCTTAGGAGTTGCCTAAGGCTACAGCTTTTTATTTTGATACATTTAGGGATACATATGGTAGAATAAAAATAAGAGTGAAAAAATAAATAAACACTAGAAACGATAATAGGTATTATTCTTTATATGAACTGAAATGAGGTTAAACAATGAATGAAGAAATCAAGCAATTAATTGCCGCCGCAGATGCAGCTATAAAAGAAGAACGTTTTGATGATTTGATGGAGTTTTATACAGATGATGCTGTGTTAGTAGTAAAGCCTGGTTTAGAGGTAAAAGGTAAGGAAGCAATTAAAGCCGCCTTTATTAAAATCGCAGCGTATTTCAATAATAGTATTGTCCCTACACAAGGCAAGATGCAAATGATTGAAGCAGGCGATACTGTGCTCGTTTTATCCCAAACCTTACTAGCAGCGGATAAAAAATCTGATTCGGAATTCTCCATGGATCGAAGAGCTACTTATGTGTATCGAAAGATCGATGGCAAGTGGCTCTGTGCGATAGATAACTCCTATGGCACAAGCTTATTAGATTAATTAGAAATTTCGACTCATAAGAATATCTATATTTTTGTAAAGGAGTCTCAATATGGAATACGTTAAATTAGGTCGCACTGGTCTTGATGTGTCAAAACTAGCCTTAGGCTGCATGAGTTATGGCGACCCATCATTTGAGCAGTTTAAATGGGTATTAGAAGAAGCCGATGCGCGAAAGGTAATGAAGCATGCTATTGACTTAGGCATTAATTTCTTTGACACTGCTAATACATATAGTAATGGCGCCAGTGAGGAGATTGTAGGGCGTGCATTAAAGGATTTTGCTCGTCGTGAAGATATAGTATTGGCTACAAAGGTATTTTTTCAAATGCGTCCTGACCGCCCTAATAGCAGTGGTTTATCGCGCAAGGAAATCATGTATGAAGTGGAGCAAAGTTTGCGTCGTTTAGGTACGGACTATATTGACTTACTGTATATCCATCGCTGGGATTATAATACGCCAATTGAAGAAACTATGCGTGCTTTAAATGATTTAGTAACTGCTGGTAAGGTGCGCTATATTGGAGCTAGCGCTATGTATGCTTGGCAATTCCAGAAAGCGCAATATGTAGCGGAGAAACATGGTTGGGTTCAATTTGTGGCTATGCAAAATCATTACAATCTTTTATACCGAGAAGAAGAGCGTGAAATGATTCCTCTTTGTAAGGACATGGGCGTAGGTTTAACACCATATAGTCCACTTGCAGCAGGGCGCTTAAGCCGTGATTGGACGGCGACGACTAAACGGGCTGAAGTAGATAAAATTGCGAAGGCTAAATATGATTCGACTGTAGCTAGTGATAAGATTATAGTTGATCTCGTAGGTGAATTAGCGGAGAAGTATAATACAACGCGCACGGGTATTGCCTTGGCGTGGCAGTGGCATAAGGGTGTGGTGGCACCGATTATTGGGCCTACCAAGGAAGCCTATTTAGATGATGCGGTGAATGCTCTTACAGTGCATCTCACTGAGGAAGATGTGCAGTATCTAGAAGAGCCATATATTCCGCATAAAGTAATGGGCGCTAGGTAGTGGTTTCAAAACTGTAATCACAATTGGAACTAAAGAGGTTATAAGGGACAGCTTTTGAGCTGTAATATAAATTTTAATAATTTTAAGATTAAGTTAATTATAAGGAGAGAGACGATGAAACGTAACAAAATTTGGTTTAAAACGGTAGCGATAACAGCTTTTACTGCCTTGTGTCTAGTATCTTCATCGCTAGCTGCATCATTTACTTTGCCCTCACAGGGATTAATTCTACAAGGCGAGCCAAAGCAGACTTACATTAGTACCGAAATGGAGCAATTCTTTACGAATCCAAGTGCACAGGTCAGCAAATTTAAAGGCCTAGATAATTGGGAGCAAAGCGTTGAATATTTAAATGGCGTTAAAGTGGAGCATTATTCTTTGAAACTTGGCGAACTCACCGAAGGTGAATCCGATCGAGTTATCCTACAGCTTCATGGTGGTGGCTATGTGGCTGGCATGTCTCAGGCTCATCGCGTATTGGCTATGAAAGTAGGCTCTTTGGTAAAAGCTAATTATGTGTATAGTGTAGATTATCGCTTAGCACCAGACTATGTATATCCTGCGGCCTTAGAAGATGCAGTAGGCGCTTATAAAGGCTTATTGGCTAAGGGCATTAATCCTAATCACTTAATTGTCATGGGGGATTCCGCTGGTGGCAATTTGGCATTAGAATTGTCCTTGTATTTAAAAGAGCATAATTTACCACAACCAGGTGTGTTATTATTGGCTTCTCCATGGGCTGATTTTGAGCATAAGGACAATACATCTCGCACTTATAATGACAGCAAGGACCAAGTGTTGGGGCTTGGCACACCGCTAAATGGGGCCGTTAAAGAGCCAGTATACGCAGGTAAGTTAGATTTAAAAGACGCTCGTTTATCCCCTATTTATGCTGATTTAACGGGCTTGCCACCAATGCTCATTCAAACTGGTGGAAATGAACTCTTTGTGACAGAAAATGAAGCGTTAGCTGCTAAAGCGACTAGCGATGGTGTATTAGTAAGCTTAACCGTATATCCTGGCATGCCTCATGACTTTGCCCTTTTATTGCCAGACATGGATGATTCAGTTCAATCCTTGGCTGAAATGAGAGATTTTGTGAATCGCAACTTAAAATAATTGTGGGGCAATTATTTTATAGCGAGTAGAACTAGGTAGAGCATTTTATCTTAAAGGAAGAAGAGTTTATTATGAAAACAACAGTATTTTTATTTCACCCTAATTTTAATGATTCTATTGTAAATAAAGCACTTGCAGAAGCGGCTAAAGGGGCTTCTATTGAAGTACGCAAGGTATATGAATTATACCCAGATGGTGTAATTGATGTAGGGGCTGAGCAAAAGGCTTTAGAAGCAACTGACCGTATCGTACTACAATTTCCTATGTATTGGTATTCTAGTCCCTCCTTATTAAAGCAATGGGAAGATGATGTATTACAATATGGCTGGGCCTATGGCTCCACAGGTACAGCATTACATGGTAAAGAATTGCTCATTGCCACATCTACAGGGGCGCAAGAACAGGAGTATTTGGCTACTGGTAAATATAAAATGACTGTAGAGGAATTGTTGGCACCATTTAAAGCGACTTGCCATATGGTAGGTCTTACTTGGCTCGCACCTTTTGTAACGTATGGTACTTTGGGGATTGAAGCTAATCGATTAAATGAAGCAGCTAAGGGGTATGTAGGGCGCTTGCAAGGCTAAGCCGAGAAAAGGATATATGTACAGACATAATGTCTGTACGCCTATACGATATATCAGTGAGCAGTGAATTTAATATATGAGAAAGACCTCAAGCCCGTATAAGGCTTGAGGTCTTTTTGGCGTCTATAAGATGTTAGGCTTTGGTACTTCTAGAGATACTGAGGACCTTTGTACTTTTATAAGTCTTGGTTGTTTATAGGTATTGAGTTTTTTATGTCTAGGCGCGGTAAGATATTTCGTACTTCCTAGAATTTTTTATAATTTATGGACAACTTTAGTGGAATTACATATGTTTTATACGTCTCTAATTGGTTATACTTGTATGTAGAGAATAAAATACTTATTTAGTACACCAGGTAAGGACGAGGAGGTTATATATATGAATTCATTAAGCATAGCTTGCAGTACTGAAGCTGTACAATATTTTACTATAGAAAGTCATCGACCACAGGAAAATTTAGATACAATTTTAAATCAAGTGGAGCCAGATTTTACAGCCGTTGGCGCGGTAGTAGTAACTGACCAGGAATTAGAAAAATTACCACTCCTATTTGACACTTTATTGGGAATACCTACTTTTATTGTGCGCACACAGGCGGAAGTAGAGATTCCGCTACACCTATTAACACAAGGTGTACATATTATTGATGTGAATCAATTTGAGCGCTTAACTTTTAGTCGTCAAATTGAAGATGCCATTGTAGCCTATGAAGCGCGGATTTTACCACCATTTTTTAAGGAATTAGTAAAATATGTAGAATCTGGTCACATGTCCTTGGCTACACCAGGTCATCATGGGGGCAGTTTCTTTAGAAAGCATCCAGCAGGTCGCTATTTCTATGATTGGTTTGGAGAGCCTTTATTCCGCTCAGATATGAGCTCGTCTGATGTAAAAATGGGGGATATGCTCATCCATGAGGGGTTTCCTTATGATGCGGAAAAGCATGCAGCGGAAGTATTTAATGCAGACTTTACCTATTTTGTGTTAAATGGTACGTCTTCGGCTAATAAAGTGGTATGTAATGCCCTAATCAAGCCTGGCGATGTAGTGCTATTTGACCGAAACAATCATAAATCTTTGTACCATGGCGCTTTAGTACAATCAGGGGCGACTCCCGTGTATGTAGAAACATCACGCAATCCGTTTGGCTTTATTGGTGGCGTAGATTATCATTGCTTCGAAGAATCCTATTTGCGGGAGCGCATTGCTAAGGTGGCACCTCATAAAGCCGAGGCAGAGCGCCCATTTAGAGTGGCCTTAATTCAGCTAGGCACCTATGATGGTACGATTTACAATGCCCGCCAAGTAGTGGACCGCATTGGCCATTTATGTGACTATATCTTATTTGACTCTGCGTGGGTAGGGTATGAGCAATTCATTCCTATGATGCGCGATTGCAGCCCTATGTTATTGGAATTAGGCCCTAATGACCCAGGGATTTTTGTGACACAGTCTGTACATAAGCAATTGGCTGGTTTTTCTCAGACCTCTCAAATACATAAAAAAGATAGCCATATTAAGGGACAGGCGCGCTATTGTAACGATGATTGCTTTAATAATGCCTTTATGCTTCAAGCGTCTACTTCGCCTTGCTATCCTTTATTTGCCTCCCTTGATGTGAATGCTAAAATTCACGAAGGTCCTTTAGGCCGTAAAATGTGGGCAGATACAGTGAAGCTCGGCATTTATGCGAGAAAGGCGATTAAGCAACATTGTCATTATTTGAAATCCTTTGTGCCAGACATTGTAAATGGTCGCGAATGGGATACGTATACGACAGAGGAAATTGCAGAGAACAAAGAGTTCTTTTCAATTGACCCAGAGGCGTCTTGGCATCAATTTAAAGGCTATGAAAAGAATCAATACTTAGTCGATCCATGTAAACTCTTAGTGTACACTCCAGGTATTGATGGTCAAACGGGAGACTATGAGGACTTTGGCATCCCTGCATCAGTATTATCTCATTATTTACAAGACCATGGCCTTACGCCAGAAAAATGCGATTTAAATTCCATTTTATTCTTGTTAACACCAGCTGATTCAGAGACTATGATGAATAATCTCGTGTCCTTAATGGTTCGCTTTGAACGCTGCATTGATGAAGATGTGCCAATGAAGGATGTATTGCCTAAGATTTACTATCAATATGAAGAGCACTATCGCGGATATACGATTCGCCAACTTTGTCAAGAAATGCATGATTTTTATAAAAAACATAAAGTAAATACGTTGCAAAAACGTTTATTTAGAGAAGAGTATTTCCCTGAAGTAGCCATTACGGCACAGGCTGCGACACAGGCGTTCATTGGAGGCAATTATGAAATGGTGACCCTCGATGAAGTGAAAGGGCGCATTGCCTTAGAAGGGGCCTTACCATATCCTCCAGGAATTATTACTATTGGTCCTGGGGAACGCTGGAATGACAATGTTATTGCTTATTTTAAAGTCCTAGAAGATACGTTTAATGAATTGCCAGGCTTTACTGGAGAAATTCAGGGTGTTCATTTTAAAGAAATTGATGGTAAAATAAGAGCATTAGCCTATGTTATGAAGGACGAATAATATATATTGGAAAGGACGATTTCTATGGATTTTGAAGTTTGTAGAAATTATGTATGTGTTGCTGAGTCGTATACTATTAGTGAAGCAGCGCGTCAACTAAATATTGCACAGCCTGCCTTAAGTTTGCAGATTAAAAATCTAGAGGCGTATTATGGTGTGCAATTAATTAAGACGCGACAAGGGAGTCGCCATATTGAGCTCACTAAGGCAGGCGATTTGCTATATCGACGAATTAAGCATTTATTGAACCAAGAAGAATTATTGCGCAAGGAAGTGCGCAAGAGTGCTTCCGAAGAAGCAGATACGGTTATTGTTGGTGCCACCCCTGAATTGGCGTGCATTGTGAATGATTACATTAACGATTTTAAAAAAGAAAATCCGAAGGGCCGTTGGAAAGTTATTTTTAATGATATGAAATTTCTTACGGAATCGTTGGAGCGAGGCCTTATTAATGTCATCATAACGCCAACAGTGCCGCCACATAAGCATTTATATACCTTTGAAGGAACTGGCATGCGCAAGCTTGCGGTGATTGGGCCAAAGAATCACGCCTTGCTTCAAAATCGCAAGGAAATGCAATTGGCTCAGTTGAATGGACAAAAAGTAGCCGTCATGGCTGATTTAGAAAATCCATTGTTGCGCTCTTGCCGTGAAAGAGAGTTAGATATTTCTTGTGTGTTAAGTAGTAATTCTCTCATGTTTGTTCTTGATACAGTGATGCAAAGTGGAGAATTGGCGATTATATCAGGCTCCATCCCGGAGTGGGTGAAGGGCCTTGTACAATATGTGCCACTGCGGAGTAGTGAGCTGATGAAGTCACAGCAAGTGTACACCCATAAAGGTGGCCAAAAGACGAAATTAGTAAAAGCATTTTTAGCCCATCTTAAAGACCAACAGTACATTAGTGATGCAGATGCTGGTAATTAGTGAGGAGGCCTTTCTATGGATTTATTTGATGATTTAGATACATTTCCATCCTTAGGAGATATAGGAGATAGTAATTTATCGCCTACCTTGGGGCGCATGGAAAAGTACAACGCTTATATGAGCTAGATATATATCCTTATGGCGATAAGTTTAATTGGACTCATTATGCCAAGGATATAATGGCTAATTACGATAGTTTAAAAGACTCTAATGTGGCTGTAGCGGGTCGTATTATGGCTAAGCGTGACCATGGTAAAACTATATTTTTAACTTTGCGCGACACAACGGGCGATATTCAGATTTTTGCGCGCATTGATGAGGTGTCTGAGCTAGAGAACAGCTTGCTAGACTTATTAGATGTGGGCGATATTATCGGTGTAAATGGCACTGTATTTAAAACGGACAAAGGGGAAATTAGTGTTCGCACTACTCATGTGGAAATGCTCACTAAATCATTGCGCCCCTTGCCAGATAAGTGGCATGGCCTTAAAAATGCAGAGTTTAAATATCGTCATCGCTATGTGGATATTATTATGAATCCGCAAGTGCGTGAAGTGTTTAAAAAGCGTGCCCAAATTATTGCTACTATTCGCGAATGGCTATTGCAGCGCAATTTTATGGAAGTGGAAACGCCTATGATGCAAAATTTATATGGTGGTGCTGTAGCGCGGCCTTTTATTACGCATCATAATGCACATGACATGGATGTGTATTTGCGCATTTCTCCTGAATTATATTTAAAACGCCTTGTAGTAGGGGGCTTTGATAGGGTCTTTGAAATTAACCGCAATTTTCGCAATGAGGGCATCGACAAAAGTCACTATCCAGAATTTACTATGGTAGAAACGTATCAGGCCTATGCTGATTATAATGATATGATTCAGCAATTAGAGGATTTAGTAGGTCATTGTGCGAAGGTTATTACTGGCGGCACTAAGATTATGTATCAGGGCGTGCCGATTGAGTTCAATAAACCTTGGCAGCGTATGACCATGGTAGAGGCGATTAAAACCTATTCTGGTGAAGATTTTGATGAGGTGGAAACCTTAGATGATGCACGTGCTTTAGCAGATCGTTTACATGCAGAATACGCCGAGCATGATGGCATCGGCAAAATTATGAATGCTTGTTTTGAAACCGTAGCCGAGGGGAATTTGATTCAGCCAACGATTATTACAGGCCTTCCTATGGAAATTTCACCATTAGCTAAACAAAGTCGTGAAAAACCTTGGTTGACTGATCGTTTTGAAGCCTATATTTTTGGTCGCGAATTAGCTAATGGCTTTTCGGAACTCAATGATCCCTTTGATCAAAGACGGCGATTTGAACAACAAATGCGCGAGCGTGAGCTAGGCGATGAGGCAGCCCATCAAATGGACGAGGACTTTGTGAATGCCTTGGAATATGGTTTGCCCCCAACTGCAGGTTTGGGTATTGGCATTGACCGCTTAGTCATGTTCTTGACAGATAGTGCATCAATTCGCGATGTTATCTTCTTCCCATTGATGAAGCCTGAAGAGGGCCGTGAGCGAGATCTAGACGAATAAGTGTAATACATATGAGGCTTAATATGTATAAGCAAATGCTTATACATATCTAGACGTAAACGTGTATATGTAAATAGCTAAAAGTAAATATGTATAAAGAAATAGTCATTAATACATATATACAAACAGATATCTAAACATAACTATATGATAATTAAATATTTATTATAGGACGCTAGCTAAGCTAGCGTCTTTTTTTACAAAATTTAAAATGTAACTATTGACATTACATGTAGAAGTGTGTAAAATACAAAATGTAATTACTAGAGTTACAAGTTGAGGATCGATAGGGCGTGTATACATAGGTAACTAGATAAAAGATAAAACTTTGATATTGAATGATGGAGGAATTAAAATGAAAATTGCAGTAGTAAGTTCAAATGGTAAAGTAGGTAAATTAGTTGTAGCAGAGGCACTTAGCCGTGGTCACGAAGTAGTTGGCTTTGCACGCAGTGCCAACCAATCAGAGGCAAAGAATTTTGTGCAAAAAGATATTTTTGAATTGACTAAGGACGATGTAAAAGGCTTTGATGTAGTTGTTGATGCTTTTGGTACTTTTGCACCAGACACATTAGATCTTCATACAAAATCTTTGATGCACCTAGCAGATCTTGTATCTGGTAGTGAGACGCGTTTACTTGTAGTAGGTGGGGGCTGGTAGCTTGTATGTAAATAAAGAACATACTATGCAATTACTCAATACACCAGATTTTCCTGAAGCCTATTACCCATTGGCAAAAGCACAAGCAGATGAACTCGTAGCATTGCGCAAACGTGAGGATGTAAAATGGACTTTTGTGAGCCCCACTGCAGATTTTCAAGCTGATGGTGCTCGCACTGGAGAATATATCTTAAGTGGCGAAGAATTTACCCTCAATGATAAAGGGGAGAGCGTGGTAAGTTATGCTGACTATGCCATTGCTATGGTGGATGAAGCTGAGGCTGGTAAACATGTGCAAATGCGCATTAGTGTAGTTGGGAAATAATATATCTAAAAAAATAGATTTAGTTCTTGACGAATGAGAAGATTCTCGATATAATACAACATGTAATAAATGGGGTTACTAGTTATAAAGTATAGAGAACCTTAGTAAAAGTATGAAGTAAACTATTACAAATAAAACTACGCTGTTTGTAATAGAATTAGAAGGAGTGGTGTAGTATGAAACAATTATTATTTAATTTTAACTTTAAAGATTCTGGTTTATTGTTCTACCGTATTGTATTAGGCTTATCTATGATGGCGCATGGCTATTTTAAATTTGCTGGTGGCGAACAAATGCTATATGGTGTAGGTTCTATGTTAGGTCAATTTGGCATTACTGGAGGATATTTATTCCTTGGTACGATGGCAGCTAGTGCTGAACTCATTGGCGGTTTACTAATTATTCTTGGTTTATTTACGCGTCTTGGCACTTTGCTTGTAGCGGGCACATTATTGGTAGCGACTATGGTTGATTTAGGCCATGGATTCTTTAAATGGGACTATCCTTCACAAATGATGTTTGGTGCTATTATGCTCTTCTTAGTAGGGCCTGGTCGTTTTAGTTTTGATAATCGTTGGATTCAAAAATAAAGTAAATATAAACAAAAGAAACTGAATAAGATCCTTGCTGAGTCGCACTGTTAAAATGGTTGCATTTTAATAGTGCGATTTTTTTATAATGCGGCACAGGGCATTTATAATTTTACAAATGGGGCAAAACCTTTATACTATATAGATAGTAGCATGTATACTATATGTATGAATTAACCATGAGTTCATAAACAGAAAGTATAATTGAACATTGTTTGTAAAGGGGTTCTCGTATGGAAAAGATTTGTGCCATCATTTTAGGCGGTACTAAAGATTGTTTTGATTATATAGATGAGGCGGATTTTGTTATCGCCTGTGATAAAGGCTATGCATATGCCCAAGAGGCAGGGATTACACCGGATTTATTGGTGGGGGATTTTGACTCTTATGAAGGGGTTATTCCGGAGCATATAAAGGTGTTGCAATTGCCTGTTGAAAAAGATGATACGGATACTTTGGCAGCATTGCGTTATGTGATAAATGAAGGCTTTACACAGATTTATATGTATTGCGCCTTTGGCGGTCGCT
The DNA here is from genome assembly GCF_900545795.1 of uncultured Veillonella sp. GTDB lineage: Bacteria > Bacillota > Negativicutes > Veillonellales > Veillonellaceae > Veillonella_A. The sequence continues at coordinate 25,254 of NZ_URAR01000016.1, forward strand.
TTGATCATTTGTGGGGCAATATACAAGCAGCCAGCTTTGCTGCCAGTGAAGGGGCTATAGTCACTTTGCATAGTACAGCACAGACTGTGTATATTTTTAAGAATCACACTGTAGTGCTACCTCCTAAAGCGAATCGTGCTTTATCAGTTTTGGCCCTTAGCGATCATTGTGAAGGGGTTACCATAGAGGGCACAAAATATGAAGTGGAACAAGCAAGTTTAACGAATATATTCCCTCTAGGCGTCAGTAATGAATGGCAGGGAACAGCTACTATTTCAGTGGAGCAAGGGCTCTTGATGGTAGTGGAATCGGTTAAATAATCAAGGGCTTGTTGGGAGGCATTGTATGTTACTTTCATTGACATATATTTTCTTAGGTGGTATGCTTTTTTCTTATACTGCCAATTTGTTACGCATACCGCGTATTATAGGAATGATTGTGGCAGGGATTTTATTAGGGCCTATGGGCTTTCAGCTCTTAAGCGATGAATTACTGAGCGTAAGTGGCGAGTTTCGCACCTTAGCTTTGCTAGTCATTTTACTCAAAGCTGGTTTATCGCTACGCATTACAGATATTAAAAGCTTAGGGCGCCCCGTAGTTGGTATGGCATTCTTGCCATCCGCTTTAGAGATTGTTACGCTAGCCAGTTTGAGTCATTGGCTCTTTCAGCTATCTTGGGTGGAAGGATTTCTCTTTGGTGCTGTTGTATGTGCCGTATCACCAGCCGTGGTGGTTTATCGCATGACTGAGCTAATCAAAGAAAAATATGGCGTTAAAAAAGGTGTGCCGCAGCTTCTGTTAGCAGGCTCTGCCTTAGATGATATTATTGTAGTTACCATATTTGGTGTATTGCTTGATTTTATCAATGGAAACATGACATTATGGCAAGTCGTAGAGGAATTTCCTATTGCCATAGCTATGGGACTGTTGCTAGGGGCTGTAGCCGGCTATATGGGTTGGCGTTTATTCACCATATGGAAGCCTACTAATATTATGAGCGCCGGTATTGTTTTAGTGGGGCTATCGGTAGGCCTCATGAATTTGGGGACCTATTTAGGTCATTGGGTGCCTACATCGGGGTTATTAGCCGTTATGGTGATGGCAACTTTGGTGCGAACCTTGAGTCAGGTAGATGTGGGTGAGCATATTTCAAAGAGTATTTCTGTTTTATGGGGACCTACAGAAATTTTGCTCTTCGTACTTGTTGGGGCTGCTATTAATATTCCGTATATTGCGATGGCAGGGGCTACATTAGTCTTGCTCTTAGCCTTAGGCTTAGGAGCACGCTCTCTCGGTGTACTGCTCAGCGTGAGTGGCTCGCAATTGAATAAAAAGGAACGTTTATATACGATTGTGTCCTACTGGCCTAAAGCCTCTGTACAGGCGGCCATTGGCGGTATTCCCCTTACTATGGGCTTAAGCAGCGGACATCTTATTTTAACTGCTGCTGTATTGGCCATTGTTATTACTACCCCAATAGGGGCGGTATTAATGGAGAAAAGTTATAAACGATTATTGGAAAAGAATTAAATAGTGCTAAGGCTTGAAGCTTTTTCAAAAGGTAAAAGTTTAAACGATGTAAAAGTTTTCAAGAGGTAAAAGGTTCTTAGAGTATAAAAGCTTTCAAAAAGTAAAAGTTTTTCAAGATGTAAAAATGTTAACATAATGTTTAGAGTTAAGAATGAGAGGTAGATTAATGGATTGGATTACACAAATGGACTTATCTATATTGCATATGATTGTTCAATATTTACATGCGCCTTGGTTAGATTTAGGTATGGCGTGGTTTACTAAATTAGGGAATAGCGGAGCTATATGGTTAGCCTTAGGTATTGGCTTGTCCCTTACTAAGGAATATAGAACAGTAGGTATGGCAATGCTTCTGGCATTGATTATGGGAATGGTAATTTGCCATTTTGCTATAAAACCAATGGTAGGTCGTTTGCGTCCATTCTTAGTAGATCCATCCTTTCATTTAGTGATTAAGCCACCAACGGGATATTCATTTCCGTCAGGACATACTTGGTCATCCTTTGCCGCTGTAGCCGTAGCTATGATGCATCGATTGAAAGGCCGTTATATTATTTTGTTGGCCGCTGTTGTTATGGCCTTCTCTAGATTGTATTTAACAGTGCATTATCCAACAGATATTTTAGGTGGCATTATTATAGGCCTATTCCTAGGATATATAAGTGTAAAATTAGTAGAATATTATTGGCTCAATGACCAGGACGTTGTGTCAGAGTCTATGAGTTAGTTTATGGAGATTATTTATAGAGATCGTTTATAGAGTTAGTTTATGGAGTTAGTATTAAGTCGCAAAGAAAGCTAAATTAAACTAAAATATTAGACTAAACTTGATTAAACTTGATTAAACTAAATTAAGATAAATTGAAGTAAATTAAGACAAATTAAACTGAATTAAGCCAAATTAAAGTAAATTAAAGGAGATGCTCCCTAGGAGGCATCTCCTTTTTTATGCTTGATTTCATTTCTTGTTTGAGGATTATGGTCTAGAGGGTATGGGCCAAGTATCATTAAAGGAATGTCCTACATAGATATACTGACGAATTAGCGGTGTTGATTTCACACTTTGTAAGGTAAAAAAGAAGTAATGGGCGCGATGGTCCTTAGCATTTTCTTTGTTCAATTTAAAATAATTTGATTGAGCTTCCGCCATGCTGTGTAAAATATCATCGGTAAGGAAGGTCAAGGGGATATGCAAGGCGGAATATTGATAAAAATCGGCTTCAAATTGTAGATAATTATCTGTAAAATAGGCAAATTGTAGTTCATTTTGTTGAAATGGCTTGGAATGCGAATTAGAACGCATCGTCATCACCTCCTTTGCATAATTTGATAATGTGATTGATTTCGATTCGTTCATAGGTAGATTTAGTCGCGGCTATAGATGATGAATCCGCTCCTTGGCTTGAATCAGTTAATTCAACTTCTAACAACATATACTCTAACGTAAGTTCTCGGATACGACCTTTTAGTATATATATCCCTTTTTTACTTTTTACATGATAGGTCATAGTAAGTTGCTGAATATAAATCTGGCTGAGCCATTTGAGGATTTCATCAGTGCTTGTTTCCTCAGCAAATTCAATAGTTACATCGTTTTCTTGGAGGGCTGAGACATGGTCAGAGATAAAAAAGCCCATCCACTTGGCCATGCCGCGGTCGCGATAGGTACGCGCCGAATGATAGGGCAGATAGAGACGTTTAAGCATATAGAGACTCCTAAGACTATGATTTTAGACGAATTATGTTAGGCCATCCAGGCCGCCTGCGGAGTGACCACCAATAAGACGACTCCTCTTAATCGCACGGGAATAGGAGAGCAAGGAGCTTCCTTTTTGAATGGAAACAAAGCCATATTGCTCGCGAATGCGATCAATAGCGCGTTGGAGTTGGTAAGTCTTTTCTACTGCTTCGGCATCTTCGAATAAGGAGGTAATGCGATATTCATCGCTACTTAGCTTAGAATAGCGCACCGCAATTTGACGGACGGCACCGCCTTTATAATGTTTGCGAAATAAGGTCTTCACATAAGTGACTAGCTCATCGGTTAGTTGTGAGGGCGGAATTTTCATTTGCGCCTGAATGGGCGATTGTAATACATTTTTAGAAAAGCCAATATAAATAGAAACACATTGCGCTAGTTGATGCGTTTTTCTAAGGCGTATGGCTACTTGCTCGGCCATTTCCGCGAGGAGTAGCTCGATTTCATGTTGCGCCTCATAATTGCGCGGTAAAATCTGCGAATTGCCAATGCCTTTTGACTGCGGCCGATAGGGCGCATGTACATTGCTCTCATCTACGCCATGCGCATGAAACCAAAGCTGAACGCCTATAATGCCCATCTCGCGCTGTAAGATATCAGGATTGCTATGGGCTAACTCCTTAATTGAGTAAATGTGAAGACGATTTAAATGGTCTGCTGTGCGACGGCCAATGCCCCAAAAGTCAGTGAGTTTAGGCAGAGCCCACAATTTTGTTGGCACATCTTCATATGACCAGTTGGCGCGCATGGTCTCCGTAGTCTTTGCTTCATTGTCGAGGGCCAGTTTAGCTAAGAGAGGATTGGCATTGGACATGCCTACAGTAGAATAAATCCCTGTAGTTTGCCAAATATCATGCTGAATTTTAGCAGACAGAATATCGAGTTTTTCCTTGCGGCTCATTTGCGGTTTAGGGAGAAAATAATTTAGTGATTGAGTCAAATCGATGAAGCCCTCATCAATGGAATAGGGGCAAATATCTTCAGGCGCTGCGTATTTGTGAAAAATGCGTTGCACTTCAAGATTTTTTAAAATATATACACTCATGCGTGGAGGTACAAAGAGAGTGCGCTTGGCCCAGTCTTCAATGTATTTTACATATTGCGGCGTTAAGGGTAATTTTTGCTGTAAGGCGCGCTTGTAATTGAATTTGCGCGTAGTTACATCAAATGGCAGATCATAGGCACGGCTTACATTTTGCCGTCCAAAAACCTTTTTAAAGGTGGGCGAGGAGGCCAAAATGAGACCGCTAGCATTATCGGCACGACTCATGACACAGAGAGACGTGGTCAGGGGATGAAGACCGCGCTCAATACATTCTACACTGGCGTAGAAGGACTTCATGTCGATAAACGCAATATCTGATTTGGGCTCTAGGTCATAATTAATCATGGTACATTCCTCAATTGGCTAGGGCTTAGACGGCGAGTAAAACTAAAGATAAATATAAATATGAAAATAGATAAAAAATAAATAAAAAATAAATAGAAAATAAACATGAATATATTCTAATAAATAAAAAATATTTCAAAATAAATCGAACAAATAAACGGAATAACTTTGTAATAAAATAATATTACAAACAAATGTTTGTGTCAATAGGTGTGAGACGATGAAAAATGCAAACTATTTTGTATGATTAGTATGTATTTTACAGAGACATAACTTAAAGGTATAATGAAATAAAACATGCACATTAGGCAGGAGGTTTAGGGATGGGACAGAAGCGAAACACGATGCTTGCTATAGTGGCTATTCTCATCGTAGTTATTATTGGTGGTGCTGCTGGTGGTTATTGGTACTATAAGCGGACGCCGACGTATTCGTTGAAATTGTTGGGGCAATCGATTAAGGAGCATGATTGGCATAGTTTTGATGCTCATGTCGATGTGGAGCAAGTATCAGAGGATATTGTGACTATGGTAGCCATGATAGGCTATTCAGATAGATTTACATACCTTGATCACATCGATAAGCACAGAATTTATCTTAGTCCAGGGTTTAGAGAAACGTCTAAGAATGTGGAGCTAGCAATAGAAGATACACTTCGCAATAAGAAAATTCCTTCCGATGACACTAGCACTCCTTTTGAAGAGGCCCTTGTAGGGCGGATATATAAAGCCTTTGATTTTGTAGAAGTGCTCGATGTAAGTAGACATGGCGACGAGGCAATAGCGCAAATTTTGTTAAAGCAAAATAAATTAAATTTAAATGTTATCGTCATGCTTGAAATGGTTCAGTTAGAGAATGGTACCTGGGAAGTTATGTCTATTTCTAATGCGGAGAAAATCGGGGAAGAGTTTTATGAGGCAGCGCAGGAGAAATTGGCTGATATGAATAAACCGACCCAAGAGGCCATTGATGAGGCTGTAAAAATTGGCGATGTAAAGGCTACCTTGCGCCGTATGGGACAAACTGCATATGCTCCTATTTATCCGTATTTACAAGTGAATATACCGGTGACTATTGGCGAACAATCTATCAGCACGATTGATGGGGATATTATGTTTGAAGGACTTGGACCAAACAAGAACGAAGTCTTGCGTGTGCCAGCGGTGCTTCAAAATACGAATATTGCTATGACCAATAGTACACGGACATATTATTATTCTGATCGATTAAGCGAATCCTCTGATGAGTATGAAAAGCTTAAGGAAGCGAATATGAATAATTTTAATGATGTTAAGGTGTCATTTAAAATTAGGCGCGTCGTGTTTGGTGACGGTACTGAATTAGAAGTAGCAACAAAATTAAGTGAGGCCGATATTTTTTAATTGTTAGTGTGTAGTTGTGTGTATGAACTATGTTTGTAATGATGTGAGAGTTGTAATGTGTGAGTAATGATGTGTTAGTACGAGGTGAAATGATGAACGAACAAACTAATGTAAATGGTGCAGGAGCTCCTATGAATCAAGGTGGACCAGTCAATCCTAATGGGGCGCCTATGAATCCTAATGTCGGTCCTATGGCCCCTAATGAAGGGCCAATACAGCCTAATGGAGGGATGGGGCAGCCAGGTCCAATGATGCCACCACCTCAAGGGAATAATAAGAAAACAGGCTTAATTATAGCTATTATTGCTATTGTTGTGCTTATTGTGGGTGCCGTTGGCGGATATTTATATTATAAGCAAACGCCTACATATTCTTTGAAACAAGTTGGGGCAGCGATTGAGAAGCATGATTGGGATGCGTTTGAAAAATACGTTGATGTGGATCAAGTCGCAGATGATATGTATATGGGAGTTATTAGAGGGACTTTACGCTATCAATTTGAAGATGGTAATAGCAAAGCGGTAGATGCTTTATTTAGAGAACATAAAGATGAGATTAAAGCTGATACAGCCAATGTAAGCAAGAATATAGAGAATCTTGTGCGTGGCAAGAAAACAGAAGCAGATAAAAAGGGTAAACAGGACAGCTTTAATTTTAATACGAACTTCTTTGAAAATTTCAAATATAAAGAAATAAAATCTATTGAAAAGTCTGGCAAACATGCAGAAGCGACTGTTGTGTATAATTTAGAAAGCTTTGGCAAGGAAGTAGAAGTTGTTTTTGAAATGAGCAAAATGGCCGATGGTTATTGGACGATTGACTCTATTGCCAATGTAGAAGAGGTATGGAATACATATTATGATGCGTATCAAGCGAAATTAGATGAAGTGAATGCGCCAATTAAAGCGGAAATTAATAAATATGTATCCATGGATAGATTGAGACTATTTTTAAACCGGACGGCAATGTATCCATACTTGTACTATAGTGCCCAAATTACGACTATGGAAAAGCCAGTAAAAGATATTGAAATAGCGGTGACGATTAAAGGTGTGGGCGAATATAAACGTATCATTGAAAAGACTGTAGTATTCCATAGCAATATTCAAAAAACTGGTGATAATGGCCCTTGGGGCAATTCCTATCGACTAAATAGCAGCGATGAAGATGATCGCTTATTATACTTTGACTTTAAAGACAATACACCAATGGACTTTGAAATTAGAAAAATTACCTTCTTTGATGGAAGTAGCATTGAGTTGAAGGATACGCTGTAGACTTGAAAACTTGAAAGTTATATAGGGTAAAAATAAAACGCTTAGTATGTGAATACTAGGCGTTTTGTTGTAGCGGGAGGAGGTATGAAGATGAAAAGTAAGTAGGATATTAAAACTAATAAGTTAGACAATATTATTAACAATACCTCTAAAAATATAACCGAAGACAGTATTGATGAATGGCTACTCGAAGAAGCTTTGCAACGATTAGAGAATTTTGATGAGAGTAAATTAGTTAGTCAATAAGAAGTGGATGAAATATTTGGATTTACACAGGATGATATTGAGGGGGATGTGGAGTGACAGAGTATCCAATAGTATCTATGATTAATTGTTTTATTAATGATATAATTATATGTTAAAATAAGAACAAATAACGTGTTGAATAGTGGGGCAAAACAATGATTAAAGATAATATTTTGTACAATAAGGGTGTAAGACCTAATACAGCATTTTCTGAAGAATTGAGGAAACTTTTACCAGCGTTTTATGTAGGCTATGAAGAAGATGAAAATGGCAATGTGATTAATAAAGGATATTTTGATACTCAAAAATTTCTAGATGCTCTTAGAGAACAAAATGTAGATGAAATAAAAAATGGTTATCATTTAGATTTTGTAGGCAAGAATTACGCTAAGCGGCAGGCTGGCGAACAATCACTTACAGTGATTACTCCTGACAAAAATCATAATGAAGTAATAGAGAATAAAAAAAGTAAAAACTTATTATTTTCAGGTGATAATCTTGACGTATTACGTCATTTGCAAAATAACTATGAGAACAGTATCGATATTATATATATTGATCCGCCTTATAATACAGGCAGTGATGGATTTATATATCCTGATGAGTTTGAATATACTGATGTCCAATTACAAACTATGTTTAATCTAACTGAGGGTGAGTTAGCACGGTTAAAATCGATTCAGGGAAAAGCAACTCATAGTGCATGGTTAACATTTATGTATCCACGATTGTACTTAGCTAAGAAACTACTTAAAGATACCGGAGTTATTTTTGTATCTATTGATGACCATGAAGATGGTAATTTGCGCCTACTAATGGATGAAATATTTGGTGAAGATGGATTTTTGTCGCAAATTATATGGGAGCGAGCATATTCACCGGTAAATCTGAAGAAACATTTTTCGACTAGTCATGATTATATCCTCTGTTATGCTAAAAATATTAATTTAGCAGTATGTAATGGATTACCAAGAAGTGAAGAGGCTAATGATAGATATAGTAATCCTGATAATGATTCTAGAGGTGTGTGGCAATCAAGTGATCTTTCCGTTGGCCCTGCGAATGAAGCTAATATTTATGAAATTATTACACCCAGTGGAAGAGTCGTCTTACCACCGAGTGGCTATTCATGGCGGTTAGATGAAAAAACATTTGAAAAATATGTAGTGGATAACAGAATTTGGTTTGGTAAAGATGGAAATGGCGTGCCACGTATAAAGCGTTTTTTAAGCGAGGTTAAGGAAGGTATTACGCCGATGACTATCTGGAAACATAGTGAAGTTGGTCATTCTCAAGATGCTACAAAGTATTTGAAAGATTTGTTTGATGGAAAAGCATATTTTGATTATCCGAAACCAGTGCCGTTAATAAAGCGTTGTTTAGAGTTATATGGCGATTCTAATTCTGTTATAATGGACTTTTTTGCTGGTTCGGGAACAACGGCTGAAGCTGTGATGCAGTTAAATACAGAAGACAAAGGAAATCGCCAATATATTTTGGTACAATTTCCAGAAAAAATAAAAGAAAGTTCTGTAGCCTATAAAGATGGCTATCAGACTATTGATGAAATTACACAAGCTCGCTTAGATAAGACTAAATCGAAAATTATCGATGGGGGGGGGGCAACCGCAGTTGGCTGCCTAGATTTGGGCTATCAACATTATTATGTAATGCCGCTTAAAGATAATTTAATTGAAAAGATTGAATTTGAGTCTGCTGGAGATAAACTATTTGGCGATGATATGGTAACTCCTTTTTCTAGTAAGGCTTTGGGCATAAAGGGCGATGCTACAGGATGGGATACAATTTTAAGAACCTATTTAGTTAAAGATGGATATAAGTTTGATGTAGAGATAGAGTATAAGAATTTCGGTAGTGTTAAAGTGCCTTATGTAAATAAACAAAGGTTATATCTTTTGACGGAAGAATGGAATACCTTAGAAACAAAAGCTTTAGTTAATCAATTAGGTTGTAATAAAATTGCTGTTCAATCTATCGTGATATATGGTCATACATTAGCAGGGGAGACATTTAGAGAGTTAGAGGTAGCATTAAAACAGTTAGATTGTTCTATAAATCTTATTACTCGTTATTAACAAGAATTAAAAAAGGATTATTTTATGTTACGAGATGCAATTGAAAAAAATAAAAAGATTGAATCTAATACAGCTTTTTTAGAAGAATTAAGAAAGAAACTTCCAGCTTTTTTTAAGCCAGAGAAGATTGATGAACATGGAACTATTATTGAAGAAGCAAGCTTTGATTTAACTAAATTTCAAAATGAATTGCAAAGAAATAATATTCATGAATTTATAGACGGATATCAGCTTGATTTTATAGGTAAAAATTATGCTAAAAAGCAGGCTGGAGAGGCGTCTGTTACAGTTATTTGTCCTGATATGACTCATAACAATAAAAAGGAAAATCAGCATAGTAAAAATTTATTTTTTACAGGGGATAATCTTGAAGTATTGCGTCACTTACAAAATAACTATGAAAATAGTGTAGATGTTATATATATAGATCCTCCTTATAATACGGGGAGTGATGGTTTTATATATCCAGATACATTTGAGTATACTGATGAAAAGTTACAAGCCATGTTTGATTTGAATGAGAGTGAATTAGCACGATTAAAGTCAATTCAAGGTAAAGCGACGCATAGTGCATGGTTAACATTTATGTATCCTCGATTGTATTTAGCTAAAAAACTACTTAAAGATACAGGTGTTATTTTTGTTTCAATTGATGACCATGAAGATGGGAATTTACGACTATTAATGGATGAAATCTTTGGTGAAGATGGATTTTTGACTCAAATTATATGGGAGCGTGCATATGCTCCAGTAAATTTGAAGAAGCATTTTTCTACCAGTCATGATTACATCCTTTGTTATGCTAAAAATATTAATTTAGCAGTATGTAATGGTCTTCCAAGAAGTGAAGCTGCTAATGATAGATATAGTAATCCCGATAATGATCCGAGAGGTGTATGGAAGGCGGACAATTTATCTGTGGGGCCTGCAATTGAGTCTAATATTTATGAGATTGTTACACCAAGTGGAAGAAGAGTTATGCCGCCAAGTGGATATTCATGGAGATTGAATAAAGAAACATATAAAGAATATGTAAGCGACAATAGAATTTGGTTTGGTGTGCATGGTGGAAATGTTCCAGCACTAAAACGATTTCTAACAGAGGTTAAGCAAGGCATTACACCTATGACTGTTTGGAAGTATACTGATGTGGGGCATTCGCAAGATGCTACAAAGTATTTGAAAGATTTATTTGACGGAAAGGCATATTTTGATTACCCAAAACCAGTAGAGTTAATAAAACGTTGCTTGCAGTTATATGGAAATTCAAATTCTGTTATAATGGATTTCTTTGCTGGTTCTGGTACAACAGCTGAAGCTGTGATGCAGTTAAATGCAGAAGATGAAGGGAATCGCCAATATATTTTAGTTCAGTTGCCAGAAAAAACTAAAGTTGACTCTGCAGCTTATAAAGATGGATATAAAACGATTGATGAAATTACACAAGCCCGCTTAGATAAGAGTAAATCGAAAATTATTGATAGGTCGGAGGGGGCCGCGGTTGGTTGCGTAGACTTGAATTATCAACACTATTATGTTGTGCCGCCTAGGACTCAAATATTAGAGTCTTTAGAGCTTGATGAAATTAGCGAAAAGTTGTTTGGTGATGAAAATCTTGTAACACCTTTTTCTAGTTCTGAGTTAGGTGTTAAAGGGGAAGCAACTGGTTGGGATACAATATTATGGACTAATCTAGTTAAAGATGGATATTCTTTTGATACAAAAATTGAATATAAAGAATTTAATATGGTTAAAGTTCCTTATATTAATAAGCAAAGATTATATTTATTTACAGAAGATTGGGGAACAGAAGAAACTAAATCTTTAATTAATCAATTAGGATGTAATAACATTGTTGTTCAGTCTATTGTAGTGTATGGACATACATTGGCAGGAGAAGCATACAGAGAATTAGAAACTGCTTTGAAGCAATTAGACCTGTCTGTTAATTTGATAACGAGATATTAATACTGTATGGTATAAAAGGTTGACTTATGATACGAGATAATATGGAAAAAAATAAAGAGGTTAAATCGAATACAGCATTTTTAAAAGAGCTAAAAGAAAAATTACCTCAATTTTTCACAGCAGACAAATTAGATGAAGAAGGAAATATAGTAGAAGCAGGAACATTTGATTTAGAAAAATTGAAAAATGCTTTAAAAGAAAACAATATTAATGAGTTAACTAGCGGCTACCAACTTGATTTTATTGGTAAAAATTATGCAAGAAAGCAAGCCGGGGAATATTCGACGACAGTGATTGTTCCTGATAATGTACATAATCAGAAAGCGGAGAATAAAGATAGTAAAAATTTATTTTTTACTGGTGATAATTTAGAAGTACTTCGGCATTTACAAAATAACTATGAAAATAGTATAGACTGTATATATATAGATCCACCGTATAATACAGGATCAGATGGCTTTGTTTATCCGGATAAATTTGAATATAGTGATGAACAGTTACAAGCAATGTTCAATTTGAATGAGAATGAATTAGCTAGATTAAAATCAATTCAAGGAAAAGCAACTCATAGTGCTTGGCTTACCTTTATGTATCCGAGATTATATTTAGCTAAAAAGCTACTCAAAGATACGGGGGTAATATTTGTTTCTATTGATGATAATGAGCAAGCAAATCTTAAATTATTGATGGATGAGATATTAGGAGAATCAAATTTTGTTGCTAAGTTTGATTGGCGTAAAAAAACGGGTGCTAATGATGCAAAAGATATAGCTGTAATTACGGAATCGATATATTTATATACTAAAAATTATGAAATAGCTTTTACTAATAAAATTTGGGGGAGAAATGAAGCAGCTATAAAAACATCAAGGTATAATCAAGTTGATGAGTTTACAGAAACCCGGGGCAAATTTTATTATGATACATTAGATCGAGGAGGATTAAATTATTCTGACTCTATGAATTATCCTATAGAGGCTCCAGATGGTGGTATTATTTATCCAAATGGAAGATCAGAGTTTGAAAATGATGGTTGGATTTGGAAGTGGGGAAAAGAAAAGGTCAATTGGGGACTAAAAAATAAATTTTTAGAATTTGTTGAGTCGAATAAGAGTAAAGGGTCTAAATATACTATTAAATATAAAGTTTATCAAAATGTTGATAATGATGGAAATATACGAGAACGTAGAGGGCAAGCATACTCTAATTTAATTCTAGACCCTATTAATCAAAGTGGAAGTCAAGATATTTTTTCTTTATTTAAGATTAGTGGATTATTTTCTAATCCTAAACCTGTTAAGTTGATTAAGTATTTACTAAATATTATAGATAGAAAAGATTTGGTAGTTTTAGATTTTTTTGCAGGTTCTGCTTCAACTGCAGATGCAGTATTGCAATTAAATGATAAAGACAATGGTGATAGACAATTTATTTTAGTACAAATACCAGAATTAACCAGGATTGACTCCATTGCATATAAAGAAGGATATAAGTCAATTGATAAAATTGCTTATGAGCGAATTAAGAAAAGCATATCGAAAATAATCGATTCGGGGGGGGGTACCACCAACAATGTCGATATGGACTTAGGGTTTAAGCATTATCGAGTGGTATCAGTAAATCAAAATGTTCTCGATAAAATAGAATTTAATGAAGCAGAGTCAAGCTTGTTTGCTACTGATTTTGTAACGCCATTTTCTAGTGAAAAGTTAGGTGTTGAGGGGAATGCAACTGGTCTTGATACGATTTTATGGACATATCTAGTAAGGGATGGCTATAAATTTGATGTAGAAGTAAAATGGATAGATATATCTGATATAAAAATTCCATATGTAAATAATCAAAGGATATACATTTTAACGAATAGTGATGCGTGGAAATCAGAACATACAAAAGAATTAGTAAATTTAATTGGAACTAATCAGATAGCAGTACAAACAATCGTAGTTTATGGACATTCTTTTACATTAGAAAGTCAAACAGAGTTACAAGTAGCATTAAAGCAACTTGATAATAAAATAAATTTGGATATTAGATATTAAAAGGGGCTTGTTATGAGAATATTGTTAGAAGAGTTGGATCATCAAAAACAAGCATTAAAAGCAATAATAGATAATTTTGTAGGCTTGGAAGAAAATCAGAGTAAATCAAATTCATTAATGTATAGTAATCCATTAATAAAAAAGTCTAGAGAATTAGAAGCTAATATTGACATAAAAATGGAAACGGGCACAGGAAAAACTTATGTAGGTGTTCGTGCTATGTACGAATTACACAAACAGTATGGCTTGTTTAAATTTATTGTTGTGGTGCCTAGTCCTGCAATTAAAGAAGGCTGGAAAAATTTTATTCAAGCTGATTATGCTAAGCAGCATTTTAGTCAGTATTATGAAAATACTAGAATTAATTTATCAGTCATTAACTCTGGTGACTTTAATAGTAAGAAGGGCTATATGCCTGCTCATTTAGTTGATTTTTTAGAAGGCTCAAAATTAAATAGTAATACAATACATGTACTTCTTATTAATGATAAAATGCTTTTATCAAAAAATATAAAAGGTGTTAGTACGAGCGGAAAAAATAAAGGTCAAGGCTTGTTTAATCAAACGGTATTGTCTGGATATGACAAGCCTATAGAAGCTTTGCAGGCAATAAAACCAGTTGTAATAATTGATGAACCACATCGTTTTTCAAGTGGGAATGAAAATTATAAAGCTATATTAGGATTAAATCCGCAAATGATTATTCGGTTTGGTGCGACGTTTCCTGAAAAAACTGAAGGTAAAGGACGTAATAAAATAGTTACAAAAGATTATTATAGAGCTATGCCGCAATATGATTTGAATGCAATTTGCTCTTTTAATCAGGGATTGGTAAAAGGGATTGATATTTATTATCCTAAAGTTACAGAAGAGGCTGCTAAGCATAAATATATTGTTGACTCTTGTTCAGCCAAAAAATTAGTTCTTAAGTTTAGCAATACTTTATTTGAATATGGAGTAGGTGATGAATTACCTTTTGATGGGAATGTTACATATGAAGGTGCAAAATTATTATCGACTGGTCTAGAGATAGAAAAGGGAATGGCTTTTATACCAGCGACAATGAGTAGCTCGTATCAAGAGTTGATTTTAAGAGATGCAATAGAGAAGCATTTTATTGCAGAAATTAAGAATTTTATGCGAGATAATACCACTAAGCCTAAGGTAAAAACATTGTCATTGATTTTTATTGACTCTATAAAATCATATCGTGATGAAGATGGTTGGTTAAAAACTATCTTTGAAAAACTATTAACTGAGAAAGTGGAAACGCTTATAGCGGAATATTCAAAAAAGACATCTGTTCGTGAACAAGAATATTTAAGCTTTTTAAGAGCTACATTAGCACAATTAAAAGAAAATGTTCATGCAGGATATTTTAGCGAAGATCGTGGTAGTGGTGATGAAGCGATTCAAGCTGAAGTAGATGATATTTTACGTAATAAAGAGAAGCTTTTATCCTTTAAGGATGAAAAGGGAAATTGGGAAACACGTCGTTTCCTATTCTCTAAATGGACATTACGTGAAGGCTGGGATAACCCTAATGTATTTGTGATTGCCAAATTAAGGACATCTGGCAGTGAAAATTCTAAAATACAAGAAGTTGGTCGTGGCTTAAGACTTCCTGTTGATGAAAATGGTCATCGTTTATTACAAACTGAATTAGATAGTCGATTAAGTTTCCTAATTGGCTATGATGAAAAGGATTTTGTACAGAAATTAATATCTCAAGTTAATAGTGATGTTAATGTACAACTTAATGAAATTACATTAACAGAAGACTTGATTAATCATATATTATCTGTAGATACGTCATTAACGAAGGATAGTTTGTTAGAAAAATTGGATGATGCTAATATTATTAATCGAAGTAATGATTTTAAAGAAGGTGGCTTTGATAAATTAGTTTCAATGTTTCCAGCTGTTTTTAAAGACTCTAGAGTTGGGAAAGAACATATTACGGACGGTGGTTTAAAAACAAAGGATAGGGTTAAATTAAGAAAGTCTAACTGGAATCAGATGCGAGATTTATGGCAAGCGTTTTCTAATCGATATATGATTAAGTTTGATCGTTTGAATGAAACAGAATTAAAAGAATTAATTGACGCTTGCATGAATAATGATGATAATTTTACTTTGAAAAAGGTAGAATTCAATAAGGAGAGCGTTGTTTATACAAAAAAAGAACAGAAAATGGGGGTCCAAGAATCTAATTACTCTTTAGAATATGGACAAACAATTTTGCCAGGAATGGTGTATGGTGAATTTGTTATAAAATTGGCTCGATTAACGAGATTAAAACCAGTACAGATTCATAGAAGTTTATATAGTACCATTAAAAATAAGTATAAGAGTGATACTCGATACTTAAATGAAGATACATTAAACAATTTGAGTCGAGACTTTAAATCTAAATTTGAAGAAAAATATGAACAATATTATCATTATGAAAAATTAGATTTTCAAGCTAATACGTCTATTTATGATACATCTAAGCAAGATTTTAAAGAAGATATTCTCGCTACAGCATTGGGGGTATATGAAGATGATAGTGTTGGTGAAAACAGCAGATATTTATATGAAACACCACCAATTAGATATGACTCTTCAGATCCAGAACAAATTTTGTTGAAGAGGGATTATGAGTCTAATGTAATTACTTTTGGTAAATTGCCTAAACGTGCTATTCAAGTTCCTAAATATATGGGGGGAACAACAACACCAGATTTTATATATGTGGTAGAAAATGCAAATAAACAAAAGGTATATTTACTTGTTGAAACAAAGGCCGAAGGTAGTGGAAAGCGAGAGTCTGATGCTCAGATTTTAAAAATTCAACGTAAATTTTTTGAGAAGTTAAAAAATCAAGGAATTGAATATAAAGAAGCAACTTCGGCGCAAGAAGTATATTCACTTTTAAATAAAATTGCATCAAGTAAATAGTGAAAAAAACTAAAATTTGACGTAAGAGTTAAATTGTATTAGTAGTTTATAATTTTATGGAGGTCCCCCAATGCGCGAAGATTTAATCAGCATCAGCGAGATGGCGAAGCTTCATAGTTTAACGCGTCCCACATTGCTTTATTATGATTCGATTGGCCTGTTTTCGCCCATTGTGGTGGACGAGTCCAATGGCTATCGCTATTATGGTCGGCATCAGATTCCGGTGCTCCGCGAGATTTGCTTCTTAAAGTCTCTCGGCGTTAGTTTGAAGGAAATTGAGGCCCATTTAAATGGGCGCGATTTGTATTCAGAGGTGGTGCTTCTTCAGGAGCAAGCCGCTAAGCTAGCTAAGGAGAAAGAGCAATTAGAGCGCAAGCAATTGGCTTTGCAGCAGCGCCTATATTTGTATCGTGAAGCTGTAGTCGCTACGAATCACCCCCAAGAAGAGCCTTTTTTACGTCATTATCAAGAGCGTCAAATTATCTTTTGGCCTTGGGGCAATGGCACGGATGAGGTAGATTGCGATGATATTCACTTTGCGTCCATGGAATTGTGGCGTGAATTGTATGAGCATGAATTTTTGCCTGCTTATAGTTATGGTATGCTGTTCAAGAAGGACAGTGTTTTAGCTGGCGACCCTTTGCATGGTGGTGGCAGCTATATTCGCATTCCACCGGAGAGCGGTCATTTTGATGCGGAGGAGATTATTCTTCCTGAGGGCAATTATATTTGTATGTATAAAACGGGGCGCCCTAATGATATGACGCAACTTGAAGAGCTTTTACAGTGGATTCAAGACCATGGTTATACTGTATGTGGTGATGTGGTAGATGCATGTTTCTTAGATACCACTTTTGATGATGTGGAGCATGATGTATTATTTTCTATGCTCCAGGTGCCGATTGAATAAAATAAAGGTAAAACTTGTTCGCACTTTTATGTCTCTTATAGTTTCTTTGATTTTTTATAGAATTAGTTTCGTAGAAATATTTTCTATAGAAACTTCATCTAAATTTAATCTAAAATGCCTTGACTGTAAAGTAACTTTATAGTTTAGAATAACATCGTACTAAGAAATACAACAGCAGAAATTAAGTTGTATAGTACGGGTAGTTATTTGAGACAAAGGAGTGTTGATTCATGGTAGCATTTTTGATTTTAATTCAACAAGCACTTGAAGGTTTAGTTAAAGGTTTATAATAGGCATTCCTATTGACTCAATATGATGTTTGATTATAAATACAAACATACCTAACGAATCTTTGCAAAAGCATAACAACAAACAGAAAACCAAAAACAAACAAAAACACACACAAACATAAAAAAGGCATGATCTGATATATCAGATCATGCCTTTTTT
>NZ_URAR01000017.1 GCF_900545795.1 uncultured Veillonella sp.
TCTAACTTCTAACTTCTAACTTCTAACTTCTAACTTCTAACTTCTAACTTCTAACTTCTAACAATTATTATACAGAAGAACTCACGAGCTGGTCAAAACGCCTAAATTACTGTAGTCCCTCTACTTATATTAGTGTTGCCTGTCTCCAGTTTTCAAAAATGTATTATATATTGTGGACTATATTGCAGATATTATTGTAAAATTCCCTATTCATATTTGTAAAATCTGTTACAATAAAATTATGTTATTATACAAATAATAAACTAAGTACTTTTCTTTATAAATACTAATCCTGGAGGTCTCTATGGATACTAATATAATGCAAGAGCCAATAACACAACCTAGTGTAAAACGAAGTTCAGAGTATTTTCCTGCCATTTGTCACATGGTCAATGACACGGCGCAAGGCTCACTCCCTGCTTTACTGCCCTTATTTATTTCTACTTATAATTTAACTTATGAACAAGCCGCCATTATTATATTCTGTAATACAGCCTTTGCTTCAGTAGCGCAACCATTCTTTGGATATTTAGCCGATAAACGCACCTTTTGGCAAAGTATTCCCCTTGGCATCTTAATTTGCGGCCTCAGCATTACCTCTCTAGGCTTTGTAAATAGCTATGAAGCCTTATTAATTTGTTCCCTCATTGCAGGCTTTGGATCCGCCTTATTCCATCCAGAAGCAGCACGCTGGGTAAATGCCCTTTCAGGAGCCAACAAAGGTAAAGTTATGGGGTATTTTTCAGTAGGTGGCCAAGCAGGCTTTGCTATAGGGCCTATATTAGGTAGTACGGCGTACATTTGGGGCCCTAAGAGCCTAATTATTTTCACAATTATGGCCTTAGTTCTCTGTGGTATCTACTTATATACAAAACCGTATAAACTAGTAAAAGAGCGTCAACATGCAGCTGCTAAAACACGCATTGGTTCTGCGCAAAACGACTGGAAAAGTTTCAATATTCTTTTCGTTATCATAGCGGCTCGCTCCATTGTGTTCTCCGTATTAAATACATTCATTCCTATTTATTGGATAAGTCATCTTATGCAAAGCACCGCATCTGGTAACTTTGCTTTAAGCGCCTTCTTTGTAAGTGGCGTCATTGTCACTTTATTAGGTGGCACCTTGGCGGATCGCATCGGCTATGTTAAGGTCATTCGCTATTGTTACATCAGCTTAGTGCCCCTTATGTTAGCCTTTACGCTTAGCGATTCCTACTGGCTATCTATGGCTTTATTAATACCACTTAGCTTTGGCGTATTCTCTCAGTACAGTCCTATTGTTATTTTAGGGCAAGTGTATTTAAATAAAAATATTGGCTTTGCCTCTGGCATAACCTTAGGTCTTGGCATTACCTTAGGTGGTATTATTGCCCCTCTCATCGGTAAATTAGCCGATATTTACACCTTGCAAGACGCATGGCTTACCCTAAATCCTATTTGTTGGTTAGCCCTTATAGCAACCTTCTTTATTACGGATATTCCACGTGTAAAAGCTAAATTAACGCGCCAATCATAGGAATAGATTTTGTATTAACCCACTCATATACTATTACGAACTTTCAGGAGGTTGTATGATACGAATCGGCATGGGGCAAATTGAAATCGTCCCTGGTAATCCGCGCAAAAATCTCGAAACTATTTTAAACACTATCCAATATGCTAAAGCCTTGCGCATTGACGTACTAATACTTCCAGAGTTAGCCCTCAGCGGCTATTTAATTGGTGACCTTTGGGAGCAAAATGCCTTTGTTAACGAATGCCTCCAACTAGGTGAAGAGATTATCAACGCATCTGACTCCATGGCCATTATTTATGGCAATGTTGGCATTGATGAGTCAAATACCAATCCTGATGGACGGCGCCGTAAATTTAATGCCATTTACTGTGCACAACATAAGAAATTAGTCACTCCACATCATGGAAAGTTTCCATTCTTTATTAAAACTTTATCGCCTAATTATCGCTTCTTCAATGAGGCCCGCTATTTCACAGATTTACAGGCTCTAGCCTTTGAACAGCAAATTCCAGTTAAAGAATTATTGAGTGTATTAACCATAAAAGACGGCCATGGCAATGATTTTACTATAGCACCGCTACTCTGTGAGGATAGCTGGGATGACAATTATAGCATCTCACCAACTGCTTTATTAGAAGAAATAAGTATAAATCTAAATCAGCCAATTCAGGCCTATATAAATATTTCTGCCTCTCCATTTACACTAGGCAAAAATGAACGACGTCATCGACTCTTTACCAAACGTGCCAAAGAATTACATACACCTATCTTTTATATTAATTCCGTAGGTCTACAAAATAATGGCAAATCTCTATGTACGTTTGATGGTCAATCGACATTCTATGATGAAAAAGGACATATAAAAGAACAGCTACCTGCCTTTGAAGCAGCTATTAAAACCGTTATATTGCCTACGCAGTCGAATGAGTCTACTTCTGATACGCCTAGTGAATTACTTACAGCTACAGCTAATCAAGCACTTGCAGATACGACTAATCCATCGCTTGCAGATATGACTAATCAATCAATTGCAGACAAGTCTAAGGAATTACTTGCCAAATCACCTTCTACAGGCCTCTTGAAATCCCGAAATACAACTTCATCTACCTCAGAGCAGCAAGATACAAGTGCCGAAATTTTCAAAGCCCTACACTATGGCATTAGCACATTCTTAAGCCAAACAGGTATTAAAAAGGTTGTCATTGGCGTATCAGGGGGCATTGATTCAGCTCTTAATGCCGCATTATATGCTCACATCCTAGGGCCTCATAATGTATATTTAGTTAATATGCCATCACGCTTCAATTCCTCTATGACCAAAGACTTAGCCCATGACTTAGCTCATAATTTAGGCTGCCCTTATGCAATATGCCCTGTAGAAGATAGCTTAACACTAACTACTACACAATTAAGTGAGCTCACCTTTACAAGTGCAGACAAAGAGGAACGCTTAACAATATCAGATTTTGTAAAGGAAAATATTCAAGCCCGTGATCGTTCATCACGCATATTAGCAGGCATTGCCGCTGCTGTAGGGGGTGCGTTTACTTGCAATGGTAATAAAACGGAGTTCTCCATTGGCTACGCCACCCTATATGGTGACCTAGCAGGATTTTTAGCAGCTACTGGCGACTTATGGAAACATCAAGTCTATGCGTTAGCTAATTACCTCAATCGTGAAGTATATAAACGCGAAGTCATCCCTCAAGGCTCCATAGATATTATCCCTAGTGCAGAACTATCAGACCAGCAAGATATAACCAAAGGTCAGGGCGACCCACTTCAGTATGAGTACCATGATCGATTGTTTCAAGCCTTTGTCGAACCTTGGAATCGTCTAACTCCAGAAGATATAATAAGAGCTTATATACACGGCCAGTTAGAAGAGTTACTAAGTCTTCCACAATCTATTTCTCATTATTTTAATACGCCTCAGCAGTTCGTAGATGATTTAGAACGCTGGTGGAATTTACATAGCGGCATGGCTGTAGCTAAGCGCATTCAAAGCCCTCCGATTATAGTCATAAGTCGCCGTGCCTTTGGCAATGACTTACAAGAGTCACAGCTAAAACCTTATTACACAAGTGCGTACTATCAACTCAAAGAAAAATTATTAAATCCGATAAAATAGATATCATTACATCGCTCATATCACTATTTTATTGATAAGTTAGAATATAAAAAGCTGAAACAAACGGACTATACCGTTGTTTCAGCTTTTATTTTAGTTTTTTTAATTCAGTTTATAGTTACTCTAAATTAGCTGCCTATTTTGAAACCATATCATTAATAAATAATCGTAATATTATTAGCCTCAAAAAAACGCATCCACTCATCACTAGGACGTTGGTTTGTAACCAATACATCAATATGAGTAAAATCAGCTAGTTTCAAAAAGGCAGGTTTATCAAATTTGCTATGGTCTAACAACATGACAACTTGTTCAGCCTGTTCCAACATAGCTAGCTTAGTAATTGCCTCAAACTCATTAGAATCTAAAGCGCCCCGTTCTTTATCTAAACCAGCACAACTTATGAGTAAGGTATCAAATGTATAATTGTGAATCGTCTGCGTTGCTACAATCCCTTGTAAGGACATAGTTTGAGGATTAAAAATACCGCCAGTAGACATGATGGTCATTTTAGAATCCATTAATTCACGAAGAGCTTCTGTTGAGTTTGTTAATACAGTCAAATCTTGACGCTCTTTTAATAATTTTAACACTTCCAATACTGTTGTACTGGAATCAGCTGCTATACTTTGTTTATTTTCAAGCAAAGGCAATACCTTTAATGCAATGGCCCTCTTTTCATCCGCATAGCTTGCCATACGTTTGTAAAAATGATTGGACTCTACAGCTGGTGCTTTACTCAGTACGGCCCCTCCATAAGTTCTCGTAACATGACCTTCATCTGCTAATTTGTTTAAATCTCTACGAATTGTTTCTTCTGTGACTCCGAAGCGCTCACTTAACTCTGTTACCGTGGCACTCTTTTCGTCTTGAAGAATTTCCATAATTCGCTCTATCCGATCTTTACCACGCATGAAGCGCCCCTCCTTCAAGTCATATAAAATCCGTTGTTCCCTTGAACAACGGACTTTATAAGGTCGTCCTAAAGCTATTATATCAATAGCAACTAGGCATATCAACCTAATATAACAATTCTATTTATATTAGCTGAAATATTTTTTATTTATCCGCTGCAATAGCCAACTCACGCATTAAATCTGCATCTTCTTTAGATAGCTTAACTTGTAATGCTTTTGCATTTTCTTCGAGTTGAGGTACTGTATTAGCACCATTTAAAATTGTAATAAAGTCAGCCTGTGATAAAATCCAAGCTAAAGCAAGTGTTGGTATAGTGCACTTATACTTTTCACATAATGGCTTCCACGCATCCATCATATCCATAGCCTTTTGCATCTTATCAGGTTGGAACCATTTTTTATTGCACTGTGCCCCCACCGGTTTATAATCTCTTGGGAATGTGCCAGACAATAAACCTTGCTCTAATGGAGAGTATGCTTGTAAGGTAATTCCATACTCTTTACATACAGGGAATAAATCTTCTTCAATCGCTCTGTCTAATACGCTATATTTACCTTGAACAATATCAAGTTCTCCATATTTTAAGTATTCTTTGATTTGTTCTGGAGAAATATTAGCAGCCCCAATAGCTTTAATCTTACCAGCAGCTTTTAACTCATTTAAAGCTTCCATAGTTTCAGAAATTGGTGTGAAATATGGTTCAACTGATTGCCAATGTGTCATATATACATCGATATAATCTAATTGAAGGCGTTCTAAACTTTGTTCAATTTCTTCCTTAATCGATTCCTTAGATAGGTTTTTATATAATTGGATGTCGCCAACCTTGTTGAATAAACTACCTTCTTTATCCCATACTATGCCACATTTGGTAATTAGAATAATATCTTCTCGTTTCATGCCCTGCATTGCTTCACCCACAATGCGTTCACTTTCGCCAAAGTTATAGCCAGGTGCAGTATCAATTAAATTAATACCTAAAGGTAAAATTCCTTGAATTGTATCGATACACTCTTGGCGATCTTTATCTCCACCCCATGCTGGGCCACCACCAATTGACCATGTGCCTAGACCCATACGAGATACATATAAATCTGAAGCACCCAACTTAATCTTATCCATGTGTTGCCTCCCTATAGTTATATTATGAATTATATAATTTATATAACTCCTCTACCTGTTCTCTATTTTGTACGCCTGTAGTAGCTCCTAAGCTTTGTACTGATACTGCAGCAGTAGCATTGGCGAATCTAGCACACTCTTGAATAGATTTTCCATCTAGAAGTGCTGTAATAAATCCAGAAGCAAAGTTATCCCCTGCTCCAGTAGTATCAATGGCTTTGATTCCCTTAATAGCTGGAATCGATTCAGCCACGCCAGAGCCTTTTATAAAGCAGCCCTCTCTACCGGTTTTTAATACTACATATTTAACCCCGCAAGCAAGGAATGTATCTGCAATATCTTCTGCTGTACTCTTACCTGTTAATAACTTAGCTTCTTCAAAATTAGGGAATATATAATCTACAAAGCTTAAGCAGCCTTTAATATCGTCTAATGTTTCACCTAATCTTGGTTTAATCATGTCAGCGCAGATAATAAGATTTTCTGCCTTTGCTTTTGCAAATATAATTTCTAAGCTTTTACCATCAAGTAAAGGTGAATTAAAAATACTTGCTAAGGACAGTATTTTGGCTTCTCCAAAGCGACTCATATCAATATGATCAATACAAGTCTTCCATAAGCTACCATTTCGATTTGTAACAAAAGTGCGCTCTCCATCATCCGCTACCAGACCAATATTAATAGATGTATTAATTTGGCTATCGCAAAGTAAAGATTGTGTATCAATTCCTTCTTTTTCACAAGATTCACGAATAAATGTACCTGCTGGATCTTGCCCAACAAGGCCCATAAGGGCTACTTTTTTACCTAATCGAGAAATTATAGTCGATTCATTAAGTGCATCCCCACCTAAGGTCATGCCAATAGAATCTAAGGGATACGAATCAGCATCAAATATATTTTTGTCTACAGGTCGTAATAATATATCTACAATGGCACCACCTGCACAAATAACATCAATCATGCTTCATCAGCCTTTCCATCAGTACCAAATAACTTAATTTTTTCCATAGCACGTTGTTTTACAGCTTGACGAACAGCACGTTCTAATTCTAAGAAGGTATTTTCTGTATTCTCACGAATAGCATCCATTGCAGCTTGACATAATTCGGTATGAATATTTACTTTTGTAATACCTAATGAAATAGCTTTGCGCACATCTTCATCACTAATACCGGACGCACCATGAAGTACTAATGGAATATCAACAGCATCACGAACTCGTTTCAATACATCAAAGTTAATTTGAGGATCAGATGTATATACACCATGCTGATTCCCGATAGCAACAGCTAATGAGTCACAACCTGTGCGTTCAACAAATTCCGCTGCTTCATCTGGATTTGTGTACATGTAGGAAGCTAAAGCTTCTTCATATACGGTTTCATTACCTACATGACCAAGCTCAGCCTCTACAGGGACACCACGCATATGGAAGTAATCAACTACTTCTTTAGTCAATTTAATATTGGTTTCTAAATCATATGCAGAAGCATCACGCATAATGGAGTTCATACCATGATTATACGCATTTTGTACAATCTCCATACTTCTACCATGATCCCAATGTGTAATTACTGGCACAGTCGCTTTTTTAGCCATGGATACCATCATATGAGAAAAATCTTCAAATGATGTATTACCCACAAAACCTGTACCGAAGGAAATAATAATTGGTGCGCGCAATTCTTCGGCTGCATCAATAACCCCCATCAACATCTCTGCATTCCATACATTAAAATGTGGAATTGCATATTTTCCTTCTAACGCTTTTTCTTCCCAGTATTTAAGATTTGCTAACATAATCTCGTCTCCTAACTATTTTAACCATATCCGATGTTTTTAAATTCATTATCAAATTGTCCTTTAGTTTTCATCGCCCTCTACAAAGCTAAAGTGTTCGAGGATATAAAGGGATGCTCCATAGATAGCAAGTCTAACTAATCTTCAATTTTAATAACAGCTTTAATAATTTCGGCTTTTAAATTTACTGAATCTTCAAAGGCTTTTTGTGTATCTTTAAAATCATACACATGTGTTACCATTGACTTCACATCAAAGGTGCCTGACTCAATAGCATCAATAGTCACTGGGTAACGATTAGCATAGCGGAATACCGTCTGAATTGAAACTTCACGGTTTATTTTTAAGAAGTTAATTGGAGTATCGCCTTGAATTGTACCAACAATCATAATCTTACCGCCACGCATTACAATGAGAGGTGCTTGACTTGCTGTAATAGCTGATCCTGCAGTTTCAAATACAATATCAGCTCCCAGTTCGCCTAAAATCTCATGTGTACGCGCTACAGTATCTTCGGCTTTACCATTAATCACTTCCATTGCGCCCAATTTTTTAGCATATTGTAAGCGTTTTTCTAAAACGTCAACAACCACAATCTGTGTAGCACCTAATGCTTTACATGCTTGTAAAGTCATTAAACCAATGCAACCTGCACCAAGAATAACAATTTTCATACCTGGTTTAACATCAGCCATCATAGCTGCATGGATACCTACTGAAGCAGGCTCAATAAGGGACCCTTCCATAGTACTCATCGTATCAGGTAATTTATATGTATATGCTTCAGGATGCACTAAGTAATTAGTTAAAGCGCCACGATAATTTGGCTGAGTTGCCATAAAATCTACGTCTGGACAAATGTTGTAATGACCTTCACGACAGAAACGACATTGACCACATGGAACACCTGGCTCTACAGCAACTCTATCGCCCACTTTTAACTGTTTTACGTCTGGACCAACTTTAACAATTGTACCTGCACATTCATGACCTAAACCAATTTCTTGATTAGGATTTTTTGGTGGAATAAATGGACCAGATTCAAACCCATGTACGTCAGAGCCACATAAACCTACATATTCAATTTTAATCAATACTTCATCGCCTTTTGGCTCAGGAATATTTGCTTCTTTGAAAATCATTGTGCCTGGAGTTTTTAAAATTGCCTTTGTATTTTTCATAGCCACAGCCTCTTTTCTTACTACTCAATTAGCTTGCTTTCTACCTATAAATCGTATTTCTATAGCAGGCTAACTCTATTTAAATTCTTTAAAATTAAGCCGGTACTAAAAGTGGTCCTAACATATTGTCATCTTTGTATTGGCCACTTTCAGTACTCAACTTATTACCATTAGAACAAGGCCTTTCATGTTCTAAATAGTTTATTTTGCTACACTAATTTGTTCTACGGAAGCGCCTCGACTTTCAATACCTAAGAAGGCAATTGATAGAGCAACCACAATCGATACACCACTTAAGAACATAAATACACCAGTAACTCCCATGGAGTCTAGTAATGTAGCTACAACATAAGGAGCAATAATGCCACTCACTCGCCCTACTGCATTGGCTAAACCAGAACCTCTGAGCTTAGCTTCTGTAGGCCAAATTTCTGGAACATATACTGCTGATGCATAACATACAAACATGTACACGAAAATGATGAGGAAGAAACCCATAATGCTGATCATCATCATGCTTGTTTGTAAGGAGTATACATAACCTAATATAGCAATAACTACTAGTAATCCTACGCCCATTACTTTACGAGGTAATTTATCCATGATGAACATGGCTATAAAAATACCTGTCGGAGCGCCAAACATACTCATAGTATTTAAAACAATGGAATCTTTTAAATTAATTCCCTGCGCCATAAATAAGGTTGGTAACCAGTTAATCAAAGTATACTGAACAACATTCATTGCAATTAATACCATAGAGCCAAGGATAACACGCTTTAATAATGCTCCTTTAAATAAAGCACTATATGGTAAATGATGCTGCTCTACTGCAACTGTATTTGAAACTGCTTCAAGTTTTTTCCCCGTTGCGGCTTCCACTTTGCGCTCAATATCAGACATAATCGCTTCTGCCTCTTCATAGCGCCCTTTAGACTCTAACCAACGTGGTGATTCAGGGAATTTCTTGTAAGCAATTACAGTTGCAATTAAAGATAAAATGGAAGGAATAACAAATTGAACGCGCCAATTCATTTCTGGAGATACAACAAGCACAATCCCCATGGCAATTAACGAACATATTGGATAAGACCAGTTGCCTATAAATGATACTCTACTTGACCAAGTACCTCGATTTCTCGCTGGCATATATTCTGTAAAACCAGCGAACAATGTTACTAATAAAGCCCCTAAGCCTACACCCATTACAAAACGACAAACGATTAAAAATGTCATATTAGGAGATAAAGCACCGGCAATCATCGAAATAATATGGATTGCTTCAAATAGTATGAAACCATTTCGACGGCCAATTTTATCACCAATAATACCACCTACTAAAGCACCTAAAAACATACCTGCTGTAGTTAATGCTACGAACATGGCACTAATACTATTATTAGTCCACCCCAATGCTTTTAATTGTGCTAATACAAGGCCCCCTATGGCATTACTCCAACAAACTAATAATCCAAAGGCAACCATCCCAAACATCGACCAATGCCAACTACTATCTGGCAGTCGATCAAGTCGTGCTCCGCAATTCGGTCTCTTTTGTTCTGTCATAATTTGTATCCTTTATTTATAAATTATTATTTATCATCAAAATCGTAATGCATGATAACTTTGATAGCTTCTTTGTCCGCCATAGCTTCGAAGCCTTTTTCCCACTCAGACAAGCCAAGGCGATGTGTAATCATTGGTTGTACCTTAATTTTTCCATCAGCTAATAAGCGCATTGCATTTCTCCAAGATGTTGCATCGTATGCCATATGACCAATAATGCTAATATTCCACTCTGTAATCGCATTGATAGAGAAATCAAGGGGTTTGAAACCCATACCAACACGTACAATTTCGCCATTAGAACGTACCATTTCGATAGCTTGTTTTAATGCAATATTGGCACCAGAACATTCTACAACTAGGCTAATATTATCACGTCCACCACTAATTTCATGGCAACGAGCTACTACATCTTCTTTAGATGCATTAATGCAGTGAGTAGCACCTAATTCTTTCGCTACACCAAAGCGAACTTTTACGTCTTCTTCAAGACCTACCATGATAATATTAACAGCACCCATTAAACGAGCAATCTGTACTGAGAATAAACCAAGAGGACCTGTACCAAATACAACGCAGTCTTGACCTGGCATAAAGTGAGATTGTTGTACGATGGATTTATATGCATTACAAATTGGATCCATTACACAAGCTTCTTCGTATTTTACATTCTCAGGAATTTCCCAAATTGCATGAGGATGGATACGGAGGATTTCACCTGGAATCTTGCAATATTTTGTAAAGCCACCGCCCCAACGGTTATTATCTAAGCCAAGGTTAACTTTGCTGCGGCAAGTTAAGAAGTCTGCACTATCACAAGATGGGCAAACACCACAAACATGACCACTATTGTCGGATACAATTCGTTGACCAACTTTCCAATGTTTTACTTGTTCGCCAACTTTTACAATTTCACCAGCAAATTCATGTCCACGAATAGAGTTAAATTCATCAGAACCGTTTTCTACACGGAAGTGCTTCATATCAGCACCACAGATAGCCGCTGCTTTTACCTCTATAATAATGTCTTCAGGACCACATGTTGGTTCTGGAACATCAATTAAACGATAACCACCAAAACTTTTACCATATCTTGCTAATGCTTTCATAATTGCCAACTCCTTTGACTAATTAAACAGTTGAAACATGTATGTACTATGCAAATCCATCATGTATATTAATTTCATTTACATAATCATAACCATATATGACCTACTAAACGTATGTCATATACCTAGTTGTTAAGATAAAGTCCTTCAAATTTAACTAACTAGGATTTATTTAACACAGCATACTCATTCACCTCTTCCAATGATTTACCGCGACTTTCAACGCCTAAGAAATATATAATGGCTGCACAAACCAGTAAAAATCCTGTTAATACGTGAAATACGCTATCCGTTCCATAGTCTGTAATTAGATACGCTACTACATACGGAGAAATTACAGCGCTAAAACGTCCTACTGCATTTGAAAATCCCATACCACGCAAACGTATTTCTGTAGGGAATAATTCTGGTACATACACCGAACATACGAAACAAACAAAGAAGTAAATTAATATTGTCATAACAAAGCCACTTGTCATAATGAGTATATCTTCTCGTTGTGCTGAGTAGATATAGCACATGACTGAGATGAGAAACAGCAAAGTGACTGCTACATATTTTCTAGCAAATCGATCCGCTAAATATGCGGATATAATAACACCTACTGGTGCACCTAACATCATAAGAGCAACCATACCAACAGACTTTGTAACACTAATACCTTGATGAACAAATATAGTTGGTAACCAGTTGATTATGGTGTAAATCAAGGTGTTCATTGCCACCAAACAAACTGAAGCAATAATATTTCGCCGTAAGACTTCACCTTTAAATAAATCGAGCCATCCGAATGTATTTTTTGCTACTGGTTCTTTAGCAAACACATGATCATTTGTGTAAGGATCTAACTTAATTCCTTTTTCCGCTTCAATCTCTTTTTCAATTGATTCTAAAATAGTATCCGCTTGTAAGCGATGACCTTTACTTTCATGCCATCGTGGTGATTCTGGCATATGTTGTCTTGGAAACCATACTAACAGTGCCAGCAGACCACCTGTGAAAAACATAACACGCCAGCCAAAAGCTGGAATAATGAGATAACATAAGAGCATTCCTACAGGTGCTGCCATATTACCTATGAGAGATAAATAGGATGACCATCTCCCCCGAACTTTGGCAGGAACCATTTCAGCAAACATCCCAAAACCTACTATGATTTCTGCGCCTAAGCCTATCCCCATAACAAAGCGACAAGCTATAAGAAAATACATATTAGGAGAAAAAGCACCAATTAAACCAGCAATACCAAAGATTAATAAATTTAATTGGTAGGCAAATTTTCGGCCAAATCTATCACCAATATAGCCTGTTAATAAGCTACCACAAAATAAACCCAACATAGTAAATGATATAAAAGCTGCATTCAAGTAATTAGTCGACCAGCCCATCTGAATTAATTCAGATAACACAGCACCGCCCATGTAATTGTCTATACCATCTACAAATAGTCCTGCACCGATTACCACCAACATACGATAATGCCATCTAGATATTGGTAATCTATCTAGCCTTTCTCCGGCCGTAAGCTTTCGTTCCAAACCAACCACCCCTCCTATGCATTTATATCATCCTTACTATTCATTAATTGTATTTTACAACATCTTTACATAAATTACAATACTTTTATTTTTACTTCAGTAAATATTTTTTTGTTTCAAAAACTATAATCCATAATTTAAACAAAATTTATTTTAAACATAAAAAAATAGCTACTATAATTTAAGTGAATGTTTCACTCAAAAAATAGTAGCTATAATCGCTATAAAATGCACTCTTTAATTTATTTAAATTGCTTCAAATAGTAAATAGTAGTAAGCAGTACAAAACATAATAAATCTTATAACTCTTACCAACAAAGCCAAAATATCCGTTTCAAACATTTTATATTTCCGTTTCATACATTTTACAATATATTGGCATCCTGATGAAATTTTATTTACTTTTATTTACTTTTATTTATTTGTACTAAACTCATTTTAAAACACCAACTTAATCTCATCACTTAGACACAAACTTCTCCAAGCTTCTCATAGCCTCCACAGCAGCCATTTTATCTAAAATAGCCTTTACAATGATATCTATTTCACTATGCTCTGAGTAGTCAGCCTTGCTGATAAAATTAACTCGATTGTCTTTAACTAGATTTTTAACTGTGTCTTTTCCTTTTTCTGGATTATACACAGCAATGGATTGTCCACCATTCACCTTAACTAGCTTCATACAAGGCACATCCGTAATGCCATCGCCAATGTACACCATGTTACGGAATGGTATACGTCGCTCCTCAGATGGGGTATAACGATTTAGTTCCGCATCACTATTTGGGGTAAGATCAAGCACACCCTTATTTATACGGAACAAAAATTGCGTCTTACCTGTATAGTTAACGGCCACTTTAGGCCAAGCAACTAAATCATTATAATCATACATAAATTCACAGGCATAAATCTTCTTGAATTCTTCCTTAATAGGCGTCCCTTCAATAATTTCTTTTACCCCAGAAGATACAATATAATGTTCTAGCTGCAAACCTAGTGAATCAGCATATTCATTCATACGCTTAAACCAGGTCAACACGCCTGGAAAAAACTCAATGGCCTTACCTAAATCATTAAACTTCTCTTTAGTAATGCGAATCTCTCGCTTCCGGCAAGTATCCACCATCGTGTACATATAGGCTAAAATGCCATCCATTTCCTGTTCTGCTGCTAACGAATTGGCCTTATTCCAAAACTCTGAGGGCTCCATTCCTAAATCTGAAATAAAGCCATATTCCTGCATATCCTTTGTGCAAAGCGTCTTATCAAAATCATACATCAATGCCACTACCGGTTTATTATCCATAAAAACCTCACTGTTATTGTATTAAACATCATAAAATATACTACTTATAACAGTACAAAAAGTTTTTCTAAAAAGCAAGCATATAAAATCCATAATAATTCAAACAATGCGATCGATCCAGTCAAAAAGTTCCTCTAAATCATAATCACCAGCATGCCCAATGCCCCACGGTAGCGCAAAATCTACATTATATCCATAATTTTGCAATCTTGTTGCAACGATGAGAGGCACAGCCATAGATGTATTATTGTCATGTTCCCCATAGCGAATACGCCAATAGTTGGCTGTGTTTTGATTATAGTTTACGCCATCTAAATGCAATGGACTAATATAATTTAAAGGATTCATCATTTTAATAGTTTGAAAATCTGCAATCGATGTGCCATCTCCTTGAATAGAAGCAATGGCAGTAAAATGTTGATTGTCTATTGTAGTAGTACCAAACAAATTATTTTCACCCGATGAATTATCACGAGCATCAAAAGCCCCTGGTGCCTTCATGCGACCTACAGATGCGTTGTATTTTGCCCAATCAACATCTACTATTTTACTGCTATCCTGAGAATCATATATTAAATAGTTTACATCACTAATATCAGTTCCTGTTAATTTAGCTTTATAAGCACTGTCTATAATGTAAGACTTAGCATAGGTCATAAAGGTACCAGTTCCATCAGCTTCTAAAGTTAAAGGCGTTCCCTCTTTTGATTGTAATTGTAAACTGTTTATATATTGGGGGAAATTATCTTTTAACACTTTACTATAAGCAATAGCGTCTGGCTTTAGTATAATACTTTTATTCTTATCAGCTTTAGGTGCCATCATCTCTGGTAATTTTGAATTAGGTGAAGCAGTTTGTTCCTCCCCACCAAAAGCACCACCATTTCCTAAAGTTGGATCTGGCGGCTCTTGTTGTCCAGGCATGCCACCCATACCAGCATAAGAATTTATACCATTATAAGACCATTCATAAGCCATATCTGCATGGTCTAAATCAGTTATTGGGCAATAAGCCGATACAGCATAAATTGATGTATCATAAGATGCCACACCTAACTCTGATAAATACGAATTATAGTCCAATGAATTGCCACTAGCACCTAGCAATAAGGACACAGCACCGCCTGCACTCGTGCCATTGGAAATAATTTTATTTGCATCTCCTGGCATTTCATCATCATTACTGTGTAAATACGCAACAGCTGCTTTTAAGTCAACTATAACAGCTGGGGCCTTCCCAATATAAGTACCGTCAGCTGATTCATTAGAGCGACCTCTTGTAGCTGGCGCTGCTACTACAAGCCCTTTAGATAGAGCCATTAATACGGCATTAGGGTTCCCCTCTCTATCTACAGCTGGTTTACTTGCTTGACTTGGACGATACCCACCTACCGAATTAGGAAAGAATATAGGTGCCGTATCCTTCGTATACTTTCCTTGGCTAGCATTTTCATAATAAGCTTCTGGAATATAGATATTCATATATTGATAGCCTACATCTACAGGCTTAGCTACATACGGAATATTTTCATACGCTCTATACGAAATAGTTTCCCCATTTACCGTAGATGTTCGAAGCTCATATGCTTCAGAATTAAAAACTAAAGAGTATACTTCGGTGCCCGCCTTAACATTAGCACTAGTGATCTGAAATTTTTTATTATTAGAAACCTTAGCATTATCAATCTTAGTATTAGAATCTATACCACCAGAAACCTTGGCATCAGAATTCACAGTATCAGAATGTACAATATTAGAAAACTTATCAGTAGAAATTGTATCTGCTGCCTGCACCTGCCCAAAGGATCCCACAGTTACCAAAATTCCTAGTGCCCCTAAACAAGCTACAAGCTTCCAATCTCTATACCAAATACTATTTTTCTGCCCATTGTCAACACGACTTAACTTAGACAACAAAGGTGTCCCTTTTAATAGAAAGTTTTTTCCTAACATCATTCAAGCCTCCTTAAAACCATCATTATGGAAGCAGTATAGCACTATATAGTAGCAATACAGCAAGAAAACGCTCTAAACTCTCCCCTTTTACCTTAAACACTTATTTACATATACTCTATGTAAAATATCCTTCAATTGCTTTTATACTTCATATAAGAAAAAGCCCCTTGTTTACAGAATCATACTAAATTTGGCAAAGCAAAATTAAAATTATGATTTGTAAACAAGAGGCTTCCCTTTTATATTTGATTCTCTTAGGCAATTAAAAGAATATTTTTTTAATAAGCCCTAAAATAAGTGCAGCCACTGCAAGTACGGCAGCACCTAGCATAAACATGCCACCAAAGAAGACAACTACCACTAAAATAGCCGCTACAACAGCACCTAAAATCAATTTTCCTTTCCAACCTAAGGAGGTAAAGGAATAAACTTTAACGCGAGGAATGCTCTCCCCTTGCTGATAGTAATACTGTTTCTCTTCTTTTATATCATGTTCAGTCTGCTCACGACCGTCTTCGTCAATGGTAATCCCATCAAAGGATTGGCGTTCTTCTTCAGACAATACTTTTGTCTCTGTTTTTTCGTACGAATTTTGTTCTTCACGCATTAACATCGCTCCTCTTCATACGCAACAAAAATATAAAAAATCTCAATACAATGTCAATCTTCTGACGGCCAGAACAACTTACTAAATACTTATGTACTTATGAACTTACTAGCTAGCCTTAGATGAATCGTTTACTAAATACAGCAAACTGAAATTATGCATTTAAATGTTTCTGCAATAATTCATTTACAACGCCAGGATTAGCGCGGCCTTTACTTTGTTTCATAACTTGGCCTACTAAGAACCCAATGGCTTTGCCCTTGCCACTCTTGAAATCTTCTACAGATTTAGGATTATCCGCAATAACCTGCTTTACGATTTCTTCAATAGCACCTGTATCAGTAATTTGAACTAAGCCTTGTTCCTCTACGATAGTAGCTGCATCTTTGCCAGTTTCCCACATGGAAACAATAACCTTCTTCGCAATTTTACCGGAAATAGTTCCTTTATCAATTAATGCAATCATACCAGCTAATTGTTCTGGTTTAATCTGCGCTTCTGCAAAAGTAATATTAGCATCATTTACAAGTTTAGCCATATCACCAAGCATCCAGTTAGCTGCAGTTTTAGCATCAGCACCAGCTTTTACAGTGGCATCTAAATAGTCTGCTGTTTCACGAGCTGTTGTTAAAATGCGGCTATCTTCATGAGACAAACCATAGTCGCTTTGGAAACGAGCTTGTTTAGTATCTGGAAGCTCAGGCAATTCCTTGCACGCTGCTTCAATTTGTTCATCTGTAATTACAATTGGCACCAAGTCTGGCTCTGGGAAATAGCGATAGTCATTTTCTTTTTCTTTCTTACGCATAGAAAGTGTTATGCCCTTGCTATCATCCCAGGTGCGCGTTTCTTGCACAATTTCGCCACCGTCTTCAATTGTTTCTGCTTGGCGAAGCGCTTCGTATTCAATCCCTTTTTGAAGAGCTGTTAAGGAGTTCATATTTTTAATTTCAGTTTTGGTACCTAATTTTTCTTCGCCCATTAAGCGTACAGAAATATTAGCATCACAACGAAGGCTACCTTCTTCCATGCGCACATCAGATACATCTAAGTATTTAATGATAGAGCGAAGTTTCTCTACATACGCACGCGCTTCTTCACCAGAGCGAAGATCTGGCTCAGATACGATTTCAAGAAGAGGTACACCGGTACGGTTATAGTCTACATTTGAGGAATCCGAAGTGCTAATCGTACTGCCGCTATGAACTAATTTACCAGCATCTTCTTCCATGTGAATACGGGTAATGCGAATACGGCGTGTTTCACCATTCACTTCAATATCTAAATAACCATTTAAGCAAATTGGCAAATCATATTGAGAGGTCTGCCAGTTCTTAGGTAAATCTGGATAATAGTAGTTTTTGCGGTCAAATTTATTAAAATGTAAAATTTCACAATTAAGAGCTAAACCAACGCGGATAGCATATTCCACTACTTTTTTATTAAGCACTGGAAGTACCCCTGGTAAGCCTAAGCAAACTGGGCATACATGGGTATTTTGATTGCCACCAAATTCAGTGGTACAGCCACAAAAAATCTTAGATTTAGTCTTCAGTTCCGTATGGACTTCAAGCCCTACGACTGTTTCATATTTCATAGTGTTACCTCCCCAATTGGTGCTATTTTATTGCATTCTGGACACGCTTGTTCAAACGTATAGGCTGTGCGAAGCAATACTTCTTCTCCCATGGCAGGAGCTAACAATTGAAGTCCAATCGGCATTCCATTGCTTGCAAAACCAGCTGGAATGGAAATGCCAGGAATCCCCGCTAAGTTAACAGGGGTTGTACAAATATCTTCCATGTACATGGACAATGGATCATTAATTTTTTCACCAAATTTAAATGCTGTATTTGGTGCTGTAGGTGTTAGAAGTACATCTACTTTTTCAAATGCCGCATCAAATTCATTTTTAATTAAACGACGCGCTTTTAAGGCTTTTAAATAATATGCATCATAATAGCCAGAGCTCAATACATAAGTACCAAGCAAGATACGACGTTGTACTTCAGGGCCAAAGCCTTGCGTACGAGTCTTAGTCGACATTTCCACTAAATTATCAGCTGGCACGCGAAGACCATAGCTTACGCCATCATAACGAGCTAAGTTGGAGCTAGCTTCCGCTAAGGCAATAATATAATACGCAGATAAAGCGTATTTAGCCGTTGGAAGGCTAACTTCTACAATTTCAGCACCTAACTCTTCATATTTTTTAGCTGCTTTTTGAATAGCTTCACGAACTTCGCTATTGATCCCTTCCCCAAAGAATTCTTTAGGAAGGCCAATTTTTAAACCTTTTACATCGCTTACTAAAGCTTTAGTGTAATCAGGACGATCCCCTGGAATGGATGTGGAATCTCTGAAATCATGACCGGAAATAGCATTTAACACAATCGCCGCATCGGTTACATCGCGCGTAACAGGTCCAATTTGGTCTAAAGAAGAAGCGAAGGCGATTAAGCCAAAACGAGATACATTACCATACGTTGGTTTTAAACCAACTACGCCACAATAAGCGCCTGGCTGACGAATAGATCCGCCTGTATCAGAGCCTAAAGCCCATACAGCACTACCAGCTGATACAGAAGCTGCACTACCGCCGGAAGAGCCACCTGGTACATAGTCAGCATTCCATGGATTAGTAGTTTTAGCTAGAGCAGAGTTTTCTGTAGAACCACCCATAGCAAATTCATCCATGTTAAGCTTACCAAGGCTTACTAAATCTAAGGCTTGTAAACGTTCTACAACCGTTGCATTATATGGTGGCACGAAGTTTTCAAGCATTTTAGACGCACAAGTCGCCTTTTGGTCTTTAATACAAATATTATCTTTAATTGCCCCTGGAATACCGGCTAATGGAGAAATCACTTCTCCAGCAGCAATTTTAGCATCCACTGCAGCTGCTACCTTTAAGGCCTCTTCGTGAGAATCGGATAAGTATGCCTTAACGATAGGCTCAGTTTTAGCTTTTTGAGCAATAATAGCATTCGTTAACTCTACAGCAGATACTTCTTTTGCTATAAGTTTTTTATGTAATTCATGAATGGTCACTGTTGTTCCTCCTATTCCTGTACTACGCGAGGCACTGTAAAGTAACCATCTGTTTCTTCTGGTGCATTTTGCATAGCAAGAGCATGATCGAGTGAAGGTTTTACTTCATCTTCACGGAATACATTTTGAAGTGGTACCGCATGAGCCATTGGCTCCACCCCTTCAAGATTAAGTTCTTCCAATTCAGTCACATAGGAAAGTACATCATTTAACGCTTTTTCTACTTGCTCCATATGTGCTTCGTCTACTTCTAGACGAGATAAAAGAGCAATGTTTTTTATTTCATCCCGATTGATTTTCATCAGTACACATCCTTTCATTGTTACATTATACCAAATCGCCTAGAACAAGCCAAATATAAGAGTATTTCAATTCTCAATTCTCTTAATTAACTATATACAAATTATTTTTAAAAGTACACAAACGGTGTTGCTCATATTGTACACACATCACTATATGGCACGCACATTAGTGCTTAATTGTTCGAATATTATTGCTTAATTATTCGCATATCATTGATTAATTGTACGCACATGCGAGCTCACACTGTATACACATTATTGCCAATCTTTAATGAGCTCTAAAAATTCCGCTTCATATACTATGCGTATGCCCAAGGATTCAGCTTTTGTTAGTTTACTACCAGCTTCTTCACCAGCGATGACCATGGTGGTCTTTTTGCTCACAGAACCGGTAATTTTAGCGCCATGACTGGCCAAGAGATCGCCTGCCTCTTTACGCCCCATACTAGCTAAAGTTCCTGTCAAGACAATGGTTTCCCCGGCTAATTCATCGCCTTGAGGCACTTCTATAGTCTCTTCCATAACGACCCCTAAGGCTCGCAACTCTTCGATGAGTTCACGATGATGTGGTTCTTTAAAATACTGTACTAAACTAGCAGCCATAGTAGGTCCAATTTCAGCAATATGAGTAAAGTCCTCTTC
Source organism: uncultured Veillonella sp. (assembly GCF_900545795.1). Classification (GTDB taxonomy): domain Bacteria; phylum Bacillota; class Negativicutes; order Veillonellales; family Veillonellaceae; genus Veillonella_A. Next base: position 20,749 of record NZ_URAR01000017.1, read on the forward strand.
GGTAGTATTCATAAGTGCATCCATGGATGGGAATTGTTGCGCAATCGTCTGGCCGGCTTTAGCCCCTATAAGTCGAATTCCTAGCGCAAATAGCAAGCGCCCCAAGCCACGTGACTTTGATTCAGCAATGGCTTTCACTAAGTTCTGTGCCGATTTCTTGCCCATTCGCTCCATAGTAATGAGCTGGTCTTCTGTTAATTTATATAAATCAGCCACTGTACTTATGAGTTTATAGCGAATTAAGCTTTCCACAATGCTTGGACCAAGCCCTTCTATATTCATGGCATCACGCGAAGCAAAATGTATAATTTTTTCTTTTTCCACTGCCGGACAATGCGGATTGCTACAACGAACAGCGACCTCACCTTCACGGCGCACCGTTGGAGAATTACAAATTGGACACTGTGTAGGCATAGTAAATACCACTTCATTACCAGTTCGCTTTTCTGGAAACGCTTTAATTACCTCAGGAATGATTTCTGCTGCTTTGTGAATTAACACATGATCCCCAATGCGAATATCTTTGTCTTTGATAAAATCTCCATTATGCAAAGTCGCTCGTGCCACATTAGTGCCACTTACGAAAACTGGCTCAAGCTCAGCTGTAGGCGTTAACACCCCAGTGCGACCAATATTGATAGTAATATCATTGACTATAGTTTCTACTTCGTCTGGAGCATATTTATAGGCCGTCGCCCAACGAGGATCTTTTACAGTAGCACCTAATTGCTCCTGGTCTTCAAAGCTATTCACCTTAATTACCATACCATCTGTATCATAAGGCAAATTATGGCGCTCTTCATCCCAGTAAGCAATGCGCTCCACTACATCATCAATGGTATGGCACAAAGTATAATGAGGATTTACATGAAAATGATAGGATTCTAAGGCTTCTAATAATTCTTTTTGAGAGTGAATATTCGCCCCCTCTTCCATGCCAATCGCATAGGCAAAGAAGTCAAGATTACGACTTGCCGTCATAGCAGGATCCAATTGGCGTAAAGAGCCAGCCGCAGCATTGCGAGGATTTACGAAAGTAGCAATACCTGCTGCTTCGCGTTCCTCATTAATGCGTTGAAACTCTTTATGTGGCATATAGGCTTCACCGCGAATTTCAATATAAGGCGGCGCATTCTCGATATATAAAGGAACCGATTGAATGGTTCGCACATTGGCCGTCACATCTTCGCCTACTTTGCCATCACCACGAGTCACCGCTCTCGTAAACAAGCCATTTTCATAGTGAATATTAACCGCTAAGCCGTCAATTTTAAGTTCTACTACATACTCAGGTGTATGACCTAATTCCTTGCGCACACGTTCACCAAAAGCACGCACTTCATCTGCATTAAATACATTGCTAAGGCTAAGCATAGGGCGACCATGAATCACTTTTGGAAAATCCCCAGTCAATTTAGCCCCCACACGCTGCGTTGGTGAATAGGACGTAATATATTCAGGATGTGCCGTCTCTAGCTCCACCAGTTCACGATAGAGCTTGTCATACTCATAGTCTTCCATTTCTGGCGCATCTTTTACATAGTATAAATATCCACAATGAGCCAATAATTGTTGGAGCGCATGAGTTTTCTCCTCCACATTGGCAGCCTTGGAATATGCGTCTTTTAATTGATTTAATACTGTCATTATGTGTCTCCTAATTCATACTGGCTAACAAGCTTCTTGCTATATACATAGTATGACCTACACTTTTTCAATCGGTGCAAATTTTGCCATAATAATGCGCACGCCCTGTGTAGGGAAATTAATCTTAAGCTTCATACCAGAGCCACCGCCTTGCACCTCAAGAACAGTCCCTTCGCCCCACTTACTGTGATTAGCCGTATCGCCTACTTGCCAGTCTGCTACCACGGGATTGCGCACCACTGGTTTTGTAACAGGGCGCGATAAGACGGACATATGAGGTGGTACATGGCGCTTAATTTCATCTGGAATACGACGCTTAGCTCGCAATTCTTCAATGAATTCACTGGGAATCTCTTTTAAAAATCGCGAAGGCAAATAGCTATTTGTTCGCCCAAAAACTGTCCGCGTTGCAGCGTTTAGCATATATAATTCTTTTTCTGCCCTTGTTATACCTACATAACAAAGACGACGTTCTTCCTCAATTTCCTCAGGATTCATCAAGGTTCGGCTGTGTGGAAATAGCCCTTCCTCTAAACCAGCTAAGAATACGATTGGAAATTCCAAGCCCTTAGCGGAATGCAAGGTCATAAGAGTTACTTTCGAGTCAGCTTGTTCATAAGTATCTACATCATTGACTAAGGCCACTTGTTCTAAAAAGTCCTGTACCGTACCATTAGGATTTTCATCTAAAAATACTTTAGCTACCGATAATAATTCGCCAATATTTTCTACGCGCGCTTCATCTTGAGGATCTGTACTAGCTTCTAACTCTTTCAAATAGCCTGTTTGAGCTAAAATCTCCTCTAAGACCTGCAATACGGTAAGCTCTTCCATGCGCGATACTAAAGTAAAGATGAGAATACTAAATGCTTCTAGCTTTTCTCGTGTCTTTCCTTTTATAGTCGGAATCTGATCTAAAATAGTCAAAGTCATGAATAAGGAATTGCCCGTTTCTCTGGCAAATTCCTGTAATTTTGATACCGTCGTCGCCCCAATACTGCGCTTAGGCACATTGATGATGCGGATTAAACTTAAATCATCAAAAGGATTGAAGATAACTTTTAAATACGCCAGTACATCTTTAATTTCTTTGCGGTCATAGAACTTAGTGCCCCCTACCATAGTATAAGGTATGCCTCGTTTAATTAAACCTTCTTCTAGGGCACGGGACTGCGCATTAGTACGATATAAAATAGCCATATCACCATAAGGCACATCATGAGTCTCATGTTCTTTAGCAATGGTTTGACTAATAAAGGCCGCCTCTTCTTGTTCCGATTGAGCCGTAAAATGGCGAATTTTAGCACCTAAATCCTTATCAGTCCACAAATTCTTTTCTGGCCGCCCTTCATTGTTTTCAATTACAGCATTAGCCGCTTCCAGAATCGTTTTAGTGGAGCGATAGTTTTGTTCTAATTTAATAGTCTTACACTTAGGATAATCTTTCTCAAAGTCTAAAATATTTTGAATATCTGCACCACGCCAAGCATAAATACTTTGGTCAGCATCACCTACTACGCAAATATTTCCCCAATTAGACGCCAATAAATGCGCCAAGGTATATTGTGCATGGTTCGTATCTTGATACTCATCAATCATAATATAGCGGAAACGACGGCTATATTTCTCTAATATGGCCTCATTTGTTTGCAAGAGCTTCACCGCTACTAAGAGTAAATCATCAAAGTCTAAGGCATTGTTTTTACGAAGTTCACGCTCATAGTATTCGTATACATCGGCCACTTTTTGACTATAAAAATCTCGAGCTTGTAAGCGATAATCGTGGGCAAATAAAAGTCTATTTTTTGCATCAGAAATCTGACTCATCATCGCATTAACAGGATAATATTTATCATCAAGATTAAGTGCTTTTAAGGCCGCCTTAAGCACAACTTGAGAGTCACCTGTATCATAAATAGTAAAATTTTTGCTATAACCTAAAAAATTATCGAGCTCAAAGCGCAAAAATTTAGCACAAAAAGAATGGAATGTGCTTAGCCATATGCGATCTGCAAGAGAGCCTACAATATCTTCTACACGACTCTTCATTTCTTTGGCTGCCTTATTGGTAAAGGTGATTGCTAAAATCTCATAAGGATTCACACCTTGCTCTAATAGATAGGCAATGCGATATGTAAGTACGCGAGTTTTACCTGACCCAGCACCGGCCACGATAAGTAATGGCCCTTCAGTGGTCTTTACGGCTTCTTGCTGCTCACGATTTAAGCCTTCAAATAGTGCTTGACTCATAATCAACCTTTCTTTATTAAAACCCAAACAAGTAACATACATACAACGAACAAAAAACGTTGCTAGGAGCAACGTTTTTGTTATTATATACAACTAGCCATGCCGTCTTTGGCCAATTATTCTTATTTCATAGCCCCTAAAATTTGAGGAACAATTTGTTTCTTACGGGATAATGTATTTGGCAAGAATACTTCTTGATCCTTCACTTCTTTACCAAATGCATTAGCTACTACAGTTGCTACATCACCGGCAAATAAAAGATTAGTACTTTCTTTTAAAATGTCAGTCACCATAATATAAGATGCTGCATAGCCATTAGAAGCTCGTAAGTCTTCAAGTGCTACTAGTAAATCAGCTTTGCGAGTTAACACATCATCAGCACTCATAGTAGTAAGCTGACCAATGCTGATTACTTGACCATTAGCAGTGAATTCCTTCATATCTGTACGAACGATTTTTTCATCGCTGAAATCAGATACATCAGCACCAGCTTTTAACATTTCGATGCCATATGCCTCTAAATCAACACCAGCAATCTTAGCTAATTTTTCAGCTGTTTCTTTATCTTTTGGAGTGCAAGTTGGTGAACGGAATAATACAGTATCAGAAATAATCGCAGATAATAATACACCTGCAATATGTTTAGGAATTTCTTGACCATATTGCCAATAGAAATTAGCAACAATTGTACAAGTACAACCTACTGGCTCATAATGAATGAAAATAGGATTTTCAGTCGTTAAGCCACCAATGCGGTGATGGTCAATATTTTCAATAATTTCAGCTTCTTCAATATCATCAATGATTTGAACTTTTTCATTGTGGTCAACAAGAATTACTTTTTGTTTATTCTTAGGAGCTTCAGCATTGGCACGTACCATACCAAGATAGATTTCACCATCAACTACAGGATAGGCCCCAGCATGACCACGGCTGAATTCGCTTAATTTTAATTCAGGATTAATAACTTGGCAACCAGCTTTAGAAACGATGTCACCAGCTGTTACTTCTTTATTTTCAAGCCAAGCATTGCCAAGTGCTTCGATTAAACGCTTAGGCATAATAACGCCAACAAATTTATCCCCTTCCACTACAGGCACGCGATTCATATCATGTTCGTCGCGCCATGCAAGTACTGCTTTAAGATCAGCTGTAGCCGGTACAGCAGGTACTTTCTCTACTACATCTTTAATGCGTACTGCAAAGCTAGTAACGATTTCAGGATGTTCAATGCCAAAATGGTTTAATACGAAACTAGTTTCTTTATTAGCAGGGCCTGCACAAATTGCTTTTGCAGGAATACCCATTTGATTCTTTAAATTTGCATAGCCTAATGCAGAGCAAAAAGAGTCTGTGTCAGGACTTTTATGGCCAGTTACTAAAATTACTTCATTACTCATGATTTCACCTCTTAATTAAATACAATAACTTGCATTTGTCATCTATACATTATATCATAATTTCCTTTATTTCTGTATGTATAGGCAAAGGAAAATAAAATTTTTACTCACATTTTACTAGCCATTCATGTATTACAATTTCTCATAGTACAACCATATTTTCTACTTTACTTACTCTATATGCGCCCCTTTTACTAGATTTAAAAATCTATTACTTATAATTATTTCTCCTAGTAACTTTAATTTTCGGATTCATTGAGATTTAATTTCTTAAGACAATAAGCCTTAATCACATAATGAGTGAAAAAATAAAATATACATAAAAAACAAAAAGATAAGAAGATAAAACGTTATTAATAGCCATACAGTTCATAACCTAACTAAATAGAAAAAGCAGCAGTAGAGCTCATCACTCTACTACTGCCTTTATTTGTGTTGAAGATGTACAAAAAGTAGTTTCAATCCTTGGGGGAATCAATATTTTATAAGAAGAACACGAAGTTGGCTATTACTAATGTAATACCTGCGCCAATCATAGGAATTGCTGTACGTTTTACAAGGTCAAAAGAAGAAATCCCTGCCATGCCAGATGCTACAACGATTACAGCTGTAATTGGAGAAATAGCGCGGAACGCACTCGCAATAAAGTGCATTGGTAAAATCATTAGTGCCGTAGACACACCAGTATGTGCTGCAATATTTGGTACTAAGTTAGCAAATGCGAAGAATGGCGCATTACCAGATCCCATTACAATGGCAGAAATACCGATGATGGAAACCATAACTAATGTAATACCAATACCGCCGAAACCGGAAGTCTTAGCCCATTCGATAAGGGCATCAATAGTACCAATAGACATTAAGCCTTTAGCAAAAATTTCACCTGCTACGATAAGACTCACTACATTTGCCATTTGACGGCCCATGCCATCAAAGTACACTTGTAAGTCTTCCATAGCCAATTTGCCATTAAAGGTACGAAGGAATTGGAAAATCATGCCCACTGCAGTACCTACAAACATAGCTACTATAATGTTCATCTTAATCCAGGAAATCCATAAACTAGAGAAGGATAAAATAATAGCTAATGGAATAACAGGTAAGATCGCATAATAAATAGGCGCTTCTTTCTTTAAGTCTTCATTAGTCATTTTACCTTCGTCAACGCTGCCAGCTTGAGCTTGAACAACATGACCATCGCGTTTATCCATATATTTTTGAGTAAAATAATGCAATACTGCTACTACAGGAATTACGCAAAGAGCCACTGGCACTTGATAGGAATGCCAATATGTTACAGGGTCAATATTTGCAAGTTCAGCAGCAAAAATAGTACCGGTGTCACTTGGACTCCAGTCTAAACATAAAGTTGTAGCAATAGCTGCTGTAGCAGACAATTTGCTCACGCCAAGAGCTGTTAATACTGGATACATAGTAACCATCAATAACATGGCAAGACCAGACGCACTGTTAATAGCTAGACCAATAACCATACCTAAAATCCAGCACGCACTTAGTACGATATATGGAGATTTTAGAGCTCTTAATGGCTTAATAGTTAAGGTAACTAGCGCACGAGAAGCACCAATATGGTCCATGTAACGAGCAAAACCACCTACGGCCATAATGTTTAGACCTAATTTAGCAGCGCGGCTACTAAATAAGTTTTTAATTTGCTCAAAAATGTCGAAAATAAAATTGCCTGTCGATTGTTTTGCAGGAATAATTTCGCCATAACCAAGCAAGTGGGATAGCAAGAGTAGAATAATACCACCTAACAAGAGCACGGCTTGTGCTTTGTAGCGCTTAAATACTAGTAGGCCAACCCACAGAATTACTACTAACGAAATAGCAATATTCATAACACTACCTCCATCAACACATAAATAAAAGGACTCCCTTTTAACTGATTCTACTTGTTTTAAATTATACCACAATCACATAAATATTACTCATGCTTAAAATGCATATTTTTAATAATTAATAAAGTAAATTATATAGAATATATTATTTTTTCTTATTCAGAATTACTTTGTCTTTTATCTGCGGATTTTAATCTACCAGAAAAGAACTCCCCTCACGTGAGTGGTAGATACGTAAATAAAAAGGACCGATATAAAATACATCGATCCTTAATATAGAAGTTAATAATTAAAACTTATTTTTGCATTTTAGTAGTCTAGGCCTACACCTTATACACTAAAATTAATATGTTTTATCTATAATATTAACTTATCACTATTAACTTATTGAGCTGTATAGTTAACTATACAGAACAGATTAGCTTGAAAAGGCTAACTTATTTCTTTTTACCTAAGCCAATCTTTTCAATCATAATAAATAGCATTGGAATAACAAAGATACCGAAAATAGTAGCTGATGTCATGCCCGCTACTACGGTAATACCCATGGATACACGAGCACCGGAACCAGCACCTGTGGAAATAGCCAATGGAATACAACCAAGAATAAAGGCCAATGATGTCATCAAAATTGGACGTAAACGAATTTTAGCCGCTTCAATAGCTGCATCTACGATGCGCATACCGCGTTCTTCAACACGAATCTTCGCATATTCTATAATCAGAATCGCATTTTTCGCGGCCAAACCAATGAGCGTTAAGAGACCAATTTGTAGATAAATATCATTAGTCAAGCTATAACTGCCAGTCAAGTTGAGTAAATATGGAGCTACCGCTGCACCAATAATCCCTGATGGAACAGAGAACAATACGGCAAATGGTACTTTCCAAGATTCGTACAAGGCCGCTAACACCAAGAATACGAACACAATACCCATGCCCAAGATCAAGCCAGTTTGGCTACCAGATTTAACCTCTTCACGAGATTGCTCTGCCCATTCATAACTATAACCTTGTGGCAAGTTTTTAGCTGCTTCTTGTAACGCTGCAATAGCATCACCAGAACTGTAGCCACTACCTTCACTACCACCGATTTTAACAGCTGGATAGTTGTTAAAACGTGTAATCGTAGATACGGAAGTCGTTGCTGTAGATGTAATGTAGTTAGATACTGGGATTAAAGTACCAGCACTATTGGCTACATAAATATTACTATTCATTTCTGGCGAAATACGATAATCCTGAGAAGCTTGGATAACTACTTTGTAGTTTTTACCAAATTCAGTAAAGTCATTAACTTGAATACCGCCATAGAAACCTTGAAGTGTTGTAAAAATATCACTTACGCTTACACCATCACGAGCTGCTTTATCACGGTTAACTTCAAAGTCATAAGATGGTGTTCCATCACTATAGGTTGTATAAATAGAACCGAACACTGGATTTTGACGTGCTTCACCTAAGAACTCATTAACAACCTGAGCCATTTCTTCAGGAGAGTCACCAGCTTTATTGATAATATACATGGAGAAACCACCAGTATTACCAAGGCCAGGAATTGGAGGTGGGTTTAAGGCTAACACAGTAGCTTCTGGTACATTACCACCAGCAAAGCCCATGGTCTTACCAAGTTTAGTGTTAATGTCTTGACCTACACCTGTACGTTCGCCCCAATCAGTTAAGGTAGCAAAGATAATACCAGCACTTGTTTTCTGACCGCCACCTAAAATGTCAAAGCCAGATACACCGATATTGCCTTTAATATCTTTATCCTCTTGTAAGAAGGAACTTACTTTACTGATAACACTCAAGGTACGCGATGTCGTAGCCCCGTCTGGTAATTGAATAGCAATCATATAGTAACCACTATCCTCAGCAGGCACGAAGGCTGATGGCAACACTCTAAATACCCCTACAGATACAAGAGAAAAAGCCACTAATGCTACAACTGTAATCCATAAATGGCGAGCTAATTTAGCTAGGCGATATCCATACCAGTCACTAAATTTATCTAACCACTCATTGAATTTATTTAAACCACGATGAATGAAGTTCTCTTTTTCATTTGGCTTATGAGGACGAAGCATCATAGCACAAAGCGCTGGAGTTAAGGTTAAGGCCACGAAAGCTGAAATACCTACAGACACGGCAATGGTCAACGCGAACTGCTTGTACAAGATACCAGTCATACCACCCATAAAGGATACTGGAATAAATACAGAAGCCAATACAAAGGCGATACCAATTACTGGACCTTGTACATTTTCCATGGCGATAACTGTTGCATCATGTGGATTTTTACCATTGACTTTAATTTCATATTCTACGGCCTCAATAACAACGATGGCGTCATCGACAACCAGACCAATGGCCAATACCATGGCGAATAAGGTAAGTGTATTAATGGTAAAATCAAGTACTTCAAAAGCTGCAAATGTACCGAGCAAGGATACTGGTACCGCAATCATAGGGATCAAAGTAGAGCGCCAGGACTGCAAGAAGATGTACACGATAATAGCAACCAGTAACAAGGCTTCAACGAAGGTATGAATAACTTCTTCAATGGAGGCCGTTACAAATTCAGTATTATCTACTACGATCTGTAATTGTACATCTGGTGGCAAGCTCTTTTCCTGCTCAGTTAAGATATTCTTAACTTCAGAAATCGTTTGAATCGCATTCGCATCATTTGTCAAGGAAAGGGCGAATACCGCTACCGGTTTACCTTCCCCTACGGCGGATACACTATAGCTCTTAGCACCTAAATTAATAGTTGCTACATCTTTTAAACGCAATAAATTACCATTGCTATCTTTTTTGATAATAATGTTGCCAAATTCTTCTGGTGTAGTCAAACGACCAGCCAATGTAATCGGCATTGTTTTTTGCTGTACAGAAGGCGTTGGGTCAGCACCAATCGTACCTGCTGCAGCCTGTTTATTTTGTGATGAAATAACACTGTTAATTTCTGCTACAGTAACGCCATGTTGAGCCATCTTAGTTGGATCAAGCCATACGCGCATAGCAAAGTCAGAACCGAACTCTTGCACACTACCTACACCATCGACAGATTTAATTTCGTCCATCATGTAGTTAGATGCATAGTTCTTTAAAAATGTTTCATCATATGTACCATTTGGTGATTTTAAAGCAAATACCAACGACATATCGCCTGTTGATTTAGTAGTTGTTACCCCGATGGTCTGAACTTCTGTAGGCAAGGATGCAAGGGCACGTTGCACGCGGTTTTGCGTATTAACTGTGTCCATGTCAGCATCAGTACCTTGGTCGAATTGAACCGTCAAGGAATAAGTACCATTACTTGTACTTGTAGAAAGCATGTAGTCAAAGTCTTGAACACCTACGATTTGGCTTTCAATAACAGAGGCTACAGTGTCACTTACTACTGATGCAGAGGCACCAGTGTAAGTTGCACTAACTTGTACTTGCGGAGGCGTAATCTCTGGATACCGCGCTACTGGCAAAGTAAACATAGAAATAGCCCCTACAATCGTAATGATCAGCGATATAACGATGGCGAATATTGGTCGGTTAATAAAAAATTTCGACACGATATACCCCCTTATTTATTAGTTGATTCTAATTGTGCTTTAGTCACTTCAGTGCCTTTAACTTTTACGCCATTACGTACTTTTGTTAATCCGTCAACAACGATAGTTTGGCCTGATTTTAAACCACTTGTTACAATTGTATAAACACCTTGTGTACCACTAGTTTCCACTGGAACTTGCGTTACTGTACCTGATTCATCAACTACATAAACAAAGGATTTATTAAGAACCTGTGTAATCGCTTTTGTTGGAACTAAAATTGCATTTTTAATTAAATCGCCAGGCGAAATAATTGTGGCATACATATTAGGAATTAATAAACGATTTGGATTTGGGAAAGAGGCTTTGAATACTAATTGACCAGAAGAACTATCAAGGTTTTTAGCTGCTTCAGTAATTGTACCGGTATATTGATATGTACTACCGTCAGCCAGGCGAAGTTGTAATGGTTTATCAGTCATTTCGCCACCAGTAGTTTTCATGAAATTCAAGTATTCAGACTCACTCATACTGAATTGTACATATACTGGGTCAACAGAATTCAAGGTTACCAATGTTGTAGAACCAGCTGTTACATAGGTACCAAGGTCTACATCATCCATTTGTAATGTACCATCAAATGGCGCATAAATTACAACATCTTGTAAATTGTCTTGTGCAATGCGAACAGACGCTTCATTAGCAGCTAAAGCAGCTCTTTGCTGTTCTGCAGTGCTTGCTTGGGTGTCAAGAGTTTGACGAGCAATAGCATCTTCATCCGCTAATTGTTGATAACGCTGTAAATCGCGTTCTGCATTTAATAAGGAAGCATTACTACTTGCTGCTGTAGCTTGTGCACTGGCAAGATTTGCTTCATATTGACGAGAGTCCAAGCGGAATAAAGGTTGTCCCTTCACAACTTGTTCCCCACCTTTAACATATTTTTCTACCACATGTCCTGAAACACGTGCATGAATAGCTGTGCTATTCTGAGCCGTTACTGTACCATTAAAGGAAACAGGAATCTGCGCATCAGATGTTGCAATTTTATAAGTGTTTACAGCTATTTCGCTTTGCTTCTGTTCTTGCTGACCACATCCCGCAAGAACCATCACCATAGCCATAACACCAGCTACAGCACCTAAATAACGAAATTTACTCATTACTTGCCTCCTCATTTAAAATTCCGTGTAATACTATATCTACGATGTCTTCAAAAAGCTCAAAACAATATTCAGGATTCCGATTAGGATCTCTAAATACTGTTTGTACATTGCTCTTTAACATCTCCACTAACACACGAGCGTTAAATGGACGACATACGCCCAATTTAATTTGTTCTTCGAAAAACACTGCTAATTCATCCCAATCTTCCGCCATAACACGTTCTACTTGCTCAATCAAAGATGGAATAGCTGCAAACATAATGCGATATTGGTCCCCACGAATGGCATTATTCACATCAAGTTTTGTAAAATACTTGCGTAATTTTGCTTCAAAATCAAGTGACTCATCAGCTAAAATATCGCGGTGTAATTGATGATATTCATGTGCACGCGACACAACGATTCGCTCTATAATTTCATTTTTAGAATAAAAATTTTCATATAAAGTGCGCTTGCTAATATTTAATCGCTTAGCTAAATCATCCATGCGAAACGATGCACCATGGAGTTCAATTTCTTTAACAGCTGCTTCAAGAATTCGCTTCTTCATTGTCCCCTCCTAACACACACTCTCAAAAAACTTTAATTTTGGTCCTTTGAGTATTACAGCTTATGTTTATGGATATATTACAAATAATACCTATACATTAAATTAAATACTCTATCTAATTCTTAACTATAATAAGCTCTCGAAAACCATTCAGAAAACTCTAGTACCATACATCAGTTTATCTGAAATCAGCTCTATTGTCAATATAAATCGCATGAAATACATGCAAAGTTTTCAATTTACCTATGCCTATTCAGACATAATAAAATAACTACTCAACTATATTCATTTCATTTGATTGTATGCTTTTAAATTGACAGCTATTTTGTTTTATGTTATCATAAATATAGAAGCAAATCTATAAACCTATAAATTTATCTTGTAACGTACCTGGCATTATAAGAAAACATGCTTCCTTAATCCCTATCACTTACATAGGTTATATTTTCACTATACAAAGGAGAAATTAATATGTCATTATATAATTCCACTAAAGGCTCTCAATTTGAAGAAATTTTCAACAACTCCATACAAGCTGAGTTATATGGTGTAAAAGTGTACATGGCACTAGCCCATCTAGCTAAACAGCAAGGCCTCGACGATGCAGCCAAAGTGTTTCATCACATTGCCGTACAAGAAGGTGAACATGCTGGTATGTATGCTGTGGCTAATGGCGAAGTAAATGAAAGCTTCTGGAATATGGTAAAACAAATTCAAGCGCTGGAAGAGGCTGCCGATGACAATCTCTCCGCTCGCGCCGAAGAACTTAAAGAAGCTGGTTTCATTGATGCTAGTAACGAAGTGGCACGCATCGCTAAAGAAGAAAAAGCTCATGGTCTTCTATTAGCAGACTTGTTAAAAAAATATAATAAATAATAAAAACTCGTCTAATAATAAATAATTAACAAAAACTCATCAAGTCATAAATAAAAACCCTATAAAGTAATAAATTAAAACCTTATTAAGTAATAAATAAAAAACCTCGTCTTATTGATTCTCTCAATACAACAACCCCCCTTAAAGTTAAACTTTTTAAGTCTAACCTTTTGTGGTCACTGCATTAAGAGTTTCGTTAAGACGAGGTATTTTTTTAGCCATATATCTGTTACGATTCGTACTTTTTATTACTGTTCGTATTCTTTATTACGAATCGTGTACCTTATTACTATTCGTATTTTTCAGGATCAAGCTCGCCAGTCATTCGATTACGCAAATCACGACGTGCTACTTCCATAATCCAAAGCCACCACAAATGACCAAATAATTCAGACACATGTTCATCAAATGGAATTTCTGGCAATGGAGGTACAAGACCCATTAATGGCATTACAATTACATGAGCAAACAAGTAAATAAAGAAGCCAAATACGCAGCCTTGCCACATTTTAATACGTGGCCAATATTCCGCAATTACACAGTACATTACACCAAATACGACCGAGAATAATACATGAACGATAAATACATCTAGTGGTAAATGCACGCCTGAGAAGGTATAGGATAAGTCAGATGTATGAAACATATCGAGTATAACTTTTGGTGGAGTTACACGTTCCATAGCGCCAATTGGCCAGAATACATCTGGATTGCGTGGCGGAAATGGTACTTCCCACCCCCATTTAGCAATAGCGCCAATAATACCTACAATAATGCCGATAAGTACAGACAAACCTACACGGCGACGACTTGGTTCTGTGATGTAATTAAAACCGACTTTCATCACAAAGCCCCCTTTCTGATACTTTTTTACAAGTTATATTTATTTTCTACTTGTAAACCAGTATCAGTATACCACCATCACATTCTATAGTGTAGAGAATATTTTATTCCAATTATACATATTTTTTATGCCTAGTAGTAAAGCTTTTTATATGTTTTTACTACATTTTTTCTTCATTATTAATATTACACTACTCGCTACTGCTGATTTAGCTAACTATATATCTAAACATTCGCCAAGAATACAAATAAAATTAATTCTCATTTATTTAATAAAAAGAGCCTTCTAGTACCACTACAACCCAAAAGAGTCTGCTACTCCCACTCCAACGTAAAATCCCACATTACTACCACTCCAACATAAAAGCCCCCTACCATTACTGCTCCAACCTAAAAGCCCCTATTCTTACCACTCAAAGCTAAAATCCCCTACTATTACCACTCCCCAAAATACTAATATTACGCCAATACCTCTTCAAGTAAATCTTGGTACGCTTTCACAACATCTTTATTATAGGGGGACAAAGTTTCTAAGAACGCTTCATTTCTAGCTTTATGCTCTTCAAACTGTTCATCATAATGATAAATCGCCGCCAAGAGTTGGTCAGCCCCTTCAAAAGCGTCAAATTCATTGTAAAAATATCCTACATTGGCTTCTTTTAAGAATGGGGAATTATGCACAAGTGGATAATTGCCATATAAAGCCTCATAATACGCATAGTTAAGACCTAATTCCCATTGGAATGACAATACAATATCTGTGTAGCGAGACAAAAAGTATGGCATTAAATGACGGCTTTCAACAGTCATAATATTTTGCTTTACCAATTGTGTATACCCTATAAAGTTGTGGAAACCAGATACTTTGCGACGATCAAAGGTATTACAAAGATATACATGGTCTAAAGCATCCTTATCGCGTTTGTATACTTCTTCTGCAATTAATACTGGTGTGTAACAATTTTTAACAACTGATGTATTCGGTTCAAACACAGATACGCGGCGTCCTGGTTTCGTTTTATCTGGATTATAACCAAAATGAAGCCCCTCTTGTAATTGCGCTACTTGACGGTCAAAGAAAAATGAATTCCAAATATGAGGAACTACACTCACTTTGGCGCCGGTCATAATACTAATGTAGGGTATATTCGTTTTTGCAATTTGAGGAATAACCCATACAGCATCATACGTACTGCCATTGAAACCACGGCCACCATCTTTGCCAACGAGGAATTTCTCCATATCCCAAATAAAATCGTTGCCCATGCGGAAAGACACAATCTTAGCGCCATATTTACGAAACTCTTTTTCATAAAATGGCTCCAATGTGAGCGTACCTTCAATAAGTACGTCCGTAGTTTCTACCACCTCTTCATAAGGGTAAATCTTCACCCCCATAGCATCTACTTCTAACTCCTTAGGCAAAGTCTTAAGATCATTCCCCCAGAAAACAAAATATACATCTTCTACGAAAGGAATCTGCATAAGAGTTTCCTTCATAAAATACATATTCTGCCCTGCCCCATTTGACCAAATATGCTTATACGTAGACCCCCAGAAGAACGTAATACCAATGCGAATCTTTGACTTCATTATAAACTCCTTTAAACACAATCTAATACAATATTTGCACGAAATTTTATGAGTAAAATTATACTATTTTCATCTAAAACCACTATGAAATTTCCGGCTAAACCTTCGAAATTTCCCCTTATTTTTCAATTTTATTGCAAAAAACTAGCACAAAGTACAATTACTGTTCTTTGTGCTAGTTTTATTATTATTTTTATTTTTAGTATTTTATATCAATATTATTAACTTTTTAGGTCAAAGTACTTTCGCTCTTTTATGAGCGAATACTTTGTACCCTTTTCTCACTGATTAGTTTGTATTCTTTTGCAATCTAATACTTTATATTCTTTTATCATTGAATACTTTGTACTCTTTTGCGATTGAATACTTTCTACCGTCTAGTCAATAAGAATGTCAATTCATTTATAAACTAACCTTCTTTTTTATTTTATTTATATTTTATAAAATATTTAAAAATTGAATTGTTTTAATATAGATAAAATTATCAATCCATCAGAATATTTTATTTCTATCTACCATATACTGCGTAACGCTTCACTATACGCTTTAACAACATCATCATTGTAAGGTGACAAACTCTCTAAAAAACGTGCATTGTTGCGTCGATGTTCTTTTATATGATCGTCATAATGGTAAATAGCCTCCCGCAATGCATCAGCTCCTTTAAAGGCATCAAATTCAGGATAGTAAAAACCTACATTAGCTTGTTCTAAAAAAGGCGAGTTATGCACAAGTGGATAGTCACCATACAAAGCTTCGTAATAAGCATAGTTTAAGCCCAACTCCCACTGAAACGATAAAACAATATCAGTATATTTAGACAAAAAGTATGGCATAGGATACCGCGCTTCCACCGTCATCACATTGTCTTTTACAAGTTGTGTATAACCAATAAAATTATGGAACCCAGACACATTTCGTTGATTAAAGGTATTACATAAATACACATGACTAATGGCTGTTTTTTCATTTTTGTACAAAGCTTCAGCGATGAGAATAGGTACATATACGTTTTTAACTACTGATGTATTAGGTTCAAAAACTGAAATCCGCCGTTGTCCTAATGCTCGCTTCGCTTTATAGCCAAAGCGATATTCTCTCGGCAGCTGTTTAATCCCCCACTGCATAAATGTTGGATCCCATAAATGAGGCACTTCACGCACTTCACTATGAGTCATAATCTTTACATATGGAAGATTGGTTTTTACAATTTGTGGAATAAGCCATACAGCATCATAGGTTGCGCCATTAAACGCACGCCCCCCATCTTTATGATTAATAAACTTTTCCAAATCCCATATAAAATCATTCCCCATTCTAAATGAAATAATTTTAGTTCCATGATTTCTAAATAAACGCTCTAATTCAGGGGTAAGAGCCAAAGTGCCTTCTATAAGTACATCCGTTGTAGTCAGCACATCTTCGTAGGAGTATAACTTTACATTCATCACATCAAGACCTAAATTACGAGGCACTGAGGATGCATCATTTCCCCAGTAGACAAAGTATACATCTTCTACAAAAGGAATTTGCATCAATGTTTCCTTCAAAAAATACATATTTTGACCAGCCCCATTGGACCAGAGATTTTTATACTGAGAGCCCCAAAAATAAGTAATCCCAATGCGAATTTTATTTTTCATTTTACAACTCCTTTCGCGTTTTACCAAATGACTTAAAGTGCATTATATATAATCAATATGAATACTAGAAGTATTTTCTCAATTAAAATATATTTTAAACTTTTCCTTGTAACTATATAACAGATAGCCTAAAGTTTACAACTTCTTAACATTTAAAAGTTACAACTTATAATAAGCAACATAAAAACTAGCAACTACTCTCCTAAATAAAATTTAGTAAATAGTTGCTAGTTTAATGCTAGAAGGATTTTTTAGAGTTTTATACGGTCAACCAAGTTCTTATTTAGCTGCCAATTGAGCTACCATTGCTTCAAGTTTAGCAATACGTTCATTTTGAGCAGTAATTTCAGCTTGTTGCTGTTGAATTTGGCTAGCTTGTGTTTCATTAGCTGCCGTTAATTGGTTAATGCGTTGTTGTGCTTCCTTACCTGCTAATTGTTGTGCTTCAGCTCTTTCACGTTGTGAAGATGTACCGAATTTCCAGGTTACACCAGCATTAGCCATCACTTTAGCATCATGATCACCATAAGCAAGGCCAGCATTGATCATAGTGGAATCATTAATATAATGAGCTACGCCTACTGCCATTGCATTATGACCACGATATGTACCTACACCAGCCATAATTTGAGTTGGTTCAGCTGGATCATATTGAATTGGTTTCAAGCTACTTAAAGCGGCACTTAAAGAACCAACATTTCTAATTTCTTTAGTCAAGGAGCTATTCATAGAATTCAATTGACGAACATTTACAGCATCCGTGTCATTAATACCATCAGCTACATTAGTAATACGACGTTCATTACCAGCAGAGCCAACAGATACTGTATTTTCTTCATCAGCTACAGAGTTTGCACCTAAGGCTACAGAATTAGAAGCAGTAGCAGAAGCACCTGTACCTAAAGCGGTTGCGTTGTCTGCTGTAGCAGAAGCACCAGCACCTACGGAAGTAGCCCCGCTACCAGTAGCTACCGCATTAGCACCTAAAGCAGATGCATTATCGCCAATAGCCGTAGCATTAGCACCAAGAGATGATGCATTATCCCCTTCAGCAGTTGCGCCAGCACCTACAGCAGATGCGCCGGTACCAGTTGCGGTTGCACTGTCACCCATAGCAGTTGCATTGTCACCAGTTGCTTCCGAGTCAGTACCAACCGTAGTAGCACCATCACCAGTAGCTGTACCACCAGTAATGCCACTATCTACAAGATTTTGAATAGCGGATGATACAGCCGTAGATGCAGAGCTTGCTGCTTCAGTTGCACTGGATGCAGCTGCCGTTGCTGTAGATGCCGCTTCACTTGCAGAATCTGCAGCCGAACTTGCTGATGAAGCGGAGCTGCTAGCAGCATCAGCACTTTCAGTGGCACTACTTGCACTGCTATCAGCGGCAGTAGCACTAGATTCTGCACTAGATGCACTATCAGCAGCCGCTGTCGCGCTAGATGCAGATTCTGTCGCACTAGAACTTGCGGAGCTTGCACTTTCAGAAGCAGATGTTGCACTGGATTCGGATGCTGTTGCACTAGATTCAGACGCTGTAGCACTGGACTCAGAGGCTGTAGCGCTAGATGCAGACGCCGTTGCGCTTGATTCAGAGGCTGTTGCACTGGATGCAGACGCTGTGGCACTAGATTCAGATGCTGTAGCACTGGATGCAGACGCTGTGGCACTAGATTCAGAGGCTGTGGCACTAGATGCAGACGCCGTTGCACTGGATTCAGAGGCCGTTGCACTGGATGCGGATGCGGTAGCGCTGGATGCAGAGGCTGTTGCACTAGATTCAGAGGCCGTTGCACTGGATTCGGATGCGGTAGCACTGGATGCGGATGCCGTTGCGCTTGATTCAGACGCCGTTGCACTAGATTCAGAGGCTGTAGCACTGGATGCAAAGGCTGTGGCACTGGATTCGGACGCCGTTGCGCTAGATGCGGATGCCGTTGCACTAGATTCAGATGCCGTTGCACTGGATGCAGACGCTGTGGCACTGGATTCAGATGCCGTTGCGCTGGATGCGGATGCGGTTGCACTGGATGCAGATGCCGTTGCACTGGATTCGGACGCGGTTGCACTGGATTCAGATGCGATAGCACTAGATTCCGCATTAGATGCACTAGTACTTGCAGCCTCAGCACTAGTTGATGCATTAGATTCACTTACCGCTGCATTGGATGCGCTTGTACTTGCTGCATCGGCACTAGATTGAGCTTCTGTTGCGCTAACCGCAGCGGAGGAAGCACTTGTGCTAGCTTGTTGAGCCCACGATTCAGATACTTCAGCACTAGATAAGGAAGAAGAAGCACTAGTACTTGCTGCATCTGCACTAGAAGTAGCACTGGATGCACTGGTGCTTGCTGCTTCGGCACTAGTAGATGCACTAGAAGCGCTTGTAGCTGCATTGCTTTCACTTACTGCTGCATTAGATGCACTTGTGCTGGCTGCATCGGCACTAGTAGAGGCACTGGACGCACTAGATACTGCATTACTTTCACTTACTGCTGCATTGGATGCACTTGTGCTTGCTACGGTTGCACTAGATGTAGCTGTACTTGCACTTGTGCTTGCTACGGTTGCACTAGATGTAGCTGTACTTGCACTCGTACTTGCTGCATCTGCACTAGAGGTAGCACTGGATGCACTGGTACTTGCTGCCTCGGCACTTGTAGATGCACTGGATGCACTAATGGATGCAGTACTTTCACTTACCGCTGCATTAGATGCACTTGTGCTGGCTGCATCGGCACTAGTCGATGCACTGGATGCACTAGACGCTGCATTAGTTTCACTTACTGCTGCATTGGATGCACTTGTGCTTGCTACAGTCGCACTAGATACAGCTGCACTGGCACTAGTACTTGCTGCAGTAGCGCTAGATGTAGCCGTACTTGCACTACTACTTGCTACCGTTGCACTAGATGTAGCTGTGCTTGCACTCGTACTTGCTGATTCAGCACTTGTAGATGCACTGGATGCGCTAGTGGATGCAGTACTTTCACTTACTGCTGCATTAGATGCACTTGTACTTGCTGCATCGGCACTAGTAGATGCGCTGGATGCACTAGACACTGCATTGCTTTCACTTACTGCTGCATTGGATGCGCTTGTGCTTGCTACAGTTGCACTGGATGTAGCTGTACTCGCACTCGTACTT
>NZ_URAR01000018.1 GCF_900545795.1 uncultured Veillonella sp.
GATACTACCGCCACCAATTTCTACACCATTAAGAACCATGTCATAAGCAATGGCTTTAACAGCACCTGGGTCTGTAGCTAATTTTTCAATATCTTCAGCACGTGGAGATGTGAATGGATGGTGCATAGCTACATAGCGTTTTTCTTCTTCGCTATATTCAAACATTGGGAAATCAGTTACCCAAGTGAAGGCCAATTTATCTTGGTCAATTAAGTTCATGCGACGGCCCATTTCAAGGCGAAGTTCACCAAGAGCTTTTGCTACTACAGCTGGTTTATCTGCAATCATTAACACTAAATCGCCAGGCTGTGCATTCATTTTTTCACCAATTGCACGGATAGTATCTTCACCTAAGAACTTCATGATTTGAGATTTAATTGTTCCGTCTTCATTGAAGCAAGCCCAAGCAAGACCTTTAGCACCATATTGGTTTACGTAAGTTACAAGATCATCAAGCTCGCGACGAGGAATACCAGCATCGCCTGGTACTACAATACCTTTTACTACGCCACCATTGTCAATAACAGAGCGGAATACTTTAAACTCTGTAGTGCGAACAAGATCAGTTACATCAGTAAATTCCATGCCAAAGCGAAGGTCTGGTTTATCGGAACCATATTTTTCCATCGCTTCATCCCAAGTAATGCGAGGCATTGGCACTGGAATATCAATGTCCATAGTTGTTTTGAAAATATGTTGAACAAGACCTTCAAGAAGTTTTAAAATATCTTCTTGGTCGATGAAGCTCATTTCCAAGTCCAGCTGAGTAAATTCAGGTTGACGGTCAGCGCGAAGGTCTTCATCACGGAAACAACGTACGATTTGGAAATATTTTTCATAGCCTGCTACCATCAAGATTTGTTTAAAAATCTGTGGAGATTGTGGCAAGGCATAGAAACTGCCAGGATTTACACGGGATGGTACTAAATAGTCACGAGCCCCTTCTGGTGTACTCTTAGTAAGCATTGGTGTTTCGATTTCAAGGAAATCATGATTGTCTAAGAAATCGCGCATTGCCTTAGTCACGCGGTGACGAAGGATTAAATTGCGTTGCATTTCTGGACGGCGAAGGTCCAAATAACGATATTTTAAGCGGATATTTTCATCTACATCAATATTGTCTTGAATATAGAATGGAGGTGTTTTAGATTTGTTTAACACGCGAAGCTCTTCGCAGTACATTTCAAAACGACCAGTTACTAAGTTAGGGTTTACAGCTTCTGCATCGCGTTCTGTAATTTTACCGCGCACGCAAAGTACGAATTCATTACGCACATCTTCTGCTTTGTGGAATGATTCTAAATTATGATCTGGAGAAGCTACGATTTGAACTACGCCAGAACGATCTCGTAAGTCAATAAAGATTAAGCCACCATGGTCACGACGGCGCTCTACCCAACCACAAAGAACAACCTCCTTACCGATATGTTCTTCGCTGATAGTACCGCAGCCATGTGTACGGTGCAATCCTTGCATTGTTTCCATTATTGTCATCCTTTCACTAATGAGGTTATACGTGCTTTCACTTCCGCTAATGGCACTGTTTCTTGTTCACTCGTTTCCATATAGCGAAGTATTGCTTCACCACGAGCTAATTCATCATCACCCAATATAATAACATATTTTGCATGAGTTTTGTTAGCATGTTTTAGCTGACTCTTCATACTTTTATTTTCGCCTACCATGGACGCCTTAATATAATCACTGCGAAGCGCATGCACAATTTTAAAGCCTTCAAGCTGTGCCGCTTCCCCTAAAGCTACGACAAACACTGATGGCTCAATGGTCGCTTCTGGTAATAAACCTTGTTTCTCTAAAGCTAGCAATACTCGTTCAATACCCATAGCAAAGCCTACAGCTGGCGTATGTGGACCATCTAGTTCCTCCACTAAGCCATCATAGCGTCCGCCACCGGCAATGGCACTTTGAGAGCCAAGTGGTGCATATTGCACTTCAAAAGCTGTTTTGGTGTAATAATCAAGGCCTCGAACGAGGCGTGGATTAACTGTGTAATTTACTTCCGCTGCAGTTAGCAATTGTTTTACTTGTTCAAAATGACCTGCACATTCATCGCACAAATTATCAGAAATTTCTGGAGCGCCCACACTAAGTGCTTTGCAACTTTCTTCTTTACAATCTAAAATGCGCATTGGATTTTTGTACAAGCGACCTTGGCAATCTTCACATAATTGCTCTTTCTTTGGTTCGAAGAAGGCAATTAGCTTCTCCCGGTAAGCTGGTCGACAATTCGGGCAACCAACAGAGTTAACTTGTACGCTCAAATCTTTAAGTCCTAAGTCACTAAAGAGTTGTAAGGCCATCAAAATAACATCCGCATCAGCACTTGGTGCCTGCGTACCTAGTACTTCTACGCCAAATTGATGGAACTGACGATAGCGTCCTGCCTGTGGTTTATCATGGCGGAACATAGGACCCATGTAAAACCATTTAGTCAAACTTTCTTGTCCATATACTTTATTTTCTAAATACGCACGCACAGCAGACGCTGTATTTTCAGGACGTAAAGTATATGTCTGTTCTTTTTTATCCCCTGTTGGGAATGAATACATTTCCTTTTGCACTACATCGGTAGTTTCTCCAATACCGCGCAAAAATAAACCTGTTTCCTCAAAAATAGGGGTTCGAATTTCTTCAAATCCATAGGCCGCACAAAGCTTGCGAATAGCCTCTTCCATATAGCGCCAATTGCCAAGGACTGCAGGCAAAAAGTCCTGTGTGCCTCGTGGCTTTTGAATTGCCATAATTATCCCTCCCAATGTATTTTACTTAGCGTTGATCGCTTTTGTAACAATCGATCCAATGTATCGATATACACCGACACATCCTTTGGTATATGTTGTTTTCGCTGCCTATAGTCAGCTCCATATATCCATTTGGATGAGCCTCCTGGCCCAATAGATATAATACTCTGACGCTCTTCCATAATGCGAATATTATATTCACATTCATAACCGGGCAAAGTATAGCCGATATTTTCTAGTTGACCGCGCATATATTGTTGGCGATATACATAATACGGTACATAGCCCGCCGCCTCAAGACGCTCGCGACTTAGCTGCACCATCTCTTTTACAATTGCCTCTTCTGGCATAAATTGAAGTCCTTGTCCATCATATAAAGGGCTCCCTCGTTTTAACGCCAATGTATGAATTGTAACATTTTCAGGCCTTACCTGACAAACGTAATCTAAGTTTTCTTTCATATGTGCTAATGTCTGATGTGGTAAACCAGCAATAAAATCCATATTCACAATGAAGTCAGTGTTGCGTCTTACCTCTTCATACAAAGTCTTTATATCCTCTGCTTTATGGCCTCTTGCAATAGCTTTTAGTATATGATCGTGCATAGACTGAGGGTTAATGCTGATGCGATTTACCCCCAAGCGTTTCATAGTATCTAATTTGTGAGCTGTTACCGAGTCAGGTCGTCCTGCTTCTACAGTAAATTCTTTATCACCTTGATGTAATACTTGCAAAGTTTCAAGAACTTGCTGAAAATCCGCATCACATAAACTCGTCGGCGTGCCACCACCCATATATAAACTATCAACCGATAGATTATATTGCTCCACTAGATTAGCTACATGCTTAGCATCCTTTTGAAAGGCCTCTACAAAATCTGGAATGCGCCCATAATCTTGTATGAGTCCATAAGGAAAGGAGCAATAGGTACAACGAGTCTGGCAAAATGGAATACCCGCATATACGCTCACATGTTGCTTCATCGCCTCGTGCGGTGCCACATAGGGCCTTTGTAAGCTACCTATTTGCCTCAATAAACTAAGCTTTGATTCACTCACTTCATGTAAGGCATGAAGCGCATCACTCGCCTTTTGGGCTACTTTGCCGTCCATAGTAGTGGCCCTTGATTTCTCTGTAATCTGAGGACTAGACTCTACTGTGGCATGGGGAGTAAATTGCGCTGTAGCATAGAGGCTAGATTTTTCTGTACTCTGAGGACCACATTGCACTGTATCATGAGAACTAGATTCTACTGTTGCATAATCCTGTTCAACAGCATCCCAAAGTTTATGAAATAGCTTAGTCGGTCGAACACCTACCATAGTGCCCCATTCACCAACCGGTGATAGTCCTTGGGCCGTACGCAATAAGCGAAGTAGTTCGCCGCCCATACGCGTGCGCCCAGCCGAGCTAATTTCACCATAAATAGTAGCCTTTAGTTCACGTTCTTTTGGCTTTAGTAGTATCGCTTCAGAACTATCTGCTAGCCCCTCATCAGCCCTTTGACTAGCCTGATTTGAGGAAATACTAGACTCAGCAACTTCATATACATCTAATATATATTGCCCTGACTCAGCTTCACGCCCTACTAATTGCCAATGCGCCTCTTTGGCCGTCACTAAGCCGGCTGCGCCACAATGATGGGCCACTACACTGCCTAATGGTAATGGCCCTTCATAGGAATATGTATGAATATTACTCACTCTTAGCCGCTTCCTCTTCTGCCTTCATCTTTTCTTGGCAGTCGCCGCAATATCCATATACTTTTAGTTGATGGTCAATCGTTTTAAAGTTAAGTTTTTTAGCGATGATAGACTCTAATGTTTCTAACATATCATCTTCAAACTCTTTTACACAGCCACATTTTACGCAAATGAGATGATGGTGGAAATGAGCAAATTCTTCATCATTTAACTCATAGCGATTGCGGCCATCGCCAAAATCAAGGCGTTTTAATAGATCAAGCTCAGTAAATAAATCCAAGGTGCGGTAAATAGTAGCTAAACCGATATCAGGTGCTACTTGTTTTACAAGAACATATACATCTTCCGCACAAAGATGTTTTTCTTCTGCATCGATAAAGGCTTGCAAAATAGTTTGACGTTGTGTAGTCAATTTGTATTTTTTGTCTTTAATGCGTTCTTTTAATTTTTCCAATGTAGTGTTCATAATTACACATCCTTTTTTGAGTAATACGAATTATAATACCATAATTTATTTAAAATAATTTGTAACATCGCCGTCATAGGCACGGCCGTCATCATGCCGATAATACCAAAGAAATAACCACCTATAAAAATTACCATCAACACCACTAAAGGATGAAGTTTGATAACATGGCCCATTATCTTAGGCATTATAATCTGACCGTCTAAGACCTGCAGAATAAAATATGTAATCGCTACCTTTAATGCTAAGCCAGGACTAATAATGAAGGCTAAGACGATAGCTGGTACGGCCGCTATAATAGGGCCAATAATAGGAATCCATTCCGCCATGCCTGCCAATAGGGCCAGCACTAAAGGATAAGGCAATTCATAGGCATAGGCCATAATCAAAGTAATGCAGAACATATTGGTCGCCAAAACCAATAAACCGCGCAAATAGCCACCCATGGTGCGATGAATTTGATTGACCACATCAGTTAAGTAACGATTATATGGCGGTGAAAATAAGTTTAAACAGGCTTCTTTTAAACGTCGTCCGTCCTTTAATAAATAAAAGGTAATAATCGGTACGAGTAAAAATTCCAGCATCGCTGTGGCCAAAGAAAAGATGGCAAATATACCGCGCTGAGCCAATTCCACACCATACGTACTAATGCGATTTAATGTGTTCGTCACCACTGCATCAACTTGCGGTGGCAATTTAACATATGACGTAGTAGCTATAGCTTGCCACAACTCATTTAACTGCGCCATCAAATTTGGAATATTATTGATGAGTCGCGTAAACTCTGTCATAAATGGCAGAACAATAAATTTAATTAAAATGGCCATGACTAATACGACAAGTAAAAAGGCTGGAATGATTGCCATAAATCGAGGGAACCAAGTCCACCTCAACCGCTTTCTCGCATAATCTTGTATCATATTTACGATAGGTAACAAAATCAATGTAAAAATACATGATACAATAAGCGGCCATAATACAGGCACAATGGCCCAGAAAAATATGATTGATATAACAATCAACACGGTGCGAATCCAATACTGTGTTGATTTTTTTATCATATGATTCACCACCTAACGAACAAAAGGATTATATGTCTTCTCATGTCCAATGGTAGTCTCCGGTCCATGACCAGGATACACTACAGTTTCACTAGGCAAAGGGAATAATTTGTCTTGAATCCCCAACACTAAATCATCAAAATTGCTTCCTGGAAAATCTGTGCGCCCTACGGATTCTTGGAATAAGGTATCACCGGCAAAGACTACACCTTCTCCGTAATAGCACACGCCGCCAGGAGTATGTCCAGGGGTGAAGAGAACTTTAAAATTATAAGGACCTAACGGCAAGATCTGTCCATCTTCTACATAATGAACGTCCCCTTGAACAGTAATATTTAGTCCCATAGCCGCACTTAAATTCACCTGACTATTAGTTAAAAATTCTTTTTCTTTTTCGTGAATATAAATAGGAATCTGGTAATTATCCACTAATGCTTGCACCGCCCCAATATGATCCCCATGACCATGAGTGAGTAAAATCGCCTGCGGTTCTAAACCTCGTTCCTTCAATAAATCAACTAAATAGGTTCCTTCAGAGCCTGGGTCTATAATCCAACAATCAGATGAATTATCATCCCCTACAATATAACAATTAGTCTGTAATGGCCCTAAAGGCAAACGATATAATTTCATCTCATCACTCCCTTCGAAGTAAATTTATACCCTTTATTATAAATTGGTTCTATCATAAATTAGTTGTAATCTAAAACACTTTCTGGCTATCTAGCAAAATTGTTACTGGCCCATCATTGAGAAGTTCAACCTTCATATCAGCTTGGAATACGCCAGTCTCAACAGGGCAATTTAACTTCTTAACCGCTTCCACAAAAACCTCATACAAGCGATTGGCCTCGTCTGGCGGTGCCGCTTGATCAAAACCAGGTCGGCGTCCTTTGCGTACATCGCCATACAAAGTAAATTGTGACACAGCCAGCATAGAGCCCTTAATATCTAATAAAGATAGATTCATCTTTTCTTCTGCATCTTCAAAAATTCGCAGATTAGCAATTTTTTCAGCTAAATACACGGCATCTTTTTCCGTATCACCTTTGCCTACGCCAAGTAATACGAGTACGCCTTGTTCAATCTTGCCTACTACGTCACCTTCTACGGTAACACTAGCATGTTTTACACGCTGTACTACGGCTCTCATGCACAACCTCCCACATTCTAAGTTACAATCTCTGTAATATTCTAGTCATATGCACTGCAAAGACAGTATAATCTATTAATTACTGCCATTGGCACGCTGTACAGAGAATACATCGCGAATACGACGCAATTTAGTCATAACAAAGTCGAGCTGCGATAAATCGCGAATTTCAATAACTAAGTTAATATTGGCATTCTTAGTATCATCAACTTTAGCATTAATATTTACAATATTAATCTTCATCTCCGATAAAGTAGCCATAATTTCCATGAGCATACCACCCCGGTCATAAGCCTGAATATCGACGGCTACATGGAAATTATCCTTCGTAGCCACATCCCATTCAACCTCAATCATGCGGTCCACATCTTCTTGCGTATGTCCTACATTAGGACAATCTGCGCGATGCACCGACACACCACGGCCACGCGTAATATAACCTACAATTTCATCGCCTGGCACCGGATTACAACAACGAGCCATACGCACCATTACATCTGGCTCACCATTACAAAGAATGCCCGTGCTAGAACGCTTGCGCACTGGCTCATGCATTTTCAAGCGCTCTAATAGCGCCATCGTATCGCGGCGATTATCTTCCTTGGCCACTTCGCGCTTATACATATCAACAATGCGAAGCAGCACTGAGTTAACCGGAATACCGCCATAGCCTACAGCCGATAAGAGTTCTGACTCAGTGCCTGCATTTAAGCTCTTCGCAATTTGCTCTAAGCGACCTGGCGTATTGAGGGCCTTCCAATCATAATTAAGGCGACGCGCTTCTTTTTCAAGCATTTCACGGCCCTTAACCATATTTTCTTCTTTGTTTTCTTTTTTGAACCAATTGCGAATCTTACTCTTACTCTCTGTGGAACCTACAATATTGAGCCAGTCTAAACTTGGTTTACCTGTTTTAGACGTAATAATGTCTACAATATCACCATTTTGTAAGGTGTAATCAAGGGATACGATTTTCCCATTTACTTTAGCCCCTACACAGCGATGCCCCACATCAGTATGGATTCGATAGGCAAAATCTAAAGGCACAGCCCCTTTTGGCAATTTTACTACATCGCCACGAGGTGTAAAGACGAATACTTCACCGGAGAACACATCAAGTTTTAATGCATTTACTAATTCCTTAGGATTACTCGAATCTTGCCACTCGAGGACTTGACGAAGCCAACCTACCTTCTGGTCAAAATCCTTGTCGCCTCCCTTATTCCCTTCCTTATACCGCCAATGAGCGGCTACACCATACTCTGAAACGCGATGCATATCCCAAGTGCGGATCTGAATCTCTACAGAATGCCCCATAGTGCCAATAACCGTTGTATGCAAAGATTGGTACATATTGGACTTAGGCATAGCAATATAATCTTTAAAGCGATATGGCAATGGTTTCCATAAATTATGAACGATGCCTAGCACGGCATAACAATCAGGAATCGTGTCAACAATAACGCGCACTGCATATAAGTCATAAATCTGTGATAAATCGCGATTATCCTTCTTCATTTTTTTATAAATACTATAAAAATGTTTAGGACGACCTTTTACATCTGCCTTAATATTGACATCGCCAAGAGATTTTTTAAGTTGTTCCATAGTGTCATTTACGATTTCCTCGCGCACATGACGCTTTTCCTTCATCTGCTCCACTAAGTCATAGTATTTATCTGGCTCTAAGTAGCGGAAAGATAAATCCTCAAGTTCCCATTTCATATTGAAAATCCCGAGTCGATGAGCTAATGGCGCAAAAATTTCTAATGTCTCTTGAGCAATTCGTTTTTGCTTATCACTGCGCATATGCTTTAAGGTGCGCATATTATGAAGGCGGTCACCAAGCTTAATAACTACGACGCGCACGTCCTTCGCCATGGCGAGAATCATTTTGCGATAGTTCTCTAATTGCTGATCTTCCTTCGTGTGATATTGGAATTGGTTTAATTTGGTCACACCATCTACTAAGAAGGCCACTTCTTTACCAAAGAGCTCTTCTACTTGTTCCAAAGTAACATCTGTATCTTCTACTACATCATGGAGCAAAGCAGCAATCAAGGTAGTGCCATCAATTTGCAAATGCGCCAAAATAGTCGCTACCGCCAAGGGATGCAAAATATAAGGCTCCCCTGAGGCACGTTTTTGGGTTGCATGGGCCTTATCAGCCACCTCAAAGGCCTGCATAATTCGCTTACAATCGTCTTCATCTAAATACGATTGAACAATTTCCATAAAATTATGTAATTCTTCTTCTTTATTAAAAGCCGTCTGCTCGACCAGCTCTTTTCCTTCTTCATTTTCTATCATATACCTCACCCCCCTAGGTGCTGTACTTTAAAAAGGTCAGGGACGTAATTAAATCTAGTTTTTCCTTCACATGGCACCAGCGATATACAGTAAGGCCATTGGCCGTTGTTTCCTCTTGTAAAATGCCTAATTCCTTAAACACTTCAATAGCCAATATAGCTTCTTTATCTGTTTGATCGGCTGGATGGCGATGAATAACTTCTGACTCCACAATATATTTAGGAGCTGTAGGGCTTCTAAATATATCCTTTACAATCACATACATAGCGCGCAAGCCTTCTGTAGTTAGTTTAGTTCGTTGCGACTCTAAGGGACTTAAATCCTGCACCATGAGCTGCGGTGAAATGCGCCCTTGCCACTCATTCTTTTGTAAGGAAAATGCCACCTTAACCGCTTCATCCGGGAAGATTTCACGATGGTATTCCTCACCATGCCAAATCATAGCATCCAAAGGACCTAGTTTTGACTGCAAAATAATCTTGCAATGATTTTTCTGTTGTCCTAGCAAAAATACATCTTGCACTAAAATAGAATTAATAGCAAAAATCGGCGTACTATTGCCCATGCCATAAGGCTCTAAAGTTTCAATCTGATCAATAAGCTCCACTGTTATATCTTCAGGCTCTATAGCGGCATCAATATCAACGATGGGCACATAATCTTCTTCTGTTAGCGCTGTTTTACAATATTCAGTAAGGCGCTGTCTAAGGGCCGGAATATTTTTCTCTTCAATGCTAAAACCAGCAGCCTGCTTGTGACCACCAAATTGAAGTAACACATCTTCGGCTGACTTCAAGGCTTCATAAATATCGCAATTATCAATGCTTCGACAGGACCCTTTGCCGATACCATCATGGATACTAATAACTAAAGTGGGGCGGTAAAATTCCTCAACTAATCGCGATGCTACAATACCAATCACACCAGGATGCCAACCTTCACCAGCAACAACAATTACTTTATCGGCTAGCTCACCTTGATTTAGGACATCGCGACGCGCTTCTTCATGTATGGCGCGTTCAATTTGCTGGCGCTCTAAATTTGTTTCCTGTAATTCTTCTGCAATGGCATTGGCCTCGGCTTGTACCTCAGTGGTGAGAAGCTCCACGGCTCTCGTAGCATGTGTTACACGCCCTGCAGCATTAAGCCGCGGTGCCAAAGTAAAACCTATATGTCCAGCAGTCAATTTCTTGCCACCAAGCCCCGCTACATCCACCAAAGAAGCTATCCCCATATTAGGACTATCATTCATCTTTCGTAAGCCTTCGCGCACAATGATGCGGTTTTCCCCAACTAGAGGAACCACATCAGCTACAGTACCTAAGGCTACAATATCTAAATCCTCTAAATACTCTTCCCCTGTACGACGTTGCCACAAGGCCTGGCAGAGTTTAAATGCCACACCCACGCCAGACAAATTTTTGTCTGCATATGGACAATCTGGCTGTTTATGATTAATTACAGCCGCTGCACGTGGAATAATAGGCGGTGCCGTATGATGGTCCGTAATAATCATAGTCAATCGGTCGCGTACAGACTCCACAATATCATAGGAACTAATTCCACAGTCTACGGTAATAACTAAGGAGGTTCCTGCTTCAATAATATGCTCTAAGGCTTCAGCATTTAATCCATAGCCTTCGCTTTGTCGTTCTGGAATATAATAGCTTACATTGGCTCCTAAGCGATTTAAAAATCGATACATCAAGGACGTAGCTGTAATACCGTCTACATCATAATCACCGTAAATTACAATTTTATCCTTTTTCTCCACAGCCTCTTCAATGAGGGGAACAGCTTCTGTCATACCTTTTAAAGAAAAAGGATCTAGAAGGTCAGTTAACTGACCACCTAGAAACTGTCGTCCTGCATCAGCTGTTGTAATACCTCGATCGATTAATAATTTCGCTACAATAGGGTATACGCCAAGACTGTCTACCAGCTCCTGTTCCACACCCTGATTATTAGGTGCCAAGCGCCATCGTTTCGCTTTACACTGTTTCATATGTATCGTCTCACTCTATCTCTGTTTAAATCAGATTTCCCATTCAATGTTTCGTATACTAGTTGCATTTGCCAGGTGCTGAGTGTCATAAAGATGACACAAATTACCTGTATTACATTACTTACATTATATTACTTGCATCACATTACCTACATCACATATATTTTAACTGCGTTGTAATAACTTTTTAATTACTTCTCAAATACATACTTGCAGGCTTCATATACTAATCGAATTTCAATCTCAATTTAAACCTTACACAATTAATTAGTCTATTATCATTATCAATTTAATTATATTATACACTATATTGCTTGTTAGTAAAATAAAATTCTATAATTTTTCTCAATACGTGTGACATAAAAAAAAATGAGTGATTATCAAAATGTAATCACTCATTCCCTAAGTTTTAATTTTTATACGATTATTTTATCAATTAAAAACGGAAATCGCGTTCGCCATGTTCCATCTGTTTAATGTATTTAGCAGATGCTTCTTTAACTTTTTCATTTTTAATCTTATGAAGTTGCTCTTCAATAACAGCCTCACCAGTTGCCTTAGTTTCATCACTAGCATAATCGAGTAAGTATTCATTAAGAGTCATCAATGCATTTGGTTGACAGCAGTTATGAATCTGACCACTCTTAGCTAACGCCATGAAACGGTCCCCTGTACGACCAGCACGGTAGCAAGCAGTACAGAAGCTTGGTACATAACCTAATTCTAACAACCAGTCAACGATTTCATCTAAGCTGCGTTGGTCACTAGTATCAAATTGTGCAGAGTTATCTTCTGGAAGCTCTTCTTCCTTATAGCCACCTACACTTGTGCGGGAACCACCACTAATTTGCGAAATACCAAGCGCTAAACCGCGTTCACGCATGCGTTGGCTTTCACGAGTAGACATAATCATCCCCGTATATGGTGTGGATACACGAATTAAAGCTACGATTTTTTCAAATACATCATCAGGCACAGCATTGCTAAAATCTTCTACATCAATATCATCAGCTGGGCAAATGCGAGGTACTGAAATAGTGTGAGGACCTACGCCAAACACAGCTTCTAAATGCTCTGCATGCATTAATAGACCTACAAAATCATAACGATAATGCTCTAAGCCATAAAGTACGCCAATCCCTACATCATCAATGCCGCCCTTCATAGCGCGGTCCATAGCTTCAGTATGGTATGCGTAGTTGCTCTTTGGTCCATGTGGATGAAGCGCTTCATAGTTTTCTTTATTGTATGTTTCTTGGAATAATGTGTATGTACCAATACCTGCTTCATGTAGTTTCTTGTAGTCTTCCACTTCACAAGCTGCAATATTTACATTAACACGACGAATTTCGCCATTTTTATTCTTAATGCTGTAAATTGTTTTAATACATTCTAAAATATATTCCAATGGATTGTTGATTGGATCTTCACCAGACTCAATAACAATACGCTTATGCCCCATAGCTTCCAACGCAAGAACCTCTTCACGAACTTGCTCTTGAGTTAGCTTTTTACGGGAAATATTGCGGTTTTTAGCATGATATGGACAATATACGCAACCATTTATACAGTAATTAGATAAATAAAGAGGCGCAAATAATACGATGCGATCGCCGTAAATCTTTTGTTTAATTTCTTTTGCCAAGGCAAACAATTTCTCTTTATACTCTGGCAATGGGCATTCCAATAAAACCGCTGCTTCACGGTGATTTAAGCCATTATATGTAGCTGCTTTAGCTAAAATTTGGTCAAGCAATTCACGATTTTCTTTGTTTGCTTCAGCATATGCTAAAGTATCCAAAATCTCTTCGTGATTAATAAATTCTTCTGCCTTAGAAGATTTTACGTCGTACATACTGATCTCCTTTACTCATACCATAGTGAAGCCCTGTGCCCTCGCCCTTTCCCAAGTACGAGCTCACTAACCATCTACACTTTGACAGCCTATTCAGATTAAGCATACTTACTATGCACTTTGCTTCTACTATATTGAATCTCTTGAATATGACTTAATTATACAACTTTTGTACAGATTTGGGAACACTACTATATCATAATGCCCCTCAAAACATCATTATTTTATGTGCTGTTACGTATTCATTATAAGCATAATACGAGAAGTTTTTCAAAAAACTTTATTATTTGCCCTAATCCCCTATGATTCATGGGCTCTTTTTAACTGTTCCCGAGTTCCTTAGGGGCGTTCTAGCGCTTCTGTTAAATGATTTGCGTATATATGTATGTCACGACCATTCGAGCTTGACCCCAACGCCCCTAACCCCCTATGATTCATCGGCTCTTTTTAACCGTTCCCGAGATCCTTAGGGGCGTTTATGTTGAATATGCTAAAAGGAAACGGCTGTCTTACGGACGAACATTCGAGCTTGACGAGCCGAGAGCCTGGAAGACAGCCGTTTCCTTCTTCCACACCACCACAAAAAAGCCCCCTATAATTCAGCAGCTCAAAAGAGCCACCGAATCATAGGGGACTTAAAAAGTCTTACGCTTCGATTGGATATACGCTAACTTTACGGTTATAGCGACCATCGCGTTCAAACGCAACTTTACCAGGAACTAAAGCGAATAAAGTATCGTCTTTGCCGATACCTACGTTAGTGCCAGGATGGAAATGAGTACCACGTTGACGAACGATGATGTTACCGCTTTTTACAACGGAACCATCATGACATTTAACGCCAAGACGTTTGGATTCGCTATCGCGACCATTACGTGTACTGGATACACCTTTCTTATGTGCAAATAATTGCAAATCAAAAGTAAACATTCCGTTCACCTCCTACATATCACTAAGTGTAACAAAGTCACTATATTGTTTGCTAATCTCCTCGAGACCGAGCATCATAGTCTCCAATATAGTTTGGCTCTGATCAGTGATTTCACCATCAAGTTTGATAATTAAGTCACCGGAGCTGTTTGTATATGTGCCGCGCTGCTTAGCAACTTGCTCTAAACCTAGCACAGCAGTGCAAGCTAGAGAAGATACGGCGGCGCACACAATATCATATCCATGCTCATCATATTCAGCATGTCCCGTGATGTGACAATCTACAATCTGAGATGCCTCATTGCGAACAATTTGAACCTTGATCATGTCTTACGCCTCGATAGATTCGATGCGAACCTTTGTGAACGGTTGACGATGACCTTGACGACGACGGTAGTTGGATTTGGATTTATATTTGAAAACTAAAATCTTCTTCGCTTTACCATGTTCAAGTACTTTGCCTGTTACTTTTGCACCGTCCACAAGTGGAAGACCAACTTTCACGTCACTGTCATTAACAACAGTTAACACTTCGTCAAACGTTACAGTTTCTTCTGCAGCTGCTTCCAATTTTTCGATAGTAATTACATCGCCTTCTGCAACGCGATATTGTTTACCACCAGTTTTAATGATTGCGTACATTGTGACACCTCCTTGTTTTCGAACTCGCTGAATACGGTATTCTCTCATGCCTAATGGGATGAGGGACTTTTTACAAACCTCTCCATGCGGCTGCAATAGTTGGGCGTACCCAAACTATGACTAATTTATTTTACATGATATACATGCAAATGTCAAATCATTTATAAGTTAATACATCTATATATCTATTTATAATTTTATTATATTTCTATAATATTTCTTTAACATTTATATAGCATTTATAAAAAATTATAGCATTGACACAGCCAATACACCTAAATGTTGTAATAAAATTTTCAAGCCAATCAAAATAAGCACAAAGCCACCGATCATTTCTGCTCGACCAGACAATAGCTTAGCTAATTGTTGACCTAAAAACACGCCGCCCAGGGAAATGACAAAGGTAATGATGCCGATCATAGAGGCCGCTGTCCATACATTAACATTAAAGAATGCAATAGTAATACCTATAGCCAACGCATCAATACTGGTAACAAAGGCGAGGACAAACATTTCACGCCATTTTACTAAATGACAAATAATATCGCCTTCTTCAACCGGCTTGCAGCTATTGCGAATCATATTAATCCCCAAATAGCCAAGCAAGGTAAAAATAATCCAATGGTCATAGTCATCAATTTTTCCTGCTAATTGAGCACCAATAACCCAACCAACAAGGGGCATAATCATCTGGAACAAGCCAAACAAAAAAGGTAGACCTATCCGCTTCAATGGTTCTTTGTCTGAAATACAAGGTCCTTTAGCAATGGCTACAGCAAACGCATCCATAGCTAGACTTACAGCTACTAAAGCTATCTCCCACATCGACATAGGTCTGACATCCTTTCCACTTGTGACTTGCATCTAATAATGCTAACAATATTTTGAACAAAGCGCACTTGCTTAATTTAACCTTTATATTATACGAAAAAAAGAGACCTGTAGCAACTACAAAATCTCTTTTCATCATAAATTACACCATATGTTATATTTTATAAATTCCACTTTGCCTATAGACTTTTTATCCATCTAAAGCTAGTTTATTCATCTAAAGCCAATAAAGAATAGGCCTCACGACTTCCAGCAGAATCTGAATTAACCTTTATAGTCCGCTTCAATTCTTTACTAAGTGCTGCCAAACCATCTTTAGTAAAATAGCGCGCCACTTCAGGATGTACCTCCACTTGCACATCGTGCTTTAAGCGACCTAGGCGATATAGCTCGCGAAGTCTACGCAAAATCTGCAAATACACAGTTTCAGCAGACAACAAAAGTCCAGTTCCACCACAAGTGGAACAATCATCAAAGAGCATCGATTGAATGCCTTTGCGCTCCCGTTTACGAGTCATTTCTACCAAACCTAAAGATGTTATACCACATACAACAGTTTTTACACGATCAGTGCGAGTTAATCTTGATAACTCTTCAACTAAAGCATCGCGCTGTGCTTTTTTCGGCAAATCTATAAAATCACAAATAATAATGCCACCAATATCGCGCAATCTTACTTGCTTAGCAATCATTTGAGCGGCTTCCTTATTAACGGCCACAGCCACTTCACTAGCCTTTGTGCTAGTACCTGAAGCATTGGTACCCGTATAGTGAGCCGAATTCACATCGATAACCGTAAGTGCTTCAGTGCTATCAATTTGCAAGTATCCACCAGATGGTAATTCCACGCGATTAGTCGTAAGAGTATCCAATTGTTCTTCAATGGGCCATGCTTTAAAAATAGGCGTCCGCTCTTCATAGTGAATGAGCTCAATGCGAGCATCTAATTTTGTAAGCGCTAATAATTCGCGCAATCGCTCATAGGCGCCTTCGTGGTCAACAATAATCTCCTTCACATCTGTGGCTGCATAATCGCGGAGTACGCGGAACCAAAAATCAGCATCTCCGTAGAGCTCGGTGCCACCTTTAGCAACTTTAAATCGGTTTTGCAATTGAACCCACGTATTCCATAAATACTCTATGTCAGCTTGTAAATCCGCTGGCGCCGCCTTAGCTGCTGCGGTGCGCAAAATCAAGCCACAGCCACGAGCTAAATAAGGCTCCGCCATGGCTGTTAAAATTTCTCGCTGTGCCGAGTCCGTAATGCGCTTAGATATGTGAAGCCCTTCAGAGTAAGGAAGTAGCACCATAAAGCGACCTGCCAAACTGATGTCGGCACTTACGCGAGCGCCCTTCCCGAGCATCTCTTCTTTTACGACTTGCACCAATACATGCTGACCTACAAATAATTTGCCCATCGCTTTTGTCTGTTTACCTTGTTTTAGATTGAGATAAGCATTTTGCTTTTCTCCAATATCTACAAAGGCTGCTGACATGCCAGGTAGCACATTGCGCACTGTGCCCTTGTAAATATGGTTAATCAGCTCTTCCTGACTTTGTCGGTGAAACGCTATATCCACTAATTCATTCGCTTCATCGACTACGACCAAACGAGTTTCTTCGGCCATTACATTAGCAATAATCCGCTTCATAGGCTCCTCCTTTCTATGTATATACACTAACTTTTATATGCATGATCCATAATAAAATCTGCACCTAGCTAAGTATAGCTAGGTATAACTAGAAGCTAAATAATCTAGTACCAAGTTACACTTCAAATGGAGTCTTTAACACACCATCTGTTTCAATCATGATGGCCTTACGATGAATAGCATACGACTCATCTAGAGGCCAACCATAGCTTTCCATCCCTAATCTCCATACTTCGCCAGGCTTCATAGTCCCTTCTGGATAAATGCCAATCGCCATGCGCAAGGTAACGCGACCATCCTTAACCGTCGCTGTAACAGGTTCTTTCACGAAATGTTTTACATCAATCATACGACGTTTTTTAGGCGTTACTTTTTCATATTCAATAGACTCTGCCTCATTGAACTCTTTAAGTACTGCAGTCCAATCAATTGCTTCAGCCTCTTCTGCTGTAGCCGCCTTACCATCGATAATCACAGGACCATTAACTTCATATACAGCGTAATTACAAATGGCCATGAGCTTTTTCACTTTATCCGGCATATCGTGCCCATCAAGAGGCTCTAAACCAGGAGGGGCTACTCGTTTCAATCGGTCAATGATATTTTCTACCGGCACATCTTCTAAAATATCCATATCTACATATTCTACGGCAGCTGTAATCCCTAAGGCTAAGGCCGAGGAAAAACTGATTTTCATATGAGGATTAAATCCTTCAGAATAGGCCATTTTAATCTCTGCACGGCGAATCATACGCTCCACTGCTTGCGCATAATCTAGGTGGGATAAAAAGCGCAATTGTTCACCTTTATTTAAAGCCAAACGTATTTTTTTCAACGCGTCCACCCTCCTTATAATCAATAATCGCCGTATCAAGCGCAGGACATACATTACAACCATTACATGGTAAGCGACGGCAGTCTTGTGTCAATTCAGCCTTAACAGCACGATCCCATTCCATTTTTAAATACTTCTTCGTTACCGTATCGTCTAAGTGATCCCATGGCAATGGCTCATCAAAATCGCGGTCACGACGTGCATAATAATCTGGGTCAATGCCCGTATTTTTAAACGCTTCTAACCAGCGGTCTAAGGAGAAAAACTCCGTCCAACCATCAAATTTACAGCCCAATTTCCAAGCTTCCACTAAAGTTTTTGCTAGACGACGATCACCACGTGCAAATACAGCCTCCATATAACCAGTCGCACCATCATGATAATGATAGGAAATATTACGATTATTAATTAGAGTCTTTAAGTATTGTTGCTTGCGATGAATTTCTTCCACGCTCTGTTGACCATACCATTGATATGGAGAATGGCTCTTTGGCACGAAGAAGGATACGCTAACCGTTACCTTGCCATTGCGTTTGCCCGTAATTTCACGATGCAAGTCCAACACTTTGTAAGCTAAGTCAGCAATGCCTGCCACATCTTCATCAGTTTCGGTAGGAAGGCCCATCATAAAATACAATTTCACTGTGTTCCAGCCTGACTTAAAGGCATTTGTACAAGCTGCAATTAAATCTTCTTCACTAACACCTTTATTAATTACATCGCGCATACGCTGCGAACCAGCTTCAGGAGCAAAGGTTAAACCACTTTTGCGCACTTGTTGCACTTTCTTAGCAATGTCAATAGAAAATGCATCAATGCGAAGGGATGGCAAGCTTACGCTCACTTGTTTATCTTTAAATTCTTCCATAAGCATATCTACAAGTTCAGGCAGTTTAGAATAATCTGCGGAACTCAAGGACATGAGTGAAATTTCATTATACCCTGTATTGGCGATAATCTCTTTAGCTAATTGAACTAAGCGCTCTGGTGTGCGTTCACGAACTGGACGATAGAGCATACCAGCTTGGCAGAAACGGCAACCACGAGTACAACCGCGGAATAATTCCAATACAGCGCGGTCATGAACTACGTCTAAATACGGCACCACTGGTTTAGTCGGATAGTGCACTTGTTCCATATCCTCAATAATGCGCTTTTCTACTACAGCTGGTGCTTCTGGCGCCAATATTTTCATACCTTTAAAATCGCCAGCTTCAGTATACTCTGGTTCATACAGCGCTGGCACATAAGTACCTGGAATCAGTGCAGCTTTGCGAAGAAATCCTTCTTTTCCATCGGGGAAGCCCGCTGCTTTTTCAGCCTTATATAAATCCATAACTTCAATCATGGATTCCTCAGCTTCGCCAAGATTGACAATGTCAAAGAAATCAGCAATAGGCTCCATGTTATATGCACAAGGACCACCAGCAATAAGCAATGGATAAGACAAATCGCGGTCTTTACTATAAAATGGAATGCCACCCAAATCGAGCATATTCAAAATATTGGTATAGCTCATTTCATATTGAAGCGTAAAACCTAAGAAATCAAAGTCGCGAACTGGCGTTTTAGTTTCTAAAGAATGAAGGGGAATATTCCGTTTGCGCATCTCCGCTTCCATGTCATGCCATGGGGCACATACGCGCTCAGCCGCAAAATCAGGACGTTCATTTACAATAGAATATAAAATTTTAATTCCCAAATGACTCATACCTACTTCGTATACATCAGGGAATCCTAAACATATAGTTACATCTACTTCGCTGTGATCTTTCACAACACTATTCCACTCGCCTCCCATATAACGGGCTGGCTTTTCAACATGTTGCAACCAACTCGGATCTAAGTGAACCATAGGACCTCCTATTAAAATCTAGCCATCTACTGGGTAGAATAGCTTCTATCTAAATTATACTAGCACTTATACAAACTATCCTAGAACATCAATTTTTTCCGATGCATCGCAATATTAAGCAGTAATCCAACACTTATCATATTGGTAGTCAATGCGCTGACCCCATAACTGATGAACGGTAATGGAATCCCTGTAACAGGCATAATCCCTGTAGTCATCCCCACATTAACGAGCACCTGGAACACTATCATGGAACCAATGCCTGTGGCCAGCAACATACCAAATGTATCATTGGCGCTACGAGCAATTACAATGCTACGATAAATAATGACGAATAACAATAATAAGGCTATGACGCAACCTACAAAGCCCAATTCTTCCCCTACAACAGAAAAAATAAAGTCTGTGTGATTTTCCGGCAAGAAATTAAGCTGACTTTGCGTCCCCTCAAAGAGCCCTTTGCCTAAAATCATACCAGATCCAATCGCTATTTTCGATTGAATGATATGATAACCTGCTCCAAAAGGATCTATATTAGGATTTAAAAACACGAGAATACGTTGCTTCTGGTACTCTTGCAATACGAACCAACCTAAAGGAGCCAATATAACAGCCGCGCCTACAATTATCTGAACTAAGCGCATGCGAATTCCCCCAACGAAGAGCATGCCGCATAAAATAGCTAAATATACTAAAGAGGTGCCCAAATCTGGCTGCTTAAATACTAATAAAGTAGGGATGCCTACAAAGATAACGATGGGCAATAATGACTTAAAACTATCTAATTTATTAACCCTCGATTCAATCATCCCTGCCATACTAATAATCATCAACAATTTAGTAAACTCTGATGGTTGTACCGTAATAGGACCGATTTGAATCCACCGCTGCGCCCCCAGGGCCGACGTCCCTACAAACATTACGGCCAGTAATAGAACAATGGTAATCACATACAGCGGACGCCCCCAAGAGCGAAGCCGGCGATAGTCAAACCATTGCAGGCCTATGACTACCCCCATATTTATGAAAAAGAAGAGTAATTGCTTGGCAACTAAATCGTCAAAACTTAACCCTTCTCGATTTATGTGGGTCGCACTCCCAATCACTACAGAGCCTAAGGCGATTAAAGCTACTGTACATATGACTAATGTCCAGTCCCATTCACGCCAAATCTTCTGCCACATACTTGCCTCCTATCGCATGCGGCCGCGTCTTGACCACAAGCTTGAAAGTTGACGGCGCAATAATGACGCTAAGCCGCCTTTTTTCTTTTCTTCTACAGGTTCTTCTGATGCCGCTTTTACAGCTGTGCTAACCGCCTGTGATTGCGTAGCACTGGATTGCAACTCAGCTTCAGCAGGTTTCTCTTGTGGAAGCTCAGTTTCTGGTGAAGTCTTACCATCTACAATCTCCACATCTTCGGCAGTTTTCATATCCTCAACCGTATTTACAACTTCAGACTGTTTCATTACCGCTGAGTCATCGTCATTTTCAGGCATATTCATTATGTCTGCCGTATTCGCACCTTCAGGTGCAGGTATTGCATCTAAGTTCTGTCCCTCTTCAGCATCACTCACACCTTCTGCCATATCCACAGTATCTGATGAAGTCACAATAGCTACGGGCTCCGTCGTTTTTGCCGAATCTGCTGAAATTTCATTTTCATGAACAAAGCATTGCTCCATGCGACGCCAAAGGCTAAGAAGTTCCTCTTCTTCCATGTATGAATCGGCTACAATAGCTTTCACCAAAGCCTTCATCATATGATCAAAAAAGGAATCTACCGCCTCATGCAATAACCCTTCTTGGGACCAACTTTGTATCATATGTCGATATGGCAAAATAGTACCTAAATGTTCTACTTGTAAAGATACCAAAGCTTCTTCCACGGGCACTTCAGCTTTACTATGACCCACATTATTGAGTACTACCATATAATTCAATTGACGCACTTCGCGACACATTTGCATTACCCGTTGCACCGCGCGCAAGGAGACCCAAATAGGTTCAGCGACGAGCACAATTTGATCCGCTGCTTTAAAAATTGCTTCATTACCACGGCCTATACCAGCTGGAGCATCAATAATTACATAATCATAGTCCTTAGCCAACCCCTTAATGAGCTTCGCATAGCCTTTACGGCCCACATCTTCCCAGCGACGACTTTGCGTAGCTGGCAAGAAGTCAAAATTATCACTTAAGGGTAAAATAGCATAATCCGAGGTGCAATTCTCTTTCCAAATATCAATGGCATCAAAGAAAATATCATTTTCCTTCCCCACCACTAAGTCAAGATCGCGCATACCAAAGTCAGCGTCAGTTATTAACACCTTATGACCAGCCCGATTGAGGGCTGCCCCTAATGAAGCAGTCAGCGTAGTTTTCCCCACGCCCCCTTTACCAGACATAATTGCAATTATACGTCCCATGGAAGCTCCTTTCTCATCATATAAGATAGAATCATTGAGTATTTTAAAGCGCTACATTACTTTATAAAAATTAGTTTAGCACTCTTGTAAGTTTAACGCACTTGAGGTCCTGTAGTTTGCAAATTACTATCCTGCCCCGATGTAGCATTAGCGGCACTACTATTATTCACATTGTTAGCATTTTTAGACTCTTCATTCGTTCCATTTAAACGATTCGAATCACTCGCCGTAGAACTTGTGCCATTAGGATTATTGGAAGTATTACGCTCTGTGCCATTAGCATTAATTTTAAAATACTCAGCTAATACATCGCGTACAATTGGGCCAGCAGAACCAGCACCAAAACTCCCTTGTTCAACTAAGGCTACAACTACAATGCGCGGCTTATCATATGGCGCATAGGCTACAAACCAACCATGGTCACGGCCCGTCGCATTTTCTGCTGTCCCGGTTTTACCAGCTACGGCAATAGGCCAACCTTTAAAGAGCTGACCGGCTGTACCACCTTCAGCGGTAACATCGCGAAGAGCATTTCTAATCAAATCCATAACTGATTTAGATACTTGCAATACACCGATTTGGCGTGGACCAAAAATCTCCGCTGGTGTACCGTCGCTATTATCTATACGACTTACTACATATGGCTGATAACGGATGCCTCCATTAGCAACCTCTGACATAAATACTGCCATTTGTAATGGCGTTACCAAAGTATAGGACTGACCAATAGCCGCATCAAAGGTCTCCCCTAAATACCAGTCTTGGTCAAATACTTTACGCTTATATTCAGGACTAGCTAAATTACCGCTGGCTTCACCATATAATTTAATACCAGTTTTTTCACCTAGACCGAAAATTTTCGCATATTTATCAATATTTTCAATGCCTATGCGATTGCCCATTTCATAGAAATACACATTATCTGACTTCGCCAAGGCTGTATTAAAATCGAGCCAACCTAGGGCTTCCCCCTCCGCATTACGCTTGTCAATTAACCAGTGACGACCACTGTCAAAAATCATTTCATTAGGCGTTACTTTTTTAAGCTCTAAGGCTGCAGCGCCTGTAATAATTTTAAAAGGTGAACCTGGTGGATATTCACCAGAAATAACTTTATTGTCAAATGGATGATTTGGGTCATTATTTAACATATTCCACTGAGCGGATGTAATGCCACGGGCAAACCAATTCGGGTCAAAACCTGGTGCACTTACCATAGCTAAAATAGCTCCTGTATTAGGATCCATAGCCACGACTGCAGCGCCTTGAGCTGGAATGCCTTGAGCGCGCAATGAGGCAATTTGATCTGCAACTGCTTTTTCAGCCGCCTTTTGTAAAGGCAAATCAATGGTCAAATGAATATCTCGGCCAGGTACTGTATCTTT
Organism: uncultured Veillonella sp.; assembly: GCF_900545795.1. Lineage (GTDB taxonomy): Bacteria > Bacillota > Negativicutes > Veillonellales > Veillonellaceae > Veillonella_A. The sequence goes on from NZ_URAR01000018.1 coordinate 23,878, forward strand.
GCGCCCTACCTCAGCCACTGGTCGCCCAGATGCATCAACTTCTACTTGCTTACCACCATCAATGCCGCGCAAAGTATCATCATACATCTTCTCTAGTCCAGAGCGCCCTAAAATAGTACCAGGACCTACTAAACTTTCTGGATTATCGGTTTTAATTTCATTGAGCTCATCCTCACTCACTTCCCCCACATAGCCCAAAAGCTGGGATGCCAAAGTGTTATAAGGATAATAGCGAAGTGGTTCTACTTCTATGGTAACACCAGGCAGCTCATGACGATGTTCTTCAATCATAGTAACGCGGTCCATAGTAATATCATTGGCTAAGCGGATTGGCTCATAGCCACCTTTATGGGCGTCTATTTTTTCTTTAATAGCCTCCACTTTCATATTGAGCATTCTAGCCAGACGATTCAGTTCCTCGTTGGAAATCTCCTTGCCCGTCGGCATCATGGACACTGTATAGGCCGGCCTTGACCCTGCCACAATTTGCCCATTTCGATCATACATAACGCCTCGCGCCGCCGTCATAGTGACCATGCGTAAGCGATTGCCTTCGGCTTTTGTATGATAATATTCACCATCCATAATCTGCAAATAAAATAAGCGGATAATTAAGATTAGAAAAATAAGGCAGATCAAGTACATCAAAGCATCAAAACGGCCTTTTTTATTCTTTTTGTATAAGGCTTCTAACAACTGACTGCCTCCTTCCCATCTTTATTACAGCTTAAAAGCTTAGCTAATACTATAAGAAGCGCAACTGTACTTTTACCAGTTGTGTTCTTACCAAATGTATTCATCGCGTTCTTCCATATTCCAAATCAACTCATGAAGTACAATGCCAATTAAACCATTGAGCCACCAAACAGGCCATATATGGTGCCAAATATAGGTACCAATTAATATATCTTCACGACCTAACCATAGCATACCAATACGAACCATCATATCTAACACAGTAGCGCCAGATACCCAAGCAAAGGTTACATACCACTGTTCCTCATACACTGAGTGAGACCAAATACTGACAAAATAGGCCACCACTATGTAAGGGAAAAAGTGCAAACCAAACGCATTAGATATAACTAAATCGTGAATTAAACCACCTATAATAGCCGCTCCTAAGCCCATACGTCGCCCTTTTAACAAGGACAGTACAATCACCCAAACTAAAATTAAATTGGGCATCCACTCATGTTTAAATAGCATGGGAAAGGCATCGGCTTGAATCAAAAAGGTAAGTATCGCCATGAGAACATATAATAAAATCTTCATTACTGTGCTCCTTTGACCCCTTCCACTTGATCACGCTGTGTTTGTGGCACAAGTTTAGGTGTAAGACTTGGTTTGTCTAGTTCTCCTTCACGGGAGCGCAAAATCACAAATACTTCTTCCACATTGCTTAAATCAGCTGACAATTGAACTACTGCATTTTTAACAAAGCCTTCCGAATCATTATCAATGCGAGCCACATGGCCAACTAATAAACCTTTAGGATACACCCCACCATACCCAGAGGTAATTAGTGTATCACCAGTCAACACATCGCCATCGCGCGCTACATTGACAAGTAAAGGCTCATTAGGATTGCTGCCATTCCCCTTCACCACAGAGGCTACGCGTGATTCAGGCCGTTGAACAATGACGCCAATAGACGTACGAGGGTCTAAAATCGTTTGCACGCGATCTGAATGAGGGTACACATCACTAATGAAGCCCACTACACCACCTGGAATAACAACCGCCATATTTACATCAAGACCTTCTTCTTTGCCTCGATCAATGGTAAAAGTATTAGTCCAAGTGCCAAAATCGCGAGTCACTACTGCAGCAGCAACCATATCAAATTGAGGATGACTTGTTTCAAAAGCCACTAATTGGCGAAGGCGAATATTTTCAGCCACAACTTCATCATAATTAACCACCTTTTGCTCTAAGGCTGCTTTTTCATTGCGAAGCTGATCCATTTCCTTAGTTCCATTTATAGCATTGTCAATCACTGTAATGCCCGTCTTAAAAGAACCTAAGAATCGCGAGGCCCCATAGGTAAATGGCGTAGTCACTTGCTCTAGGCCAACTGACACATAGGGTATACTGGTGCGTTGCTTCCACGCATAGCCTAAAAGGGCTAAAAAGACGCAGCATAAGCCTATAAAAGCAATTAATTTTCTATCTGACGAAAACATTAAGCCCTTCCTTTCCGACTCTTCGATGCAATAATGAAACGATCCATCCGTTCAAATTCCTTTGACGCCTGCCCTAAACCAACGGCTACAGCAAAACCCGGATCTTTTGGAATCTGCACCGGAATGCCCAATTCTGCATTAATCCGTTGCCCCAAACCTTCCATAAGAGCCGTCGCACCGGTTAATATCATACCGCGCTCTAAAATATCAGCAGCAAGTTCTGGCGGAATCTGTTCTACAACGTTCTTTATTTCATCTACAATATGTTGCAGTGGTGCTTGCAACACTTCATAAATTTCCGATTTATGAATCGTTACGCGCTTCATAAGTCCATTAGCAATGTCACGACCTAAAAAAGACACTTCCACCTCTTCTTCTGGTGGTAAGGCAGTCCCTAAATCAAGTTTGATTTGCTCCACAGTTTCCTCTGCCATCATGACAGAGTAAGTATTTTTAATATAGGATAAAATCTCAGCATTAAAATCATGGCCACCTACACGAGCCGTCTTAGCTAATACTTTACCACCTAAAGACATAACGCCAATATCAGTAGTGCCCCCACCAATATCTACTGCCATATTACCAATCGGCTCAAATACCGGTAAATTACAGCCTAAAGCAGCTGCTACAGGTGCTTCTACTAAATAAGCTTCTCGCGCACCGGCTTGTATAATCGCATCTGTCATAGCGCGCCGTTCTACATCAGTAATCCCACAGGGAACCGCCATAATGACCCGTGTGCGTCCTACTGAGCGAGATGCTTTACCCATAAAATGGCGCAACATGGTCAACATAACGCGATAATCTACAATAAAACCATCGCGCAAAGGGCGCAATTCATCAAGCATATCAGGTGTGCGAAGCAATAGACGCTCCGCATCAGCTCCTACAGCTACGATGCCTTCTTGCTTTGTATCAGTAGCCACTAAGGAAGGCTCCGACAAAACTACGCCGCGACCTTGTACATGAATATGTGTATTTACAGTGCCAATATCTATTCCTAAATCACGTCCTAAAGACGAAAATAAGCGAATCATATTCTTTATCTCCTTATTATACTCATCATTTTATAATACCATTTCAAGGAGATTTTGTATATTCCCGAAACGTAGAAAGCCATAGTTTGCAAGAAGGTTTACGCCCTAAAATTTACAGCAAAGCTTCCTCACAAAGGCTCACATAAATTCCATCGCCAATAACAATGTGATCTAAGACTGGAATGCCCATAACATCACCAGCCTCCTTAAAAATTTTTGTAATTCGCACATCCTCATCACTAGGGCTCGCATCGCCGGATGGGTGATTGTGAATTAAAATCAAACTCGCCGCATTTGCTTCTAAGGCTCTTCGAAATACACTGCGCTGTTCCGCCAAACTCCCCGTCAAACCACCAATGGAGATGGTGTCCAAGCGGATTAGTTTATTTTTGCAATTCAAAAAGGCTGCACAAAAATGTTCTTCTCGCTCATGACGAAGGCGCTCCATAACATAAGTAGCTACAGCTTTTGGATGGCTAAAATCTTCATACAAATGCTTAACTCTCATTTGCCCAAGGCGCCGCCCTAACTCTACAGCAGCACAAATAGTCACCGCTTTATCGCGACCAATCCCCTTGACCTGTTGCAATCGCTCCACAGTCACATCATTGAGACCATAGGCACCGTCTACCACTGAATCCAGCACTTCACGGGCCATCTCTAAAACGGAACAGCCTTTTCGCCCCGTGCGAAGCAAAATCGCAATTAACTCAATCGTCGACAAACCAGCTGCACCTAAATTAATAAACTTTTCTCTTGGTCCTTCACCAACACACCAGGTAGTATTTTGCATATATGCCTCCCTACAACAATATATACATCAAAGAAATTTCCCTTAAGCCCCTACATGGCACATGCCCATCCTATGCAACTCTAGTAACCTCATACCTCTACTCTATACTACTTTGCACGCCCCTCCTTATCTCTTAAGCACTTTATTTTTAGCTACTGTACGCTTTATTCTTTGCTCTTCACTGCTTTACACTTTATGATGTACACTTTATTTTTAAAACTTTGCACTTTTCAATTCAGCTTAACAATTTTATTCTTTACAACTCTATCCAGGCTCACAACTTATACTCTTTGCTCGTCCTTTACCGCTCTTAATAGTACTTCCACCGGTAAGCCCACTACATTCGTATAGGACCCATGAATGGCTTTAACTAAATAACCACCTAAGCCCTGAATACCATAAGCTCCTGCCTTGTCCATAGGCTCGCGAGTAGCCACATAGTCCTCAATTTCAGCTTTAGTTAATTCAAAAAACTCCACATCAGTGCTCACAAACAAAGTATTTTCACTGATGAGTTCTTGATTTTTATTAAATCGTCTTAAGCACATCCCGGTCATAACTTGATGCCTAGTACCAGATAGTTCCGTTAACATCTTAATCGCTTCAGCCTCATCCTGTGGCTTGCCTAATAATTGATGATTAAACACTACTATTGTGTCAGCCCCTAAAACACCATATGAGCTCTGCCCTTTTGCTACTCCAGGAAGCACCGCTGCTCGCGCTTTGCCTTGAGCTTGCATCATGACATACTGAGCTGGATCAGTCCAGGCTTCATGAGTCTCTTCATATGTACTTTTTACTACTTCAAAGGATACACCAAACTGCCGCAACAATTCACTTCGCCGCGGTGAGGCCGAGGCTAAATATATAAAATGTGTACTTAAATTAGGAAGATTCATTTTCATTTATTGTTTCCTTTTCCAAACCCCTAAACCACAACGCGCAGTACCCGAAGGCACTGCGCGCTTATAATTAATCAAATTAATTATTGGTATAAAATTGTAAATTATTTTGCTAAGCGTTGTGTATCGCGAGCAATCATAATTTCTTCATTTGTAGGAATAGCGAAAAGTTTTACTTTAGCGCCTTCTACACTGATTTCAGTATCTTTACCGCGTACATTATTGCGTTCTTTGTCAAGTTCAGTACCTAAGTATTCTAAACCTTGGCAAATTGCTTCGCGGTTACCAATACCATTTTCACCGATACCTGCAGTGAATACGATAGCGTCAACGCCACCCATAACAGCTGCATAAGCACCGATAGTAGCACGTACTTTGTAGTGGAACATGTCAAGAGCTAATTGAGCTTTTTCATTGCCGGCTTCAGCTGCTTCTTCAAGCACACGGAAGTCATTGGACACGCCAGAAATACCAAGCACACCAGATTTTTTATTCATTAAATCGTCAACTTCTTTAGTGGACAAGTTCATTTTATCCATTAAGAAAGGAACGATAGCTGGGTCAATATCACCACAACGAGTACCCATTACAAGGCCTGCAAGTGGAGTGAAGCCCATGGAAGTATCTACGGATTTACCACCTTTTACAGCTGTAACGGAAGAACCATTACCTAAGTGGCAAGAAATAATTTTTAATTCGCTAAGTGGTTTGCCCATGATTTCAGCTACGCGATCAGCTACATAGCGATGGCTAGTGCCGTGGAAGCCATAGCGACGAACGCCATATTTTTCATATACGTCTAATGGAAGACCGTATAAATAAGCTTCTGGTGGCATAGATTGATGGAATGCAGTGTCAAATACAGCCACTTGAGGTACATTTGGCATAATGGATTGACATGCTTCAATACCTTGAATATTTGGTGGGTTGTGTAAAGGTGCCATTTTTGCACATTCATTCAACGCAGCCATTACTTCGTCATTGATCAATACAGAGTCAGCAAACTTTTCAGCACCATGTACTACACGATGACCTACTGCATCAATTTCATCCATAGATGCAATAACGCCATACTCTTTGTCAACTAAAATGTCGAGCAAAATTTTAAGTGCTGCTTTGTGGTCTAAAATTGGTTCTACTTTTTCTAATTTATCACCACTAGGACGTTTGTGAGTGAAAATTGCATCATTTGCACCAATTTTTTCAAATTGCCCTTTTGCCAATACGCTTTCATTTGTCATGTCCACTAATTGGTACTTTAAGGAAGAGCTGCCACAGTTTACTACTAAAACATTCATTACTTATCCCTCTTTCTTAGTAATTTGAATTTTTCCTACCACCAGGTCAGAAATCTGAGCACCCATCGTACTATTAATTGGATACTGATAGGTAATATTCCACAATACACCTTTATCTACAAAGGTATATTGGAAGAAATGAATTTTTGCCTGCTCTGCTACAAGTTCAGCATCAGCTTTTACGCCATTAACGCCATCAATTGTTGTAGCACTAGCCTGCCAAGATAATTTTGAGCCAAAGCTCTTATCAAAAAATGCTTTTGTTTCCTGTGCATACGCCTCTGCACTAGGCAAAGGTTGACCTGCTTTAGGCGAAATAGCCTCAATGGAAACTAAAAATTCTTTATCTGCTCCTAAATATGTAGTTACCGGATAGCCCAACGCATTCTGGGTTGTATTCGGCTGTACACCAATATCAAAAGGAAGCGCAAAGGTAACTTCAGAATTGCCTGCTTTAATGACTTTGTGACCAAAGCTATAATTATCTATGGCCTTATCACTTCCGCAGCCACTTATAAATACTAACAGAACCCCCATCATGAGGATTGTAAGCCATTTTTTCATAAAATTCCTCGATTCATATCTTTTGCCTGCACGTATACGTGCATTCTCATTATAACACTTTAATCGTAACCTTAGCCACCATTTTTTATAAAATTACCACACAAAATTAATACATACATGACATATCTAGCATACGTGAAATTCATATCCATATAATTTTACAGGTAAGTTTTGTCAAACGTACTATAATTTTTTCTCTGGCGTACTATAATTTTTCCCTAGCATGCTATAAGTCTTCCTCTAACATACTATAATTTCTTTCTCTAACGTACTATAAATTTTCCCTAGCATACTATAATTCTTCCTCTAAATATGCTATAACTCTTTATCTAATATGCTATATCTCTTTCGAAAATGCTATAATAAAATAATAGTCTATGAGTATCATAGACCTAATTATAATCTACTTAATTTTAATCTAGCTAATTAAAATATACTTAATTACAATTTACTAATCATTATGTTCCCAATTATATAAAAAGGAGTTTCCATGCATATCGTCGGTATTGTAGCTGAATACAATCCCTTTCATACAGGGCATGCACATCACATTAATGAAATAAAAAAAATATATCCCGATGCACTCATTGTAGTCGCTATGAGTGGCTCCTTTGTACAGCGTGGAGAACCGGCCTTATTTGATAAATTTTTGCGCTCTCAATGGGCTCTAATGAGCGGCGCCCATGCAGTTGTTGAATTGCCTACTATTTTTGCTACGTCTAATGCTGAGCGCTTCGCCACTGGCGCAGTGCGCCTATTAGCTGGACTCGGCGTCACAACCCTATCCTTTGGGGCAGAAACTAGTGACATTGATCTTCTATGGCAGCTAAGCAAAATAAGTCAAAGCGCGGCTGTACAATCGCAGTGCCAAGCCTATCTAAAGGAAGGTTATTCCTATGGCACATCACTGCGAAAAGCTATACAACATGCAGACGCGAATTTAGCCCTAAACGGGGACGACTTAGAAAGAGTTTTAACCGGTCCAAATAATATACTCGCTCTAGAATATGTAAAAGCAATTCAGACGCATCGTCTTCCCCTACAGATTCTCCCTATCGCGCGACAATCAGACCATCACTCTAGTAGCTTATCACAACACTTCCCATCCGGCACAGCTTTGCGACAGGCTATTTCCGAATTATCTATTACCACGACTAATGCTATCGCCGCTACTCGCAATATGAACTTCAATACGCCTGAGAACATTGAGACGAGCGACCTTAAAAAATCTCTGCCTAGTGAACTTGAGATAGCTGAACTAATGTCTAATTTCCCTGTAGCAACTCAAGCTAGTGTCCAAGAGGCATTACAGCATCAGCGCTATGTAAACTACGATTATTATATGAATCTAGTTCACTATCAAAGCCGCCTTAAGTCAGCCTTTGATTTGAAGAACTATCCAGATTTTACCGAAGGACTTGAAAGTCTTTGGTCTAAAGCTAGCGCCGCTCCATCTTGGCCCTCTGCATTAGAGGAAATTAAGTCAAAGCGCTATACCTTTAGTCGCTTGCAGCGCATGGGAGCCTATACAGTGCTAAATATAAGCAAATCATTACAAGATTCTGCTCATAGACTAGGACCTACCTATGCAAGACTATTAGGATTTACCAACAAGGCCAGACCTTGGTTAAAAAGTCGCGCTACAGCAACAGACCTAATGGGAGCTATCCCATTAATTCAAAAATGGGCGCCCTTTGTACAAGATGTGCAAAATGTAAGCAATTCTTCTGAAGCCCATCAATCACAAACATCGCAACTTACACGCCAACTTCTAGAATTAGACATGAGGGCTACAGATATTCAAGCTTTATGCATGAATACACCAGAGCACCGTCAAGGGCATCGCGACTATTACATGTCTCCACTCTATGTAAAAGAAACCTCAAAATTCTAGTATCGACCCCAAAAATAAAACCCGCCATATGGCGGGTTTTGTTTTTATGCACTACCAAATAGTTGCGATTATGAAATAGTTACACTGTCAATGCCATCTTGTTCAACCACATTGACGCGAACTGTTTCAGCATGAGAGGTAGGTATATTCTTACCTACATAATCAGCTCTAATAGGTAACTCACGATGGCCACGGTCTACTAATACAGCCAACTGAATCGCCCTCGGACGCCCTACTTCCATAAGAGCATTTAAAGCCGCCCGAATAGTTCGCCCTGTATAGAGCACATCATCCACTAAAATGACAAGTTTCCCCGTTGTATCAATTGTAAAAGGAGTCCCTTCTTTTACTTTAGTATTTCGATCATCCCGATATAAGGCAACATTCATAGTGCCCACCTCAATAGAGGTACCTTCAATCGCTTCAATTTGCTTTTGCAAGCGATGCGCTAAATACACGCCACGGCGCTCAATACCAATAATCAAAGCATTCTCTAAGCCTTTATTGCGTTCTAAAATTTCATGACTAATGCGACGTACAGCGCGCATCATAGCCTGCTCATCCATTAAAATGCGGCTATCTCCGTCACGTCCTAATTCCTTCGTCTTATTTGCCATCATATCCGCCTTTCCTAGCTATTAGAACTTTTTGTAAATACAACTATGGAACTATACTCATTTATTATGCTCTTTAGCATATTCAATAGATGCTAAAAAGTCTGCTGGCAAAGGCGCTTCAAAATATAACTCTTTGCCTGTAATAGGATGTGTAACGCGCAAACTATAAGAATGAAGTGCTTGCCCTTCAATAGGAAAATCCATCTTTCTATATCCATAGAAGGGATCATTTACCACAGGATGCCCAATATGAGCAAAGTGCACGCGAATTTGATGCGTACGCCCCGTCTCTAATTGGCATTCCACCAAAGTATGATTCCCGTAGCGCTCTAGCACTTTAAAATGAGTCACCGCGTCTTTACTATTTTCAAATACTACAGCCATCTTCATACGGTCCTTTGGATGACGGCCAATAGGCGCCTTAATAACGCCCCGTTCTTCCACAATATTGCCATGAACTAAGGCATAATACGTGCGCTGTGCACTATGAGCCTTAACTTGTTCCGCCAAGCCTAAGTGAGCCGCGTCATTTTTAGCCGCCATCATAACACCGGATGTATCTTTATCTAACCGATGCACAATGCCTGGCCGAATTTCACCATTAATACCGGATAAATCCTTACAATGATATAGCAATGCATTCACCAAAGTGCCACTGTAATTTCCTACTGCAGGATGAACTACCATGCCACGAGCTTTATTTATGATGATAATATCATGATCCTCAAATAAAATATCTAATGGAATATTTTCAGGCTTTACTTCAGTTGACTGCGGCTCCGGAATCTCTACAGTTACTACACTATCCGCAGTTAACTTTAAATTACTCTTCCCTACCTTGCCATTAACTTGTACTAGGCCCTGTTTTACTAATTGTTGTACATAGCTTCTAGAGCCTCCTAATAAATCAGTCAAAAATACATCTAAGCGTTGCCCTTCTGCATCTGCTGACACTTGAAATTGTTTTATGTCGCTCATTTATTTATCCCCTTTCTCTGGCTGACGCCACACATGATAAATTAAAGCAGCCACACCAAGACAAATTCCAATGTCGGCTACATTAAAAATAGGCCAGATTCTAAAATCAAAAAAATCAACTACAGCACCTAAGTGATATCGATCCCAGCCATTGCCTAAAGCACCACTAACCAATAAAGAAGTTCCTACTTTTAAAGCCTTCGAACCATTATAGATATACTTGCGCAAGTAAAAAAGTACGCCTAATAAAATGGCGACAATCAACAAAAAGAAAATTCGTTGGTCTTCTAAAATGCCAAAAGCAGCCCCTTTATTCAAAATATACGTGAAATGAAACACATTGGGAATCACTGGTATAGACTCTCCCAAATACATGGTGTCTTGCACATAGATCTTAGTCGCTTGATCTAAAGCTAGCCATACTAGCCCCATAATTACATAAAAAGTCATTTGTTCTAATCATCCTTTATTATAATATATTACTCTTTATTGTAAGCTATGGACAATCAATTTGTCTATTCTCTCCTACCACTGTATGTTCCAAATATATTTACAAATTTGCCTAACTACCAGAGCTTAGTATACATAAAGGCACCATGGTCACAATAGACCAAAAACTTTCCACCCCGTCTCATGCGTGGTAAGCGTACAGCAGCTTCTTGTTCTGCATATAAACGCTGGAACCATATAAAATCATCATATACATAGGCTACAAAATATATATGTTGCCCCTTTGCCATAGAGTGATTAAAGCGTAAATAATTATCGCCATCTATCACTTCTAAATCTGGTCGATGTGCTTCATTACCAGTGACAAATTTTACAGCTTGTAATAAACGACCACAGCAACTGAGCTGCGCGGCACTGGTACTCGTTAAAATATTGCCGCAATGAGGACAAACATAAATTTTTATGCGTCTAATATTTCCCATATCACTTTGATTCGTCGATAAGCCTCCTTGCAATAACTTTAACACATCTGCCCCCAGTACCTGTGACAAAGGTTCCCATAACACCACATCAGGTATGCCCTTGCCACATTCCCACTTAGACACTGTTTTATAAGTAATATGAAGCTGCTCAGCCAACTCTTTTTGAGTTAGTCCTTTTTCTTTACGCAACTGTAAAATAAGTTGCCCAATCTTGCCACTATCCATACGAAATCCTTTCTCTTGAGTAACTTCAATCTCACCTACTATGAGCTATAGCTTTATATTCCTAATACATAGGTGAATCATAAAAACTCAATACTATCTAACTAATGTAAACATATACAATGAAAATGCTTATATAAGGTATCTTCGTGATTTAGTGTAATATAAAAAGTCTACGCTTACAATCTATGCAGCGTAGACTTTATGAGACGATACAATCTAATAGGGCACTAAAAAAGCCCTCCGAAGAGGGCTTTAAGCATCCAAATTATTCTGCTGGATGGATTGTACCAACTGGGCAAACGGATTCGCAAGAACCACAGTCGATGCAAGTGTCATTGATTTCGTATTTAAGTTCGCCTTCGCTAATAGCGCCTACTGGGCACACAGAAGCACAAGAACCACATTTAATACATTCATCACCGATAACTCTCATGATTGGACACCTCCAAAAAATATACTAGATAATTTCTTGATTATCAACTCGTTAAGGAACTTACCTTAAATTTATATTCTCATTATGACATGATTTTTCCATCTTGTCAAACTTATGGAGAATGATTTGTTATTATTTTTTAGCATGTACCTACAACTATTTTGCATAGAAGAACCGCACAACCATGCTATTTGATAGCCATTTTCAATTGTGTGTATTAGATTATTCCTTCAGCTTAGGCCGCTACTTAATTCTCATTTAAGATTAGATTTAACTATTCATATAATGGGTTTTATTCTCATTTAACCTCTAACTTTACTTCTAACTTTACTTCTAACTTTACTTCTAACTTTACTTCTAACTTTACTTCTAACTTTACTTCTA
>NZ_URAR01000019.1 GCF_900545795.1 uncultured Veillonella sp.
AAATATGGCATGACTAAGGCTCAAATCTTAGAAGCTGTAGCGTATTGCAAGGATCATGGGGTAAAAGAATTTGGCTTGCATACCATGGTAGTATCCAATGAATTAGATCTTACAGGTTTAGTTGGTACCGCACAACTTATGTTTGATTTAGCTGTAGAAGTAAAAGAAAAAACAGGCGTAAGTGTAAGCTTTATTGACCTTGGTGGCGGTGTAGGCGTAGCTTATCGCCCAGAAGATACACCAGTTGACTATACAGCGCTTAGTACCGGAATAAAAGAAGCCTATGAAAATACCCTAGAGCAGAATGGCATTCACAATGTATCCTTAGCCTTTGAGTGTGGACGTATGGTAACAGGCCCTTATGGTTATTTAGTGACAACGGCTATCCATCACAAAGATATTTATAAGAATTATATCGGTTTAGATGCTTGTATGGCCAATCTTATGCGCCCAGCGCTCTATGATTCGTATCATCATATTACAGTGGTGGGGAAAGAAAATGCGCCTCATGACCAAGTGTACGACGTAACTGGCTCTTTATGCGAGAACAATGATAAATTTGCCATTGACCGTCAATTGCCTAAAATTGATATGGGCGATATCATTGTAATTCATGATACTGGCGCTCATGGCCATGCGATGGGTTTTAATTATAATGGTAAATTGCGTTCTGCGGAATTACTCCTCAATGAAGACCACAGTATTACACAAATTCGCCGAGCAGAAACCTTAGATGACTTATTTGCAACATTAGATTTTAGCGATTTATAGAATAAGTCTATGATTGGCTAATCAATTATGGTATAATATTTAGGACGATTGAAGTAATCTCTTAAATAAACTAATAGATTTTTCTATTTTTATAAAAAAATTAAATATTATTTTTAAATTCATAGTAATTTAGTAGAAATTAACTTGCAAGGTAAACAGTTAGATTGTATAATGTTTATTAGGTATAAATGTTACAAATCTTGATGGTTACCGAAGTGGTATGAATTAAAAGCTGTATGAGCGATATTTCACTTTGGTGAAATGTCGCTCTTTTGTATTTACACCTAATTTACTCATTATCTATGACTAAATATCATAATTATCAATAAAAGGAGTGATCGAATCGTGGCAGAATTGCTTCGCGTAGAAAACCTACACGTATCCGTAGAAGGTAAAGAAATCCTTAAAGGTATCGACTTAACAATTAATAAAGGTGAAATCCATGTAGTTATGGGCACTAATGGTGCTGGTAAATCTACATTAGCCAATGCTATTATGGGGAATCCAGTATATGAAGTAACTGAAGGCTCCATTACATTTGAAGGTGAAGATATTACTGAAGAAGACGTAAACAACCGCGCTAAAGCTGGTATTTTTATGTCCTTCCAAAATCCAATTGCCATTCCTGGCATTACAGTAGAAAACTTCATCCGTACAGCTAAAGCTACTGTAACTGGCGAAAATGTGCGCGCTTTAGCGTTCAAAAAAGAATTAAAAAGCAAAATGGACGAATTATCCTTCGACCAATCTTATGCACAACGCTATGTAAATGAAGGCTTCAGTGGTGGTGAGCGTAAGAAAAACGAAATTCTTCAAATGTCCATCTTAGATCCAAAGCTTGCTATGCTATACGAAAGTTACTCCGATCTCGGCTTTTACGCTGGGCGCATCGTATCTGATGGGGTAGATCGTTTCCACAACGAAAACAACGCAGTACTCATCATTACACATCACAATTCTATTTTACAAAAACTTAAACCAGATTTTGTTCACATCTTAATCAATGGCAAAATCGTAAAAACTGGTGATGCATCCTTAGTAGCAGAAATCGAAACAAAAGGCTACGATGCTTATAAAGCATTAGTTTAGGAGGCTTGTTAATGGAAACTAGAAAGAAAACTCATGTAGAAGAGATGGACCGTGGCGTCTATGATATAAAGAATGAGTTTGAATATTCTTATAAATCAAATGCTGGTCTTACGGAAGATATTATCCGTGAGATTTGGTCCAATAAAAATGAACCTGAATGGATGTTAGAATTCCGTCTAAAATCCTTAAAAATATATAATGAATTAGATATTCCAAATTGGATTCCTGATATTTCTGGTCTTAACATGGACAATATTGTTACGTATGTTAAACCAAAAGTAGATATGAAGGGTGATTGGAATGAAGTGCCAGAAGATATTAAAAGCACGTTTGACCGCTTGGGGATTCCAGAAGCGGAACGTACTTCCTTGGCTGGTGTAGGTGCTCAATACGACTCTGAAGTTGTATATCACAGCATTCAAGAAGATCTTGTAAAACAAGGTGTTATCTACACAGATATTGAAACAGCGCTTCATGAACATGAAGACTTAGTAAAACAATACTTCATGACCTTGGTTCCTCCAAGTGACCATAAATTCGCTGCACTGCATGGTGCTGTATGGTCTGGTGGCTCCTTCGTATATGTGCCAAAAGGCGTACATGTAGAGATTCCATTGCAATCTTACTTCCGCCTTAATGCGCCAGGTGCTGGTCAGTTTGAACACACCTTGATTATTGTGGAAGAAGGCGCTAAGGCACACTTCATTGAAGGTTGTTCCGCACCAAAATATGATGTATCCAATCTTCATGCAGGTTGCGTAGAATTATTTGTAAAAGACAATGCCACACTTCGTTATTCTACTATCGAAAACTGGTCCAAAAATATGTATAATCTTAACACTAAACGCTCTCGCGTTGGTAAGAACGGTACAATTGAATGGGTAAGTGGCTCCTTTGGTTCTCGCGTATCCTGTTTATATCCAATGAGTATTTTAGCCGGCGAAGGCGCTCATTGTGAATTTACTGGCGTAACATTTGCTGGTGAAGGTCAGTACTTAGACACTGGTGCTAAAGTTGTTCATGCCGCTCCACACACAACAAGTAATATTAACTCTAAATCTATTTCTAAGAGTGGTGGCGCAGCAATTTACCGTGGTGTATTAAACATCGGTAAAAATGCAGAACATTCCAAAGCAACGGTATCTTGCGAATCTTTAATGCTCGATCAAATCTCTCAATCCGATACAATTCCATCCATTAGTATTGAAAATGACAATGTAGACCTTGGTCACGAAGCTAAAATCGGTCGTATCTCTGATGAAGCTATCTTCTACTTAATGACTCGTGGCATTAGCGAAGAAGAAGCACGCGCTATGCTTGTACGTGGTTTCGTAGAACCAATTTCCAAAGAATTGCCATTGGAATATGCTGTAGAAATGAATAATCTAATTACCTTAGAACTTGAAGGTTCTATCGGATAGGAGGTACTGATGAGTAAAGTATTATTTAATGAATTACCCAGACCAACCTTCCGGTGGTTACAGGTAAATCATACTGAAGGTGTTGTAGCCAATGGCCAATCACCAGCTACAATTACAATCGATGCTAATGAAGGGGTAGTAACAGAACTGCAGAATAAGGCTTTATTGAATCCTAATTTTGAAGGCGCTGAAGCAAGCTCTTTATTAGCGGTTACAAATGAATACAACAAAGGCCTAGCTATTTCTGTACCAGCTAAGGCAAAGGAAAAAGTTGTTATCACAATTGATGCCAACACAGCTAGCGTAGGTGATAAAACACGCGTCGCTATTGATGTGGCATCAGAAGGTGAATTAGAAGTTCTTTACATTGTAAAAGGTGAAGCCAAAGAAGGTGGCATTAACTTACTTACAGAAGTCAATGCTGAACCAAATGCCAATGTGACTGTAAAGAAACTCCAACTCTTAGGCGAAGGCGTACAACAAATTGAACATCGCTATACTAAACTAGGTGCTAATAGTAAAGTAGAATACTTGAATGTAGAACTTGGTGGCAGCGAAAACTTCTTGCATTACACTCAAGACTTGAGTGGTGAAGAAGCTCATATTGTTCACGATTTAGCCTATCTTGGTGAGAAAAAACAAAAATTTGATATTTCCATGCTCATGTCTCATGTAGGCAAGAAAACTGTCAGCGATATTCATGTACTTGGTGCTTTAGGTGGAGAATCTAAAAAATCCTTCCGCGGCACTTTAGACTTTATCCGTGGCAGTGTAGGCGCAGAAGGGGCAGAAGAAGATACTTGCGTATTATTGGATCCAACTGTTAAATCTGTATCCTTGCCACTATTACTTTGTAAGGAAGATAATGTAGTTGGTAATCACGCCGCTAGTGCTGGTCAATTAGACAAGACAAAATTGTTCTATATCATGAGCCGTGGTTTTAGTGAAGCAGAAGCCAAACATATAATTGTTGAATCTATGCTTCGCCCATTAATCGATCAACTTGGTAGTGAAGAGTTAGAAGAATTAGCCCTTGCTACAGTTCGTGCTAAAATTTAGTCAAAGTAAGAAGGTGTATTATGAGATCTGTTGCAGAAGCATATAAAGATTTTCCAATCTTAAAAAAAGAACATAAAGGTCACCGCATTGTTTACTTAGACAGTGGGGCAACTACTCAAATGCCTGAAGCCGTTTTAAACGCCTTACATAAGCATTTAACAGAGCATAATGGTAATCCTCATCGTGGTGCCCACGTACTCGCTGTGGAAGCCTCTGAGGCGTATGAAACAACCCGTGATGCTGTACAACGCTTTATCAATGCTAAAGAACGAGAAGAAATTGTTCTCACTCGCAACACTACAGAAAGCTTGAACTTAATTGCGTTTAGTTATGGCCTACACAATCTAAAAAAAGGCGATAAAATTGTCATTCCTGTATCAGAGCATCATGCCAATCTTGTAACTTGGCAACGTGTAGCTCAAGTTACTGGTGCTATATTAGAATTCATGTACTTAGATGAATCAGGCCATTTAAAACCTGGTGAAATGGATAAAATTGACAATACAACTAAGATTGTCTCCTTTGCCCATATCAGTAATGTACTTGGCATGGAATTCCCTGTGGAAGAATTGATTAAGCGCGCTCACGCTGTAGGTGCTATCGCTATTTTAGATGGTGCCCAATCAGCGCCACATAAAAAGATTGACGTGCAAGCATTAGACTGTGATTTCTTCGTATTCTCTGGTCATAAAATGTGTGCCTCCCAAGGGATTGGTGTTATGTATGGCAAACGTCATCTATTAGAAGAAATGCCGCCATTCCTACTCGGTGGGGACATGATTGAATATGTACAAGAGCAATCAACTACCTACAATGAAGTACCATATAAATTTGAAGCTGGTACACCTAATGCTCATGGTGCTGTTACTCTTAAAGCAGCTATTGAGTATTTAGAAGAATTTGGCATGGATAATATTAATGCCTATGAAAAAGAATTAGTTAATTATGTATTGCCAAAATTGTTAGAAATTCCTCATGTACATGTATTGGGTTCTGAAGATCCAGCTGAAAAGCATGGTGTTATTGCCTTTACTATTGATGATGTACATCCTCATGATGTAGCGACTATTTTAGATAGTAAAGGAGTATGCATCCGCTCTGGTCATCATTGTGCACAACCACTTGGTGCGTACTACAATGTCCCTGCATCTAACCGCTTAAGCATGTATGTATATACGCGCAAAGAAGATTTAGATATTTTCCTTGAAGCAGTGAAGACAGTACGTCCAACTATGGGTTTAAAAGACTAAGTAATTCGATTTAATGGCTAATTCGTTTGATTTCCATTTAAACACTAAGTTATTTTGATTTCAATAAAAATACGAAGTTAATCGATTAAAAAAGCTCATCTCACTTATTAGTAAGCGCTCCTAAATTAGGTGGCGCTTACTGATGAGTGTATTACTTTGTAATGTATTAATCTTACAGTTGTTGAGATTAATACATTGTAAAGTAAGTAATAAAAATAGTAGTAAAGGCATTACATAATATAGGAGGTTTATTCCATGGAAATGGATCAATTATATACAGAGTTAATTTTGGAGCATAATCAGGATAAGCGCAATAAACGTTTACTTGATGTATTTTCTACTTCTGAACATGGCCATAACCCAAGTTGTGGTGATGATTTAACCTTGCAAATCGATGTTAAAGATAATGTAGTAGTAGAAGCTGCTTACACTGGTTCTGGCTGTGCAATTAGCCAAGCTTCAGCATCTATGATGATTGATATTATTAAAGGCAAAACTTTGGATGAAGCCTTCCGCCTCGTTGATTTATTCTTAGGCATGATCAAAAAAGAAGTAACCGATGATGAGGAATTAGAAGAATTAGAAGATGCTATTGCATTAAAGAATATTTCTAATATGCCAGCCCGTGTAAAATGTGCTGTTTTAGCTTGGCATACCTTAAAAGAAGCCTTAAAAAAAGAAGAAGCTAAAGCGAAGTAATTCTATATAGGTAAAATAAAAGAGTTAACCGCAACCTTTGTTACGAGTTAACTCTTTTTTATTTCTTTAGTTTTTAATCTTTATTTTTATTCTTTAGATTGAGGCTTTGGCAATTTGCCCATATCTTGAAGTAGTTTTACAATGCGAACACCGCAGTTTTTACCGCCACAAGAGCCAGTGCCTGCGCCTGTACGCTCACGAATCTTTGGAATCGTATCACAGCCATCATTAATCGCTTCTTTAATTGTTTTTCGACTAATGCTGCGGCAAGTGCAAACTTTTGTGTATTTATCTAATATACTATCAGGAACCTTCTGTTCTTCAAAATCCATAATACAACCTCCTTATACTACTTAGTATGTGGTATGATATACTTAATTATAACCTTATTGTATCATACAATAAATGTTCTTAAAATACTAAACTATTATGTACATTGTTACTATTGTACAAAACTGTACATATAATTATAAAAAATTGTTTATAAAATAACTCGTCTTATTTAAAGAAAGGATTTGCTATGATCTGCATTATTTTTGACCTTGATGGAACCCTTACAGATTCTGCCAAAGGGATTATTACCTCCATTAAATATGCCCTAGAAAAGAAAGGGGCTCCTATTCCTGATGAAGAAACCTTGCAATTATTCTTAGGACCTCCAATGAAAGAGTCCTTACAAACTTATTGCCATATGACAGAAGCGGAAGCAGAGGAGACCTACGGCTACTTTAGAGAACGCTATGAAACAGTAGGGAAGTTTGAAAACGAAGTATATCCAGATATTGAGCGCATGTTAGTCACCTTGCGCCAAACCAATACATATGTAGCGGTAGCCACAGCTAAACCGGAACATTTAGCTAAAGAAATATTAGACCATTTTAATTTAACTCAATACTTTGAAGTTATTCGTGGTGCTAATGTGGCAGAAAATTTAGTTCATAAAGAAGATATTTTACGTAAAACTATTGAAGAGTTACGTGAAATGTCCAATAGCCGTGTTAAGAAAAATATTACCGGCTGGTACATGGTAGGGGATCGCAAATACGATATACTAGCAGCGAAAGCATTAGATTGCCGCGCTTTAGGCGTTACTTATGGTTATGGTACTAAAGAAGAACTAGTAGCAGCCCAGCCAGATTATCTCTGTGACAATCCTCATGATATAGTGCTTCAAATCGCCGTAGATACTTTATTATAAAATACTCTATATAAAGAAAAAGACGCTCTCTAGAGCGTCTTTTTGTATTTCCTATAAATATATAGTTACTATTGTGTATTTTTATAGTTTAAATCTTTTAATATGCTTAAGCTTTTTATGTTCTTATTTTTTCTCTTAGCTCTTATAATAAGGCAAAAGACCTAGCTTATTTATCATCTGTTGGGTGATTTGTATTGCGTTTACCAATCACTTTAAATACTTTAGCACCTTTAGACTTTAACTTAGTTCCAGTCTCTTGAAGCCGAAGGCGCGTGCGAGTCACTCTTGCCATAGCCGAAAGAGATGTCTTTTTGCGAGGCTTCATATCTCGTAAAGAACCAAAATCACCGCGATTTACACTAGTCGCTTTAACTCGTTCAGCTCCAAAGGATTGCTTTAATTCACGCATAATGAGCGTTGCCTGTAGGGGAATACCAAAAGTATAAATATCAGCTGCTGCATAGCCCATTTCAGGATAGGTATGAACGATAATATGACAACGATTGGCAATAGCAAATAGAACAATTTCATGTTCTAGCACCTGACAACTGATTTCATCTACCGGTTGCTTAGCTGCTTCTAGAGCATTTGTTACACTCTCTTGAATCATAACAGGGGAGCTTACCGCTTCCTCTAAGCAAGCATATAAATCTATTAATAAATGTGTACCTACTGAATTTGCCACGAAGGGCCACCTACTTTCATACTATATTGCAATGTTTTTTATTCAATCTTATTATATCATCTAATTATACCTTGTATTAGCTGTATTGTAAAATATATATATACTAAAGTTATTTCTAAAAAATTTAATATAATATTTTACTATCTATGCAGTGAAGTGATAATAAACCCTCCTAACATTAGTGATATACTAATTATAAAAACATGAAAAAATAATACCCACTTTTAATTTACATTGATTCTATAGTGTGCTATTCTTAATTTAATAGATTACCATTTTGGTAACATCTAAGTGATGTATAGAGTAATAACAAATACTAGGAGGTCCTAAACTAATGGGTATGGTATTGAGAAAAGATTATGACACATTTGTAATAGAAGCAAAGAAGATTTGTCCTGACCGAGTATTTACTGATTATTTACTTCGCTATGCTTATGGGATAGATGCCTCTTGTTATAGCTATTTACCAAAAGTTGTAGTAAAAGCGCATAATGAAGCAGAAGTGGTTCAATTAGTATTGCTAGCTAATCGCTGTGGTACACCTGTAACATTCCGTGCAGCTGGTAGTTCTTTATCTGGTCAAAGTTCCTCTGAAGATGTGCTCATCGTTGCTAATGATGGCTTTAAAGATGTGACAGTATTAGAAGATGGCAATGCCATTCGCCTCGCTTGTGGTGTAATCGGTATTGATGCTAATGATGCCTTAGCTAAATACGGCAAAAAGATTGGCCCTGACCCAGCTACTTTAGCAACAGCCTTAGTAGGGGGGATTTTAAACAATAACTCCAGTGGCATGTGCTGTGGCACGGCGCAGAACTCTTACCAAACGATTCGTTCTTTGCGCGTTGTACTAGCTGATGGTACCGTCCTTGATACAGGTAATGAAGCCAGTGTAAAGAGCTTCTTACAAACCCATAAAGATTTAGTAGATGAATTATTAGGTCTACGTGAGCATATTATGGAAGATAATGAGCTCGTAGACTTAATTCGCCGTAAATATAAAATTAAAAATACCACTGGCTACAGTATTAATACCTTAGTTGATTTCCATGATATTGTAGATATTTTAAACCATATCTTTATCGGCAGTGAAGGTACTTTAGGCTTTGTTAGTGAAGTAACTTACAATTGCGTAGAGGATGTTAAACATAAGGGCTGTGGCTTGTTATTCTTTGAAAAGCTTAGCGATGCATCTCGCGCTGTAGTAGCCTTAGCTAATATGGGCCGTGAAAAAGTAATTGCTGCGGAAATGATGGACTATTTAAGTCTTAAGAGTGTGCAACAATTACCTGAAGTACCAAGCTTTGTTCGCGACGTACCAGAAGGAACTAGCTGTATTTTATTCCAATCGGAAAGTAATGATCCTGATATATTAGAAAAGAATCTTGCCTATATTAAAGAAGAGTTGAAAGATATTCCAACAGCCATTCCAAGTCTATATTCTAAAGATGCAGAAGAGTACAATAGCTGGTGGATGATCCGCAAAGGCTTATTGCCAATCGCAGCAGGTCTTCGCCGTCCTGGTACAACTGTTATTACTGAAGACGTATGCTTCAAGATTGACGACTTTACTGATGGTATCGAAATGATTACAGAATTATTCCACAAATATGATTTCGTAGATAGTGGCATTATCTTTGGTCATGCCTTAAGTGGTAATGTTCATTTCATTATTACACCAAACTTCAACGAACAAAAAGAAATGGATAATTTTGCTGGCCTTGTAAAAGAAATGGCAGAGCGCGTAGCTGGTGTAGAAGGCTCTATTAAAGCGGAGCATGGTACAGGCCGCATGGTGGCACCATTTGTAGAACTTGAATGGGGTAAAAAAGCATATGCTGTAAATCGTCGTATTAAAGAGATTTTCGACCCACAAGGCTTACTCAATCCTGATGTTATCATTACAGATGACCCAGATGTATATAAGAAAAATCTTAAAGCAATGAGTGATATTGATCCATTGTTCAATATGTGTATGGAATGTGGCTTCTGTGAAAAACATTGTCCAAGCCGCAATTTAACCTTAACACCAAGACAACGTATTTCCTTGTTGCGCGAAGAAAAGCGCCTCTTAAAAGAAGGCAATATCGCTATGGCAGAAGAGCTTAAAAAAGGCTATGAATACTATGGTGTAGATACTTGTGCAGCTTGTTCCATGTGTTCTCAATTATGTCCACTCGGTATCGATACAGCTCAAATTGCAATTTCCATGCGTAAAATTGATCCAGCAGGACGCAACCTAGCTAAAGCTATTTACAATAACTTTAATACAACTATTAAAGCCGCTAAAGTAGGGGTAACCTTAGGCGGTGTAGCTGGCAAGGTAGCAACTAAAACATTATTAGCTAAGATTAGTGAAGATGCACACAAATTAACAGGTTTAACACCTTATGTGCCAAAAACTATGCCTAAAGCTAATACGTATACATTGCGTACTAAACGCAAACCAAATTACCAAAAGAATGTAGTATATTTCAGTACTTGTGCTAATCGCGCATTCCGTCAAAACCAAGGATATGATGACACTCGTAGCTTACAACAAGTATTTGAAAGTCTCTGTGATAAAGCAGGGTATAATGTAATTTATCCACCTCATATTGAAAACCTTTGCTGTGGCTTAAGCTTTGAAAATTATGAGGAAATCGATAAAAAAGCCCTTGCTGATTTAACTGAAGCCTTAACTAAAGCTAGTGAAGGTGGCATTTATCCAATCGTAATTGACCATTCCGCTTGCTTTAACCATGCATTCCGTCATATTCAAGGACTTAAGATTTTAGATATTTCTGAATTCTTATATACATTGTTACCAAGCCTTGATGTGAAGAAATGTGACGAATCAGTTATTGTACACAAACAATGTAAAATTAAAACTGTTGGCAAACAACAATACATTGAAAACTTAGCCCGTGCATGTACTGATAAGGTATTCAATATTAAATCCTTTGCCTGTGATGGCTTTGCTGGTCAAAAAGGTTTCTTTACACCCGAACTAAACAAATGTGCTACTAAAGACCTAGCCGCAGAAATTAAATCCTATGGCTGTACCTTAGGCGTAAGCTCTAGTTCAACTTGTGAAATTGGCCTTGGCGAAAATGGTGGCATTCCATTTGTAAGCATTGCCTACTTATTGGATCGTTGTGCTTCTAAAAAGCAATAACTAGTAAACTATATAAACAAGCATATAGGTAAAACACATATAATTCCTTTTTAGCTTATTCATAGGCTAGACTGAGAGGAGTCTATTTGACTTAGTTTTACCTATATGATACAATTACTTCCGATAACGATATATTATCGGAAGTAATTTTTTTATATAAAAATGGAAGGAGTCCTGCTATTATGCCGTCTAACAAGCATTTTTACTTGCGTGACAACGAAGTCCTTATGGCCAGCTCCCAACTCTCCGCTAAGGCTAAACAAAGCATTATTTTATCTAAATCAGAAAATACGATTAATGCCTATGAGTCTGACTGGGATGATTTTGTCTATTGGTGTGAACTCAATCATACTAGTTCATTTCCAGCTACGCCTGAAACCATTGCTAACTATATTAATGATTTAGCTGACAATGCCAAGGCTAATACGATTTCAAGACGCATTAGCGCTATTTCTGAAAATTTTAATGCTTCAGGTCTTCCTGATAATCCTTGTAAATCCTCTTTAGTAAAATCAGCCCTCCGTGGTATACGTCGCCTTAAAGGTACCTATCAACAAGGTAAAACACCTATCCTCTTAGATGACTTAGAAGATATCTTCCAGGAAATGGATACTATGGATATAGAGCCGATTGTTAAGTTACGAGATAAAGCCATTCTACTAGTAGGCTTTATGGGCGCCTTTCGTCGTAGCGAATTAAGTGTCATTACTGTGGAAAATATCAATTTTTCGCCACAAGGTATGGAAATCTTCGTAGAAGCCTCAAAAGCCGACCAAGAAGGCCAAGGTGCCGTTGTTGCTATCCCATTTATAGAAAACGCTGAATTTTGCGCTGTAAGGGCCGTCAAGGAGTGGCTCCGGTATTCTGGTATTAAAAGCGGTCCAATTTTCAGAGGTTTTACTAAGAAAATGACCTTGCGTAACACAGCCATTAGCGATAAAAGCATTGCTGAAATTGTAAAAAAATATGTAGCTTTGATTGGCCTAGATCCACAGATGTATGGTGCACACAGTTTGCGTCATGGTTTTGCTACTACAGCAGCAGCCTTTGGCGTAGAAGAACGCAATATTATGCGCCAAACTAGACATCACAGTGTTAATATGGTGCGAAGATATATTAATGAAGCCAGTCGCTTTGAAAATAATGCTATCAATACTATTTTTAAACAAAGATTCTAAATATAAATAAATAACGAATCTAAATATAAAAAAGACTTCACAAGCCGCTTGTGAAGTCTTTTTCCTTATTCAGTTGTATATATAAACAGTCTAAATCGGGAGTGTTCTTACTGTATATAACTAGTGTATCAATTAATATAGAATGCTATAAATTTCTATAGATTAATATAGTCTATTTTTTAAATTTAATAATACTTTAGATACTGTATATTATTTTATGTTATTTCATATTATTTGGTTTTATGTATATTAGAATTATTTCAACAATTAATCTTTAGATGCCATGTAATTAACTGGACTTCCAGTATTATGTTGAATGGTAGGAATTTTTAATGTGCTACCAGGTTCTAAATTAACCGAATCATCTAATTCATTAATGTCTTTCATGGCATGAACCATTTCACGAACATCTACAGTATTATTTGCGTTTGCTGCTGCAATATCCCATAAAGTATCACCAGACTTTACAGTAACAATCTTTACATTATGAACATCTAATTCAGGACTTGTATTGGTAGTAAAAAATCCAATCAACAAAGTTAAACACATGCCAACTGCAATAAAAAATTCTTTTTTCATTTCTACTCGCCTCACATTTTCTATAATCACTTACTTTAGTAAGAAATCTTCAAGATATAATCGAACATTTTTATAGGTATGTATGTTCTTCTATGATGTGATTATAGCACACGAATAAATGTTCGGTCAAGTAATTTTTCGAACATTTATTTGACAAGCTTTAAATGTTCGATTTATAATAGTATTAAGTTAAATAGTTTGTTATAATATTAACTATATTTTCAGTACGAAACGTTAGATTACTCCATAATGAGTAATTCTTTATATATTATCTTTATTTTATAATTTTTTATAGTTCTTTTAGAATGAGAGGTTTTCCCCTTGAGACGACCAGCAACTGATATAAACTCCAAACAAAAACGTATTTTAGACTATATTACTGATTCTTTGCAAACTAATTATCGCTGCCCTAGTGTGCGTGAAATTTGCAATTATATGGGGTTAAGCTCTACTTCTACAGTACAAAGTCACCTTAATACATTAGAGCGATTTGGTTATATTAAACGCGATATGAATAAAAACCGCTCCATCACTGTAGTAGGTATGAAACAAAAGTATGTTCCAACTGTTGCTAAGTCTGAAGATGATGAAGTAACCGCTTCTGAAACCTTTGAAATGATGCAATCTAAACTTCGCGTGGTTCCTTTAATTGGTACGGTTCAAGCAGGTTTGCCTGTTACAGCTGTCCAAAACCAAGAATCCACTGTGCCCTTGCCACTTTCTTTAATTGGTAATTCTGAATGTTTTTTACTTCGTGTACGCGGCGAATCCATGCGTGATATTGGTATGTTTGAAGGTGATCTTCTCATCGTTCGCAATCAATCTACCGCTAATAATGGCGATATTGTAGTAGCACGCATTGATGATGAGGCGACTGTAAAACGCTTCTACCGTGAATCAGACCGCATTCGCCTACAGCCAGAAAACAGTGAATTCGATCCGATTTACACTAAAGAATGTCAAATTGAAGGTAAAGTCATTGGTTTAATTCGCGATCACATTTAGAATTATACTTTAAAATAATTCTAGACAATTTAAAGTAAATTATGTCATGTTAAATAAAAAGTATGCAACATAATAAATAAACAAAGTAGTTAGTATTTAAATAAGCATATTTTAAATACTAACTACTTTATTATTTGGTAAATTAGGTAATGTACAAAATTTGACTAATCAGTTTCATCTTATTCTAAACTAAAAAACGAACACTTGTTTGTCTAGCCTATTTAAGCCGAACAAAACAAGTGTTCGTTTTTATTTTACTTATTTAATATATGTACTAAGGCTTCATCAACAACTGCCTTTTCAGCTTCACTTGGTTCACACATAGGTAAACGGAATGGACCTGCTGGAAGACCTAACTTTCTAACGGCATATTTTACTGGTATTGGATTAGTTGTAACGAACATAGCTTTAAATATAGGTTGCAATTGCTCGTTAATTTCTTTTGCTTTGGCAATATCACCAGCTTCATAAGCCTTAATCATGTCATTCATTTCACGACCTACAATATGACCTGCTACAGAAATAATACCTAAACCACCAATGGCAATCATAGGTAAGGTTAAAGCATCATCACCACTGTAAATCATAAAACCTTCTGGCAATAAATGGTAAATACGTTGCGCTACAGCAATATCGCCACTGGCCTCTTTAACAGCACAAATATTAGGAGCCACTTTATTTAAACGAGCAATAGTTTCCGGCGTAATAGCGCCACCAGTGCGTCCAGGAACATTATATACAATCACTGGCAAGTCGGTAGCTTCAGCAATAGCCTTGAAGTGTAAATAGCAACCCTCTTGATTTGGTTTGTTATAGTAAGGCACTACAGCCATAACCGCATGAACGCCTGTTTTAGAAGCAGCAGCAGTAAATTCTACTGATCGTGCTGTATTATTAGAGCCAGTATTAGCCACTATAGTTCCTAAATCACCACATTCACTAGCGATGCGTTGAAAGAGCTTTAATTTATCATCATTATCTATAGTTGGACTTTCCCCTGTTGTGCCACAAACAATTAAACCATCAGAACCATTGGCTAATAAATGCTTAGCAAGCTTTACAGCACCGTCAAAATCAACAGCACCATCAGCTGTAAATGGTGTAATCATAGCAGTTAGTACACGACCTAAGGTTTTCATAGAGGAACCTCCTTATGGGAATCAAAATGACTGTTTTTCAATGATATATTCTGCAATTTGTAACGCATTTAAAGCAGCGCCCTTGCGAATTTGGTCCCCTACAATCCAGAAATTCATGCCTTTGTCATTGTATAAATCTTTGCGGATACGACCAATTTCACAGTCGTTTTGATTAGATGTATATAAAGGCATAGGATATTCTTGGGCTTTTGGATTATCTTTTACAATTAAGCCTGGGAATGCTTCACAAGCAGCTCTAAAATCAGCTACACTTACAGGTTCTTCTGTTTCTACTAAAACAGACTCGGAGTGAGAACGATACACAGGAATGCGAATCGTAGTTGGAACAATTTCAATGGCCTCATCATGGAAAATCTTTTGTGTTTCATTGACCATTTTCATTTCTTCCTTAGTATAGTCATTATCGAGGAAAACGTCAATCTGTGGGATTACGTTAAAAGCAATAGGATAATGTTTTTTATCTGAAGCGCAAGGTAAAATATTAGCCTCTAGCTCATCAGTATTAGCGCCCTTACTAACTTGAACTACTTGATTAGTAAGTTCATCTATCCCTTCTTTCCCTGCCCCAGATACAGCTTGGTAAGTACTTACTACCACGCGTTTAATGCGCGATAAATCATATAAAGGTTTTAAACCAAGAGCCATAATAATGGTGGAACAATTAGGATTGGCAATAATCCCTTTATGAGTGTCTATATCTTGTGGATTAACTTCAGGTACAACTAATGGCACATTAGTATCCATGCGGAATGCACTAGAGTTATCAATGACAATGGCACCACGTTTAACAGCTTCAGGTGCTAAGGTCTTAGAAATAGAGCCACCAGCGAATAATGCAATATCAACACCTTCAAACGATTCAGGAGTGGCTTCTTCTACAATGTATGTCTTGCCGGCCACAGTTAATTCTTTACCTGCAGAACGAGCAGAAGCTAATAATTTTAAACTTTCAAAAGGAAATTGGCGCTCCTCAATTAGAGTAATAAATTCCTGCCCCACTGCACCAGTGGCGCCTAATATTGCTACATTTGGTTTTCTCATGTGTATCTCTCCCATTTATTGATATGTTTATAAATAATGTTCTAGTCCGTATGTAAGTCCTTTTTTCTCTTTAATCTTCTTACAAGCAAGTACAACACCTGGCATAAAGGATAAACGACTTAAGGAGTCATGACGCAAGGTCAGTGTTTCATCATAACCACCAAAGAGTACCTCTTGATGTGCCACATAGCCAGGGAGGCGCACACTGTGAATTGTCACCTCGTCTACCTTAGCCCCTCTTGCACCAGGCAAGCTTTCGCGAGTTTTATCTTCTTCAGCCTCTACCTTAGCAGCGGCTTTAGCATCATTAATTAATTTAGCTGTAAGCACGGCTGTACCGGAAGGGGCATCATATTTATGATTGTGATGTAATTCAATAATTTCCACATTAGGAAAATAAGGCGCCAATTCGGCTGCTGTTTTCATTAACATAACAGCGCCTAATGAGAAGTTAGGTGCTACTAAACAGTTAGCTCCTGTGCGAGCCCCTATAGCAGCTAATTCATCTCTTTGCTCTGCTGTAAGACCAGTCGTACCAATTACCATATGCACGCCTGCTTCTAAGACAGTTTTAGCATTTTCAAAAATAATAGCCGGTGTAGTAAAGTCCACGATTACATCCGGCTTTCGCTTAGAAAGGGCCTCAGTTAACGACGCATGAATGGCAATATCTAGTTTTTCAATCCCCGCTGCAAGACCAAGGTCTTCACCAGCTGCACTAGGATCAATGCCACCAATTAAGGTCAGTTCTTGGTCATTATTAACAGCCTTCACAACTTCGCGTCCCATTTTACCCGTTGTGCCACATACCATTACTGTTGTCATCTGTATCCCTCCTAAGAAAAAAGACCAGTGGATTAGCTACCACTGATCTCGGTTTTACAACCTAAACCACCCTTCTTATATCCACTATAAGAATAAGATAGTTAATACGACGCTACTATGTCTAATGAGTAATCCATAGTAATAAGTTTAAAACGATTATTAATAGTATATAATTATTTTGTCCTACCGTCAAATACTTTTGTGTATTTTTGATTGACCTTCTACACTCTCTAAAATGATAGTTTACTTTTTAAAATGTGCAATCATTTCACGTGCCGTCTCTATGGCCGTATGAGAAAAATCTTGTCCCGACATCATGCGGGCAATTTGCTCCACATGTTCCTGCGTAGTAAACTCTTTAATCTGAGATACAGTTCGGCCCTCCACTTCATGTTTATACAAGTGGAAATGATCATCTGCAATACTCGCTGTTTGCGGCAAATGAGTAATACAGAAGACTTGATTATTCTTACTGATTTGTAAAATCTTGCCCGCTACGCGCAACGCAATATCCCCACTAATCCCTACGTCAATTTCATCAAATACGAGTGTTTTTAAGGACTGGTCATTGAACACTGTTTTAAATGCTAAGGCAATACGAGAAATTTCGCCCCCTGAGGCTACTTTATGAAGTGGCAACAAGCCTTCCCCTTTATTAGCGCTAAATAGAAGCTCTATACTCTGTGCCCCCAAGCGATTGAGTTCTTCAAGACCATCAAGCTGAAAGAGTAAACGCGCATTAGGCATGCCTAAGTCAAATAATTGCTTTTGTAGCGCTTCTGCAATATGATGCGCATTTTCTTGACGCAATGTATTTAAAGCCTTTAAAGCTTTAATAGCTTTTGCTTTATTAACTTCTACGGCTTGCGCTAATTCTTCTTTAGCAAAGCTTTGGGCTTCTAATATATCTAAGCGCTCCTGTGCTTGTACTTCAAAAGCTAGAACGGCTTCAATGGTCTCACCATATTTGCGCTTCAAACCGTAAAGCAAAGAGTCGCGCTCTTGGCAATAGGCATAGCGTTCTTCATCATAGGAAATAGTATCTCGATAGCGATCTAAGGATTGTGCCACTTCTTCTAATTGGAAATAAGCAGAATTTAATAGCTCTGAAGTGTCTTTTAAGCCTTCGTCGATGCTCACTAAGTCCTGTACTTCTGACTTAATAGAGTTAACTGCATCTAAAATGGCGTGGCGATCATTATAAAATGCATTATAGCATGATCCTAAGACTTTATCTAATTGTTCAAAACTATCTAAACGCTTCAGTTCAGCTGCCAGCGCCACATCTTCACCAGGCTGGAGTTGAGCTTCTTCAATTTCATCTATTTGAAAGCGCAACATGTCCATTTCACGAGCTCGTTCAGCTGCCATAGTCTCTAAATTATCAAATGCTTTTTTAGCTTCTTCATAGGCCTTATAAGCAGTCACATAAGAACTATAAGCAGTTTTACTGGCTTCATTGTATTCATCTAAATAGCGGTGATGTGTTTCAGCATTCAATAATTGCTGATTATTATATTGCCCATGAATATCTGCTAAATATAAACCTATTTCGCGTAAAGCCTTCAAGGGAATAACTTGATCATTAGCTAAAATATTAGATTTTCCTTGGCGATTAAAGGATCTAGACAAAATTAAGAGTCCGTCCTCTTCCACCATAATATTTTTCTCTTCTAATAGAGCTAACAATGCTTTATTATCAGCAATGTCAAAGACTCCTTCCAAAATAAAGGAGTCTTTTTCATGACGTATAAATTCATTACTAGCACGCTCACCTAGTAAAATGCTGAGCGCATCCATCAAAATAGATTTGCCGGCCCCAGTTTCACCAGTAAAAATAGTAATGCCCTTAGAAAATTTTAAATTCATCTGTTCAATGAGGGCAAAATTGCGAATCCCCATCTGTAATAACATATGAAATTATCCCTTCATCAAATCAGAAATTCGTTTCAATACAGGTTGTACTTCTTCTATAGAACGAGCAATGAGTAAAATTGTATCGTCCCCTGCAATCGTACCAATAATTTCATTCCACTTCGCATGATCAATGGCAAAGGCTACGGCCTGCGCAGAGCCAGGTAAGGTGTGAAGTACGATTTGGTTAATACTAAAATCCACCCTTGTAATGGAATCTTGGAACAAGCGATGAATGCGATTAGTAGATAATAATACATTTTCTTCAGGCGATAAGGCATAACGATAATGACCGTCGCCAGTAGGAATTTTGATGAGCATCAACTCTTTGATGTCACGCGATACAGTAGCTTGTGTAACTTCAATGCCGCGTTCAGCTAGAGCTTGCGCTAATTCTTCCTGCGTTTCTATGGAACGAGATTGTACTATTTCTTTAATGATATTATATCTATACCGTTTCATAAGTCACCGTCCTTTAATAATAAATAACACTGGTGGATTGTTTATTTGATTCACTGGAGCCCATGTAGACACATCATATTGGCGCTGCGGCAAAGACGTTAAAAATTCTTTAACGCGCTCACACTCAGTTTGCCCCTCTGCTGTGCCTGGATAGGCTACAATCGTGATTAATCCGTCTTTATTTAACTTCTCTAACCCTGCTTCAATCGCTTTAATGGTAGTATCACTATGAGTCATTAATTCATGATTACCACCAGGCAAATATCCCAAATTAAATATGAGTAGGTCAATGCCTGTAGATGGTAATTCAATAGTCTTGAGCAAAGTATCATGAGAACCTAAAAGAAATTGCATATCCACATCTTTCCGATTTAGCTGCTTAGCTAGAAGTGCCTCACTCTTTTCGAGGGCCACCGGCTGAATATCTAAGCCCCATAGTTTAGCACCTGGCGCAGCATGTTGAGCTAAAAACAAGAAGTCCTGACCATTTCCTAAGGTCGCATCTATAATTGTATTTGCCTTAGGAAGCTGATCTTGCCAAAACATGTGTTGAAACTTTACTGCATGATTTAAATTTATCATAACAGCTCTTCTCGTCTTGCTGACAATTTCTTAAATAAGGTAGCAAAGAATTTTTGATCGTAAAAACGTACATAGCGGCTATATAATGAACTAGCTTCAATATGC
Source organism: uncultured Veillonella sp. (assembly GCF_900545795.1). Taxonomy (GTDB): domain Bacteria; phylum Bacillota; class Negativicutes; order Veillonellales; family Veillonellaceae; genus Veillonella_A. The sequence goes on from NZ_URAR01000019.1 coordinate 20,181, forward strand.
AAAGTGTCCTCATTAGAGAATTCATAATCAAAAGTACCATCAATGCATATATGTAGATTTTTTTGTCGCTTTGGCATCGTTAAATCAATGCGTGCACTTTCCTTTAAGACTAAGCTCACGCTTTGCAATAAATGCGGTGCTATTGGCGTTACAATAATGGAATGATTATCTGGCGCCATAATAGGGCCTCCGGCAGATAAGTTATACCCCGTAGATCCTGTAGAGCAAGATACAATTAAGCCATCAGCTGGATACATCTGCGTATAGCCTTCATTAATCGCCAAGTTGATGCGGGCCATCTTAGCTGGCTCTGAACAGCACACCACCACTTCATTAATAATAGGTGTTAACTTTTCCACACCATCAGGACGACGAATCTCAGCAGCTAAATGAATACGGTTTTCCACTCGATAGTCACCGCGCGCGATTTTATCGATACGATTTTCCATATCCGCTAATTCAATCTGATTCAAAAAGCCTAATTCCCCTAAATTGATACCACAAATAGGAACATCATGCATATAAATTTGACGAGCCAAGTGAATGATAGTGCCATCACCACCAAAGCTAAAAGCTATATCTAAATGCTTAAAAATCTCTGGACGCGGTAAAACACGCGCTTTCGGAACCCCTAATATATTAGGCAAGTCATATTCTTCTAGGTCCGCTGGAATCCAAACTTCAAGGCCTCGTGCAATACAGAGATCATGAGCCTGCTTTAATACCTTTATAATATTTTCTTTCCCCATATTAGGGATAAAACCTATTCGCATTGTATCACCTACATTTGATGGGCTGCATTCACGGTTTCATTAATGAGCTCGTCTGTAACCGCCAACGCGCCATCCATATTTTTCTTAAAATAACCTAAAAATTCAATATTCCCTTCCGTACCTTTAATTGGTGAGTACGTAAGGCCATGTAAGTAAAAACCACAATCTAGCGCCATATGTAAGATTCGATGTAGTACTTCTATATGTGTTGCCGGGTCACGAACAATGCCGCCTTTGCCAACTTTTTCACGGCCCGCTTCAAATTGCGGCTTAATGAGAGCTACTAAAGAACCTGTATCCTTTAATAAAGTCACTGCTACTGGCAAGACCTTATCCAAGGAGATAAAGGCTACGTCAATGGAAATAAAATCTGCCAATTCACCTAATTGCTCCGGGGTCACTGTGCGAATATTTTGCTTTTCCATATTGATAACGCGCTCATCTTGACGTAAAGACCAGGCCAATTGATTGTAGCCTACGTCAATGGCAAATACTTTCTGAGCCCCATTTTGCAAGGCACAATCAGTAAATCCACCTGTAGAGGCTCCAATATCAACCATAACGGCATCAGTTAAATCAATGCTATATAGTTCAATGGCCTTTTCTAATTTCAAGCCACCGCGACTTACATATTTTAATTGCTGACCTTTCACCGATAAGTCTGCATCAATAGGCACCTTTGTGCCGGCCTTATCAACGCACACTGTGCCCATAAAAATCTGCCCTGCCATAATGGCTAATTTGGCTTTTTCTCGGCTCTCAAAAAGGCCTCGATTCACTAATAGCACATCTAAACGTTCCTTTGTACTCATATCCATCCCTTTTAAGCTAAATAAAATTATAGTACATCACAGAAGCCACTATATAACCTAAAATAGCACCACCAAAGACTTCAAATGGCGTATGTCCCAGCAATTCCTTAAGCATTCGTCCACTCTCCATATATACAGGAATATCACGAGTTTTAAAATGCTCTAATAATTGATTCAGTATCTGTGCTTGACGGCCCGCTTCACGACGCACGCCCGAAGCATCATACATAACAATGAGCGAAAATACTAAAGCTATGATAAACAAATCAGAATCTACACCATGCTTGTATCCTAAGGCGGTAGTCAAGGATATAACTAATGAGGTATGAGAACTAGGAAATCCACCTGAACCAACTAAACGTTCCCATTGGAACCGCTTAGCCTGTAGCAATACAATAACAAACTTAATTGCCTGAGCTAAAAACCACCCCCACAATGCAGCCTGTGCTATATAATTACTAAATACTTCATGTAAAAAATTCATCTTACCTCTATTCCCTCAAATTAATTCGTGCGATGTAGTAAATAATCAATAATCCCTAATAAAATCGATGTATCGCCTTCTACATTAGCTAGGGCAGCTTTAGCTTTTTGGCCTACTTCCAACGCTTTTTTACGTGCCTCAGCTTCACCTAAAATAGATACATACGTAGCCTTGTGCATTTTTTCATCACTACCTGGCATTTTCCCTAATTCTTCAATTGTGCCAGTCACATCTAAAATATCGTCTGTAATCTGGAATAGCAGTCCCAATTGATTGCCATATTCCATGTAGCTATCGTATACATTTGGCTTCGCATCAGCTAAAATAAGCCCAATCTCAATAGCCCCTAAGAAGAGAGCCCCAGTCTTACCTTTATGTAAAATTTGAAGCTCCTCTAAGGTCAATGTACGGCCTTCAGACGACAAGTCAAAGGCTTGTCCCCCTACCATACCACTAGGTCCAGCCATCTTTGCTAGTGCCATAATAGCTGCAATTTTTTGATCATCTCTCGCCTTCGTATTGCGCCCCATAAGCTCGAAAGCATAGGTATTTAAACCATCGCCAGCTAAAATAGCCATACCATCACCATATACTTTATGATTGGTTAAGTTGCCACGACGGTAATCATCATTGTCCATGGCTGGTAAATCATCATGGATTAACGAATAGGTATGAATCAGTTCAATGGCACATACCATTTCCTTATATGGCTCTGGTGACACACCTAAGGACTCCATCACAGCCTTTGTAAGGATAGGTCGTATTCGCTTGCCTCCCATCATAAGGCTATACTTCATGGCTTCATATAATCCATTATATTCTTGGCAAGGACTCTCTAATGCAGTAGCTAAAAAGCTTTCTGTCCACGTTTTTCCATCCTTTAAATAGGCCTTTAACATACTAATCTCCCATGCACTTTATTTCGTATATAAAAACATTAAACATAATTCAACTTTGTATAATCAATCACGCCCTTGTGGGATCAAATTACCCCACTCTAAAAGAAAAGAATATTTTGAAAAATTGCATTTTCTAACATTTGTAAGGGCTCTAAAAGAATATACTAACATAATTATTATACACTACAATATACAGTTTATACAAAAAATTTTACAATTTGTATAGATATTTTATGCAAATATAATTTTATTCGCCAATTCGCACTTCATCAATGATTTGTTTTACTTCAGTCTCTACACTTTGAAGCATGAGGGAGCACTCTTTTACAAGGGTAAGCCCCTTCTTATATTGGGCCAATAAATCGCTTATAGATAGCTCATTTTCATCTAAATTTTTAACGATTTCTTCCAGTGCAGCATATTTCTTTTCATAGTTTTTCAATGTATTCGCCATAGTAATTGAACTCCTTTATTTACTTTTAAATGAATTGCTTATATCTTCTACAGTGGCACCGATTTGTCCATCTTGTAAAGTAATGACTAATGTATCGCCAGTTGCTACATCCTTAACTGAGCGAATACTGCGCCCCTCTACTTCTACCTTACTATAACCTTTTACTAATAGGTGGAGAGGGTTGAGCAATTCTAATTGTTGGGCTAATAAGGCTAGTTTATTTTCTTGTTTTTGTATTTGCGCCTTACTGCAATGCCCTAAATTATGCATACATTCATCGAGTTTACTACGCTCTTTATGAATCAACGTCAATGCAGGTATCCCTAATTTACGATTGAATAAAGCTTGTAACTCTTGTTTTTTTACTTCCAAGGTGCGATTCATTACATAATGTAAATATTCTTGCTTCTCTTCCAAGCGACGCAACAAATAAGCCACTGGAAATACCGTTAATTCGGCTGCATGACTGGGCGTAGCACCGCGAGCATCAGCCGCAAAATCACAAAGTGTATAATCGGTTTCGTGTCCCACAGCAGAAACGATAGGCTTCTGACAATGATACACAGCCTCTACTACTTGACGATCATTAAAGCACCATAAGTCTTCCATAGAGCCACCGCCACGCCCTACAATGATCAACTCTACCTCTTTATCTGCATCAGCCGCCTTTATCCCCTTAGATATAATAGGACCTGCTTTTTCTCCTTGAACTTGCACTGGGAAAAGTTTAAAGGTGACAAATGGATTTCGTTGTTTAGCAACATGCAAAATATCATGTAATACAGCCCCTGATTCTGATGTAACTAACCCAATACAAGTAGGCATTTCTGGTAATGGCTTCTTATGTGCCTCATCGAAGTAACCTAAGGCAGTCAATTCTTTTTTTAGAGCTTCATAAGCTAATTGATAAGGACTCTTCTGTCCAATCTCTAAATCATTACAAATAAGGCTTAAACGACCTGTTTTTTCATAAAAGTTTATTGTTGCTCTCATAGTCACAAATAGACCATTCTCTAGAGCGCCTACTAAGCCCTTCTTTTGCGCCGTACTAGACCACAAAGCTACATCTATAGAGGCATCATCATCCTTAATAGAGAAATAATAATGTCCCGTGCTATGACGCTTTAAATTAGAAATAGTACCGCCTACATAGCAGTTTTTTAATAAATATTCGCGTTCTAATGTGCGTTTAACTAATCCGCACAAACGCGTGACGGAGAATACATCCATAAGTACTCCTTCCCTCAAGTATCAACAATATTACATAGCGCTTACGGTCTATAAAAAAATCTAGTCCTGTAAGACTCATCTAATGAAATAGTATTTTACATAGACCTTATGGTCTACAACCCCAAATATCTAGCCCGGTAAGAATTCATCTAATAAAATAGTATCTTCCTTAGAATTTTACCTAATCACTAATAACTAAGTATATGAAAACAATACCTGCTATTACTAGCAGGTATTTGGATACACTATACATATTACAATGTAGATAATAAACTAGCCCCATAGGCTACACCAGTCGCATTATCAGAACTATATTGAGGGCTTGCAAAATGAATGGTAATTCGTTCTTTCTGAGCATAGTCTAACAAAGCTTGGCGCAAATAAAAATTACACATTACACCGCCTACAGCAATTAAATGCTTAGCAGGGCGCTGTTTTTGATAAAAGCGTAAAAATCTAACTAATGATAGACTAATACACTGAAACACAGCCATAGCCATAGTAGCCGTAGTATACTCGCCTCGCTCTAAACGCCTTTGCGCTTCACTACAAGGACCACCAAAACTCATTTGCCCTTTTTTTACTGATATGGGCAAGGATCTAAAATTAGTATGTATCGCAGCATCTTCAGCATCTAAGTGTAACTGACTTGCCTTAAGGCTACTATCCTTGCTAGAGTCTAAAAGATCCCCTACATAGGCATAGGCCTTCGGATCAGCAAATACATCGCGCGCCGCAGCCTCTAAATGAGGTCCTGCCGGGAAAGGCAATCCCAAAGCAACGCCAATGCGGTCCACAAATTGCCCTCCATGCAAATCTATAGCTCCACTAATTAACTCAGAATTAAACAGCCCTTCTTCATTAGGCGTACAATACATCAATTCAGTAGTTCCACCTGATACGTGGAGACTATAAAAAGGCTCTTGAATAATATGGCCTAATTCACGGCAAGCGGCCAAGATATGATTTTCCTGATGGGAGAACTCAAATAAGGGCACTCTCATCATATGAGCTAAACTATGAGCTGTACCGCGACCAACTAAAAATGCAGGCATATACGAATTTTCTTCTCGTCGAGGAAAAGCGCTAACACCAATGCCACGGAGCACATATTCTGAAGGTAGGTCCTCCATTAATTTTGGCAAGGCCCTCATGTGTTGAAACACCATTTCTGATTGTTGCAAACCTCTTCGCCCCGGTTTTACCTCTAATAGCTTACGAGATTCACCAAGTAATTGACCCGATTCATCAACCAAGGCACAAGACGTAGTATAACAGCTTGTATCAAGGCCTAAAAACGCCGATTTCATTAAACTTCTCCTACACCAGTTGTGCTTTGGACAGTCTTAGTGTCTCCCTCAGTGCTAGCATCTACAGAATTTACTTTATTACGAGAAGTCTTTGGTGCATTAGATTTTCTCACCGTATCCAATACAGCATTAACAAATTTATAACTATTGTCAGCACCATATTCTTTAGTGAGTTGAATGGCTTCATTAATAATAATGCGAGGATCTACGCCATCATTGGAATATAGCATTTCCCACGCAGCCATGCGCAATACATTGCGCTCTACAGCACCGAGATGCGCAATCTTACGCTTTGGAGAATGGCTTTGTAAAATTTCATCAATAGTTCCTAATTCTGCTTCAGTACCTTTTATAATGGCCTCTGCAAATTCTAAATCGAGGGCTGGAAAATCATCTGTAGGGATGCTCACCGGTGCATCCCCTTTATGAAATTCCGTAGCATATAAGGTTTGAAACGCATAGACTCTAGCTAAGCGACGATTACGATTCTGTTTCATTCTTAGTCTCCTCTTTGACCTGGTCTGGTCCAATAACATGTTCAAAATGTACATCAATTCTTACATCTTGTATATCTAGCATGCGTTTCAACTCCGCCTTAATGTCTCGACGAATTTGTTCTGCCATGGCAATCAAAGAATAGCCATATAATACATTGACATAAATATTAATTTCCAGGCCTTCTTTACGATGTTTAATATTCATACCTGGAAGATTTTTCTGTCCAAAATTTCTAGCAATACCATTTACAACACCATGATAAAAGCTACTGCTAAGGGAGTGGTAACCGGGAATAGTGCCCATAACACGAGTTGCAATTTGCAAAATCACATCATCAGATACTTCAACTCTAATCGACTTTCTCATTGATTTATCTAGATCCATTAGCGAACGCCCCCTTCATCGCCTACAGGCCTGCCACCAACTGGCGTAAAAATATCGTCAAAAACTATATCTTGAACGAAAATATTTACAGAATCAACGGAGGTGCCAGTTAATTCAACAATGCCTGATTTTACATGCTCTTGTACGCGCAAGGCTACATCGGGAATACGGTAACCATAACGCACTACCACATATAAATCAATAGTTAGGCTTCCATCATCACTGTGTTTTATGCGAACACCTTCCCATTGATTTTTCATGCCTACTAAATTAGCAATATCATCGCCAGCAGTCGTACTCATAGACTCAATCCCTCTTACTTCTAAGGCTCTTAAAGAAGCAATGGTCGTATATATATTATCATTGATTTTTGTTACACCCTCAAAAAAAGAGTTTTGTTCACTCATAGTACGCCGCCTTTCACACATAAGCATAAAAGCATTTGCCTACAACGATTGCGCGTTAGAGACAAATGCTTTACGTTTTAAAATTTAATTACGCACGTTCGATGTATTGACCAGTACGAGTATCGATGCGAAGTACATCATCCACTTCGATGAATAAAGGTACTTTTACAACATAACCGGTTTCCAAAGTAGCTGGTTTGTTACCACCAGTTGCAGTATCGCCACGGATACCAGGGTCAGTTTCAACTACGCGAAGTTCTACAGCAACTGGTAAATCAATACCAATTACAATGCCTTGGAAGAACATAATGCTTACTTCCATGTTTTCTAACAAGAAGTTTTTAGCATCACCTAATTGTTCCAAATTAAGTTCAACTTGATCATATGTTTCATTGTCCATGAATGTGTAGGCACCATCAGCCTCATATAAGTATTGCATGCGACGACGATCAACATGAGCTTTAGGCACTTTTTCACCAGCATTGAATGTACGTTCAACAACAGCGCCAGTTTGCAAGTTCTTTAATTTACAACGAACAAACGCAGCCCCTTTACCTGGTTTTACGTGTTGGAAGTCAACAACCTGCCACACGTTGCCATCGAGCTCAATCGTTACGCCCGGACGAAAATCATTACTAGAAATCATTTAAAATCCCTCCGTTTAACCTTCTAATTCTATTAATTCCTTCGAGGTATGTGTAATAATTTCACAACCCTCGTCAGTAACAATAACAGTATCTTCAATGCGAAGACCACAATTACCGCCAGTGAGGCCACCTATGGTATGAACCCCTTCTAAATATATACCTGGCTCAATTGTTACAATCATATTTGGTTCTAATTTCGTTTTAGATTTTTTAGATGCTACCGGCTCTTCATGGATATCAAGCCCCACTCCATGGCCAGTGCCATGTTCATATACTAAGCCTTTTAAATCCTCGCGGTCAAGGAAATTCTTGCGGCATATAGCATCTAACTCGGCTCCCGTCATCCCTGCTTTTACAGCACGCACTCCATTGAGCTGAGATTCTAACACAACATTATAAATATATTTTTGAAATTCGGACGCTTTTCCCATTACGATAGTGCGCGTCATATCTGAATGATAGCCTTTGTATACAGATCCAAAGTCAAAGGTAACAAAGTCACCAGCTTCAATGACTTTATCAGATGCTACGCCATGGGGCATATTAGACCGATGACCGGAAGCCACTATAGTTTGGAAAGACGCTTCCTCTGATCCACGGCTGAGCATTTCCTTTTCTAAAATAATGCGCGCTTCATTTTCTGTCATCCCCACTTTTAATTGTGGCAACATAGCAGCAAATGCTTCATCCCCGATCTTAGCAGCCTGTCTCATAAGATCTAGTTCATCATCCCGCTTTACAGCTCGTAACATAGTAAAGTTTTCAGATTTGAATCCTTCAATATTAGTAACTGTTTCACTCATTTTTACATATGTATCTACAGGCATATAACTGCCTTCGAAAACACATACTTTAATGGGCTGGGCACTCTTTTCGACGAGCTCTTTAATTGTTAGCCATATAGGAGATGGTTCTTTAGCTTGCTTATCAGAGGCTTTATTATCCTTAGCTTCATCTGAAGAATTCAATATATCTTCACATGATTCGCTAGCTTGAATGTTATCTACGGCTTTATTATTAGGGCTCTTCTTAACTTCATATTGAATCACTGTAAAGCCTTCACATTGATTAGTCGCTTGAATGCGATAGCGGCTATCTACAATTAAAAAGGCCTCGGTTTGTGTTATAAAGGCCACTGCCGTCGTGCCAGTAAAACCAGTGAAATACTGCAAATTAGCTTCACTGATAAGGATACTAGCATCATAATTTTTATCTTTTAAAAAGTCTTGTAAACGACGTAATCCATTCATAAAAAGACTCCCTTAACTTAAAAATTTTTCATTTAATGATACCACAAAAACGCAATTTTGACTATTACTTTTTAGGATTTCACCGCTTAAAGGAAGTTCCTAATTTATGATTAAGTTATAGATTGAATATCCTTTTCATCTAGGTCCATAAAGGAGCCTAATTCTTCAATGCCCTCTAAGGTAAAAGGACCTACTGATTCGCGCTTTAAATACACTACTTCACCACCAGCCGCACCAATCATACGTTTAACTTGGTGAAATTTTCCTTCTCGTATAGTCAGCCTAGCTGCTTGGTGCGCCTCAACAGAGCCTAGTAATTCTATATCAGCAGGTTTGCATGCAGTGCCATCACCTAAAACAAGGCCGTCTTTAATTCGATTAATCCCTTCAGTCGTTAATTCACCTGTATATTCAACATAATATACCTTATCAATTTCCTTTTTGCCATTAATTATGCGATGAGCCCAACTCCCATCATTAGTAAGCAGTAATAGACCTTCTGTGTCCTTATCTAAGCGCCCCACCGGAAATACTTCAAGAGACGTAAACTCTGGCGGCAATATATCCATTACAGTAGCATCATAAGAATCATGGGCTGCACAAATATAGCCAGCAGGCTTATTAAATTTTACATAGTAAACCATTTGAGAACTTACTACCTCGCCATGAACTGAAACCACATCAGCATCGGTATTAATGTTAATATCTTTTTTCTTTACTACTTCACCATTGAGCATGACTACGCCTTGCTTTATAAGAGCGTGAACTTCTTTTCGCGTACCAAATGCTTTATGGGCTAAAAATTTATCGATTCGAAGACGCATTGTATCACCTTATTCATTGAATATAGTTAAATTTTTCCATTAAAAAATAGTAATTATAAACATAATTACTATTTCCTATTTAGGATTCTAAAGGAATCCTCTTACTTAATTGTATCTAAATGCTTCGTATCATTCAAGAAATTAAGAATATTGTGATCCTCTTCACTAGAGCCAAAATATTGTAATTTTGTAATCGATGTATTGCCTTGGCTAAAATTCCAAGAGTAATGAAGTGGCAGGTTTAAGATTTTACAAATAATCGTGCGATTTGTCCCGCCATGAGCTACTACTAAAATAGTCTTATCTTTACCTACCTCAGTCATTTCATCATGTACAGCACTCCACGCTCGAGTTTGTACCTCTTTAAAAGTCTCTCCCTTTGGCAAGCTTAAATTTTCTGGTGAACGATACATTGTGAAAATGCCATTAGGCCATTTCGCTTCAATTTGATCATAGGTTAAGCCTTCCCACTCACCAAAATTGATTTCTTGTAAGCGTTTATCGGTTTTAAAAGACACGCTGCGCCCTTTATAAATGTATTCAGCAGTAATTCGAGCTCGATCTAAATCACTGGCAATGATACTATCAAAATGTACAGGTTTTAATACTTCAGCTACAGCCTTTGCTTGTTTAATGCCTAACTCATTGAGGGGTACATTCGTATGACCTTGGTATAGGCCTTGGTTGTTCCAATCAGTCTGTCCATGTCGAACTAAATAAATTGTGTTCATTACCATACTCCTTTACATGTGAAAGTAATACATTGTTTTCTTCTTTTTTCTTAATTGCTATGCGAAACCAACCAGAACCTAATCCTTCATAATTTTGGCAGTCTCGAATCATTATATGATGACGATTCACATAAGCAGTAAAATCCTCTAAATTAGGACTCTTAGGAAGCCATTTAAGTAATATAAAATTTACACTTGGCTCAACAACCTCTAAAAAAGGGAATTTTTGTAAGGCTTTGTAAATACGCTGTTTTTCTTCTTTTATATACGCTTTACTAGCTTCGATATACTCAAAATCACACAACGCTTTCACTCCATAGACCTGCGCTAATCGATTTACAGACCACGCAGGTAGTACATGACGAAGCCTTGTTAATAGCTCTGGAACCCCTAGTATAGCCCCTAAGCGCAGACCTGGCACAGCATAAAACTTTGTCAAAGAATGAAGCACTAATAAATTTGAATGCATTTTGCAAAGCTGACGCACACTTTGTTGTTCATCAGTAAATTCTATAAAGGACTCATCCACTAATACATAGGAACCTTCACTTTTAACAGCATCTAGATAGGCTTCAAAAGCCTCTCTATCAATTAAGCTGCCATCAGGGTTATTAGGATTCCCCACTATGTATAAACAAGGATTCTCTTTAGCTCCCTTACCTAGCGGCCAATGAACTTGTAAACCGCCTAAACCATCTAAAGGATAGGTGTAAACAACTTTATTATAAGCCTTTGCAGCCTTGGTGTATTCGGAAAATCCCGGTGCTGGCACACACACCTTAGTTACTGGAACTACTTGCATAGCTGCGTATAAAAGCTCTGAAGCACCATTGCCTAACAATATATACTCAGTCGGTAACTGTAAGCGGTCCCTAAGTGCCACTAGCATGTCACTATTATTAATATCTGGATAATGCTCACATTCCTTAAGGGCCCTAGTCAATGCCTCATAGCCCATATGACTCATACCTAGAGGGTTTATATTCGCACTGAAATCAAGCACATCAGAAGGATGTACGCCCTTTGCGTGAGCAAACTCATAGATATTCCCACCATGATTGACCCCGCGCTGACTCATACATTACCTCCTTTATTTTGCCCTTACAAGCTATCAGTTATTTCTATAAATCTCTATAGTATCTATTGTATCATAGGTTATACCTTCATTTGTAGTATTAACTGTGTCAAAATACGCCAAGGTGGGACATTTTTTTAACACTTCGGTCTTAGCCTCAGCCAAATCCATGGAAGTTGGAAACATAAAAGCCACAATCGTACCACTATGAGCTATGATAATACCATAACTATTAAGCTCTTTGCTAAGTTCTATACAAGTCTCTAATTCTGACTTGTACAATATACTTTGATTTGCCTTAGCACTCATTGTAGCCGCTGCTCCAATTCGCCAAGGATCATTTTTCTGCAAGCCCTCAACTAAAAGAGCAAAGGCTTCAGTTATAGAGCCTTCCTTTTGTTTAATTTTCTGTGCTAAATCCGGTTGTGCATTAAAGCTTACGGTATCTATCATACCACCTGTATCAAATACTAAGAGCTGCATTGATGGCATAGACCCCAGCTCTCTCGTTACAATGCCACTTATATAATCAAATTGAACTATACCTGGATAAAATGAGGCATCAGTTGGTTCTATTTGCAAGCAAAGAGCACCTATATCTTTAGGATTTAAAGTTTTTCCTTGGAGCAAGCTAAAGGCTAATGCAATAGCACTAAGATCCGCACTGCTAGAAGCTAAGCCCTTACCTATAGGCAATTGGGAGGCACATAATATTTGCTCTCTATAGGTCTGTTCAAACCCTAACAGCTTCGCCATGGCCTGCCCTTTGCTTTTTAAATGGTCAAAGTTTAACTCATGTATAAGCTTTAAAAATTGTTCACTAGTAAAATTAGATGTATTTCCATTAGATTCATGTAAATTGTCTAATTGCTCTAAGCTTATATCTTTCAATATAGGCCACAAGGTCAATAATTTTTCATTGCTTAAAGCATAGGAGTACCGATTGATGGGACAGGTTACTAAAAAATGTTGTCCCCCTATGGAACCTTGCAAAAGTTCACCACAGGATCCTGGTGATTTTACAATATGTAACACTAGTCCCTCCTAAAGAAAATTAAATGAGTGTAGAGAAATTAAAGCTAAACTAATCATCAAAAATATAACTTCGCTCACTTCGATGACAAAGCCATATGTATCGCCTGTAACCCCCTCTATTTGTGTTACAATAAAGCGGTTTAATAAGAGATTAAGACCTATCATAAGCCCCAGTATTAGAACATAATGCCAATGTCCATATATGGCCGGCAACAAAGCAACAAGCGTTGCCCACCAAAGAGTCGATTTAGGGGAATATATGGCAAAAGCCTTGCCCATTCCTTCGGGACGAGCGTACGGAAAAAGGCGAATGCTCATAGTAAGGCCATAGCGACTCAACACGGGCATTATAAATAGTAATTCATAAATAAATTGACTTGGCACATTCGCCAGCAATTGCCATTTCAATAAAACTAAAAATACAAAACCTACTACACCATTAGAGCCTACCCGACTATCTTTCATAATGGCTAATTTGCGTTCTTTATCGCGCCCAGAAAAGAGACCATCACAGCTATCCATAAAGCCGTCTGCATGGAGTCCACCAGTAAATAAAAACTCGAACACTACAATTCCTAAAGCCACTAATGAAAGCGGTAGAAAAGAGCTAAATACAAACCAAATGGCCATTAAAAAGAGCCCAATAACAGCACCAATGAGAGGAAAGAAAACGACCGACTTTCCAAAGTCCTCTATATTCCATTCAGTTTGATTTACTAGCTTTAAGCGCGTTAAAAACTGTAAACCTACGAAAAAAGCATTCATTGATAAAAACCTTCCTAAGATGGTGCTAACTTATTTTAAAGTGCACTCCCTGCAAAATTTATCTAAAATAAACTCAAAATAGCTTTGGACAATATGCTACTCAGCACTAAGCCTAAGAGCGTGCAAATATACATTAAACCAATCGTCTTTACAATATGATAAGACCTAAGTGGTTTAATTGGATCCCCCATATAGGCTCTAAAAGTAGTTTCTGTGCCATATGTATTATAACCGCCCAATCGAATATGCAAAGCCCCTGCTACAGGAGCTTCAGCATAGCCACCATTAGGGCTAGGATGTAAATGTGCATCCCGCAAGGTTATGCGAAATGCAGCACGCCAATCATGGCGTAGCAGCGCAGCTGCCACTACATAAAGAATCCAGGTAATGCGAGCAGGAATAAAATTTGCCATATCATCTAAGCGAGCCGCTACTCTACCAAAATATAAATAGCGGTCATTTTTATACCCTAGCATAGAGTCAAGAGTATTTACAGTGCGATAAAAGATAGCGCCTAAGCTACCAAAAAGAGCGAAAAATAATAAAGGTGCTATGATTCCATCCACTGTATTTTCAGCTACCGTTTCCACTGTAGCACGCGTAATCTCCCCTTCGTCTAAGTCACTAGTCTTCCGCCCCACAATATAACCGACTCGCTTACGTGCCTCATCTAATAGGCCGCGACGCAATAAATTAGCAATCTCTAGGCCTGCTTCAGCTAAACTTCGAGGGCTAATAGCAATATACAATAGAATAACATCTATAGTATAGCCAATCCAAGGATTTATGGTGCCTCCAATAAGCTGTAATCCAAAGGCTATAATAAGGACTGTAAAAATAACTAGTACAACAGTCAAAAAACCATGAAATATTTTTTTCTGCGCCCGGTCTTTTTCCTTGTAAAGTTTCTTTTCATAAAAAGTAATGCATCGACCAATGAGCGCCACCGGATGATATTTACTTTGCGGATCCCCTACCAAGCCATCTAAGAGAAACGCCCAAAAGGGAATCAAATAATGAGAATTATTAATTAACCATTCCATACAGCTGGCTCCTCAAAGAGTGAGTTAATATAGTCCATATCTAAATGAGATTCTACAATGCTAGCTAAGCGATTATAAGCCTCTTCCTTATGGGCAAAATAATTAAAGCTTCGCTGAATGGGATTTAATCCTTTTATTAAGCGCATTTGATCTAAAATAAAATGACGAAACTCATCATTGTCAAATACTCCATGAATATATGTGCCCATAATTAATTGACTGCCACTGAGGCCTCCGTCAACAATATGCACTTGGTCTTGACTGCGACTTTTTATAGTAAATGGATGTCCTAATGGCTCTGTAAATTCAGTGCGGCCCATATGAATTTCATAGCCTTTCATATGCTGTGCTGAAAAATGTCCACCTAGGAAATCAAGATTTACTGTATAAAAACTAACTTGATGAGTTAATTTATCTTTGGTCATTGTCGTAATCATTGGCAACAAGCCTAAGCCTTCCATGCTTTCAATAGGTCCTTCTACGCCATCTGGATCTTTGAGCTCTAAACCGAGCATCTGGTAGCCACCACAAATGCCGATAACAGGAACACCATTACTTACAAGCGTATCAATTTCTTCTTTATAGCCTGAATTTTTTAAATACGCTAAATCAGCCAATGTATTCTTGGAACCAGGCAAGATAACTAAATCAGTATGCCCTATAGGCTCACCAGGCTTAACAAATCGCAATGCTACATCTGGTTCATAACGCAGGGCATCAAAATCAGTGAAATTAGAAATTTTAGGCGTTTGAATAACAGTAATTGTTAAATCTTTGTCCTTTACATAACTATGACCTTCTAACGCAACAGAGTCTTCTTCATCTATATCTAGATTTTCAATAGCCGGTATAACTCCTACCACTTTTTTACCAGTTTTTTCTTCAATAAAATCTAGGGCAGGTGTCAATAAATTAATATCTCCACGGAATTTATTGATAATAATCCCCTTAACTAAATCGCGCTCTTCTGGCTCTAATAATTCTAAAGTCCCCACTACAGCCGCTATGGCACCACCGCGGTCAATATCAGCTACCAGTAAGACTGGAATATTGGCCATCCTAGCCACTCTCATATTGACGATATCATTAGCCTTTAAATTAACTTCCGCAGG
>NZ_URAR01000020.1 GCF_900545795.1 uncultured Veillonella sp.
CGACAGTTCGATCCTGTCATCGTCCACCATACCCGATAAAAAACGAACTTCTTAGGAAGTTCGTTTTTTTGTTTTATTATACTTTTCTTATTGGCTAAGACCTTAAGATGTGATACCATACAAGAGAGTATTATACGTATAATAGGAGGAAAATTAATGTCTGCCTATATTCCATATTTAGTAATAGTTGCAGTGATTTTAGTATTCTTTATTGTTTGCTATTTTGTATTTAGAGAATCGCCTAAAAAAGAGGTTCATCATAAATCTGAAGCCAATGTCAATACGGTGGCGAATTCAGATTATTATAAGCGCCGTCGTGGGCCTTCACCATCTGCAGCGAATGTAACAAAAAAAGAACATACTGTGTCTCCGGCTGTAAGTTCGGCTGAAGCGAAAGTAAGCATTGGCAAGGCGGTTGCTGATAGAGATGTGACTAAAGCCAATATGACAACGCCAAGTACGGCTATGGTTACGCGTGAGGTAGAACACTTTGAGCCAACTCCTACAGTGTCTAAAGAAACGCCTACTACGGTGTCTTCTGCAGTGAGCAATACGCCATCGGTCACTAAAGCTGTAGAAACAGCGCAAAACCTAGCGGATGAAAAACAAAAGCAGATTGATATGACACAGCCTATGATTAAAGGTTGGGGTCATGAGCGCGATGTGGATCCAGTGGACAATGAAGTAACACGTCGCATTCAACGTGTAGAGGCGCCAAGCGAAGAGAAGGCCCTTGATGCTACACGGGTGATGCCGCGCATAGATGCTCTTACAACAGTAACACCTAAGCCAGTAGCTGCCGATGGTGCAGAAAAAGTAGGCTTAATCAATGATTCTGAAGGCGTGTCTGATTTAATTGATTTTGGTACAAAACATTTTATTGCTTCATTTGGTATTTTAAATGATGAAACTAAACAATTAGTTCGTCAGATTACAGCAGAAGCCCTCGATCGATTAGGCATCACTGCTCGTGATGAACTAAAGGCTTTATTGGAAAACATTGTGGTGCAAGAAGCGTTGTTTGGTATGCAAAAAGCTTATGTAACTTCGCCATTGCCTTGGATGAAAGAGACGGCCATTATGGCTTTCATGGATGTGGTGCAGGAACCTAAATCCAGTACGCCGTATTTGTTGGCATTTGATGCGCTTCGTATTTTGCCGCATTTGCATTTAGGTCATTTCCAAATTATGGCTCTTGCCTTGTTATTGCAATATTCTCGCAATTCTAATAACTATAATTTAGAGCATTTTAGACATTATGTAGAGAAATACATTGAGCCATTCTTATCAGATTTACCACGAGAAGAGTTTATGTATCGTCAACTTGATTACTTGCGTTGTTGTGCTGAAGAGCCAGAACGTACAACTTTAGGTGGGATTTTCTCCAATTCTTATCCGCTTGTATTTAATTATGAAGGTTTTAGTCGTGAAGAGTTAGAACGAGCTTTGCAAGGGACGGCTTTAGAAGGTCGCTTTGTGGTGAAGAGTCTTATGAGCAATCGCTTAAAATTAGCTGTTGCTGATGAAGGCTTATTGCCTCGTTACTTCCGCACAGCAGGTATTACTGATCATGATGCGCAGACGCGCTTGCATCAATTAGTTCTCACTCGTCCTATTGGCTTTAAGAAAAATGAGTTCTTGCAAGTTATGGAAACGATTTCGCCTTTATTGCCTAAATTGGCCGATGTATATGATTCCATGCCGATTAGCTCAATGAGCCTAACTTTGCTTGGTTTATATTTAGGCAAGGCTCATGTGAAAATTACTATTGGTGAAGACTTTGATTTAACACCTTGGTATTAATAAAAGAATAATAAAAACAAAGAATAATAAAACCGCTCCCGTAGCATACATTTGGGAAGCCTATACGGTTCGATTCATATATTGAGTCGCAATGCATAGGTCCCTTGTGTAGGAATGCTGGGGAGCGGTTTTTTCACATTATTAGAAGGCGTATTCTTGGATGGCTTCTATGTCGAGTATTTCTACTTTTTTACCATCCATGCTAATGATTTGCTCGTCTTGTAGACGGCCCAACTCTCTACTTAAAGAGGTCCGTGATACATTGAGTACATCGGCCATTTCCTGGCGGCTATGAGGTACTTTGATAGGATTTTGCTTTTGTCGTTGATACAAATCATTGAAGTACGCAAAGATTCGTTCGCGCATGCCTTTTAAGGATAAATAGTGAACTTTGCGTGTTAAGGCTAGGGCTTTTTCAGACATATCATGTAGCAGATTTGTTAAAATCTGAATTTGATAAGCACCACCGTGGTTGAAGGTAGACGAAAAGGCGGATAGCGGTACAAATAGAACTTTACTATCTTTAGTAGTTTCGATTGTTGCAGGCCAATTAGGCATGTCGGTAAATAGAATGGCTTCCCCGAACATAGCGGACGGCGTAACTTCGGTCATGATGGTTCGTTGGCCTAAGACGTTTTCTCTCGTTAAATGAGCGCGTCCTTCTAGTAAGATGCCAATCCCTTCCATAGGTTCGCCGGCGATGGCGATGAAACTATTTTTTTTACAAGTCGTTGTATATAAATCAGGCTCACTTAGAAAGTGGCGTAATTGCTCTTCGGATAAATTTTTAAATAAAGGGCAATGTAATAGCGTAGGCAAGTATTCGTTGATGACAGTTTCAGTTAAGGCCATTCGTTTGTAACCTCCTTCTTAATTATTATAAGTAGTTATATATGTAAGATTATTATAAATTGTAAGTAAATTTTTGAAATGTGTTGCCGAGGCTACATCTTTTTCTATTCAAGTATACTATAATTTACTTACAGTCACAAACGGAGTACTTAATTGAGAGGCTTATATTGAAAGCATTTAGCTTAAATGTATTCTAAATAGGTGACCTTTATTATGGAAGTAATTATTTTTTATAGTTTTCTTTTCTACTAAGGAGTAGGAGAGGCGTTTTCGGGTAGTCCCGGAGAAGGAGGATATTATGAGTATGTTTTGTTTCCAATGTGAACAGTCTGCAAATCCAGGTGGTTGTACAGTTCAAGGTGTATGTGGTAAAACTGCACCAGTTGCTAACAAACAAGACGAATTAACTTCTGCATTGATTGGCCTTGCTCGTGCTTGCGATGCTAAAGCAGCAACAGCAAAAGAATACCAATTATTGAAACAAGGTTTATTTATGTGCGTAACTAATGTTAACTTTGACGAAGAGCGCGTACAAGAATTCATCAATCGTGTAGAAGAAGCTCGCAAAGCTATTGATCCTTCTGCAGAAGATTTCGATTGGGAAGCTCTTTGGGTAGGTCAAGAAGACATTATCTCCTTACGTTCCACTTTACTTCTTGGTATGCGCGGTATGGCTGCTTATGCTTGGCATGCATCTGTACTTGGTTATGATGATGCTGAAGTAGATGCTTGGTTTGTAAAAGGTTTAGTAGAATTTGCTAAAGATCACAGTGCAGAAGAATGGTTAGCCCTTCTTATGGAATTTGGTCATGTTAACTTAAAATGTATGGCTCTTCTTGATTCTGCAAACACTGAAAGCTATGGTACTCCAGTGCCAACTAAGGTGCCTTTGACAGTAGAACCAGGTCCATTCATAGTTGTAACTGGTCATGACTTACACGATTTAAAAATGCTTTTAGAACAATCTGAAGGCAAAGGCGTTAATATTTATACTCATGGCGAAATGCTTCCTTGCCATGCATATCCAGAGCTTAAAAAATATGCTCACTTAAAAGGTAACTTCGGTACTGCTTGGCAGAACCAACAAAACGAATTTGACGGTGTTCCAGGCTCCTTCTTATTCACAACTAACTGCTTAATGCCACCTCGTAAAACTTACGAAGATAATATCTTCACTACAGATATGGTAGGCTTCCCAGGTCTTAAACATGTAGATGCTAAAGAAGATGGCACAAAAGACTTCACAGCTGTTATTGAAAAAGCTATTGAATTAGGCGGCTATAAAGAAGCACAACACTTCACTGGCATCAATGGTGGTCATGAAGTAACTACAGGCTTTGGTCATGGTACAGTGCTTGGCATTGCAGATAAAGTAATCGATGCTGTTAAAGCTGGCGCGATTAAACACTTCTTCTTAGTTGGCGGTTGCGATGGTGCTAAAGTAGGCCGTAACTACTACACTGAATTTGTAAAACAAACTCCAAAAGATACTGTAGTATTAACACTTGCTTGTGGTAAATACCGCTTCAATGACCTTGAAATTGGTGAAATCGGTGGCATCCCTCGTATGCTTGATATGGGTCAATGTAATGACGCATACTCTGCTATCCAAGTAGCGATTGCACTTGCTGGCGCTTTTGAATGTGATGTAAATGATTTACCATTAACATTAGTTCTTTCTTGGTACGAACAAAAAGCTGTATGTATCTTGTTAACATTATTAGCTTTAGGTATTCGCAACATTTACATTGGGCCAACATTGCCTAAATTCTTATCTAGCAATGTACTTAATATCTTGGTGGAAAAATTCCAATTACACCCAATTACAACACCAGAAGCTGATATGAAAGCTATCTTAGGTGGCAATAACTAATTACATATTTATGACAGTTGCTGATCATATATAAAATGACTCCCTGCGGTGCGCGTTGCTGCAGGGAGTTTTTTAGTTGGTGTAAAGGGCTTATTATCTATAAAAATCATAGTATATGTCTATCCAATAAAAACAAAGCATGATATAATAAAAATTAAGTTATATCGGTTAGTGTTTGGGCGTATTGGACCATTTGAATGGTCTCTGGAAATGATTGAATGTACCTTATAGGAGGACATTATGAGCAGTATTTTTGATATCATTGGTCCAGTTATGATAGGACCATCTAGTTCTCACACGGCGGGAGCTGCTCGCTTAGGAAAGATGGCACGCTATATTTTTAAGGGCGAGCCTAAAAAAGTTAGTCTTACCTTGTTTGGCTCTTTTGCTAAAACTTACAAAGGTCATGGTACAGACCGTGCTTTGTTAGGTGGATTATTAGGGTTTGATGCCGAAGATGAGCGCATTCGTGAGGCCTTTAAAGAAGCTGGTGAAGCAGGCTTAAAGTACGAATTTGTTGAATCTACTGAAGAAGGCGGGCACCCTAATGAAGTGCGTTTTGATTTATATGGTGACAATCGTCATCATATGGTGATTGTCGGTCGCTCTTTAGGTGGTGGGCGCATTATGATTACGTCCATTAACTCCTTAGAAGTAGAGATAACCGGCGATGATTATACTATTTTGACATTTCATCATGATCGACCTGGTGTGATTGCTGGTGTAACCGCTTTACTAGGTGAGTCAGGTGTAAATATATCGTCTATGCGCGTATTTAGAAAGCGCAAACATTGTGATGCGGTGATGTTGATCAATACAGATTCACCAGTCAGTGAAGAAGTAATTGCAACTATACAGCAAGGGAAAGATATTGAGTCAGTTATGTATTTTGAACCTTTAGAGAAAGCGGTGAATCCATGAGTTATTTATACGATTCTATTGCCGACTTGGCTCGTTTGAGTGAAACTCATAAATTGCCTTTATGGGAAATTGTATTGCGTGCGGAAATGGAAACGACCGGAGAAAGCCGTGAAGTGATTGAGGCGGAATCTCTACGCCGCATTGGCATATTTAAAGATTCTGTTAAAAATGGCATTGTTGATCGAACTCGTACAGTGAGCGGTATGTCTGGTGGGCAGGCGACACTTTTGATGGAGCATAAGCCTAAATTGTTGAGTGAATTAAGCTTTAAAGCTATGACCTATGCGATTGCGGTAAATGAAGCAAATGCTAAAATGTTCCGCATTGTAGCTTGTCCTACAGCAGGCTCTTGTGGCGTTATGCCAGGATGCTTGGTAGCGACTGGTGAAGTGTATGATATGGATGATGCAGCCTATTTGAGAGGCTTTTTAGTAGGTGCAGGCATTGGCAATGTCATAACAAATCAAGCTTGTGTAGCCGGGGCCGTTGGCGGCTGTCAAGCAGAAGTTGGCTCTGCTGCAGCTATGGCGGCTGGCGCTATTGTAGCCATGTTAGAAGGGACTACTGATGAAATAATTAACGCAGTAGCTCTTTGTTTAAAAAATGTACTAGGATTAGTATGCGATCCTGTGGCAGGCCTCGTTGAAGTGCCTTGCGTAAAGCGCAATGGGATTTACGCTGTACATGCTATGAGTGCTGCTGAAATGGCTATGGCAGGCTTAATCAGTCAAATTCCTGTAGATGAAGTCATCGAAGCGATGAACCGCATTGGTCGTGCCTTGCCAAGTGCTTTGCGCGAAACCAGTGAAGGCGGTTTGGCTGTGACAGAAACGGGCAAGCGCATTGCCAAGCAATTAGAAAATATGTAATACCTGTAGTTTATAAGATGAACTGAAGGCCCTCTTGCTTCCTATATAATTATTGGCAAGAGGGCTTTTTTTATTTATATCATCGTCTTGCATATGCTATAATAATGTATTGATATAAAATATATAACAAGATGCAGCAAAGTGCTAATAATTTCTAAGTGAGGTGATAGTATGAAGTGGTTTGGAGGCCCAACTATGGTAGCATTGCCAAGTGATTCTGTTTGGCAAGGGGCGAGGCGTATTTTACAAGCTCTCCAAGATTGGGGCTTTGAAGCCTATGTAGTGGGCGGTGCCGTGCGCGATTTATTACTTCATAAAACACCTCATGATTATGATATTGTTACGAATGCAAAGCCCGAAGAGACTATGGAGGTCATGACAAAAGCTGGTTATGATACGACTGGTTTAGTAGGGAAGTCTTTTGGTGTGGTTGTAGGGATTGTTCCAGAAGGGACGTATGAGATTGCTACGTATCGCAGTGAACGCTATGGGGCTGATAGTCATAGACCAGAGGCAGTATTTTATGCACAAAGCTTAGAGGAAGATGTGTGGCGCCGTGATTTTACTATCAATGGTATGGCCATGACTATGGATGGTGAAGTTGTTGACTATGTAAAAGGCCAGGCCGATGTGAAGCGCAAAGTATTGCGCACTATTGGCGATGCTAAAGAGCGCTTCTCAGAAGATGCACTACGCTTATTTAGGGCGTGCCGTTTTGTTGGTAAGTTGGGATTTTTACCGCATGAAAGCTTGCTTGATGGCATGGCGCCTAGCTTTGGACGGGTCAATGGTTTATCCTTAGAGCGCGTGCGCAAAGAGGTAGATAATTTACTGTTAACTCCTTTTGTCGCTAAAGGGCTGGATGTACTAGTTAAATCGCATTTAAATGAATGCCGTTGTTCCGTAGTAGAGAACGGTGTGCGCAAGGAAGTAGATATTCTGCCGGAATTAAGCCATTTAGTCGATTTGCCACAACAAAAAGAGTTTCATGCTTATGATGGATGGATTCATACCTTAGCTGTAGTGGATGCAACGCGACCAGATTTGACCATTCGTTGGGCCGCTCTTTTACATGATGTGGCTAAGGGATTGCCTCATATTAGGGGATTTCATAATAATCGCATAACGGATCGCGGTCATGATAAGGCTGGAGCTGACATAGCTGTAGATATACTGACGCGTTGGCAATATCCTAAGCAATTTGTAGAGCGCGTTAGTTGGCTCGTAGAGAATCACATGCGATTCCACTATTTTGCTAATAATGAGGATGCGGACCCTTGGAAATGGATGCGCAAGGAAGCGCGCGGTGGTAAGTTTAGACAGCGGGAGCAATTAAAAGAGGCTGTGTTACAAATGGCCGAGGTCTGTGCAGCTGATGTAATAGGTTGTGGTAAAACTCATAGTTCTACAGATGGGACATATGCCTTTGGCGACTGTCTGGCCCATATAAGTGAGGAAATGCCTATTCACACTCGTGATTTGCAATATGATAAAGAATTAATAGAAAAGACGCAGCCTTATACGGGGGATGTGTTACAGACTTTATTACAGCGTGTTCAGAATGGCCAGCTAAAAAATGAACCAGCTGCTTTATTGGAGGCAGGCTTACATCGCTTAGCTCGCATCCAGGAGCGCTTAGAAAAGCACCCTGAAAACAATCGTGAAAAAAGTCGTGAAAATAACCATGAGAAAAGTAATGAAAATAATCATGGAAACAGTAATGAAAGCAACTATGAAGATAGTCATACTATAGAGGAAACAAGGAGTCAATAGGACTGATGATGAAGAAACGTGTGAAATCGGCACAAGCAGAGTCCACAAGATTAAAAAAGAATATTGGAAATTTGGGGATTGTATTAATACTTTCCGTGTTGGTATTGATGCTTCGCTTAGTATGGCTTCAAGTAGTGGACCAAGATCGCTTGGCATCTTGGAACTCTGAACAAGTAGAATCAGACCGCAAATTGCAGTCGCCACGTGGCACAATTTATGATCGCAATGGCAATCCATTAGCCATGAGTATTGTGACGCGTTCTCTGTATGCAGATCCGAAGATGATTAAAAAGTCACCAGAGGAAATTGCCACTCTTATTGAACCGTACACAGTGATTAAAAAGGATGAAATTATTAAGCGCCTCAATGAGGATACAGCCTTTGTTTGGCTAGATCGCATGATGGATCCAGATAAATCGAAAGCTGTATCAGATATTATGAAAGAGCATGAATTAGAAGGACTTAATTTTGTGGAAGAAAGTCGTCGTTTCTATCCTAATGGGCCTTTATTATCACAAGTGTTAGGCTTTGTAGGGACTGATGATAAAGGGTTAGATGGCTTAGAGATGCAACTTGATGACACTATTAAGGGCAGTATTAAACAAGAGTCTGTTGATACTGACCAGCACGGCAATGCTATCTTTGGCTCTGTGTTGTCGCAATTCATGCCTGATAAAGAAAAAAGTGTAACCTTAACTATTGATACGACTGTTCAATTTATAGCAGAGCGTGCATTAGATAAGGCTATGCAAGAAACGAAGGCCACTGGCGCTAGTATTATTATTATGGATCCTAAAACGGGTGAAATCTTAGCTATGGCTAACCGTCCTACGTATGATCCTAATCATTATGATAAGGGCAATGAAGCGTCTTTTAAAAATAGAGCCGTAGTGGATATTTATGAACCAGGTTCCACATTTAAGCCTATTATTGCGTCTGCCGCTCTTGCTTCAGGCAAGTGGACTACAGATACAGTGTTTAATGACCAAGGCTCTATTGTAATTGACAGTCATCGCATGCAGAACTGGAATGGTGAAGGTTATGGCAATGTAAAGCTTTTAGAGATTTTAAAATATTCCATCAATACAGGGATGGCTAAAATAGGTTTGACTACAGGGAAGTCAATTTTGCTTGATTATATTAAAGCTTTTGGCTTTGGTCAGCCGACAGGCATTGAATTACCTGGTGAAGGTAATGGCATTTTATTCCAAGAAGAAGATATGTCCCAGCTTGACGTGGCTACTATGTCCATTGGTCAAGGTATTGCTGTTACGCCTCTTCAAATGGTGCGTGCGTTTGGCGCTATAGCAAATGATGGTAAGATGATGACACCGCATATTATTAAATCTATCAACAATCCTGATGGTAGTGCTGTGTCCGTAACCGAGCCTAAGGAATCGGGAGAACCTATTCCACAAAATATTGCGAAGACAATTTTTGATATCTTAGAAAAAGAAGTCTCCGAAGGGGGCGGTAATAAAGCATCCGTTGATGGCTATCATTTTGCTGGTAAAACAGGGACGGCGCAAAAACTTAATGTAGAGGCTGGTGGCTATTTAGATGGCCGCTATATTGCCTCCTTTATTGGCATGGGCCCCGTAGAGGATCCACGCTTTGTGGCATTAATTGTTATTGATGATCCTAATGGTGTTTTCTATGGTGGTCAAATTGCAGCACCAGTATTCAAGGATATGATGAGTCAATTAGTTCGCTACTATCAAATTTCACCATCGGTGACAAAGGAACATGATCTTAAAGCAGGTGTTGATCAAAGACCAGTGAAACCATCGGTAACAAAAACAGATAATGATATGATTATTATGCCAAGCTTTACTGGTTGGACTACTGGTGAAGTGCGCGATTGGCTCCATGAGGCTAATTTGCAGTTTATCCCTGATGGGACGGGCTATGCTGTATCACAAGATGAGCCTGCTGGTACTGAGGTGAAGGAAGGCTCAAGTGTAACAGTTCGCTTTGTACGTTAAAGTAGCGTACTCTAGGAGAGATGTATTTATAATTTGGGAGGTATATATGTTAGAGCTAAGAGGTAAAGTTGTAGCTGATGCTCATAAGGCTAAGTTAAATGAAAAGTTAGAGGCTTTAAAAGCCCAAGGGATTGTGCTTACATTAGGCATCTTACTCGTAGGGGATGACAAAGCAGCGCAAATGTATGCGCACTTTATGGAAAAAACAGCTAAGGCTGCCGGCTTTGGTGTGGAACTTGCACATTTGCCAGCTACCGCTAGCTTTGATGAAGTGGCGGCTGTCGTTACTGACTGGAATAAGGCGGACCATGTATATGGTGTACTTCCTTTAATGCCTATGCCTGCCCATATTGACAAAGAGGCTATTTTGGACTTGTTGGTGCCTGAAAAAGATATTGATGGCTTAACTTCTAATAATATTGGCCTTGTAGTGAGCGGCAAAGGTGGGTTTTGGCCTTGCACACCGCGGGCTTGCATGGCGATTTTAGACCATTATGAGATTCCACTTCATGGTAAAGATGTTGTGGTGGTAGGTCGTAGCCAAGTGATTGGTAAGCCTATAGCGCTCATGTTATTGGAACGCCAAGCGACTGTTACGATTTGCCATTCTAAGACGGTGGATCTAGGTGAAAAGCTTCGCCGTGCTGATATTGTTATTGCCGCAGCTGGACGAGCTCATATGATTGATGGTTCTATGCTTAAGCCAGAGGCCGTAGTGATTGATGTGGGCATTAATGATTTAGATGGAAAAACTGTAGGCGATGTCAACTATGAATCAGCCGCGGCTGTGGCTAGTGCTATAACACCTGTACCAGGTGGAGTAGGGTCAGTTACTACCACTATGTTATTAGAAAATATTTATGAGGCCTATCATGCACGAAATGTCGATTGCTGAAGGAATTGTTGATATTGCTTTAGATACATTAAAGCAAAATAATGGCTCTGTTATTCACGCCATTCAATTGCGCTTAGGTGTGATGTCCGGTGTAGAGCCCGCAGCATTGGAGTTTTGCTTTGAATCGGTTACAAAAGGCACGGCTGCGGAAGGCGCTAAGCTGGAGCTAGAAGTAATTCCTTTGACGGGAACTTGTTTGGATTGTATGAACCATTTTACTGTGCAGAATTATGTATTTAAATGCCCTAATTGTGGTAGTGTAGCTATCAACACAGAAACAGGTCGCGAGTTGCAAGTGGCGTCTATTGATATGGATTGAGATATACTTTTATACAGTGCACAGCCCACATGGCTTTTAGGTAGCATACAGATGATAAAATCCATGTTTTAGCATACAGCTGATAAATTCAGATTTTGACTTACGTGTTATAGAAGAAGTAAGTGGAAGAGTAGAGGTAGGAATATGGAAGTAAAAGTAATGACAGATGTGTTAGCTAAAAATGATGCTCTAGCTCTTAATTTACAGCGCATTTTTAAAGAAAAGCAGATTTTTGTTTTTAATTTGCTTGGATCTCCAGGAGCTGGCAAGACTTCTTTATTAGAGGCCACCTTGGCAGATTTAGCTAAAGAGTATAAAATCGCAGTGATTGAAGGTGATTTATATACAGATAAAGATGCCGCTCGTATTCACCGCCTAGGGATTCCAGTTCTTCAGATTAATACGGTAGGTGGTTGTCATCTTGATGCGGCTATGATTGAGCAGGCTCTAGCTGAACTTGATTTAGATGAATTAGATATGATTGTAATTGAAAATGTGGGGAATTTAGTATGTCCTGCAGAGTTTGCCATTGGAGAGGCCATGAAAGTTACAG
Organism: uncultured Veillonella sp.; assembly: GCF_900545795.1. Lineage (GTDB taxonomy): Bacteria > Bacillota > Negativicutes > Veillonellales > Veillonellaceae > Veillonella_A. The sequence continues at coordinate 11,844 of NZ_URAR01000020.1, forward strand.
TCCTATCAGTCACTGAAGGGGAAGATAAGCCTTTAAAATATCCTCTCATTTTTAAAGAATCAAAAGCAGTATTATTAAATAAGATAGATTTACTGCCGTATATTCCTTTTGATAAAGATAAGGCTGTAGAAGATATACGGAATTTAAATCCCTCTGTAGCGCTGTTTGAGGTAAGTTGTACCAAGTCAGAAGGCTTGACAGGTTGGACCGACTGGTTGCGTCAACAGATCGCTATGACGAAGAAAGGAATTATATGAGCACACAAAAGAAAGCTCTAGTGATAGCCGCTATGTCTGCTGTAATGGGGCTTAATATGGCGATGGCAGAAACTGAACAGCCTAGCAAAGTAAACAATGCTAGCGCGGTGAGTCAAGAAGTTGTAACGATGGGCTCCGACGAAACACTAGGCACTGCTAGAACACTAGACAATGATGAAACCTCAGAAGAAGTGAGTAACGTAGGCTCAAAAGCTATGGACAGCGCTGGGCCGACGCCTACAGAAGGAATTATGGATTGGCGTGCTGAACAGGCCGCTGTGAAACGGATGGAAACACTATTTGAAGAAGCCCTAGAGGTGAAACAAGCTGAAGCAGATCAACAGCAGTTGGATTTAAATGCTGTAGGCCGTAGTTATACGGCTAATTCCTTGGAAGGATTAAAAACTACTGATTTTGTAGTGGGGCCATTTCAGCTAGGGAAACCGATTAATGAGACTGCTATTAGCGACGATATGATGACATTTTATAAGTCCTTAGGTGGAGGCACTTCTGGTTTGGTGCAAGGCATGTTTACTACCTATAGTGGTGAACATGGTTCGTATGCTGTGTATAGTGGTCCACAGCAGGGGACAGAGCGTCAACTTCGCAGCGAAGGCTTAGATTATGACTTGCCTGTAGGTGCGGTGACGAATATCCACATCGTTGATGGTGAGTTTAAAACAGAACGTGATATTTCTATTGGCAAGAGCCGTGGTGCTGTGTTATTTGCTTATGGTTCGCCACAGGCTATTTGGCGTGATACAACCAAAAAAGCTATGGTGTTTGTATATGCTGTAGAGAACGAAAAAAAAGAAAATTACAAGAAGGATTTTGCCACTACGATGGCGAATTTAGGTAACAAGACCGTTTTAAGTGAACGACTTGTAGAAAGTGATACAAGTGCTGGCTATATTATATTTACATTAATAGACAACAAGGTGAAAGCTATTGATGTAATGCATGGCCAAGTGCGAGCTAAATTGCCATTACCTAGTACGGAGCTTAATCATTTTAAAGCAAATGAATTGAGCCCCCGTGATTTTGTACTTATGGGCTATGAAGTGAATAAGCCCTTTGTGACAAATCAAGATGACTCTTGGCAACAAAGAGGCCTTATTTATGGTGAAGAGTTCTTGAGTTATGATGATATTTTGATTGGCTATGATAAAGATCAATTGATTGCCCGTGCTATGATTACAAAAAGCACTGCTGTAACGCGACGGGGGATTTCCATAGGAGATAGTAAATATTTATTACTATATTTATATGGGGTGCCTACAAAGATTGAAAGCGATGTAGCAAAAAATGGCGATGCTTTACAGGTTTATACATATGCAAATCCAGCATCATCACACAGTTATTTAATCTTCGTCATCGGGGAGAAAGATAATTTCATAAAAAGTGTGATGCTATCTGATAGACCTCATAAGGATTTGGAATTGTAAGTAGAGCATAATAGTTGATAGATAATTTTTCATAGTAAAATTTGAATAATTGCGGTATACTAGTACCCATGTCCTTGTAAGAAGGATATTACCGGCATGATTAACCGGATAAGATAATACAATATAGGTGTACAGAGTGTTGCAGTAGAGGAGGTCAACCAATGATAACAGCAGAAGAGATTAAGTCCCGTTGGGACGAACTGGCGAATGAAGAGGAGCGTATCTTATTTGTCGTAGGCGGTCCTGGGTCAGGCAAGAGTAAGTTGATTCGCGAACTAGCTGAACAAGATGGTTGGAAGTATATCGAAGCCAAAGACTTAATTGAAGAAGAGTTTTTAGAAATTGCTAGGGACTTGAGACCTCAGATGGCAAAAGATGTTATGTGCAAAGCTTTGAAAGCTTGTGGCTCAGATGTGATTTTACTAGATAGTGTAAATGTTCTCTTTGCTCCTATTTTAAATTTACAGCCTATTGAATTGTTGAAGACAATCAGCCGTATGTATCCCCTCATCGTAGGTTGGAGAGGTACATATGATGGCAAGGATTTACATTTAGAGCACAATAATAATCCTAAATATTTCTCTTTCACTGTAGAAAACCCTAAACGTATTATTTCAGTAGACTAGTCTTAGTGCTAGGTATTGATTCAATGAGAGGCGAATTTGAAGCTTGTCTTCAGATTCGCCTTGTTTTTTGTGAAGTTTTTTATGGAGTTTCCTGTAAAGGTAAATTAAATGATGTAGAATTGCTATACACCATACACAAAGGGCCAGTCGATGATGAGTTGTAAATAGATGTCGATGATGAATTGTGAATGAATAATAAACAATAAAAAGATACGAAGATAAAAATATGCAAAGATATTAAAGATATTAAAGACATTAAAGACATTAAAGATACAAAGACATTAAAAGATAATTAATAGATAATAGATCTATTTATGTAGATGGCGAATTCTACGAATCGTGGGATATAGTAGAAAGATAAATTTTACATAAATAACTCTAGACAAAGGAATAAGTTGTTGTTATAATGAATTGTCAGGTAAAAGCCTGGCTTTTTTAAGTTGCCTAAAACTTGACAGGTGTAGCCTGCTGTGTTAGGCTATATTAGCATATTGTGTTTTTAGGCAAGTAGATTATGAAGTGAGGTGTATCCGGATGCGTAATGCTGTAACTATGGCATGTACTGATTGCAAACAGCGTAATTATCAGACAAATAAGAACAAGAAAAACAATCCTGATCGTATTGAAATGATGAAATACTGCAAATTCTGCGGTAAACATACGCTACATCGCGAAACAAAATAATTGTTTCTTCTAGAGTACCCTATGATTAAGGATGTGAAATGATGGCAGGATCCAATTCTACAGTGCAGCAACGCAAGGGCGGCATTGGTCGTTTATCGCGTGAAATGAAAGCTGAACTCAAAAAAGTAGTCTGGCCGACAAAAAAAGAGCTCATCAATTACACCATTGTCGTGTTTGTTACCGTAGTATTCATGGCGGCACTAATTGGTGCTGTGGATGCTATCTTTGGCAAACTCATTGAATTGTTGATGCACGTTGTCGGATAGGAGGCCTTTCCGTGGAAGCAGATAAGAAATGGTATGTTATTCATACTTACTCAGGCTACGAAAACAAAGTAAAAACTAATCTGGAGCTAAAAGTTCAATCCATGGGACTTGAGGATACCATTGGTCGTATTCTCGTGCCTGTTGAGGACGAAGTGGATGAAAAAGATGGCGTAAAGAAAGTAGTAAAACGCAAAATATTTCCAGGCTATGTATTAGTTGAAATGGAAGTAAATGATCGTTCCTGGTACGTAGTGCGTAACACACCGGGCGTTACAGGCTTCGTTGGGTCTGCAACTAAACCGGTGCCGTTATCTGATTCCGAGGTTGAATATATCCTCAAATCACAGGGCGTTGATCAAGAACCGAAAGCTACTATTGATGTAGAAGTCGGTGAAACAGTGCGCATTACTTCTGGTGCCTTTGAAGATAGATTAGGTAAAATTACTGAAATTAATCACGAAAAAGAAACATTGAAACTTGAAGTTGAAATGTTTGGTCGTGAAACATCGGTAGAGGTAGATTTCTCTCAAGTTGAGAAAGATCTTTAATATATATTATTTATAACTCTAAACTTTTTAGGCGGCTTGGTGGTCGCCAGTGGGAGGAAAAATTTATTTCCGTTACCACCACATTTTGAGCGCAAGGAGGTGTAATCACCATGGCTAAAAAGGTTACAAAAATTGTAAAACTTCAGTGTGAAGCAGGAAAGGCAAGTCCAGCGCCACCTATCGGTCCAGCTCTTGGTCAGGCAGGGGTTAATATTATGGCATTCGTTAAAGAATTTAACGAACGTACAGCACAACAAGCTGGCTTAACTATTCCAGTTGTTATTACTGTATTTGAAGATAGAAGCTTCACTTTCGTTACTAAGACTCCACCAGCAGCTGTTCTTTTATTAAAAGCAGCTGGCATCCCTAAAGGATCCGGAGTTCCTAACCGTGACAAAGTAGCAAAAGTTAGTCGCGATAAAGTTCGTGAAATCGCAGAACTTAAAATGCCTGACTTGAATGCAAATACTGTAGAACAAGGCATGCGTATGGTAGAAGGTACTGCACGCAGCATGGGTATTGTTATCGTTGATTAATTAGCGTACGACATGTGCTAAGCGTAGCACATATCGGTGGGAGGGTATTCCCGTTATACCACATAAGGAGGATTTTAAGATGGCAAAAGTAGGTAAGAAATACGCTGAAGCAGCAAAACTTATCGAAGCTGGCAAATTCTACGAACCAGTAGAAGCTATTGAGCTTGTTAAGAAAACTGCAACTGCTAAATTCGACGAAACTGTTGAAATCTCTTTCAACTTGAACGTCGATCCTAAATACGCTGATCAACAAGTTCGTGGTGCCGTTGTATTACCACATGGTACAGGTAAAACTCAACGCGTACTCGTATTTGCGAAAGGCGATAAAATTAAAGAAGCTGAGGATGCTGGCGCAGATTATGTTGGCTCCGAAGAATTAGTAGCAAAAATTCAAGGTGGCTGGAGCGACTTCGACGTAGCTGTAGCTACTCCTGATATGATGGGCCAAGTTGGTCGTTTAGGTAAAATTTTAGGTCCTAAAGGCTTAATGCCAAACCCTAAAGTTGGTACTGTAACGATGGACGTTGCTCGTGCTGTTAATGAAATTAAAGCTGGTAAGATTGAATACCGTACTGATAAAGCAGGTATCATTGCTTGTGCAATCGGTAAAGCATCTTTCGATGAAGCGAAATTACTTGACAATTACCGCGTAATCGTAGATACTATTCTCAAGGCCAAACCAGCAGCTGCAAAAGGTCAGTACATTAAAACTGTTACTTTGAGCGCTACTATGGGCCCTGGTGTTCCTCTTAACGTTTTCAAATTGACTAACGTTACTAAGGAACAATAATAAGATATGTTCTCTTAGCTGTAGACCGCAGGTATGTATAATGGATGCAAATCCGCCCGCAGAGGCTGAACCGAATTCTATTACGAAACGGTACGACCTCATCGCGGTTTGTGATGGGGTCGTTTTTACGCTAAGATAGTACATAGAGCATCACCAAAATCTATAAGGAGGTATTTTAATGGCTGTCACTACACAGAAACAGGCAATCGTTGCACAAATGAAAGAAAAACTTTCAGAAGCAAAGGGGGCCGTACTCGTTGGTTACCATGGCTTAACTGTTGAGCAAGTAACTGATCTTCGCCGCAAATTCTTGGCTGAAGACGTAGAGTACAAAGTAATCAAAAATACATTGACTCGCATTGCGGTTAATGAATTAGGTCTTGAAGGTTTCGGTGAACATCTTGAAGGTCCTACGGCACTTGCTGTGTCTAAGACTGATGCTGTTGCACCAGCTCGTATTATCGAGAACTTCATCAAAGATACTAAAACTGAAGCAATCGACGTTAAAGTTGGTCTTGTAGAAGGTAAAGTTGTAACTGCAGAAGAAGTTAAAGCTGTTGCTAAATTGCCTAACCACGAAGGTATGCTATCCATGCTTCTTTCCGTGCTTCAGGCTCCAATCCGCAACGTGGCTTATGCAGTAAAAGCTGTTGCCGAAGCAAAAGACGAAACTGTAGCTTAATTAGCTTAGTTAGTAGCAAATTATTATTACTACAAAATAGAATTAGTGGAGGAATTATATCATGGCACTTAACATTGAAAACATTGTTGCTGAATTAGAACAAGCAACTATCCTTGAATTAAATGATCTTGTAAAAGCTATCGAAGAAAAATTTAACGTAACTGCAGCTGCTCCTGTAGCTGTTGCTGCTGCTGGCGGTGCTGCTGGCGCAGGCGAAGAAAAATCTGACTTCGACGTAATCCTTAAAGATGCTGGCGCTGGTAAAATCAACGTAATTAAAGTTGTTCGTGAAGCAACTGGTCTTGGCTTGAAAGAAGCTAAAGCTGTTGTTGACGGCGCTCCTGCACCTGTTAAAGAAGGTATGCCAAAAGCTGACGCTGAAGCTCTTAAAGCTAAACTTGAAGAAGCTGGCGCAACTGTTGAACTTAAATAATTTAGGCCTAACGGCATAAATTTATAAGACTCAGGTCAAAAATAAACCGCTCTCTATGGAGGGCGGTTTTTTACTATGTAAATAATTAAAAATAAGAGAAAAAGAACTGTTAGAAAAATCTATTAAAAATATTTCTAAAATATCTTAAGGTTATAATGCAGGATATTTTTATCCTATATATGATTATTCGGAACATGATTTGAAGATGTTTACCTTGACAATATGGTGTAAAAAATATAAACTGTATGTAAAGATTAAATATAGAGAGTAACAAAAGTTATGACTACTAAATAATAGTAAGTGTTAACTTTTAATGAGAGACTAAGTATATACTTGGTCTCTTTTTTTTATTTTTTTGAAAAATATGATTTGGTTATCATATTTGAAGTTGAATTTTGAGACGGGAATTAGAGAATGAGAGATTAAATTATCATTCAATTTCAAGTGATATAGACTTAATTACGGAAGTGTCCGGAAACTACTGTAATTTAATTTAACTTAATAGAGTTCTTTTTTGAGACGGAAGGAGCATTTTGATCATGAGCGTTGAAATGTATGCTTTATTTTCGTATGCATTTACGGCAGTAATTGCATTAGTAATGATAGGCACTGTTGTACTTCTTAATAAGATTATGGGTGGCGAAAGTAATGAAGGAGGCATGGAATAAAAATGGATGCGAATATTTTATTTCAATTATTTCCAGGAATTGCATCTCTACTAGTGCAAGATCCAACGATAGCCTTTGCGCGTGTTGCACTTATTATATTTGGCTTTATTCTTGCATATCTTGGATTTAAACGTGTATTAGAACCATTAATCATGGTGCCTATGGGCATTGGGATGATTTGTATTAACTGTGGGGTACTTTTTTTAGATGGTGGAAAAATTGGTACTTTATTCTTGGATCCATTAATTTCAGATCCTAATCAATTAGTTGACATAATGCAAATCAACTTTTTACAACCGATTTACAATTTGACCTTTAGTAATAGTTTAGTTGCCTGCGTTGTATTCATTGGCGTAGGTGCTATGTGTGAGATTGGATTTATCCTTGCGAATCCTTGGAAATCAATCATTATAGCTATTTTTGCTGAGTGTGGTACATTTGCTGCATTAGTTGTAGGTTATCATTTAGGTTTAACACCTCAAGAAGCTGCAGCAGTAGCTTCTATCGGCGGTGCGGATGGTCCTATGGTATTGTTTACATCCTTAATGCTTGCTCCTCACTTATTCGTACCTATTTCTGTTATTGCGTACTTGTATTTATCTTTAACTTATGCAGGTTATCCTTGGTTAATTAAATTATTAGTTCCAAAAGCTTTACGTGGTAAAGATATTATGTACTACTCTCCTGAAGTAGCAAAATCTAAGAAATTTATCTTTATCATCGTTTGTTGCGGATTACTATGTATTCTCTTACCGATGGGTGCACCACTAATCATGTCCTTCTTCTTAGGTATGGCAATTAAAGAAGCTGAGATTATTCCTTATCAAGATTTAATCGAAAATACATTGCTTTACATGGGCACAATGACATTAGGTTTATTGTTAGGGACACTTTGTGAAGCGTCTACATTATTAAATCCTAAAGTTGCTCCATTGATTATTTTAGGTGTATTAGCGTTAACTGTATCCGGTGCAGTAGGTTTATTAGGCGGCTATATTGTGTACTGGTTTAAGAAAGGTGACTTTAACCCAGTTGTAGGTATTGCTGGTGTATCCTGTGTACCAACAACTGCAAAAATTGCACAGCACATAGCAGAAGATGAAGATCCATTTGCAGTTATTATGCCTGTAGCTATGGGTGCTAATATTGCAGGTGTTATCGTTTCGGCGATAGCTTGTGGCGTATTTATTGCTACTATTGGGCTTGTTAAATAATTTTTAAAATTTAGGTGATTTAAATGCTCGTAAAAATAAAACAATATGATGTTTTGCAATCTACTAATGAGACAGCTGTAGAATTTGCCAAGGAGGGGTATCCCGAAGGAACAGTCATATTAGCTGACCAACAACGCCAAGGGAAAGGACGAATGAGTAGATGCTGGAGTTCTCCCTTAGGGGGGCTTTGGTTTTCGATTATTTTGAGACCGACAATGGACCCAGAATATGTAGCTCAAATTACTTTACTCACGGGTGTAGTTGTAGCAAAGGTTTTACGAGATTTATATGAAACTGAAGAAATAAAAATAAAGTGGCCTAATGACATATTGTTTAAGGATAAAAAAGTTTGTGGGATTTTAGCAGAATCGGCTTTAACAGAAGTTGGAACTGTTAATTATGCTGTAGTAGGCGTGGGAATTAATGTAGGGATACATGAAGATGATATCCCTACTGAGATTCGTAAAACGGCTGCTTCCTTAAATGTAGAATGTAAAAAAGATTTTACAGCTAATGACGTTTTGAAGTCGATACTAGCAGAGTTTGAGCTTATGTACAATAATTGGCAAGCTCAGGGTTCTACAGTATTTATGGATTTATGGAAGAAAATGAATTGCACTTTGAATAAACAAGTGCTGGTAAAAGATGATGATCAAGTTATTTTCTCTGGCGTGGTAACTGATATTAACCACTATGGAGCGATAGTAGTTCAAAATGAGAATGGCATTAGTCAAGAATTTAATTTTGGCGAAATAAGTATCCGTTGATAGAGAAGGAGTGATTGAGTGATGGCGGAACAAGAAAAAGATAACTTATTTGAATCCAGTATGAAAACGCCTGGTACAGCAGCTATGTTTTTAGCTTTAACACAAACTTTGCATGATGAAAATAAAGCTAAAGGAATTGTAGCAAAATTTGGCCTTAAAGCTGTAGTTACAGAAGTAGGTGGAAAAGCTACTTTAGAAGATTTTAGTGAAAAAGTTAATAAAGCAGTAATTGGTGCATGTTTAAATTCAGGCATAATTACTAAAACTATTAATGAAATACATGCCGTAGTTCATGCGACTGAAGAAGCTAAAAAAGGCGTCATGATTAATGTTAGTACAAGTGCTAGCTTAGCACTGAAGTTGGCAGTAGTGCGGGATGACCATTGGATTGCTGTAGCATTATTTGGGAAATCTGCCTTGCATTACGTTACTAATCATGAACGTGCAGGCTTAGGCATAATGCATATATAGCCAATAGATTTGTAATTAATAATCTATTATTAATTACGGCGTATTGACTGATTATATGAACTTTTTTTCTTAGAAAGGAGAGTTGGCAATGGAGTTTAACAAAGAAGCTCGAGAGTGGGACACTTTGAGAAAAGATTCTCATGAGAGAGTAAAATCAGCAGCTCATTTAGTCAAAGAAGGTAAGATTGTTAATCCGGAAGATGTAGTAGAATTATTGGAATCGGTTATTAGACCTTATGACAAGGTTAATATTGAAGGTAACAATCAAAAGCAAGCAGACTTTTTAGCAAAGTGTTTGTGTCAAGTAAATCCAGAAAAGGTTTATGATTTACATATGGTTCAATCAGTTTTAGCACTTCCTGAGCATTTGGATGTGTTTGAAAAAGGCATTGCTCGCAAATTAGATATGTCTTTTTCTGGTCCACAAGCTGGTAGAATTTCTCAGTTTTTACAAGAAGGTAAATTAGAACTAGGTGCGATTCATACATACTTAGAATTGTATGGTCGATATTTCTTAGATTTAACCCCTCGTGTAGCTTTAGTTGCTGCTACTAAGGCAGATAGGAATGGTAACTTATTTACAGGTTTTAGTACAGAAGATACACCAGCTATTGTAGAAGCTACTAAGTTTAGACAAGGCATTGTAATAGCTCAAGTTAATGAAATTGTTGATGAGCTACCTCGTGTGGATATTCCTGGCGATTGGGTAGATTACATTGTTCAGTCACCAAAACCATTCTATATTGAACCATTGTTTACAAGAGATCCAGCTTTAATTACTGATGCTCAAGTACTAAGAGGTATGATGGCGCTCAAAGGTATTTATGGCGAATATCAAGTTGAATCTTTAAATCATGGTATCGGTTTTGATACAGCAGCTATTGAATTATTACTACCTACTTATGGTGAAGAATTGGGATTAAAAGGTAAGATTTGTAAAAACTTTATCTTGAACCCACATCCTACTATGATCCCTGCGATTGAATCCGGTTGGGTTGAAACTATACATTGCTTTGGTGGGGAATTAGGCATGGAAGATTATGTTGCGGCTCGCAGTGATATCTTTTTCGTTGGTCCTGATGGAAGTATGAGATCTAATCGTGCATTCTCTCAAACAGCTGGTCACTATGCAATTGATATGTTTATTGGTGGTACTTTGCAAATTGATCCATATGGCAATAGCTCTACAGCTACAGCTAACCGTGTGGCTGGATTTGGTGGTGCGCCTAATATGGGTTGTGACCCTAAAGGTAGACGTCACTCATCAGGTGCATGGTTGAAATGTGGCGATGAATACTCATTAAATAAAGAGTTGTGGGGACCAGTAAAACGTGGTAAACGCCTAGTTGTTCAACTTGCAGAAACATATCGTAAGAAATTAGAACCTGGTTTTGTTGAGGAGTTAGAAGCATTTAAACTTGCAGAAAATGCTAATTTACCTATTGAACCAGTAATGATTTATGGCGATGACTTAACACATATCGTTACCGAAGAAGGTATTGCATATCTTCCTAAGTGTCAAAATATGGAAGAACGCACCGCAGCAATTCGTGGTATCGCTGGCTTTACAGAAGTTGGTATGAAAGCTGATCCAAAAGAAACTAAGCGCTTACGCGATTTGGGGATAATTAAGACTCCTGAAGATTTGGGCATTGATATGAGCCGTGCAAATCGCTCCATGTTAGCAGCGAAGAATGTTCATGATTTAGTTAAGTGGTCCGGAGGCCTTTACAATCCGCCTGCAAAATTTAGAAATTGGTAAAAGGAGGCTCTGATTATGGGATTACAACATCTTGAATTTGAATTAAAGTCAGAAAATACACAGGCTCTAGCACCTGAATGGTTTCATGTTGGTGTAACAGGGTCTGGTGACTTAGAAGTAATATTTGAGCGCAATGACTTTGGTGGCAATGTAAAAGCAAAGGTTTGCACACCTGTTCATGGCTTTGATGCAATATGGGAAAAAATGTTACAAAAATTTGTTGATGATACTGGCGTAGGTAATATCCTTATTGATATCAATGATGATAATGCAACACCTATCGTTGTATATATGCGATTACGTCAGGCTTTAGCAGAAGCAAATCGAAAGGAGGTTAAATAAATGAAAGATTGGAAATCATTGGAAAAGAGCAGCTTTTTTGAAGCGAGCGCTCGTGATAGAGCAATTGGCATTTGTGATGAAGGTACCTTTACAGAATTGCTCGGGCCTCAAGATAGATTTGTAAGTCCACATCTACCAGTTCTTGGTGCAGCTATTGAGTTTGATGATGGAACTGTTACTGGTGTCGGTTTAGTTGGCAAACATCCAGTATTTGTAGTGTCTATGGAAGGTAAGTTTATTGGTGGATCTATTGGTGAAGTTAATGGCGCCAAAATGGTTAATACACTTAAATTAGCCTTAAAGACTGCTAATGAAATTAAAGAAAAGTATCCTAATGAATATGAACAAAGACGTCCATTAGTTGCTATTTCTTTTGAAACTGGTGGTGTTAGACTTCATGAAGCTAATGCAGGGTTGTTAGCCCATGCAGAAGTAATGGATGCAATCCAAGATTGCCGTAGAATTTTACCTGTTGTAGGTATTGTAGGTTCTAAAGTTGGCTGTTTTGGTGGCATGGGATTCGTTGCTGCAGCAACTGATGTAATCATCATGAATGAAGAAGGTCGTATTGGCTTGACTGGCCCAGAAGTAATTGAACAAGAAATGGGTAAAGACGAGTTTGATGCATCTAATAAAGCCCTTGTATATAGAACAACAGGTGCAAAACATAAATATATTATTGGTGATTGCAACTATTTACTTGAAGACGTAATTGGTGAGTTTAATAAAACTTTAAAAGAAGTTGCAGACTTATCAATGGATGAAATTGAAAAAATGCGACGCATTGGTTCTTTAGAACTTGTTCAAGAACAACAAGAGTTAGTTAAACTTGTTGCTGAAACTCAACCAAGTGACTCTACAGATATGTGGAAACTTTGGGGGAATGAAGATCCAATGAATTTGCCAGAGCTTTCAACTTCTGAGTTCTTAAAAGTTGTTCGTCGTAGAGAAAGACCATAAGGAGGAGGAATAAACATGTTTGAAATGGAAAATACGATGATTGGTCGTGGCCGTGATGCAATTGACATGATTGTTGACGAAAACTCCTTTGATGAAAATAAAATCGGTGCTTATGAATTTGAGGTGGATTATGGTCCAGGTTCAGTAGTAGGGACAGCTGTGCTAGAAGGTGAAACTGTTACTATTATTGCCAATGATGCTATGGCCTTCAATGACCGCTTCCCTGTTGTTTTTGGTGGGGTTATTGGTCTTGAAGAAGGCTACAAAATGGCTACAGCTGTTTATAAAACTATTGAAACAGATAAAGATAAACCTCTAGCTGAAAAAAGACCTATCGTTTTAATCGTTGATACTCCGGGCAATGGTCCAGGAAAAATGGAAGAAATTGCGGGGATGAATAAAGCGACAGGAGCCTATCAATTGGCTTTAGCTGAAGCAAGAAAAACTGGTCACCCTATTATTGCTATGGTAATTGGCCGTGCTATATCTGGTGCGTTCTTGTGTCATGGTTTACAAGCTGATGAGATTTTAGCATTGTCAAAAGATTTTGGCACTATGATTCACGTAATGCCTATTACTTCCGTTGCTCGTATTACAAAGATGGATATTGAACGACTAGAAGAATTATCAAAAGTGAATCCAGTGTTCGCACCTGGCGTAGACTTTTTCTATAACTTAGGTGGTGTAAAAGAAGTAGTAAACAACACCGAGGATATGCGCTCTGTTATTTCTAAACGCATAAAAGAAGTTCAGGAATTAAAAGCAGCCGGTGAAATTGAAAAATTAGGTCCATGGGGACGTGGACTTGATGGTTGTGAACGAGGTGGACGTACACATCGTATGGAAACAATCAAAAAAATGAATGAAGAGTTTGACGCGATTTCTGATAAGTATATTAATGCGTAATTTGCGCAATTAAAGTCAAAGGAAATCGGCGCGTATGAAAGATATTCTTTCAGAAATAAGTTCAATGGTTAGAATGTTTGGTTCATCCCCAACATTAGAAGAAATGCCTAGAAGAACTTTATTAGACAAAGGTATTGCTGGGCCTACAGCGGCTCATGTAATAGAAGAGGTTCATACACCTCTAAATTTAGCTTATTTAACATTTACTTCAGGATCATCTGCGTTTCAAAATATTGTTGGTATTACTCATGAAGAATTAGCTTTGCGAAAAGAAGCAGCTTTTAGGATTTTTAAGTTAGCTGGGCTTAAGCAAGACGATAAAGTTTTAGTAACATACCCACCATTAGTGAATGTATTTTCTGGTGATGCATTTAAGGAATATGGTCTTCAATGTGAATTTCTGATACGTTCAAGCCGAGATGCTTTTTTAGTATCTTTGTGTGAAGAGCAACCAGTTGCTATCATTGGTGAGTCATCATTTTTGCGTGTAGCTTTAGAAGATGCAAAGAAAATGGGGTTAGTTGATTTACTTCCTAAAAGAGTAAATATATTAACAGCGGGGACTCCATTAGATTTAGAATTGTTGCCTATTGCTGAAGAGGTTTTGAATGCACAGGTATTTGACTTATATGGCTGTCAAGAATTTGGCTGGTTATGTTGTAATGGTGTACCTGTTCGAGATGATATTACTTTAGTAAAGTCATCTAGCAAGAAAGAACAAGATTTCTTTGAAGTTGTTGTGGGTGGTCTCCCAACGGGTGATAGCTTCCCAGTTTCAAATAATGGGCACATTTGTAATTCTGATGGAAAAATAATTACTTATCGTCGAGAGCGTACGTATCCTGAATATGAAGTTGTTGTAAGAGCCACTACATTAAGTTCGGCGACCACAATACAACGAGTAGCCAGAAGTATCTTACGAATTAAAGGACGTATTGTGAAAGTAAGTCCTCATGTTAAAGTGAATTCAGAAGAAACTGTCTTGGAACTTTGTTTAGATCCGTATGCAATGGAGTCTTCAAATGATCAAATTATTATCCAAGGAAAGGATAAGACGAAATTGTTTGATGATTTAGTAAGCTCGCAAGTTAATTATCAACAGAAAGCAAAAAAAGATCCAACATGGATAAAAAGAAAATAAAAAGACACAATTTAGTCTTTATTTCTGATGAAGCAAAGCAAAAAATTTTGGTAGATTTTAAAGATAATCCTGATTATCAATTATTAGAAGAACTTTTTGAGGGGCCTATTGACACTCCAGGTTTTATAAGAAGACCCGATAGTGTTATTGACAATGATTGCATATCTTTGGGCTTCGTTCATTCTAGTCGATATAATGGGAAAAGATTTCGTTTTGGAGTTGAAATTTTAAAAAAGCATGCAGTTGCTTTGTTAACTCCTTATGATGTGTTTGAACAATATATACGTAAAGATGTATTAGATGATGCCTCTTATTTATATATATATCTTAAACAAATTAAAGACTTGGCTAAAGTATATAACGTGAAGTTGGGGATATTAGGATCCATAAGCTTAGAATTAATTACTGGACGCTCATATACAGATGAGAATTCAGATATTGATTTATTAGTTAGTCCTGCGCCTTATGAAACTTTACAACAATTTTATAAAGAGGCTAATGCATTAAATAAAACGATTAATCTTGATTTGGAAGTGGATCTACCAAATGGCTTCGGAGTGAAACTAACTGAAGTATTTATGGAAACCAGCATGGTGCTTGGAAAAAGTTTAAATGAAGTTAAATTATTATATCGATCAGAAATCGAGAAGTTTTTAGTATAAGTAATACAAAAGGAGAATTTATTATGGAAATCAAATCTCGTGTACCAGGAAAAATCGTTCGTATTGAAAAAGAAGTTGGCGAAAAAGTTGCAGTTCGTGACGTATTAATCGTTATGGAAGCTATGAAAATGAAACAATTAGTGCCATCTCCAGTAGAAGGCGTTGTAAAAGAATATAAAGTTCAACCTGGTGACCGTGTAAGTGCAGGTCAAGTTGTAGCAATTGTTGAATAATATGTAATTTTGTTTTGGTTATCTCCGCTCTTAGCAGTGGAGATAACCATTATGCTATGGGGTGATATTATGATTATCAATGGTGTAGCTTTATTAGCATTTTGTTACTTAGCCGGTATTTTTTTAGGTGATATATTAGGTGTTGCATTAGGGGTAAAAGCTAATGTAGGTGGCGTAGGTTTTGCTATGCTATTACTAATAATTCTGTCTAATAAAGGGATCGATGCAGGTTGGCTTGATAAAAAGGGACAAGAAGGTATTGCGTTCTGGTCAGCAATGTATATTCCTATTGTTGTTGCTATGAGCTCAATTCAGAATGTTGCGGCAGCAATTTCTGGTGGGAGCGTAGCTATATTAGGTGGCGTATTAGGGGTTGTTTTTGGCTTTGTTTGTATTCCTGTGCTAAGTAAGATGGCGCCTAAAAAGAATTACTGGAGGTGTTTATTATGGATTTTATGACTATGCTAACCAATTTGTTAGTAAAAAATGGTTTGATTTTTGCTTTTTTACTAATCGGTATTACTAATTTAGTCGCCTATAAAGTTGCTGGTTTTTCTAAAGGCCGTATCCATGGATCTGCTGTAGCAATATTTCTTGGTCTAGTGCTTGCATATATAGGTGGTGGCTCTAAAGGTATTGCATCGATTCCATTATTTGCTGGTGTAGGTTTGATGGGTGGTGCAATGTTTAGAGACTTTGCAATTGTTTCAACTGCATTTGGCGCAGACTTAAGAGAGATAAAAAAAGTTGGGTTTGTAGGTGTACTTTCTCTAGTTTTTGGTTTAATTACATCTTGGATTGCAGGGGTTGCGATTGCTTATGCATTCGGTTACACTTCTGTTGTTGATTTATGTACTATTGGTGCGGGGGTTGCTACTTTTGTTGTGGGCCCAGTAACAGGAGCAGCTTTAGGAGCTTCTTCAGAAGTTATTGCTATATCTATAGCCGCAGGGGTTGTTAAGTCAGTTTTAGTTATGATTTTAACACCGGTTGTAGCGAAAATCGTTGGGATTGACAATCCACAATCTGCCATGGTGTTTGGTGGCATTATGGGAACGACATCAGGAACGGCAGCAGGTATTGCAGCTGTAGATCCTAAATTAGTTCCATATTGTGCTATGACAGCTACTTTCTATACAGGTTTTGGCTGTTTAACTTTCCCTTCCGTATTCTATTTATTGACTAAAGCTATTTTTGGTTAACTATTGGCTTAAAGGAGAGAGTTGGTTAGTCTGAATTTATAATATGAGGATAGTTGAAATGATAGATGATAGATTATATGAGAGGCAATTTTCTCCTTTAAGTTTTGATTTGGATAATGTCAGTCAATATTTAACACAAGCTATTTTATTGGAAGTTTGTACCCATCCAAAACCAGGTTTGGTAACAAAAAAATCTAATGGATCTCATAAAGATATGGATGTTTTTACATTTATGATGAGCTCGGCGGTTTTAAGTAAGGCCTTCAATGACCTTTATGTAATTGGGAAAAATTATAAAGGGCCGGTTACAGGCTTACTGAAAGAAATAAGAGCGTATGGTGTCGATGCTGAGAAAGAATTACTGCGAGTGACTTCTGGCATTAATACACAGCGCGGTATTTTGTTTGCCGGGGGCGTTTTAAGTGGTGCAGCTGGTTATATTAAAGGGCAGCAGTTTGAAGATGACAAATTAATACCTACTATAAGGGCAATGACTTTTAACTTGGTTGATAATGAACTAAAAGGTATTACAGGTAAAGGAAGTACAGCAGGCGAAAAGCTATATAATAAATATGGCATTACAGGGATTCGAGGAGAAGTAGCAGAGGGTTTTCCTAGTGTACTAGAGGTGGGGTTACCAGCGCTAGAGTTTGCACAAGAAAATGGTGCTACTATTAATGACTCACTGGTTCATACTTTAATAGCTTTGATGACATTGGTAGAAGATAGTAATGTTGTTTGGCGGACGGACTTTGATACCTTACAAATCATAAAGAATAAGGCTAAAGAAGTGTTAACTTTAGGTAGTGTTTTTTCGGAGAAAGGCCGTTCCTACATAAATCAGCTAGGCAATTATTGCGAAGAAAAGAATATTAGTCCAGGTGGATCGGCTGATTTGCTTTCAATCACAATCGCTTTATATTTAATGAAACATAAGTCTTTTGCTAGTAGGATTGATTGTTCTTCTAGCTTATAGAGAATTAATTTAATATCTTATCTAATATGAGAAAATACAATTTTGTGTTTTCTCTTTTTTATTTGGGTCATTATTGAAGGTCTTTATGTTAAAAGTGCATAGCTTTAATGTTATTGTAGATGGGCTTTTTAATACATTTTTGAAATTATCCCTTTTAAATTTGCCGTATATATCTGTTATTGATATAGTCGAGGAGTGTTTTTACCTTTCTTTGTATTATGTATACATGCTATAATTTACTTAACAACATATTGTCTTTCATAATAAGAAAATACATATTTGTATTATATATTTTGGTTTAAAGCATAATTGAGTTGGGCTAAGAGAATGTAAAAGGCAATACTTGAGATGACTACATATTAATTGCAGTTGCTATGATATTACTACGATAGATACAGTTTGAGAGGTTTGAGCTGTAAATATAATGTAGGCTCTAAAGGGTTAGAGCTATTTCTTTAGGAAGTTTTTTATAAAGAAAGAGGTCATGTATGCGTAAAGAACGGGATTTTTTAGGTGAATTAGAAGTTGCTGATGAGTTGTATTATGGTGTACAAACATTACGAGCTCTAGAAAACTTCAACATTACTGGCAAGCATTTAGACCATGATTTTATTCGTTCTATGGCGATGGTTAAGAAGGCCTGCGCACTAGCGAATATGAAAACAGGGCGCATGGATGAAACAATTGGCAATGTCATTGTTCGTGCTGCTGACGAAGTAATAGCGGGTGGCTTTATTGATCAATTCCCAGTAGATCCAATCCAAGGTGGCGCTGGCACGTCCTTCAATATGAATATGAATGAAGTGTTGGCAAATCGTGGCCTCGAATTATTAGGCCATCCAAAGGGAAGTTACGATATTATATCTCCAAACAATCATTGTAATATGGCGCAGTCTACTAATGACACATTCCCAACAGCTATTAAAGTATGTGCTATCTTAAAGAGCAAGCCTTTAATCGCAGCATTACAACGCCTAGTAGATGAATTAGAGCGTAAAGCAGAAGAGTATAAAGAAATCTTGAAGATGGGACGTACTCACTTACAAGATGCGGTGCCTATTACATTAGGTCAAGAAATGGGGGCTTATGCTTCTGGTATTCGCCGCGGCATTAAGCGTATTGAGTCTGCTATTGTAGCAGCCCACACAGTAAATATGGGGGCTACAGCTGTTGGTACGGGGCTTAATGCAGAGCCTAAATATATTCGCGATGTAGTAGGTGAATTGTCCGCTGTGGTAGGCGAAGAATTTTACACGGCTGAGAACTTAATTGATGCCACTAATAATACGGACATCTTTGCTGATATCTCTAGTGGTTTGAAGGTAACTGCACTAGTACTTATTAAAATGGCCAATGACTTCCGCCTTATGGCATCCGGCCCACGCTGTGGCATTGGGGAATTGAAATTGCCACCTCGTCAACCAGGTTCTAGTATTATGCCAGGTAAGGTAAACCCTGTTATTGCAGAAGTACTTAACCAAGTATGTTATCAAGTAGTATCTAATGATTTAGCGGTTACATTAGGGGTTGAAAACGGACAGTTTGAACTTAATGTAATGGAACCGGTGATTGCTTATAATCTATTTAACTCTATGTGTTACCTTAAAAATGGGGTAAATACATTTGTTGATAAACTATTAATTGACCTTGAAGTTGATCGCGAACGTTGCCAATACTGGTTAGATCGCAGTGTTGGTATTGTAACAGCTTTATTGCCACATATTGGTTATGAAAATACCTCAGCCTTGGCGAAGGAAGCGTATACTACAGGACGTTCTATTAAAGAGATTATATTGGAAAAAGGACTCTTGTCCGAAGCAGATATGAATCATATTTTATCTCCAGCTGAAATGACTAAACCAGGGATTGCCGGGGCAGACATTTTAAAAGCAAAGGGGAATTAAAATAGATTGGCAGAGCTAGCTTATAATACTGAGCTTAAGACTACAAGCTAGATTCTAGACCATATATGATGAAAAAACACCTTAATTAAGTATATATGTTAGCATTAGTACCTGGAATAGCTCGATGGCTAAGCTTGCTCTATACTGATTAAGGTATTTTTTGTTACTATTTATGCAATTTGTAAAATATATTGACTGATTATAAAAATATTTTGACAAAGCACATATACCATGATAGAATTATAAATTGCAAATGTACTTTGTTGAATGAATAAAACTAATCAATTATAATTCATTAGCGCTATTCTGGCAAGTACTAATTGATATGACTATAACACTGTTAGTGATGAAGGTAGATCTTCCAAGGTTGTGTTGACCAAAGGTGAAGCAAGGTTCAAAAAATAAAAGTAAGAGCCTTGCTTATTTTGTCATTGTGTCAACAGGAAAACTGAGACCTGGATATTTGTCTTGTGTCATACCGTTATAGAATAGAAGGTAAGCCAATTGAAATGAGGGGTGAAAGCTGGTATGTTCAAACCTGAGCAGGTAGGTAAGAGAACGCGTTATACCTATGCGAAGATTAACGAAGTTCTAGAAATGCCACATTTATTGGACGTGCAACGCAAGTCTTATGAGTGGTTTTTGGAGAGCGGTTTACAAAATATTTTTGACGATATTTCTCCGATTAAAGACAATTCAGGTAATTTAGTGCTTTCTTTTGAAGGTTTCAGCCTTGGAGAGCCAAAATACGATATTAACGAATGTAAAAACCGTGATGCTACATATGCAGCGCCATTGCGTGTTAACATCCGTTTAATTAACAATGACCCAGAAAACCAAGATATTAAAGAACAAGAAGTATTCATGGGCGATTTCCCATTGATGACTGAAACTGGTACTTTTATTATCAATGGTGCAGAACGTGTCATTGTATCTCAATTAGTTCGCTCCCCTGGTGTGTACTATACACGTGAAATCGATACAATGGGTAACCGTTTGTATGGTTCTACAGTGATTCCAAACCGCGGTGCTTGGATTGAGCTTGAAACTGATGCCAATGAAATGGTTGCAGTTCGTATTGACCGCAACCGTAAATTGCCAGCCACTGTACTTGTACGTGCTTTAGGTTGGAGCTCCAATGAATCTATTTTAGAATTATTCTGGAATGGTGAAGTTGATGAAGATGGCAATCGTGTATATGATGAACGCCTTGTTCGCACATTAGAAAAAGACACCACTCAATCTGCTGAAGAAGCATTGGTTGAGATTTATAAAAAATTACGTCCAGGCGAACCACCTACTGTGGAAAGTGCGCGTAATTTATTTGATAATTTATTCTTCGACGCTCGCCGTTATGATTTAGCGCGTGTAGGTCGTTATAAATTAAATAAAAAATTAGGCTGGCGCCAACGTATGCTTGGCCAGACTTTGGCACAACCAATTGTGGACCAAGAAACTGGTGAAGTCATTGTTGATGCAGGCACACTTATGACTGAAGACCAACTCGATGTAGTGGCAAACAGCGGTGTGTTCAGCGGTGAAGGTTTTGCTGAGTTCTATGTACAAGATGGTGAAGGCTCTTCCTTCAAAGTGATTTGCAATAACTGCAATCTTCCATTTGAACATCGCACAGTAACTCGCGAAGACATGATTGCTAACATTAGCTATTTATTAAACTTAATGGATGGTGTAGGTCATGTGGATGATATTGACCATTTAGGCAATCGTCGCTTACGTTGCGTAGGTGAACTTCTTCAAAACCAATTCCGCATTGGTTTAACTCGTATGGAACGTGTTGTAAAAGAGCGTATGACAATTCAAGACAATACGCAAATTACACCACAAGCTTTGATTAACATTCGCCCTGTAGTAGCTGCGATTAAGGAATTCTTTGGTTCCTCCCAGTTGTCTCAGTTCATGGACCAAACAAATCCATTAGGCGAATTAACTCATAAACGTCGTCTATCGGCCCTTGGCCCTGGTGGTTTATCTCGTGAGCGTGCAGGCTTCGAAGTTCGTGACGTGCATCACTCTCACTATGGTCGTATGTGTCCAATCGAAACACCAGAAGGTCCTAACATCGGTTTGATTTCTTCCTTGTCTAACTATGCGAAAGTTAACGAGTTTGGTTTCATTGAAGCGCCATATCGTAAAGTTGAAAAGATTTATGGCACTGGCGATGAAGCTAACAAAGTGATTCGCGTACAAGTAAGTGATCAAGTTGTATATATGACAGCTGATGAAGAAGAAGGCATGACTATTGCGCAGGCTAACTCTGAACTTGATGCAGATGGCAACTTCGTATCCAGCCATATTGCTTGTCGTCGTGGTCATGAAGTCCTTGAAGTAGCACCTGAAAAAGTTGACTACATGGACGTTAGCCCTAAAGAAGTTGTATCTATTGGTACAGCAATGATTCCATTCCTTGAAAATGACGATGCTAACCGTGCCTTGATGGGTGCGAACATGCAGCGCCAAGCTGTGCCACTTCTTCGTGCCCAAGCTCCGCTTGTTGGTACTGGCATGGAATACAAGGCAGCTTGCGACTCCGGCGTGTGCGTACTTGCTAAAGAAGCAGGCGTTGTCACTCGTTGTTGGGGTAATGAAATTCATGTAACTCGCGATAATGGTCGCATTGATGTTTACAAATTAAATAAATTCTTACGTTCTAACCAATCTACTTGCTTCAACCAAAAACCAATCGTTTTTGCTGGCGACCGCGTAGTAAAAGGCCAGGTTCTTGCTGATGGTCCTGCTACTGATGGTGGCGAATTAGCATTGGGCTTCAACGTACTCGTTGCGTTCATGCCTTGGGAAGGTTATAACTACGAGGATGCGATTCTTCTTAGTGAAGAACTTTGTAAAGAAGATATTTATACTTCTATTCATATTGAAGAATACGAATGTGATGCTCGTGACACTAAATTAGGTGCTGAAGAAATCACTCGTGAATTGCCAAATACTGGTGATGATAATCTTCGTAATCTCGATGAAGATGGTATTATCTGCATCGGTGCAGAAGTTCATCCAGGGGATATTTTAGTAGGTAAAGTAACTCCTAAAGGGGAAACTGAGCTTACACCAGAAGAACGTTTACTTCGTGCTATCTTTGGTGACAAAGAACGCGAAGTGCGTGACACATCCTTACGTGTTCCACATGGTGAATCCGGTAAAATTGTAGACGTAAAAGTCTTCACTCGTGAAAATGGCGATGAATTACAACCAGGCGTAAACAAACTCGTTCGTGTATATATTGCGCAAAAACGTAAAATCCACGAAGGTGACAAAATGGCAGGTCGTCATGGTAACAAGGGTGTTGTATCCCGTGTTATGTGTCAAGAAGATATGCCATTTTTACCAGATGGCACTCCAGTACAAATCGTATTGAACCCATTGGGCGTACCATCTCGTATGAACATCGGTCAGGTTCTTGAAACTCACCTTGGCTTTGCAGTACAAGGCTTAGGTATGCAAATTAAAGCAACTGACCTAAAAATTCAAAATGTATTGAACCAAGCTAAAACAGATAGCCGTTATTGGGACAATATTGATCGAATTAAAGAACTCTTCACAGAAATTGGTGCTTTAAAAGCTAAAATTGCTGAAAATGTAACTGTATCTCACTTAGATATTGATGCAGAAATTAATATGCGCCGTGAAGAAGCCTTGGACTTAATCTTAGCAGAAGCTGAACGTCAATTAGGCACTCTTGGTGGTCGTGCTCGCTACGATGAATTAAAAGCGATTGAAAAATCTTATAGCGATAAAGAAATTGAATTCTTTGATGAAGAGGAAGAAGCACCAGAAATGGAAGAAGCTCTTCAAGAAGAATTGAAGACTATTTCGTCAGTAGTAAATATTATTGACTCCATTGAAACAGCGCGCGTTAAACGTTCTGAAATCCGCAAAGATCTTGAGGCCTTTGGCTATGACTTTGAAACCTATGGCATGCCAAAACCAGATGTAGCTGGTATCCATATTGCTACACCAGTATTTGACGGTGCTCATGAAAGTGATGTATTTAATACATTGCGCATTGCTGGTAAAAATGATGATGGTAAAACAGTTCTTTATGATGGCCGTACAGGGGAACCAATGGATAACAAAGTTACTGTAGGTTACGTGTACATGTTAAAACTCCATCACTTGGTAGATGATAAGATCCATGCTCGTTCAACCGGTCCGTACTCCTTAGTAACGCAACAACCACTTGGCGGTAAAGCTCAATTCGGTGGTCAGCGTTTCGGTGAAATGGAAGTTTGGGCACTTGAAGCTTATGGTG
>NZ_URAR01000021.1 GCF_900545795.1 uncultured Veillonella sp.
TTAGCTAATTTAACAGTTAATCCACCATCTGCCTTAGCTACTACACCAATATTATTGTCGCTAAGTTTAGTTTCGTCTGCAATGCCACCTTTAATAGACAAGGTTTCATTAAGATTCTTGCTAACAGTTACACCCTCTGTATCACCCGTAAATTGTAGACCATCTTCCTTAGTGGCTACTTTATCACTCAACTTAATATCATACGTAGTCTTACCATTTTGAGTTTTAGCAGCAATCGTTAAATTATTGTTTTCTACAGGAGTACCTAATGCATCTGCTCCAGGTGTTACCGCTTCACCATTGAGCGTAATCGCTGTATGTGCGTCACTAGCAGTTTCACTAATTGCTGAGGCTACTGTTCTCAACTGTGCAACGTTAACTGCATCAGTATCAGCTGTACCAGCGGCTACATTTGTAATCTGACGTGTTTTACCGTTTGCACCAACAGATACAGCAGCTAGTGTAGATTTCCAAGTAGCATCAGTTTTTGTGGATGCTGTATCTGTAACTGGATCATAACCAACAACACCTTTATCTACAATGGCAATAGAATCAAAACCAAGAGCTACACCACCTACTGTTTCCACATTTGCCTTGTGACCAATTACAACCGCATCAGTTGCAGTTAGCTCAGTTTCTTCATCAACAGAACCCAATACGATACTATTGTTAGCACCAGTTAATTTACGGTTATCACCAAATACAACGGCAGTCTTAGTATCTTTAACTGTATTATTAATACCTGCTAAAGTTACATCATCCACATTTTCAGCTACATTTTTATAACCCATAATGGAGTTATATTGACTAATGTCACTAGCTGTACCAGTTAAGGTATTTTTTACACCAATAATAGAAGAGGCACGAGTGTAATCAGCTTTGTTACTACCACCAATAGCCAAAGTAGACCCGCCACTATCAGTATCACGTATAATTTTTAGCATTTTATCTTGCAATTCTTTAGCTGAATTTGCTGCTGAAGAACTATCCAATAAGCCCGTACCAGGAATAGAAATACTTGTTACAGAGTTAGTAATTTCATTACCTGCACCAAAGACTAAAGCCCCATTTGCATTGGCTACTTTATTCGCCAAACCTACGATACTACTAGCTACACCAGAACTAGAGTTTTCAGCAGTAGCTGACTCCATGCTATTCATGGAACCCATAATAACGGCACCAAAGTTTTTACCTGCATCAGTAGAGTTGCGTCCACCAGCATAATTACCAGTGGCTATAGAGTAGGCACCGGTAATTGTAGAAAAAAGGCCATTGTTAAAACTATTAGTACCAATTGTAGTTGTATTAACGCCCACACCAGCAGCTCTTCGGCCTGCTTCAGTAGTCGTATTTATATCTACATCACCTAATTTACCAACATATTTATGAGTGCCAACCATTAAGCTTCCAGAACGAGCATAAGAGTTTTCACCAATAGCTATGCCTGCTGCCACTTTAGATGGATCTGCAGGAATACGTGCAGTAGATAAGAAGTTACCACTAAATGTAGTCTGTCCAAGGGCAAAGACAGCTTCTTGCTTACCAGCCATGTTTTCTACATAGGCATTTTGACCTAGAGAAATACCAGCACTTTGGTCCGCATAGTTTTCAACTTTAGCACCATTACCAATAGCAATGTCGCCACTGCCTTTACCACCATTACTATCCAAAATCCAAGCTTTATGACCAATGGCAATACTATTGTGAGCTACTGCACTAGCCCCTACACCAGCAGCTAAGGCATTGTCACCCGTAGCGCCATCATTGTTGTAATTGCCACCTGGAGTGGTAGGAGCCTTTACACTGTAGTAGTGTGTCTTATCAGAAAGAGCACCTATCCCACTTACAGTATAAGTAGAACCATCATTACGGGTAAATGTTAATATATTATCTTTTAGCGTAACACTTGTTGTATCAAGATTTTTCAACCCAGTAATTTCAATAGTTTCAGCATTACTATCTGTTAAAACTAACGTTCCGTCAGCCTTATTATATGTTACTGCTCCACTGACAATAGTCGTATCAGTAGCATCAGCGGCCCAAACGCTACCACTAATCCCCGCGCTCAACGCCAACACAGCTAAAGCCACGCCAATACGCTGACCTGTCTGAGATTTTGTTGATGCTGTTTTACCAGCTTGTTTAGCAAGTTCAGAAACAACTACATAGCTGTTCTTAACCTTGCTCCAAATAACTTTGTAATGCTTATTCATTAGTAAGCCTCCTTGTACTAAAATTAGCTCTCTTTTAACCTTCAAATTGTCGATACATATAGGTATAAATAATTTAAATATAAATCATTTTTATTAATATGAATTTTACGTAAAAATAATCCTGCTCCTCTCTTATAAATACTAACGGACTATTCATTTATATTTTATTCTTTTATAACATTTCATGTCAATAAATTTAGAACATTTTTTGATTTTTAATTTCATTTTATTTTCACGCCTAAACCCACTCATTTCAGCTGTAATTTCAAAATTCATCTTGTTTTTATAATTCTATTTATCATATAATTTTCACCTTTTATCATATACTCAATTTCAATCATATTTTTTGATTTATTATAACTTTTTATCATATTTTTAAATATATAATTATCTTATTTAATTACTTTATTTGTTGTTTTAATTAATGGTAATTCAAGTATGCTTACAAGACCTACAAAATTTAAAATTTAGCATAAAAAAGACCACAACTACATGTATATACACATATAGTTGTGGCCATTTGCCTGCTATATATAATTGTTCTCTTCTCGTTTATTTGCTTTCAGCTTCCCACTCTGTATGGAACACGCCGTCTTTATCCGTGCGTTCGTATGTATGCGCACCGAAGAAGTCTCGTTGTGCTTGAATGAGATTAGCTGAAAGGCTAGCACGACGATAGCTATCGAAATAATCTAAGGATGCAGAGAATGCTGGTGTAGGAATACCAAAGCGTTTAGCCTCGATAATCGCTTCACGCCATTTTGCTTGATGTGCCTGAATCGCTTCCATGAAGAATGGATCTAAGAGCAAGTTGGACAATTCAGGATTGCGGTCGAAGGCTTTTTTAATATCTTCTAAGAAAACAGCACGAATGATACAACCACCACGCCATAATAAAGCCATATCACCAAAGTTAATATTCCAGCTATATTCTTTAGCAGCTGCTTTAATTAATGCAAAGCCTTGCGCATAAGAACAAATTTTAGACGCATATAAAGCAGAATGAATCGCATCGATAAATGCTTTTTTGTCGCCTTCATAGGTGCCTTCTGGCCCTTTTAATACATCAGCCGCTACAACTCGTTCATCTTTGTATGCTGACATGCCACGAGCAAATACAGCCTCTGCAATGGTTGGGATTGGCACGCCAAGGTCAAGACCTTCTTGGCTAGTCCATTTACCAGTACCCTTTTGACCAGCTTTATCTAAGATTAACTCTACAAGCGGAGTGCCTGTTTCTTTGTCTTTTACTTTTAAAATTTTAGACGTAATTTCAATTAAATAAGAATCTAATAAACCCTTATTCCATTCAGCAAATACGTCAGCCATTTCATCATCGCTCATGTGAAGAATTTCCTTCATCATGAAATATGCCTCAGAGATGAGCTGCATATCACCGTATTCAATGCCATTGTGAACCATTTTTACATAGTGGCCTGCACCATCATTGCCCACATAGCTACAGCAAGGACCATCAGTTACTTTCGCAGCAATCGCTGTGAAAATTGGCGCCAATTCTTTGTAGGACGCTTCTGTTCCGCCTGGCATTAAGCTTGGACCATTAAGAGCGCCTTCTTCACCACCAGATACGCCTACGCCTAAATAACGGAAGCCTTTAGCTTCAAGGTCTTTAGCACGACGAATAGTATCTTTAAAATAGGAGTTACCACCATCGATTAATGTATCGCCTTTATCTAAATATGGTAAAAAGGCTTCAATCATATCATCTACTGGTTTACCAGCTTTAACTAAGAACATGATTTTACGAGGTTTTTCCAACATGTTAACGAATTCTTCTGGCGTATGAGCACCACCAATAGTGCCTTCATGACCATAGTTCTTAACAAAATCATCTGTTTTTTGAGGTGTGCGGTTGTACACAGCAATGCTAAATCCATTACGTGCTACATTGCGCGCTAAGTTCTGCCCCATAACAGCTAAACCAACTAAACCAAATTCAAACTTTTTATTTTCCATTCTTATCTCCTCTTCTGCAAAATATATCTTGCGTTGTTTTTAGAGTATATATGTATTATATCATATTCCAATAATCTATTAATTGGCTAAGCTTTCTCTCGTCATATTGGTAAAATAAATTGCAGTTCACTGCTTATATATTTAGTCCGCTCTAGTTACTATTACAGACTCAATTGCCATTCGCAACTTGCATATGCTTAATTGCCCCTAAGCGCTACTTACTTAATTGCGACTCACATGATGTTGTTCTTTCAAGCGACCAATCATGACAGATGCAATAAACATCAATATACCAGCGCCAATGGTCATCCAAGACAACCATTCATTAAAGAGCATAAAGCCCCAGAAGGCGTTAAAGAATACCCCAATATACTGCAGGAACTGTGCTACTACAGCATTGGTAGCCACAAAGGCACCTGTTAGGAAGAATTGAGCAAATACGGAGATACCACCGATGACAAAAATTAAAATCCATTGTCGTGTATCAGGCCATACAAAGTCTTCCCACATAAAAATACCACCTACTACAATCATGGATACTAAGAAGTAAAACATGATTTCATAGGGGCTATGATGACCACTCTGGCTAATCTGACGAATCGTCGTATACGCTGCCGCCGCAAATAAAGCACCGCCAATGGCATATAAAGAGTACCAGTGGAAATCATTATATGACCAAGGCTTGATCATAATAATAACAGCCAACAAGATAACCAATAACCATTTGCCAGCACCACTAGGGATAGGCTCTTTTAAAATATACGTGCTAAAAATAAACACGAAAATCCCCGATAATTGGAATAATATGGACGCATCCGCAAGCTGCATATAAGCAAGGGCAAGGAAGTTTAAGAAATTGCCTAAACCACCGAATACACCGCGCATCACTAGCATGCCACGGTTTTCTGTGGAGAAGGATATCTTATGCCACCCCATATACGCCAAAACAGCTACTGTGCCAATGAGGCCACGGAAAAAAGTAATCTCCGCCGCCGGCATACCTTGCCCTAGCATTTTTACAAAGGCATTCATAATACTCAACAACAATGCCGATGACACTGCATAGAAAAAGGCTTTTTTCATTACATCACTACTTTCTAGCTATTAAATTGTTCTGTTTATTATGCCTATGCTCGTTTAACTCATCCCCCATTAGGTAAAGTTAAACGAACACAGACTAGGCTTTAAAGCCAATTATTTTCCAAAGCTGTCGATGAAATCTAAGATTTCACGTCCCATCGATTCTTTGTCGATTGTCTTAGTAAAACGAAGTTCTTTGTCTTGTAACTCAGCTAATTGTTTTGGAAATGCCACGCCAGTAACTGCCGAAATATGCTCTAAACTATCATAAGGTGTAACACCTTTTTCTAGTTCTAAGGCCTCACAAATAGCTGGTGGGAATTTAAATGGATGCGCCGTAGCCGCAATAATTGTATGACGGCCACCATCTTCTGGATGCTCTTGTAGCTCCTTCATGTAGGCCCCCATAGCCACAGCTGTATGAGGATCTAATAAATAGCCATAGGAATTGTATACTTGCTCAATGATAGCCTTCGTTTCTTCGTCATTTACGAATTGACCACTAAACAATTGTTGAATGCGTTTTAATTCCTCATCCGTTACAGATAATTTACCGGTGCTCTTAAGGTCTGCCATGCGCGCTTTCGTTATGTCCGGATCTTGTCCGCTCATATAATATAAAAAGCGTTCAAAATTAGAGCTTTCCAAGATGTCCATGGATGGTGAAATCGTCGTATAGAACGGACGATTCATATCATAAGTGCCATTCTTAAAGAAATCAGTGAGCACATTGTTGCGATTGGAAGCACAGATTAACTTGCCAATAGGCACGCCCATTAATTTTGCAAAATAGGCTGCTAAAATATTGCCAAAGTTACCTGTTGGCACAATGACGTTGAAGGCTTCATCCTTGTGAATCGCACCTTGTCCGACCAATTCCTCATAAGCTGCTACATAGTACACCACTTGTGGCGCCAATCGTCCCACATTAATCGAATTCGCACTGGAGAAGCGAACTCCTTTAGCGGCTGCTTTTTCAGCCATCGCTTCGTCCACAAAGAGACGTTTTAAAAATTGCTGCGCATCGTCAAAATTACCGTTAATGGCGGTTACATTCACATTAGCCCCTTCTTGCTTTTGCATTTGTTCTTGTTGCATAGGACTAACACCATCTGTAGGGTAAAACACTTGAATATGTGTGCCCGCTACATCTTTAAAACCTTCTAAAGCAGCCTTTCCTGTATCACCAGAAGTAGCCGTTAAAATCAAGACTTCTTTATCTTCCCCTTCAGCCTCTTTAGCCGCTACTAAAAGATATGGGAATAAGGACAAGGCCATATCTTTAAAGGCTTGTGTGCGACCGTGGAATAATTCCAATACAGAAACACGCTCAAGCAAGGAATGAATGGGCGCAATATCAGTGGTACTGAAATTGCTAGTACTATAGGCTGCGTTGATCATTTCTTTTAAATGAGCCTCTGAAAAACATGGGAAAAACTTACTGAGCACAATAAAAGCAATCTCCTGATAGCTTTTATCTGCAATCATATCATATGTAATAGTCCGTTCAGGAAATCCTGCTGGCACATATAAACCACCATCATTAGCTAAGCCGTGAAGCAAAGCATATGTTTCACTAACATTTTGTACACTACGGGTACTTGTATATTTCATCTCTCTATCCCTCATATTCCTATAAACAACGATTGTACAACAAATCAATCTATGAATTCTACCATAACCTCCCTAAGCAAATACAATATGATAGCCGTACAATTACAGTACCATTAGTACTTAAAAGCCTAATAAAATAATTGCTGATAAAGAAATATAGGCTAGAACCCTATTTATAGATTATCATTTTATTATAACTAAAATGAAGAGAATTTTCTAGGCAAAAAACGAACCCCCTACTACAAAAGTAATAGAGGGTTCGTTTTAATTTATGTGGTGGATCACCAGGGGTTCGAACCCTGGACACCCTGATTAAGAGTCAGGTGCTCTGCCAGCTGAGCTAGTGATCCATAGAACGTTACTAATTATACTCCAATACATTTTAATTGTAAAGGATAAAAATATAGAATTGTTCCACCTAGATTTTGTCTTGCTCAACCAGTCTATAAGGCGTCAAATATGAAGTTTTACACTTCACGAGACGCGCCAAAGGTCGTCTCCATAATTTCGATAAATTCTTTAGTCAACCCATTCATTCCCTCTTTGCTAGCAAAGGCACCATAGGTTCGATTAATGCGCGCTTCATTATTATATAGAGGTACTCGCGCTACTTTTTCTTTATACAGCGAGCTCCCCTCGCCACCTTCTACAATCATAAAACCACGATTACTTAAAACTAGAAGATGGGCTTCTTCCATATTCTCTACAAAGATACATTCACTTTTTACACCCATATCATTGTGATAATAAGCGGCTTCCATTTTTTCTTGTTCTTTGGAGGCCAATAAAATGCACGGCGTATGTCTCAAATCATCAAAACTTATACGTTGCAGATCGCTCAAAGGATTTGCTTTTGCTAATTCTACAAACATGGGATTGCGACGAAGTACAACATTGACATAACTATCTGCAAAGACCCGACGTTGGTCATTAAAAGCCACTTGAATTGTTTCATTCTTAAGCATCCAATAGAGTTCCTCATGAGTTCCACTAGTTACATGAATCTCCACATCTGGATGTCGTTCATAGAAAGTGGCTACACATTCTTCTATCTCAGGTCCTCTATACCCACGTAAATAGCCAAGGTGAAAAATATCCCCCGTATCCCGATGAATACGCTTTATATCATTACATAATTTTTCATAATCAGATACTATAACAATGCCACGTTGATAAAATTGTTCTCCTGCCGGCGTAAGCGAAAAGGTTCTATTATGACGCCACAAAAGCTCAACCCCTAGCTCTCGCTCTAAGGCCCTAATCTGTTGTGATATAGCGGATTGTGATATATGACAGGCCTCAGCAGCTTCACTAAAGTTATGATATTTAACAACCGCTAAAAAATATCGCAATTGTGTCAACATAAGTGTATCTCCTATGCTATAAATATGCTATGAAACATAAAAAAGGACTATCTCGCCATCTAGCGAAATAGTCCTTCTATGTCTTATTATAGATTACCGATGCCTAGGACCCAGTAGATGGCTAAGCGAAGTAGACTTAATCCTAAAATAACTTCTACAAGGAAGTGTAATGTACCTTCCATGTTTTTCCCCAAACGAGATAAACCCGATTTATACGCAATATCGCAACCGCACATGATAACTCCTCCTATCACACTTATGATATTAACAGCGATTGTGTTTAATCACTCATATCTTTTATTAATACAGACTGTTAGTTTCTATACATATATAATACTACAAACTAGGACTCTATAACAACGTTTGAAATAGCCGTCCTATATCAATTCCGCATATGATATAATTAAATCAGAGTTATTTTGAGTATTTTAGATATATCGAAATAATTAACTGTATCATAATGGTATGTTTTCTAAGTTATAAACAAAATATATTGTAGTAAAGGATTATCTCATGAGTATTGAAGTCTTACTATTTGAAATGATAAAACGCATCAGCATGGCCGTCGTACTGGGACTTATTGTATCACAGATGCGCCTCTTCGATCGTCTTATCGCTCACAAATTATCCGCTGGTGATAAAT
Organism: uncultured Veillonella sp.; assembly: GCF_900545795.1. GTDB lineage: Bacteria > Bacillota > Negativicutes > Veillonellales > Veillonellaceae > Veillonella_A. The sequence continues at coordinate 8,892 of NZ_URAR01000021.1, forward strand.
TTGTTTTCATTATTCTCTTCTCCAGTATCGCCATCGCTGGTACCTATGCAGGCATTCCTGTGGACGACGCATTAGCTAACTCGCGTATGATTGGCATTATGGCAGCAGGTCTCATTGCTGGTCCCTCTATGGGCAGTGCAGTCGGAATCGTATCCGGTATTCACCGCTACTCTTTAGGTGGCTTTACCGCCTTAGCCTGTGCCATCTCCTCTATAACGGAAGGTCTCTTGGCTGGGCTTGTCCAAAAGTATTATAAACGAACACCCGTACCGTGGACCATTGCCTTAGCCGTTGGTTTTGTAGGCGAAATCGTACAAATGGCGATTATTCTACTCGTAGCAAAGCCCTTTGAGCAGGCATACACCTTAGTCAGTGACATTGCGCTACCCATGATTATTGCCAACTCCCTAGGGCTATCTTTATTTATTAAAATTACCAAGGATAGTTTACATCAACGTGAAATTCAAAAGGCCAGTCAAAATCAAAACATTTTATCTATTGCCCGTGAAACGGTGCGCTACTTCCGAAAAGGTTTAACACCTGAGTCAGCTGCTGCCGTTGTGCGCATTATAAAAAAACACAGTCTCTACGATGCCGTGTCTATTACGGATACAGAGCATGTGTTGGCCTACATTGGCGCCGAAGTGGAACACCATGCGCCAGGTGTGGCCTCCCATTTAACGAATGTCACTATCGATTCATTAAAATCGGGTACCATACACATAGCGTATACGCCGAAACAAATCGGCTGTACAGAGCCTCATTGCTCGTTAAAAAGCGCCATTGTTGTACCTTTAATGATTAAATCACGCATCATTGGGTCATTGAAAATGTATTACACTGACCCCTCCCATGTGCCTGATGCATCTGATGTGGCCTTTGCGCAAGGCTTAGCCGATTTATTCTCGACTCAGCTAGAACTGACAGAAATAGATCATCAACAGCAACTCGTAGAAGCCGCTAAAATGCAAACCCTGCACGCGCAGATTAATCCGCATTTTCTGTTCAATACCTTAAATACGATTTCATCTTTAATTCGTACTAATCCAGAACATGCACGGCGCTTGCTCATTAAATTCTCCCAAATGTTCCGCTTTACACTACAATATACGGGACGCATCATTTCTATCGAACAGGAATGGGAACAAGTGACGGCCTTCACAGAAATTTCTATGGCTCGTCATGGAGACAAACTCTTCATTACACACAATATTTCCCCAGAAGTATTTTCCTATGGCATTCCATCCTTAACGCTGCAACCTATTATTGAAAATTCCATCAAACATGGTTTGCAGCCTCGTGAAGTGGGTGGCTCCATTGCCATTGAAGGCTATGAAACTGACACAGATATTGTCTTCACCGTTACCGATGATGGTGTGGGCTTTGACCAGGACCCTAGTTATTATCTAGAGCATCCCCCTGAAGGTCATATCGGCCTTAGCAATGTGCATCGCCGCCTTTGTGGTCTCTATGGCCAACAATATGGACTCACCGTTACCTCTACGCCAGAAGAAGGTACGGTGGTAACAATTCGCATTCCTAAGATTAAACCAGAGCCGACCAAAGGGCTAAATTCTAAAGAGGATTGATTTAAAACTTAGCCTAGTGCTCACTCATATTAATGTAGTGCTCACTCATATTAATGTAGTGCTCACTCTATTTAATATAATGTAATATACGAACCTTACTAACCAACTTAAACACAACGCAATGCTTCTACTAAAAAAACGTAGCACATTGCTAACAAAAATTTAAGCCAATTGCTAACAAGAAGTTAGCATATTACAAATAATCTAACCATAAGGAGGGACTATGATACGAACGATTTTAATTGATGATGAAGCACCAGCTCGTGACGAGCTGCGTTATTTATTAACAACTCATCATGCCGATACAATTGATATTATTGGCGAAACTGATAATGCTACTGCTGCTATTTCACTTATTACACGAGAGCAGCCTGACCTTATATTCTTAGACATTCATATGCATGGTCTTTCAGGTCTTGAACTGGGCCAAGTAGTTCATGATATTTCACCGAAAAGTAAAATTATCTTTGCTACAGCCTATGACGAATACGCCTTAAAAGCCTTTGAACTACAAGCCTTAGACTATGTAGTCAAACCGATTGAAGAAGAGCGTCTCGCAAAAGCTGTGACCCATGCCAAGAAAGCCCTCTATCCTAATGGCATTCCCACTGAGTCCTCAGAGGCAGCTACCGAGGAGGGCCTTAGTACAGCAAGTACAGCAAATACTGCTAGTACTCCTACTGGAACTGCTGAAGCCATCGCATCTGACGAGAGCACTGCTAGTAGCACAGCACCGATTGCACCATCTATTCGGACAAATAAAATTGCCGTTGATGATGGCGCACACATTTTACTAATTGATCTGGATACTATTTCCTATATCACTGGTGAATCGGGACGCCTTGAGGTACATACCACTAAGGGCTCCTACAAATCTAACAAAACTTTAACAGAACTACAGGAGCGCTTGCGAGGTACTTCACTCTATCGCGTGCACCGCAGCTATATAGTAAATCTCAACATGGTCAGCGAAGTCGTTCCTTGGTTTAAGGGCACCTACTGGCTACGCTTGCCCCAAACTACAGCGAAAGGTACAGAATTAATAGACATCCCTGTGAGTAAGGCGCAAGTAAAACCAATTAAGGAGCTCCTTGGTATTAGTTAATACGAACTAACTTGCTACATATAATCACATAACGCAAAAGGAGTTGCCACATTGTGGCAACTCCTTCTGTATTTTATTGAGGTTCATCGTAAGATTACGAATTTTTTATTTCAATCTTTTTTCTCGACCTCGAGTATATTCACTTAACCCTTACTATGTGTAAGCTTATGCTTTGTCAGCTTCCATTTCTTTTAAAGCTTCAGCTTCGATGTCATCTTCAGTGCGGAAGTCTTGTTTTTGTTTTGCAAGGCGAATCCAGCTACGAACTGCTTCAACCATTACAAGAGCAACTAATAAGAACATTACAACACTTACAAGTACTAACATCCATTTTCCTTCTGGAATGTAGTTCCAGAATACGTTTTCATAGTCAGCCATAACTGTGATAACTGCGATGAATACGCAAGGAATAGCTGTTACCCAAGCATAACGTTTGTGACCAAGGTGCATGATTACTGTAGTACCGATGGCAAGGCCCATAGTAGCAAGTAATTGGTTAGATACACCGAATAATGGCCAAATTGTACCAATGTTACCTTGAAGAACTAAGTAACCCCATGCAAAACATACTAGGAAAGAGGAGAAGTATACGCCTGGTGTCCAGTGAGTATCTTTCATCTTAGGAATAACCATACCTAGTAATTCTTGTACCATGTAACGGCTTACGCGAGTCCCTGTATCGATCAAAGTCAAGATGAACAATGCTTCGAACATGATACAGAAATGGTACCAGTAACTCATCAAATGACTCATGCTAGGTACTTTGGAGAAGATATGAGCCATACCTACTGCTAAGGATACGGCACCACCTGGACGGTGCATTAATTCTTCACCAACCATTTGAGACAATTGAGGTAATTCGTGAACTTGAAGACCAAGTGTGCTGAATGTTTCAGCTGTAGAGTTGATTGCGAAATAATCATTTGGATGTAAGCTTGTTGCTGCAATCAAAGCCATCATAGCGATGAATGCTTCAGTAAGCATAGCACCATAACCGATAGGAAGCATTTCCTTTTCATTCATGATCATTTTTGGAGTTGTACCAGTGGATACAGTTGCGTGGAAACCAGATAAAGCACCACAAGCAATTGTAATAAATACAAATGGAATTGCAGAACCACTAAGTACTGGGCCGCCCCCACCAACATAAGCGGAGAATGCAGGCATTTGAAGAGTTGGCATTACGATGATGATACCTAATGCTAAGGCACCAATTGTACCAACTTTTAAGTATGTGGAAAGATATCCACGAGGTGCTAATAACAACCATACTGGAAGTGCTGCAGCGAAGAAGCTGTATACAGCAAGCATGATTTGGATGGAGTGACGATCCCAAGTGAAATATGGAGCTAAAGAGGAATGAGCAATATCAGGGCCGTAGATAACAGCAGCCATGATTAATACCATACCAATGATAGTAGCTTCACGGATTTGACCAGGGCGCAACCAACGAAGGTAAACACCGATGAATACAGCGATAGGAATAGTAGCACTAACTGTGAAGAAGCCCCATGGGGAATTTTCAAGAGAGTTAGCAACTACGGCAGCCATACCAGCCATAGTGATAATTAACAAGAATAATGTTGCAAGAAGTGTACCCATGCCAGCTGCTTTAGAAATTTCAGCGCGAGCAATGTCGGCAATGGATTTACCTTGGTAACGAACTGATGCGAATAAAAGTACAAAGTCATGTACTGCACCAGCAAGTACGGAACCGATTAAGATCCAAAGTACACCTGGTAAATAACCAAATTGTGCAGCAATAACAGGACCAACTAAAGGACCTGCACCAGCGATAGCTGCGAAATGTTGACCAAATGTTACCCATTTGTTTGTTGGTACATAGTCAACGCCATCATTGATGGCAACTGCTGGGGTTGTACGATACTGATTAACAGTAAGAACTTTGGCTGCAATAAAGGCACCGTATAGACGATATGCAATCGCTAAAACGAGGGCCGATATGATAACCAAATAAAGACCGTTCATTTCCATTTGTATGAACCTCCTCAAAAATAAAATAAGTGCATCGGAAAGACTACATCTATAAATTATGTTTTCATATGATTTCTTGTAGCTCTTTCATCTGTATGCATTGTAGTATGTTTTCAAAATTCCGTAAACGAATTTTCTATGAATGGAATAAAAAGGGGGGCAAATGGAAATAACTGGAGGTAAAAGGAAATAAATTTATGGTTAGAAAATTAATAGTCTACATAATTAATTTTTTAATTAATTACTCTTTCACTATACATTGTAATAGACAAAAACACCCTTATAATGCCTATACTCCTTGATTCTTCATCCCTACGCTATCGCTTATAAATACAACAAGAGACATATATCACTTTAAGTGATATATGTCTCTTCATATCTTATTCAGGCTATCATTTTCTATATATAGAAATGCTCCCATGTAGCAGATATTATAACTACATTCTACTCTATACGCATACTCCTACTATAAGGAACTTTCGTAGATAGCTAAAATGTCTTCTGTTGTAAAGTTTGTATACGAGGTTGGGTAGCGATTAGAAGATTCTGCAATAGCTGGCAAGGCCTCTTTAGGAATATTCACTTCCCCTAATGTAGTTGGCGCACCAATGGATTTAAAGTAATTTCGCAATGCTTCAATCCCTGCTAACGCCAATTCCTCATCAGATGCATAGTCTTCTGGCTTTAAGCCCCAAATATGAGTGGCAAAGCGTACAAATCGTTCCAGATGATCCTTGTATATATATTTCAATAACATAGGATGAACAATGGCAAGCCCTGCACCATGAGGAATATCATAGAAAGCAGATAAGGCATGCTCAATCTGATGAGACATCCAGTCCTGAGCCTTCCCCAAGCCCATAATGCCATTTAAAGCCATCGTAGCGCCCCACATAATATTAGAACGGGCTTCATAATTTGTTAAATCCTGAAGTGCTACAGCAGCATTTTCCATAATATTTTTAAAGGTTGCTTCCAATAAAGCATCGCTTAAATTATTAGTTTCTGGCGTAGAGAAATATTGCTCCATCAAATGGGACAACATATCGCAAATCCCATATACGACTTGCTCTCTAGGTAATGAATAGGTATAGGTAGGATCTAAAATAGAAAATTGAGGATATAAAGCATCGCCATAGCCACCTAATTTTTTCTGTGCTTCCCAATCAGTTACCACACCGCGATTGTTCATTTCACTACCTGTAGCTGACATAGTAAGTACTACGCCTACTGGCAAGGCTTTGGTTACATTTTCGCGCTTCAAGAACATGTGTTGCCACCAATCATAGTCTTCTTCAACTAAAGCAACGGCACCGATAAATTTGGAGCAATCCACTACCGAGCCACCACCTACAGCGAGAATTAAGTCAACCTTGTGTTCTCGGCAAAGTTGTGCGCCTTCAACCACTTTTTCCTTCCGTGGATTAGACATGATGCCCGATAATTCAACTACAGTTTTATTGGCTTTTTTAAGCTCTTCCATAACAGCTTCGTAAATGCCATTTTTCTTAATACTTCCGCCCCCATAAGTAAGTAATACAGTAGGGCCATACTTAGGTAATTCTTCTGCTAATTTTGCTACACTATGCTCCCCAAAATGAATTTTTGTAGGATTATAAAATGAAAATGCGTCCATACTTACCTCCTCATAGCGCGTTCGCTATGTCTTTAATAAATTTATCCTTGTATTACTAATTCTATCTTTACGGTTCTATTTCCTTTCTTGCACCACTACTTCTATTCTTACAGGACTACTAATGTTTCCTGTACGGCTAATGTTTCCTGTACGGCTAATGTTTCCTGTACGGCTAATTTTCTTCTTACACTTCTACTTCATAGACTATATGTCTCACATACGTGTGACCAGCCTGTGTAAAAGATTGTTGAAAGCCAGGTAAATTACAGTCATCAGGGATAAACTGAGGCTCAATACACATGCCCGCATGAGGGCCATATACTGTACCTCCATGACCTATGTCTTGAAGCCAATTCCCCGTATAAAATTGATAACCTGGTGCATCAGAATAGATTTGCAAGCTTAAGTCAGGCACTCTAAATTCGCCACATAAGGCTAACTCTGACTGATAATTTTGCCCCAGTTGTAGCGATGTACTCGAATCAATTGACTCTTTTCTAGCTATTCCCTCTTTTCCATTAAAAAGATAGTAATGATCATAACCACGCCATTCTTCCAAGAGGTCTTTATGAGCCTTCAATCGCTCACCTATAGATGCCCAATTAGTAAAATCATAGGCCGTCCCCTCTACATCTAATACGTCCCCAGTAGGAATAGAATAAGCTCCAAAAGGCGCCATTTGGTTTGCCTTTAAATATACCTCATGATTGGCTACAGACATACGCTGAGTTTCTAGTTTTGACTCAGCTTTTGCTGTCTTTAGTTCTGCAGCTGTTACAGCGCCAACAGGATGACCATTTAAATTAAAATAGCTATGACCTGTAATATTTACAACCGAGTTTTCACTCGTTTCATAAGCATAACAAAGATGTAAGGCTGTTCCCTCTAATCGGATAAACAAAGTAACATCTAATACGCCTGGAAATCCATCAGAATCTAAAGTCGCGCCCAAGATTAAAGTGTTTTCTCCTTGCTTGGTTTGTGAGTTATCATGCCAAACTGGGGCCAGGGCTAACGCCTTCTCTAATTTAACTAAGTCGTTACGGTCCTTTTGCGTCCAATTAGTAAAACTTAAGCTCTCTGCCCCACTATGTAACAAGTTAGGCCCATTATTAGGCGTCCATGTATATTCTACGCCATCAATTTCAGTGCGAGCTTCACTAATGCGATTAGCTACACGTCCCACAGTAGCCCCTAAATATGCCGTTCCCTGTAAGTAATCTTGAAGTGTATCATAGCCCAACACAATATTTCGATTTAGGGATTTCACAATAAAATCTTTAATAATGGCTCCATAACTTAAGATATGAACAGTTATGTCTTCATTACTTAGCTCATACTCATAGACTACTTCGCCATTTGGTAAATAGCCAAATTCAAGCCTTTTACGCATCCTATGCCCCCTTACTCGATTTGATCACATCGAACTATCCTCCAATACGCCACATGGCGCGCTTAGGTGTTTCCATATCAATACCATCATGCTTTTCTTGGCGCAATTGTAATGTATCAGCAATATGCAAGGCTAACTCATCAGCGCTAGCACCAGCCCGCACAAGACCAACTAAATCGGCCTCGTCATCGCGCAATAAGCAAAGGCGTAATTTGCCATCACTAGTCAAACGCACGCGATTGCACGAATCGCAATAGGTGTGACTCATAGGGAAAATAAAGCCCACCGTGCGACCATTAGGCAGCGTATAGTAAGTTGCGGGCCCAAAGCCCTTTACTTCAGATTTCGGCACTAATACACCACCTGTAATGCGCTCTAATTGCCCCTTCCACTCATCAAAGGTAGGCCCTCTAAAGGCGGCGCCTTGGAATGGCATATATTCAATAAAGCGCCATACCACTGGCCACTTCTCCATATAATCTAATAATTGACGCACCACATCATCAGCCATAGCATCCATAAGCACCGTATTGATCTTGACCACATCATAACCAGTGGCAATAGCCGTTTCAATACCTTCTATAACGGGCTGCAATTGACCGACTCGCCCCGTGCGATAATTAAATGTTTCTTCATCTACCGCATCAAAGCTAATATTAAGGCGCTGTAAACCTAAATCATGTAGTGTTTTAGCGCGGTCTTTTAACAAGCTACCATTCGTCGTCATCGATATGTCAGAAAACCATTGACGTTCCTGCAAGCCTTTCAAGAGCTCTTCAAGTCCTGGGTATAAGAGAGGCTCACCGCCGGTGAGACGCACTGCTTTTATACCAAGTTTATAAAAGGCTTCCAATATAATGAGCCATTCAGCAGGACTCAATAGATTCGTCTGGCTATGAGCCGTAATAATCTCTGGTCGGCAGTAGGGACAGCAAAAATTGCAGGCCTCTGTGAGCGATACCCGTACATATTCAATTGTGCGATTCCACGAATCCTTAACCATATATACCTCTTTAATAGCTTTTTGGTATTTTCATAAATCTATTCATAAATCTATTTACAAATCTAATCATAAACCTAATCATAGCCCTATGAATATACCAGCCTTCTTATAAACATTATATGCGTGCCATATTTTAACAATACACGCTTAGGAAATGTTATCAATGTATCTGCACCTACGCCAGTTTTTTATTCACCGACGCGAACTTCATCATTAACTTTAATCGTACCACCTACAATGACTTTTGCAAAAATGCCCTGTGTAGGCATAATGCAAGAGCCCACTTGCTGTTGAATTTCACAACCCGAGTGACATTCTTTGCCGATTTGCGTCACTTCAAGCTCAATTTCTTGCCCTGTTTCACCAATGTATAATTTGGTGCCTACTGGCAATTCATAGAGCACAATCCCTTCAATGGTAATATTTTCTGCAAAATCGCCAGGGTTAACATCCGCCCCTTTAGCACGCATCAAATCTATACTTTGAATACCTAATAGGCTAATTTGACGATGCCATTTACCCGCATGAGCATCGCCTTCCATACCAAAATCAGGAATTAATTTAGCCTCAGGAATATTATGTTTTTTCTGTCCTTTTCTTTCACTTATAGAAATAGCAATTACCTTTGCCATATAGTATCCTTTCTTTTATGTACCTACAATTCGCTTATGTACTTACAATTTAAAATAGCACCATACTCTACAAGTAAGTATGACATCATTGCCTACTCACTGTATGTTGCCCCTGCAACAAAGCAAGAAAAGTATGCCAATAAGGCTGTTAAAATTGCCAATTAAGGCATTTCCTAGGATAATATTTTTTCATCAAGGTTATTCAGTACACTTAAAGTATACCGAAAAAGTTACTTCTTTAGAATTTATTATACCACTAAATACCTTTATTAAATACCTTCTAAATAAAGAAATCTGTATGCAATTTTCCTCTAGGAGTACTCATTACATACAGATTTTTATAATTATAAACTATATTATTACGTGTTTTTTATCTGAAATTACTAGTTCACTATTTGAACAATATATTATGTATACTGACTAGGCAATTACTTTGTCTAAAATCTTAATCCTCTGCAATCTCTTTAGCTTCGCCAAAGCCGTTGAAAATTAGATTTAAAATTACTGCTGTTAAGCTACCCAACGTAATCCCACTGTGAAGTAATACCGCTGTCCAGCTTGGGAAATTATGGTAGAAATTTGGTTCAGTCAATGTAACCATACTCATACCAATACTTACTGCTACAAGCATTAAATTATAATTTCCATCAAAATTAACTTTAGATAATGCGCGAATCCCGCTCGCAATGATCATGCCAAACATAGCAAGGCCCGCACCACCAAGTACAGCATTGGGGATACATGCTACAATAGCTGCCATCTTAGGCACTAATCCAAGCACTACAAGAATGAGACCAGACGTAGCTCTACAAAGCGGCTCTTAACCCGTGTTACAGCAATTAGCCCCACATTCTGAGCAAAGGCCGTATAAGGGAAGCTATTAAAAATCCCGCCTAGCATAGTGGATAAACCATCTGCGCGCAAACATTTAGCAAGCCCTTTACGCCCCATTGGCTTATCTACGATTTCACCAATGGCCACACAGTCCCCTGTAGTCTCTACCATAACTACAATCATAACAATAATCATAGAAATTACGGCGCTAAGACTAAAGGTAGGGAACCCAAAGGAAAATGGTGTAATCACGCCAAACCAATTCTCTGTTGCCACTTTACTGAAGTCCACTACGCCCAAGAAGGTAGCGATAATCGTACCACACACGAGCCCAATGAGAACTGAAATATTACTCAAGAAGCCCTTACAGAATCGATACACTAAAATAACGATGGTCAACGTAATAAAAGCTAACATCAAATTCATAGGACTGGCAAATTCTGGCGAATTAGGATTGCCGTAACCGCTAATCCAGCGTACCGACACGGGCAATAAAGTGATACCAATAATGGTAATAATCGTCCCTGTCACCACTGGTGGGAACAAGCGAATCAAGCGGCTAAAATAAGGCGCAATTAAAAAGGTAAAGAGCCCCGCCGCAATAATAGCCCCATAAATAGCGGGCATGCCGCCTTGTTGACCAATCACAATCATAGGTGTAACCGAAGCAAAGGTAACCCCTTGAATCATCGGAATGCGCGCCCCCACTTTCCAAAATCCCAAGGTTTGAATCAAGGTCGCAATACCGCAAGTAAATAAGTCAGCATTAATTAAATGAATTAATTGTTCGGCTGATAAGCCAAGTTGTTGCGCCACAATAATCGGCACCGCTACGGCCCCTGCATACATGGCCAATACATGTTGCAAACCGTAAGCAAAGAGCTGCGTCGGTGGCAACATTTCGTCAACTGGATGGACTTGGTTAGCCTCAAGTTCGACTACTTTGGTTTCATTGTCGTTCATAATAACCCCCATGTAAAACCTATACATCGCAAAACCTCTTAATACCTATTCATTCTATCTTATACAATCATCTAATGACAAGGGTATTTCTTATATTATTTGGTTATAATGATAAGAACATTTATTTACAACTCTCTTTTAAATGTTCGGATTATTAAAATTTTGCGTATTTTTATATCTCCCTTTATAATAGGAATGTGAATATTTACAATTTATAACATGTAACATTGTATACTACGTGATTTTATGTTGAGGAGTGTTTCCATGAAACGAGTACTTACCTTTTGTCGGTATATGGGCAAAGAACTCTTTGATGACTACAATCGTCACAATATTTCGCGCCTAGCTGCTGAAACTACATATTATTTAATTTTATCCATCGTACCTTTCCTAATCATTATTTTAAGTGCCATTACGGTATTTTTAAATCATGATGTGGATACGATTCGCGAAGCTCTTATGTTATTACCGCCAGAGTCTCAATCGAGTTTACTCAGCGTAATTGATGTATTAGCAGAAAACCAAAGTAATACACTCTTTTCTGTGAGTATTATCTTCGCCTTTTGGACTTTGTCACAAAGCACAAAATCCCTAATCAATGCCATTAATTCCATCCTAGGATTAGATGATGTGGAAGAAAGCTTCATTCGAATGATTAGCAAGGCCCTCTTCTTTACGTTCATCGGTGCTGTCACTGGCTTGATGGGCCTAGTCTTATCCGTTTACGGACAATCCTTCTTACAATTATTTGGCGAAATGCTCGCCATCCCTAAAACAATTATTCGCTGGGCCTCTACCATCGCCACTTGGTTGCCTTTAGTGTCTATGTGGGTATCCTTATCCCTCTTCTATCACTATGCGCCGCGGCATGACACCGCGCGCTCTATTTCTTGGCGCCGTGCCTTTATCGGTGGCTTCATGGGCACTATTTTATGGCTGCTCTTAACCATTGGCTATCGTATCTACATTACAGATATCGCTGGCGGTGGCTCTGCTAATTATGGTCCTTTAGTGGGCATCATGATTCTATTCATTTGGCTCAACTTATCGGTTCAAACAATTTTAGTCATCGGTAGTGTTATTCACAACAATAATTTTATTTCCTATCTTCAAGCCTTTAAAAACCAACGAAAAATTAAAGAGAAAGAAGATAATTAGTTTTTAAGGATCTTAAGGAGTCATTAATGGACATATCCACCTTATTTTATTTCTTGCTCTCTTCCATCGCTCTTACCATTATGCCTGGACCAGACAATCTCTACTTACTTGCCAAAAGTATCTCTGATGGCGCTAAGCAAGGTGTTACACTCGCAGCAGGGTTAGCCTCAGGCATTATCTTTCATACAGCGTTAGTTATCTTCGGTGTAGCTGCGGTTATTGCGAGTACACCAGAAGCCTTTTTAATGCTGAAATATTTAGGCGCCTTCTATCTGTTCTACCTAGCACGCCAGGCCTACTCCGCTAAACCTAGACCGATGGCTCCGAATCCAGCTACCAACTTAGATGTCAATTCCGAGCAAGTTAAAGACTCCAATAGTACTAAAAATAATGACGCTAGCACTAATAACAGTAGCAATATGAGCAACACTAGTACTAATACTAATACTAGTGCTAATACTAACGTTAACACCAGCAGAAACACTGGTACTGACACCAGCACTAATCATAGTCATAGCAAACAGCAAGGCCTACTCAGTGGCTTTGCTACCTATCGCAAAGGCTTATTGATGAATATCTTAAATCCTAAGGTATTACTGTTCTTCCTAGCCTTTTTACCACAATTCGTAAATCCTACCGGCCCTGCACCAAGCTTGCAAGTAGCCTTACTAGGTTTTCTATTTAGCTTGCAAGCGTTCATTATCTTCTCGGCTATCGCTATGGGAGCCGGACGCGTTAGTCACTTCCTAAATCAAAGCGAAGCACGACAAATTGTAATGAATAAAATACAAGGTTTAATCCTCATTATCATCGGCGGACTCTTGCTGTTCTTTTAAATTGACAGTCCAATGCTGCCCTTGTTATAATGATTTAGTATTACGATAAGGGGATATAAAATAAAAAAAAACTCCGTCTAGAGGCCTTTAAAATAGCCTTATGTAGATACTTTATGCGCCTATAGCTCAGGGGATAGAGCGCCGGTCTCCGGAACCGGGTGCGCAGGTTCGAATCCTGCTAGGCGCACCACTGATGTTTACTGACTTTTTAGAAAAAATAGAATAAAAAATATTGGCTAGTAAGCCAATTTATATGCCAATTTGTAAAGAAAAGGTAGAAAATGAATGTTCATTTTCTACCTTTTTTGTTATAAATAAGACTTTTATTTGTTTAGCATAATTTGTAGTCTATCGCTTATTACATATTTAGCAATTACAACCTTCTCATCCCAAACCACTGTGCTTCTTTATCCCAAAACAATTGCACGGTTAAATCAGTAGCTATTCTACGCTCATAGCCATATTTAGCTCCTGGAGGCATATATTCATGTTCACTAGTCACAATATAACGACCTGTCGCATCGCTATTAGTTTCAGTCCTTAAACGATGCCATTGATTCGGTGTATATCCCATGGTTGCTAAACTATCCAAGGATACATATGTTACCCACTGTCCATCACGTTTACCAATAAGCCAAAAACCGCAGTTCTTGCCATGAGCGCCTACATCAGCAGTTATTTCATAAAAAGTACCTTTAGGAAGTACTGCATATATAGGTCGAATAACAAAGGCTACACCACCTCTAGCTCCATCATAGTTAATAAAGGACATATAATCCTTCGTACCATCGGCACTCATTAATTTTAAAGTGCCATTTTTTAAATTTACAAATTTTAAAGCTTCATTATCTTCTGTAAAATGAAATTCTGTTTTATCCATATAGAGAATCGCTCGATCTGTAGAAGATAAAAAACCACGCTCCCTTGTGCTCATCACATGGCTTGACCTTGTAGCATTAGTCCCGCTCAGTGATGAATTACTGTCTTTATCAAAGTTCGCCTCGCTCCCTATAGCGCTAGCCCCCAAAGAGCTTCCAATAACACTTAAAGAAAAAAATAACATTGTACCCCAAATCTTTAACGACTTCATACCTAACACATCCCTTCACAAAACAATCTAATTAATCTCTCCTATCATTCTAATTCGTCACAACCTAAACAAAATCCTTTTCAATTATCTTATTCACATAGTCAAAATAAAGCAGAGATGCTCTTTTTTATTACTAGTTTTTATTGTAAGATAGAAGTAATTAAATCTAAGACAGCTCATTCTATTACCAGTACAAAGTAGCAAGTCTTAAGGTGAATTTTGGGGAGGATATATGGGGTTTCTAATTTTATTTTTATCCATCATTGCCTATACTTTTATTGGCGTAATTATGTTGCGTATTCTATACGAAATATTATCACTATTTGGATGGCATCAATTCTTACTTCAACCTTTTATAATCAACACGCTAGAATTCTTGCATATTCCCGCAGTTATGACTTACATTATCGCTGCTTGGGTACTGCTCTTTATCCTTAGCATGATTCTTTTCTTCCAACTACCATTTTTACATAATTTCTTTTTACATTTTCAAAATGTCACTAAGCTTGAAGGTACAACAGGTAATTACATACAAACGGCCTGGAATGATGTGTGCCGTCGGGCTAATGTCAGTCCGTATCTCTACACGCTTTATTTACAACATCATGACATTCCCTCGGCATTTGCTTTTGGTCATAATCGTGTAGTCGTTTCCAAAGGACTTCTCTTTACAGTTAATGACCAGGAACTACGCAGTGTATTAGCCCATGAATTAAGTCATCTTGTGCACCGCGACACTACTTATAGCTTAAGTTATGTATCAATTCAATACGCTAATACATGTTTTATTTACATATTCAGATTTTATAATTACATCCTATTCGGCATATATAATATATTGCGTTTTATTCCTATCATCAATTTTATTGCCCTCATCTTTATTTTACAAATTAAGCTAATCAATTACATCATTTTCATCTTACGCTCTGTTATCCACTATATATTTCAGTTTTTGGTACCTTTTGGATCCAGGACGGCCGAGTATCGAGCTGATAAATACGCCCATGAACTAGGTTATGGTGAAGCACTTGCTTCCGCTCTTAATAAATTATCTGTCTATTCCTATGATGAACCAGGAATTTTTAATCAGCTTTTAGCCTCGCATCCACCAATCCATAAGCGTATTGCTCGCTTACAAGAACTAAGCAAAAAATAATTAATAGAAAAATATAACCCATGACCGGTACTTCATAACACTACTCATTATTATATTGTTGCCGGTCTTTTTATAAAGTAAATATAGCTTTTGCCTACGAAATAAGTTGTCTCCTTACTGATTTTTCTTTACAAATCATTGATTTAGTATTAAAATTAATGCATGCACATGCATTCATTTATTCTAGTTAGCATCTAGTTAGCATCTAGTTAGCATCTAGTTAGCATCTAGTTAGCATCTAGTTAGTATCGAATTAATACCAAGCTAATGTCTAGTCAAGTATAAATATCAATAGGAGGTTCTCCATGGATACGCAGACAAATACACAAACAAATATGACCTTAAAAGAGTCCATCAAGGTCAATCAACTACAACTTTCCAATCGTTTAGTTATGCCTCCAATGGCCACCCGCACATCTCCAGATGGCTCTGTTACGGAAGGCGTTATTGACTATTATGTAGCACGCACTACTGGCGAATCTGTAGGCTTGCTTATAACGGAGCATAGCTATATTACACCAGAAGGTCGCGCTGATGATAAGCAAATGGGTTTAGATTCAGATGATAAAATTCCAGGCCTTAAGAAATTAACTGATGCCATTCATCAAGCAGGCCAAAGTAAAATCTTTGCCCAAATTAATCACGCCGGCAATATGACTACCTCTGCTATTACCGGGCATCCCACAGTTAGCAGCAGTGCCATTATTTCTCCAGCTGGGCGCAGCAAGGAAATGCCTCGTGAATTAACTATTTTTGAAATCAAACAAATTATTACCTTCTTTGCCCAAGCCGCAGCACGCGCTAAAGCAGCTGGTTTTGATGGCGTGGAAATCCATGCTGCTCATGGTTATTTATTAAACCAATTCTACTCGCCACTCAATAATAAACGTACTGATTTATATGGTGGTAGCTTAGATAATCGTATTCGTCTTCACTTAGAAGTAATCAAAGCCGTTCGCGATGCTGTAGGCCCTGACTATCCTGTAGCTTTGCGATTGGGCGGTGCTGACTATATGGAAGGTGGCGCGACTATTGATGATGCTGTATATGCAGCAAAACAATTTGAAGCCGCTGGCATTGATTTAATCGATTTATCTGGTGGCATGTGCCTTTACATGCGCAAAGATCATCTAGAGCCAGGTTATTTTAGTGACATGAGTACTGCTGTAAAAGCAGCCGTGTCTATCCCTGTTATCCTCACCGGTGGTATTAAAACTGGTGCTGACGCACAACAGCTTTTAGAGAATAATGCAGCTGATTTAATTGGTGCTGGCCGCATCATGATTAATCAACCAACTTGGGCTAATGAAGTATTAAAAGAAAGCTAATCCCCTATGGAGCGCAAACTTCTATAAGGATATATTAGCCCTGACCTCAAGAAGACCTTAACTCGCCACCTTATAGTAACAAATCTAATCATTATACTCATGATTAAAACTCTTATAATACTGCGTTCAATCGTTTATAATAATTACAGTATTTACTATATTTTATTTAATAATTATTTATGAAAGGATATATTTATGAAATTCTCCCATTCTGACATTATTGATATTTTTAACTATCGCTATGCATGTAAAAAATTTGATGCTAACAAGCAAATTCCTGAAGCCGATTTCAACACGATTTTAGAATCTGCTCGCCTATCCCCTAGTTCTTTTGGCTTCGAACCATGGAAATTTTTAGTAGTAGAGCGCCAAGAACTAAAGGACAAACTCTTCCCTATTTCCTGGGGTGGACAAAACAGCCTAAAAGGTGCTAGCCATTTTGTTATTATGTTGGCTCGAAAAAAAGCAACAACGACTCCAGATGCGCCATACATTACGCATATTATGAAAGATATTAAGCATATGCCAGAAGATGTAATGAACATGGTAGGCAATGCGTATCAAAATTTCCTAGAAAATGATTTTAAAATCCTTGAAAATGAACAAGCCATGTTTGACTGGGCTAGCAAGCAGACTTACATTGCCTTAGCCAATATGATGACTGTAGGCGCTATGCTAGGCATCGACTCTTGCCCTATTGAAGGCTTCAATAAAGAAGCTGTGGAAGCGTTGCTAGTAGAAGAAAGCCTTCTTAACAATGAAGAGTTTGGCGTATCTGTTATGGTAGGCTTTGGTTATCGCGACGAAGAACCACATCGTGAAAAAACTCGCCAGCCATTAGAAGATATTGTAGAATGGGTTAAGTAATTCGAGAATAAGAAAAACAATTTTAGAATGCATAAATAAATAACTATCGACAACTTTATATATAAATAAGCGATACCTAGAAGTAGTAGGTTCATATTACAGTTTGTTATGTAGCCCTACACTCCTTCGGTATCGCTTTTATTATGCCCTCAGTAATACATTTATCATGTAAACGGACGTTTCCCATGAATTAAACTACTCTTATGTCTCAATTTCAATCATAAGCATCGCTAAAATCTTACTATGGGCAATGCCTTTATCAATATGACTAAAACTTCAACTACGGCTTCACTAAACATCAACGTAATAATTTACTTATTAATGATTACGTATCTTTTGAAGCTTTACTTGGCGCGATATAACGGCTTGCTTGTCCATTTTTATTAACAATTTATGATTGTTTAATATATCAAAAAAGGCCGAATCTAGAACTTCTTTCACTACCGTACTCAAGGCCCTAGCCCCCGTTTTATAGGTTAAAGCCCTGTCAGCTATGGCTTCATACGCTCCCTGAGTAATATCTAACTGATTGCCTAAGAAGGCAAATAAAACTTTATACTCCTCTAGCACGCTGTGTTTAGAGCTCTTCAATATATCAACTAAGCTAGCCGCATCTAACGCCTCATAGCGAATACGCCAAGGCGCACGGCCTACTAATTCTTCCATAAAACCATAATGAATTAATTGTCGATCTGTAATCTCATTTGTCCAATGCAAAGTGTTTGCATTGGTAAAACTCGACTTTATAGTATCACCTATTATCTCATCTCGTTTTATAGCATCCCCTTTTATAATATCTTCTTTTACTGGCTTCCCTTTTACAATATCTCGTTTTACAAACTCGTCATTTTCATGACCTTTCACAGTATCATTATTTCTTGACTCAGCCTTAATGAAGCCGGTATGATTAGCAGCCTTTTCCTGATTATTACTAGGTAGAGAAAATCCAACCCGTCTCGATATGTATTCTTCATCAAAGCCATTGAAAGCCCCCATGAGTATAAAGAGCATATTATCGGTACGAAGGTAAATCCGCGGTATATCATTGACTTGCACTTCCAAGGTAGTGCCTTCCATAATTTTAAGTAAATCCCCTTGATAGGACATTTCAAAGGCTTGGTGATCAAGGCTCATTTGTCTATTAAAACGCCGCTTATCAAATTCATCTAGGCAGATAATAGCTCGTTCAGCAATTTCAATTACTTGATCTACATTTTGGGCCGTTAATTCTGTTAATTGAGATTTAAAATAAGCTTGCCTGAAAATCTCTTCACCAATTTCAGGCAAACTTTTACTCCCCTTCCAACCTGTAGGTGCATATTGTAACGCATTCACTTCAACTAGTGGGCAATTTAGTTTTGGATAGGTCGCTAAGGCTCGAAACGTTTCCGTCTTGCCGGTGCCAGTAGCCCCCATAATAATGGCGTTTTCTTTATTGTGAAGTGGCGTCACATGATGTTGATTGTACTGACAGCGATTCAAATGTAGCGCCACTACCGTAGCAATTTGTTTTAGCGCCCTATCTTGCCCCTTCACATATAATTGCATATGATTATAAATCTTCTGTGCCCGTACCATAAGCCCCTCCATTACGATTTTACAATTGGCCATTACCTTATACAATTTCTATTACCTTATACATTAGCTTTTACGTTAAATTTAACCCCAATAGTAACTTTAACTAGCATACTATTTTTACCAAGCATATCGCCTAACTTACAGATGGTCTTTAATTTATAGATTATCTTTAACTTATAGATTCCCTTTGATTTACAGATTATCTTCACCTTACATAACATCTTCAATCTGTATATTCTACTTAACAAAAATATACAATACGACAATTTTTACTGTCAATACGTAGATTTAAACACTTTATATTATACTTATTGCGTATTTCTTATACTTGCGATACTATAAAAGTAACAAATTGTAAAACGAGGTATACAAAATGCTAACTACTCAATCAGTCACTCCCGATCAACTAAGTTCAAATAACAGTCCAGTATCTAATTTTGCTGAGCTTTTCAGTGCGCAATTAAGTCATATTCGCAAGAAACGTGGCTTTGATACAGCACGCAGCTTTTATGAATATATAGCTAATTACTACCAAGCGGCTAAGCTTCCTTGCCCCATTACTTACGCCACCTATGCAGCCTATGAAAATGGAACACGTCAACCTAAGCTTGAAATTGTGGCGCAACTGGCTCGCTTTCTTAATGTGTCCTTAGATGTACTCTTACATATGTATAATGAAGATTATATACTCACTCTTTTGCACAATCTCAATTACAAAGCCTATGCCCATGGAGCTCATATTATTATCTATTTTGACTCCCATAAATTAATTGGTATCCGAAAAGACCTATTTCTAAAACACCTTCATCAAGGGCAATTAGGCTGGTCGCAATATATGGAGCATCATATACATACATTGTTGCAGGCAAGCTTCAAAAAGTACTCAGAACAGAATATAGTTTTAGGCGATCATTTAGTCGCAAGCGCCATGGCCGTTTTATTGCATATTGATTTTAAACAATTCGAAGCACAATATGAAGCGCATCGCCAAGCATTAAGACATGCCATGATAGACAATATTACGAATGCCCTTATTTTTTATTACTTAACCAATACCAACCCTTTGGAGAATATTGAACTAGTTAGACAATTCCTTACACTAGTAGATGAATATTATACGACAGGTGTCTTTGCTGATGAATATATAGAAGAACACTATCCAGAAACGCTGCGGCATATGTTTTATCACTCTGACACAAGAGAGCGTATCCCCTACATTGATGAATATATTTGTGGGCTCTTAGGCTTAACCGAAAATGAGCCACAGCATATTAAAATGGCTTTCTTTACCTCCCTATTCTATGGTTTAGATTTAGAGGTTATTTATGACAAACAACAATTAGAAACACAGCCTACCTTTATTACCTCCCTACACTATCATGGTGAGCCTGATAATTCAGCCCAGAATATAATAAGTGCAGAAGCACTAAATAGTCACAGCCTAATAGAAACAGCTGAAAAACTTGGACTCTATATCCCGAAAGTAGAGAGAAAAACTAATAAATAGTAGTCAAAACTGATTATTCAAATAAAACAAAAAAAGCTGTAACTATCTAAAAACAAAAAAGAACTATAATCATCTAAAATCAAAAAAGATCTGTAATCATCAAAAACCCAAAAAGAGCTGTAACTATCTAAAACAAAAAAGAGCTGTAACCATCATTGCATACTAGCGCACCCCTTATTAGATTCATCCAATCTAATAAAAGGAAACGCATCAGTATTCATTGGGTTACAGCCCTTTTATTTTTCAGCTTATATTTTATTAAAAAGAAACGCCTAAATTTAATTATTTACAGCTTTATTAGTCATGCTTTAATTGCTTATTACCAATGCCAGTTTTTCTAAAGATAGTGAAACAAAGGCTTAAGATAATAGCCACTACCGTAGCAAGGCCCATACCTTGTAATACAACAGGACCAATGGTCACTTGTGCGCCACTAATACCAGTGATAAGCACCACGGACGTTAGAATCAAATTGTCTGGTCGTGTATAGTCTACTTTTCGCTCTACTAACATACGCAAACCGGAGGCAGCGATGATACCAAAGAGTAGTATACTTACACCACCCATTACTGGTACTGGAATGGCATGAATGACAGCTGCTACCTTACCGATAAAGGAGAACACAATAGCGAGGACGGCAGCCCCACCAATAACATAGACACTGAATACGCGCGTAATGGCCAAGACACCAATATTTTCACCATATGTAGTATTAGGTGTAGCACCGAAGAAACCAGATAAAATATTAGCCAAACCATCACCTAGTAAAGAGCGCTCTAAGCCAGGATCTTTCATAAGGTCGCGACCTACGATATTGCTCGTTACTACCAAATGCCCTACATGTTCTGCAAATACAACAAATAGAGCCGGCATAATCATTAAAATAGCATTTACATTAAACTGAGGCGAAGTCATGTGAGGCAAGGAGAACCATGCGGCTTGCTCTACATTAGAGAAGTCTACAACGCCCATAATTGCCGCTAGTACATAACCAGACACAACGCCAATGAGCACGGGAATAACAGAGAAAAATCCGCGGAATACTACGGTCCCTAAGATGGTAATACAAAGGGAGAACATAGAAATAGTCACCACTTGCGTGTGAGTCATGCCTAAACTTTGCCAAGAATCACCAGTAATACCAGCCATGCCCATAGCTACAGGAGCTAATTCTAAACCAATAACGGCTACAATGGCGCCCATAGCCGCTGGAGGGAATAATACATCAATCCAGCCAATCCCTACAAAGCGAACAATAAAGGATAGCACTACAAAGGCTATACCGAAGGCAATAAAGCCTCCTTGTGCTGCTTCATAAGGCATCCCTGCTGCCATTACAGACAAGACAGGGGCAATGAAGGCAAAGCTAGAACCTAAATATGAAGGGATTTTACCTTTACAAATAAATAAGTATAAAATAGTCCCAATCCCATTCATAAATAATGCTGTCGCTGGGTCAGCTTTCAATAAATAAGGAACTAAAACAGTAGAGCCAAACATGGCAAATAAATGTTGGAAACTAAGTGGCAACATGGCCGCATTACTAGGCCGCTCCGTCACATCAATAAAGTCTTTCATCGTCTCCTAATCCTTTCGTACAAATACAAGAAATAAACGTATTTACTGTAATCTACACGTCCCGGCGTAAAACGACTGCGCGTTTCTTCGCGAAGGGAAGGAATATGTCCGGCTATGCCAATCTTCTGTTTTGCTAATGCTGTACGATGGGCAATATTAAACAAAATTGAAATGGCAATAATATTCATAAATAACGAGGACCCACCATAGGATACAAATGGCAACGGTACCCCTGTAACAGGAATCATACCGCAAACCATGAGCATATTAAATACGGCCTGTCCACCGATAACAATAGTAATACCGGAGGCTAATAGTTTGCCATAGTAGTCCTTAGCATTACTTGCAATGCTAAAGCCATAAACCATAAACATGCCCACAACAAAGGCCAATAACAAGGAACCTATAAGACCTGTTTCTTGCGCCCACACGGCAAAAGCAAAGTCCGTATGTGCTTCTGGTAAATAATAATACTTGGCTGTACCTTGCGCCACACCTTGGCCAAAAATACCGCCAGACCCAATGGCCACCATACTTTGCACACTTTGATAACTCAAGCTCTGTGCATATCCCCAAGGATCATACCATGCAACAATACGTTTCCAACGATATTCCGAATGTTGAACCGCCATAAAAGCCAGAATCCCTAGCACTACTACAGTTCCTACAAAGAGTTTCAATTGCGCTCTAGAAAGTCCTCCTAATAAAATGAGCATAACGGGTAGCGCTAAAATAATAGCTGCCGTCCCCGTATCCGGTTCCACAAAGGTTAAGGCAGCAAAGACCATAGGCATTAACAAAGCTCTTGCAAAGAATGGACCATCCTGACCTTGCCACCCCTTAGGAAAGGAAAAGGGCCATTTGTAATTATACGTTTCAAACCACGAAAGCCCATGCTTTTGAATACGTCGCTGTAAATCAATATAGTGAGCACTCACTAAAATAGCCCCCAGCTTAGCAAACTCCGAAGGCTGAATCGATACGCCGCCTAAACGAATCCACCGCTGTGCACCATTGATAACATCACCTTTAATTAATACGGCAATGAGCCCCACTACAACAATTGTGACTGTTAAATACAGCGCTCTTTGGGTACGGAACTTTTCATAGTCCATGCGATAGCACAAATATCCTATAGCACAGGAAAAAATCAAATACCCTATATGACGAATATAATAGGATTGATACCATACGGCTTGCCCTTGAGAGGCAATCATGGTAGCACTGTAAATATTTATAATCCCAATAATAATCCACACCAAGCTAAAGAGCACAATGCCCTGTAAGTCGCTGCGAATAATATGAGCGCGCCAATACTTTATGGCTGCTTGTATCAGACTTAACATAGCCTACGCCTCCTCTGGCTTAATGGCTTCCAATCTGAAAATAGGTTGTCCTTTTTTACTAAATTTTTCTTCGTACTCTGTCTTTACATTTGGTAAATCAGTACTATGTAAATCATATGTCACATTTTTTAAAGTCCAACCAGAATTTTTAAACTCCTCCAAGGAGAATAAGAATAAGCCTTCATTGTCTGTTTTAAAATGAACTTCTCCGGCAGGCTTCAGCAAGCGCGCATAGCGATCTAAAAATGTATGATAAGTCAAACGGCGTTTAGCATGTCGCGCCTTTGGCCATGGGTCACAGAAGTTGATGTAGAAGCGGTCAACTTCACCTGGCTCTACAATATCTTCAATGCCGCCAATATCAAATAAAGTCACGCGCGCATTAGGAGCCGCTTGTTCAAAAATCTTCTGCGCTGCATAATATAATACCCCTAATTGCACCTCAAAGCCCAAGAAATTAGCCTCTGGATGTGCTTCTGCCATCCCTGCAATAAAGCGGCCTTTACCTGTGCCAAGTTCTAAATATAAAGGTTTTGTAGTATCCTCAAATAATTCACGCCATTGGCCCTTATGAGCTTCATGGTTTTCTAAAATTACATGAGAACTGTACTCGTGAATTGCTTCATCAATCCATGGTTTTCTACGTAATCTCATAGCATCTCCTTAAAATAAATCTCTAAACTAATTATAAAAAAGGTTTTCAATTCTAGCAAATAAAATCAAAGCCTTATTTCTATAAATGCACTATTATTCATTGTACCAACAAATACGCGTAGTTTCAATATAAAAAGCTCCTCTACAGCAAAGGTTTTAGTCCTAAATTAATAGGCTCAAATCCTTGCTGAGAGAAGCTTTACATGTGCTGCTCTTT
>NZ_URAR01000022.1 GCF_900545795.1 uncultured Veillonella sp.
AAAATAAGAAAGATATTTCCCTGGCTGTGGATAGAGCAAAGGAAATAAAGCGCGTTACCATGGTACCGGCTACTACACTAGCTATTGTAATAATCATTTCCCACACACTCATTTATTAGTCACCGCCTTTTTATCATACATATACATACCTAAAAAAACGGCTAACATCAAGAGCATGGCAGGTACCATAAAATAGTTAAGCCCCAAGAAAACTAAACATCCTAAGGCAATACAAAAACCAATTAAACCATATTGTTTTTTATCAGATTTTAACAAATAATCTAAAAATAACACGCCAAATAAGGCCGCTAATACAAATTCAATACCTTTTAAATTAAATGTAATGAACTGACTGCCTATAGCCCCTATGGCTGCGCCAATAACCCAATAAATATAGTTCAAGGCCGTTACATGCAAATAAAACCAACCGCGGTCTACATCTTCTGGCAAAGAGCACGTGGCATTAATAGCAAAACTTTCATCGCACATGCCATAAATAAGCGGCCATTTTTTCCAACCTAAGGAGGTGTATTTAGTCACCATCGTAAGGCCATAAAAAATATGTCTTGCATTTACCATTAAAGCTAGAGTAAAGGCACTTAATGGATCAAAAGGAGCGGCTAATAAAGCAACGGTCACAAACTCCATGGAGCCAGCATAAATAGTAGCACTCATGAGCACGGGCCAATACCAAGCTAAACCTTGGTCGGTAGCATATAAACCGTAGGAAATACCTAAGAACAAGAAGCCTGCGCAAATGGGAACAGTCAAAGGAAAGGCATATCGAAAGGCCCTTCGCCAAGCTGGCTGACTAGTACTTGGTAAAACTGCTTTATCACTCATTACAAAACTCCTTTCTTTTATCCACTGACTTTTACTATAATTACATATTTTTTTACAAGTTATCAACTATCTAGATGCTATGACCTTACTCTGCATCAGGCCATACTTCCTGTGCTACACGCTTAATCAACGCTAATTTAGCAAATTGTTCTTCTTCAGTTAAATTATTGCCTTCTTCTGTGGAAGCAAATCCACATTGAGGACTTAAAGCTAATTGTTCTTTAGGTACATATAAAGCAGCTTCTTCAATACGCGCTTTAATGTCATCTACATTTTCCAGCTCTGGGAACTTAGAGGTTACGAGACCTAATACGACCTTTTGCTTATTAATAAAGCGCAATGGTGTAAAACCACCAGCTCGATCAGAATCATATTCCAAGAAAAATCCATCTACATTACAATGCGCAAATAAAATGTTGGCTACAGGCTCATAACCACCAGAAGAGAACCACGTAGAGCGGAAATTACCGCGGCAAATATGCATAGTAACGGCCAAATCCGCTGGCTTATCAGCCAATGCGTAATTGATGACCTCTACATATTTACGACCAATGGCATCCACATCAAGGCCGCGCGCTGCATAGACTTTGCGCTTTTCCTCATCACAGAACTCGCCCCAAGATGTATCATCTAATTGTAAATAGCGACAACCAGCTTCATAGAAGGCATGAATCGCTTTACGATAAGCATTCGCAATATCCTGGAATAAGCGCTCTTGATTTTCATATTGAGGAATTGGCTCATACTGTTCTTCGCGAACGCAGCAAATAAGGTGCAACATGGACGGTGAAGGAATCGTAATCTTAGGTACTGCACGTTCACCCACTGCATCACGCAAAAATGCAAAATCATTTAAAAATGGGTGGTCAGTAAAATCTATTGTGCCCGTAATTTCTAATGTAGCTGCTTTTGGTTGATGTCCCTTAAATGCTACCGACCACTGATCAGCTTTCACTTGCTCCACCCCATCTAAGGCTTCTAAAAAATCTAGATGCCAATAAGCGCGACGAAACTCACCATCAGTAACTGCTTGTAAACCAGCGGCTATTTCTTTATCCACTAAATCGCGGATGGCTTCATCTTCTACACTGCGAAGCTCCGCTTTTGTAATAACACCTTCTTCAAATTGCTTGCGCGCCTCTTTTACACTATTAGGGCGCAAAAAGCTACCTACTACATCATAACGAAATGGTCCTTTTTTACTTGTACTCATAATCAAATCGCCTCTCTTTTCTTTCTACAATTGTATTATCTACATAAACAAAGGGTAAATAATACAAAAAAACGTTGTCCCCCGACAACGCTGACTTCTATCATCTGTCGGTTTCCCGTTGGACTTAGCACCTTACCAAATGGCAGGTTGCCGCAGTTTCAAAGGGCCACGTCCCTCCACTGCTCTTGATGACATACTATGAAATTACCTCTATGATACGTCAATCAAGTATATTCTGTCAACTCAAATCCATTATTCGCCATTTACAATTCACGATTGATTTGCTGTTGACTCACTATTAATTTGATACTGATTTACTACTGATATACTATTGATTTCTTACTAACCTACTATTAACTTATTACTGATTTCTATTCTGAACTATTATTTCAACCGGCCACTCACTTTGGCTTTCTACCCATCTTTTTATTTTCTCTATGTTGCTAGGTGAGAGCTCACTATTAACTTGTAATTTTACTAACAGTTCTTTATAACTAACCTTATTATCTTCATCCATAGTTGTTAATAAGCCTACATTGGCACCACTTACTTCTGGAAACAATAGGGGCAATTCTGAATTAATGCGTTCCGTTAATTTCTCTTCAACTAATGCTCTTTTATAAGCTGGATAATATAAAGTTGCCAGCTCTTTATAAGACTTCCCTTGTTCATTACTCATCATATGTTTTAAATTGTTCCCTATCATCGCATTCATTTGCTCTTCGTTAATCGTGTTATAGAGCCTTGCATTATATGGACGGTAGAATCAATAAGACGACTATATGAACTTAAAGCAACTTGCAACTCCTCTAGTTCAGTTTCGCTTACCGGTCGACCAATAATGTCTAAGGTTAATACTTTATCATCATAGGAATAGGAAATTACACTCATACTCGTATGGTCAATTTCCTTGCTAATAAAAGTCTTAATCTGTTGCTCGCGAATATTATCGCCTACTGTTAAATAAGCCATATAAATACTTGGTATAGTTACTACAAAACCTAGGACTATCAAAATAATCTTCTGATAACTTTTATGCTCTTGATCTGGATACACCACCGGTGGCACACGTAAGAGCTTGAAAATAAAATAGGCAGATAAACTAATAAAAAACGCATTGATGAAGAATAAATACATAGCACCAAAAAAGAAACTATAGGAACCGATGCTAATTCCATATCCAGCTGTACAAAGTGGAGGCATTAGAGCTGTTGCAATCGCTACTCCAGGGACTACATTATTTTTCTCTTCCCGCGTATTCCCAATTGCACCAGCGATGCCACCACACAAAGCAATAATTACGTCCCAAACAGTAGGCGACGTGCGCGTTAAAATTTCAGAAAACGCATCACTTATAGGGGATAGCAAAAAGTAAATAGCCGAGGCAATCAAAGATACATTTACCTGAAAAAAGAGCTTCGTCATAGACTCTTTAATAAAATGAGTATCATACGTAGCCATGCCATATCCGGTAGCAATTAATCCCCCCATGAGAGGTGAAATTAACATAGCCCCAATAATAACAGCGGTACTATCCATATTAAGGCCTACAGAAGCAATTAATATGGCTGTAATCAATACAATTAAATTAGCGCCCTTAACGCTAGCATCACTTTCAATTCGCTCATTAAGCTCTGAAAAGGATGCACTATCTTCCCTTATATTAAAAAACTTTTTCCAAGAAATCATGTTGTTCCTCATTATAAAAAATAGACCAATATTATAAAAAGACCTGCCCATATACCATATACAAAGATATAAAGATATAAAAATATACCAATATCTAAAAACATACTAATGTATAAAAAGACACTATAGCCTTAAAGGCTATAGTGTCTGTAATTCTGTACTATATCTGTAACTAGTTCAATATCATAAGCTATGTAGTAATCTACACTCTAGCGTATCAACTCTAGTTTCCTTTTTAAGATGTGATTATTCAGCTTTCTTAAATTTAGGAGATGTAGGGCAAGTTTCTGGTGTTACATCTTTACGTACACCAAGGCTGTCGCTGCGATCAGTGTAATGAGTATGTAACAATTGCTCAGAAAGTTCACCTAATGGTTTATCGAAGAATTCTTCGTAAATTGCTTTAATTTCAGGGTTTTCATAGCTAGAGCGAAGTTTCATATTAGCATCTGCTTCATAAATGCCTTTAATACGAGCTTCTCTTACTTTATTAGCTACTGGCATCTTCACGCGCGGTTGACCGCCGCCACCAATACAACCACCAGGGCAAGCCATCATTTCGATGAAGTCATATTTTTTACCAGTTGCTTTCATATCATCTAAGAAAGTACGGATATTTTTACCACCATGAACTACAGCAAGTTTTAATGTTTTATCGCCAATTTCAACTTCAGCTTCACGAACACCTTCCATGCCACGAACTTCTTGTAAGTTAGTGTAACGTTCAGGAGTTGGTTCATCACCAGTGATAAATTTATAAGCACTACGAACAGCCGCTTCCATAACACCGCCAGTGTTACAGAAAATCACGCTACCGCCAGTTTCAGCGCCGATATATTTATCCATTTGGGATTCTTCCACTTGAGTGAAATCGATACCAGATTCGCGGATCCATTTAGCGAATTCACGAGTTGTAATACAGTAATCAGTATCACGTAATTCTTCTTTACCCCAGTATTCAGCAGATTTATTTTGCTCTGGACGACGAATTTCAAATTTCTTAGCTGTACATGGTGCAATACTTACGGACACGATTTTTTCAGGATCGATATTCATTTTCTTAGCGAAATATGTTTTAATTACAGCTGCTTCCATAGCGATACAGCTACGTACAGAAGAAATATTTGGTAAATATTCAGGGTAGTAAGTTTCAGCGAATTTAACCCATGCTGGGCAGCAGCTTGTAAACTGTGGCAATTCGCCATGACCATGTACTACACGTTCAATCAATTCAGATGCTTCTTCCATGATAGTCAAGTCAGCACCAAAGTTAGTGTCTACTACATAATCAGCGCCAAGAGCACGAACAGCACCAATCATTTTACCTTCTAAGAAGGAGCCTGGTTCGTAGCCAAATTCTTCACCAATGCCAATACGAACAGCTGGTGCAGTTTGCACTACAACGATTTTGTCTGGGTCAGCAATAGCTGCTTTTACTTGGTCAAGTTCAGAACGTTCATTCATGGAGTCAAATGGGCAGGCCGCTGCGCATTGACCGCAATGAATACAAATTGGCTCATCCCCTGTGGACTCTAAATCGTAGTAATCAAGTACGCCCATTACGTCAGCACAAGCACGACGGCAAAGGGTACAGTTTTTACATTTGTCCAAATCATGGATAATAGCTACATTGTTTTCAGAAATAGGAACGCGACGATCAATGTGTTGGAATCGACTTTCGAAACTCATTATTTTGCACCTCACATTAATAAAATACTAGTTATGTATTCAAAATGGTGGGCACTCCCCACCTGGTTGACCCATTCTCATTTAAAAGCTTCTAAACCCTAGTTTTATGAAGTTTTATTTTAGGTCCACACGCGTTATCACTCAAACTGCTAAAAAGTTCGGTTAAATCGGCTATTTTTAATGTAATGAGTGACATCTTAAGCTTAGTATAACATCTTATAAATCCCCATTTCAACTAGGAATTTACACTATACAGAGACAAACGGCCACTGCAAAAGAATTTATAACATATCTCCTTAACTCTGCTTAATAATTTTGAGAATCCATATCAAGAACAATGATATTTTAAAATAGTTTTTTCAAAACTTTATTGCTTAGAAAGCTCAAAAGTCCTTATTGTTACTAGCTTTTTTATAAAACTGCTCCACTATATAGACAAAATTCTATACACTTCATCTATGCATAAACAGCAATGCATAAAACCGATTTCAGTCTAGCTAATTCATCAGATTTATCGGCCCTAGCTTCTACCAGATTCTTCCTTCCTAACGCGCGCCATCTGAGTTGTTATTAATTCACGCCATTTTATCTCTTACTAATTGCCACTTTTATTTGTTACTAGTTACACTTTTATTTATTACTAGTTGCCAACATTTTACTTATCACTAAGCCATTTTTCTTTTATTCTATAAACAAAAGCAATCGCTGACCAATAACTAATCAGTTCCGCCAATTCCTCAAAATCTTGATGATACGGATCCAATATATCTATCATATTTCGTTCAAAAATAGTCTCTCCTAAAATAAGACCTAATAAAAATAAGCAAAAATATATTTGCATGACTCTATCCTGACTACTTTTTCTCACAATAGTTATGATTAATTTCCGAGACTTAGCCAATGCCACAAAGAGTACTACAATTAAAGCACCAAGCACCCATGGCAAATAAGGACCAAACCACACCTCTTTTATAGACATAAAAACAGGCCCTTCTGCATCCATTCCTACAGGATAAAATACGCGCCCCCAACTTAGTTCACGACCAAAAGCTATTAAAAATAAAATAGACCAAGCCCCAAATAGCCAACGCCGTTCACCGGTACTCCGCAGTAGCCAAATAAAACTAAGCACACATCCACCAAACAAAACAAGTGCTTCCATATTCTCAAACAGCTCATTTTCCCAAAAATATTGCTCTGGCAATAAAATGCCTAAAGGGCTCATGGCTATTAAAGCTAAAATAGTTATACAATTAATTAATTTCATAGTATTCTCTCCCGCGTGGATAAATCCATTCTGCTATATCTCATCATAATAAAACAATCTATTGTAAAAACCTTACTATACTGTGAAAACGTTACTACACTGTACAAAATTTACACAGACTCGTCCCTAAGTTTACATAAAACAGATTTAATATAAATGAAATGTATTCAACACAAATAAAACTTTTCCCTTTACTTCAGTTTTCTATTGCATTATACGCTAACTTTGCGCATTTAGCAAAGCATATCCTATATATTTATATATAAATCTACAAATATATAAATAAACAGCCAATTATGAAAAGGTAAATTTTCTTACACTATAAAAGAGTAACCTCTTTACACTATAAATGCTTATTCTTTTTACGCTATAAAAGTTTACTTTTTAGACGATGAAAATTTATTTTCTTTATACTAGAAAAGACATTTTTTACACTATAAAAGTTAATTCGCTTTGTAGCACAAAAGCGATTGCCCCTTGCGCTCTTAGCATAATGCTAAGAGTGCTATCTATCCTAGTCATTTTACTTTATCTTGAGTTAGCGTATAATGAATATAAGATTTATTATTGCTTCTGTCCTCAAAGGGGTATGGCTTTACAGCATTTCCATATTTGTGGACATCTATTGTTCGACTATTATATGAGGTGTACTATGAAAATTGTTGTTATGGAACCATTAGGTGTTGCGTTAAGTAAAATTGAAACCTTAGCCGCTCCATTAAAAAACGCTGGTCACGAAGTCATTTATTATGAAACCAAAGAAACTGACCAGACAAAATTATTAGAACGTGTAAAAGATGCTGACATTATTATGCTAGCAAATCAACCTTTATCAGCTGATATCATCCGCCAATGCAGTAATTTAAAATTTGTTGACATTGCCTTCACTGGTGTAGACCATGTAGGCCTTGAAGCTTGCCGCGAGCGCAATATCACGGTATCTAATGCAGCGGGCTACTCCACTAATGCTGTAGCTGAATTAGCTTTTGGCCTTGCTATCAGTACAATCCGCAATATTGTACCTTGCGATAAAGAATGTCGTCAGGGTGGTACCAAAGATGGTCTTGTAGGCTTTGAACTTTATGGCAAAACATTTGGCGTTGTAGGCACTGGTGCTATTGGCAGCCGCGTAGCAGAAATAGCTCTCGCCTTTGGTTGCAAAGTTATCGCTTACAATCGCAGTGTAAAACCAGCCCTTGAAGCAAAAGGCGTTACCTTTGTAGATAAAGATACCTTATTTAAAGAAGCAGATTTTGTCTCCCTTCACACACCATTAACCGAAGAAACAAAAGGGCTTGTTAATGCTGACACTATTCGCCTCATGAAGCCAACCGCCGTGCTTATCAACACAGCACGTGGCCCTGTTGTAGACAGCCAAGCCTTGGCAGACGCACTTAATGAAGGCCGTTTGGCTGCTGCTGGTATTGACGTATTTGAAAATGAACCACCAATCGCTACAGATCATCCGCTTTGCCATGCTAAACATTGTGTTCTCACGCCACATGTGGCATTTGCCAGCAAAGAAGCCTTAGAAACTAGAGCTGACATCGTATTTGATAATATTGATGCCTTCTTAAATGGTGAGCCTAAAAATTTAGTAAAATAAGAACTTGGAAAAATACGACTTTAAACTTTGAAAAAATAAGATTTTAATAAAATAGGAGTTCTCTATGAAACATATACTTCGTAAGTCTGTATTAGTCACTCTATTGGCCCTCTCCTGCACATCCTTAGTGGGGGCCCGTGAAGCACTTCCTAATCAATTTTACAAAGGTGATAGTCGCTTCTCACAATATGTCTATGTAGAGCCAATCAACAAGGACTATTTCCAATATACAAACAACCGCTATGGCATGAGCGTATATGTACCATCTAGCTTTTATCTTGCCTATGCGCCTTCTAATCATGATGGTGCCATATTTAAAGATGGCTTAGGCGGAGAGCTCACACTCTCTGGCTCACATAACAGCAATAAATTTTCTTTACAACAAAGCTATGAAGACGCTGTGCGCCGCTATACACCAGCCTATAAGGCAAGTGGCGACGATTGGTATGTCATCTCCTACGAGAGAAATGGTATTATTCACTATGAAAAACACTTTGTATCCAATCAGTTATTAAATAGCTTGCGAATTTCCTACCCAGTAGCCAAACGAGGCGATTATGAACACAAAATTCCTCTCATTGAATCAACATTGATTCCTTCATGGCGTAAATATAACTTGCCTGTAATGTAAACTAAATACATAACTGGCCTGAGCTAATCAAATAAAAAGGACTGTAACTAATGACTACTATATGTAGACATTCAGTTGCAGTCCTTTAGCGTTTTATTTGTAACTTGTGATACTTAGTTTATAATGTTTAATGCTTAATTTGTAATGTTTTAAGCTTAATTTGTAAAGTTTAAATTTTAATATGTAATGTTTTAATTTGACTTCGTCTCCTTTATTGAGCATTAATTCCTAAATCAGCCAACAAAGCCCCTACATGCTCTTTCGCTTTTACGCCACGGTAAATATGAGTTAATACACCTTTTTCATCAATAACAAAGGTGGACCGTTCTATGCCAATCGATACTTTACCATATAATTTCTTCTCCTTCATAACGCCATAGGCATTACAAATGGTCTCCTCTGTATCAGCTAACAAAAGGAATTGAAGATCAAATTTATTTTTAAAATTTACATGCCATTTTACTGTATCACGACTTACTCCCAATACAACATAACCGGCTTGCAATAAAGTTTCATAGGCCTCATTAAATTGTTGCGCTTCCACTGAACAACCTGGTGTATTGTCCTTTGGATAAAAATATAAAATAACATTCTTTCCTAAAAAGTCCTTTAAGGCTACCATTTCATTCGTATCAGCCAAAACAGAAAAGCTTGGCGCTTTACTTCCTACAGTTAATTCTGCCACCGTAATCATCCTTTCTATAAAACATATAACATAGCTCTTAATACACATCATTTAATGCGTCGTAATATAAAACACATCTCATTATATATATTACTTAATATATAGTTCCATTCTAGTATAATATAAAATAGCTTTCACTAATAGACTCTATGTGACTATTCACTAATAGACTCTATGTGACTATTCCCTAATATCTCATTAGCTCACTTAAATGTATAATTTTATCAGCCATCTTAAATCCAACTTTACAAATACTTATAAAATATGTCATCATACATATAGCCACTATTTAGGCTTATAAGGAGGTGACGTTCTAATGAAATACGTAGCAAGTACTGTAAAAACTGGTATTTCCTTTGGGTCCGCCTTAGCTATGGTTGTTAGCTACGCCAATTGGCACTCCATTCCTTGGGCAATCTTCCACGGGATTTTAGGCTGGATTTATGTTATCTATTATGCCTTATTCCATTAATACCAAATAATAAAGGCTGTAGTTTATGTGCTTATTTATAGAATCGCTCTATAAGTGGAACATAAAACTACAGCTTTTTTATTTGCCTTTATTAGCTCTTATCTACTTTTTATTTGCTTTTTATTCGCTTTTATTGACTTTTTACGTGCTCTATATTTGCGGTTCATTTACTTTATATTTTTCACTTACCCTCTTCAGCACGCTCTTTTAACGCTTCACCTAAGGAATAATTTTTAATTTCTTCATAGTTAAATAAGATATTAAGGATTACCGCCGTTAACGCCCCTACCACAATGCCACTTTCCAATAAAATACGCACAGAAGATGGAAACTGACTAAATAAATTAGGCGTAACGGTTACACCTAAGCCCAAGGTAATAGAGCAAGCAGCCACAAGCATCGTATTAGAATCATTAAAATTCGCTTTTCCTAGCATGCGAATGCCCGCCGCACAAACCATGCCAAACATAGCTACCATAGCGCCACCCAAGACACTAGTAGGAATAATAGTTGCTAAAGCTGCGAACTTAGGCGCTAAGCCAAGTAAAACTAACATTAAACCACAGACTGTAATAACACGAGTCGTGCGCACCTTAGATAATTCTACGAGCCCCACATTTTGAGAGAATGTCGTATATGGGAAAGAATTAAAAATCCCCCCAATAATAGAAGCCAAACCTTCAGCACGATAACCATGAGCTAAATCTTTTGGCGTTAATTTGCGCTCACAAATTTCACCTAAAGCTAAAAATACACCAGTTGATTCGACCATACTAACCATGGCTACAATAGTCATAGTTAAAATGGCACTTGCATGGAATGTTGGCAAGCCAAAATAAAATGGTGTTGGGATATGAGTCCAAGACGCTTCTGCCACTGGTGCAAAATCAACTAAGCCCATCAATGCAGCGCCTACAGTCCCCACTACAAGGCCAAGTAAAACCGAGATAGCCTGAATATACCCTTTAAACAGCCGATTTAAAATTAAAATAAATGCTAATACACCTACGCCTAATAGAATATTAGTTAATGATCCAAAATCAGGACTTCCTAACCCACCGGCTAAATTATTCATCGCTACAGGGACTAGAGTAACACCAATAACTGTAACAATAGAGCCCGTTACAACAGGAGGGAAGAATCGCACTAATTTACCAAACCAATGAGCAATTAAAGATACTATAAGACCAGATACAATAATGGCTCCGTAAATAGCACCTAATCCCAATTCCTTACCGATAGCAATCATAGGGAATACAGCCGTAAAAGTACAGCCTAATACAACGGGCAAACCAATACCAAATACGCGGTTGCGCCATACTTGCAATAAAGTAGCAATCCCTGATGTCAATAAATCAGCACCAATTAAATAGGCAATATGCTCCGTATCAAGACCTAAACTACTACCTACAATTAATGGCACTATCACCGCGCCCGCATACATGGCCAATACATGTTGAAGGCCGAGAAAGAAAATCTGACTCTTTTTTAACTCATCCATCTGTCTACTCCTCTGGATAAAACAAAATAAAAACGGTCTGATCTCAGCGACTTGCCTACAGCCTCATTTCATATTAGGCCTATAGACAATACTGTAGTAAGATACAAACCGTTTTTAATTCTTCATTTAATTCGCACCTAGCACTGTGCTAAGCGTTCTTTACGTCAACCCACATTCCATCAGAGAGGCTTGACACCAAAACTACAAACTATTAGCCTTGGTTTAATTGTTGTGCAATATAATCCATAAATGTCTTCATTGTTTCCCATTTAGAATTATTATTGCGATATACAAAGCATACTTGTAAATTCAATGGTTTAGCCAGGCTATATACACCTTCAGTGATTTCTAAAGTGTCAAGTAAATGACGAGAAATCAATGCACCTGCTTCATTGCGTTTACAATAATCAATCATAGCATATGGATTAGATAAGCGTACTAATTGATGTAAAGATTGACGTCCCTCTTCAGAGAAATAGGATCCCAAACGATGGCTCATGAAGTATTTAGGCGGATACATCACCAATGGATATTCCAAAATTTCTTCACAAGTAATCGGATGCTTTTCAATGTCACGTTTTGGTGCATAGTAAACAACTGAGTCTTCACGTAGGGCAATACTTTCGTAAGCGCTCATATCCTTGTTATTAGGTAAATAGCAAGTACCAATATCGATGCGATTTTCACGCAAGTCGAGAAGCATTTCCTCTTCTTCCATATCATATACGGAAATGGCAAAATTCGGATTAACTTGTTGGAAATGCGCTACATGAGAGTTCATTCTCACATCACCAATACTGCGTAAAATCCCTACATTCAACATAGGACGTTCTAATTTATTAGCTAAGCGAATACTATGAATCGCTCGCTCTAATGTTTCAATAATATGTTCAGCCTCTGGCAAAAACTTTTCTCCCTCTGGAGTTAAGCGGCTACCACGAGTTGAACGGGCAATTAACTTTACACCCACCAAACGTTCTAGTTTTTTCATCTGCGCACTAAAAGCAGATTGTGTAATATTAGCAGCTTGAGCAGCTAATGTAAAATTCCCCATTTTGCTATAAGTAATAAAGCTTTGCAACTCCTGCAGGGTAGGTAGTTCTTCCATCTAATTCATCTCCTTTTATGCGAATAACAACTTATAAAACAAAACCAAACACACTACATATATATTGACGTCGATCTACGTAATAGAACTTGTATATCGAAATATATGGAACTCTACAATATTATATCATGTTCCACTAAAGCTAGAAAAGTAATATAAAAAATTTTAATATTATTCAACCAACCACAATAAAATTTTTATAACTTATAATATAAATTTGATTTCTACAGAAAAACACACAATAAACGCCCTAATACAAAGAAATTTACAAAACTAGACCCATAAAGTATATTTTTAAGCATATCAGCGCATATTTTCCCCTTATATAAAATTTTATATAGTTTTCTGATTAGTCTTTTCAATAAATTTATACAGTTATATAAGTAGAATTTCAAATTATATAAGTAGAGTTTTATATTGTATCATGTACGTTTACACTTGTCTAGATTGTATGAGTAAAAAGTATGCTCACTATTCCTATAGACTATTGCTTTTCAATGAAAGTATATCACAAACTAGTATAAAATAGCTATGAAAAATACAAGTTTGTTCAATTTATTTCACATTTAAAATGGATAAATCAACTCATGTATTTATAACAGGCATACTACTAAAACTTTTTTATACCCTTTTTATAAAAACTCCTAGATTATTCCCATAAACAGGGCCTTTATCATTGACAACAAAAGTAAATTCGTGATATGATTATCGGGTACCTAATTTGGTATATATAGTTATTTTATTATGAGGTGATAAACACATGGCAACGAGAAGAGAAGCACGCTTTAAGTTATGTCGTCGCTTCGGTGTGAACGTTTTCGGTCACTCCAAAGCTTTAAAGCGCGTAAAAAAAGACCAACGTCAGAAAAAAATGTCTGAATATGGCATGCAATTATTAGAAAAACAAAAAGTTAAAGCATACTACAACTTGCTAGAACGCCAGTTCGTACGCTATTACGATAAAGCGAAAAAAATGCAAGGTGTTACAGGCGAAAACATGCTAGTATTACTAGAATGCCGTCTTGACAATCTTGTATATCGCATTGGCTTCGGTAACTCCATTCGTCAAGCACGTCAAATGGTAAACCATGGCCACATTCTTGTTAACGGCCGTCGCGTAGACATCCCTTCCTACCAATGTAAAGTAGGCGATGTTATCGAACTTCGCGAAGCATCCCGTGACAATGAAATGTTCAAAACAAACTTCCAGGAACTTCGTTCTTTCGAACTTCCTTACATCACTAAAGAATTAGAAGGCTTCAAAGGTACATTAACTCGTCTTCCTGAGCGTTCCGAACTTCCAATCGAAGTTAACGAAACACTTATCGTCGAATTGTACTCCAAATAATTCAATATTACAAAAGACACAGAGTTTACTCTGTGTCTTTTTTTATTGTATAATTTAAAGCCTACATTAAATTATACGCCTATACGCCCTAAGTATTTACAGTTAAAATATAAGCTTACTTATGTGCTCTAAAAAATGACTCTTACATATTCAGAGCGATATGTAAGAGTCATATAATAAAAACTTAATCAAGCCCTATAAGTTTTATAGATGCTCTGCCCTATAAATAATCTACTTAAAAGTATTCTATTTGATTTCCTTTAACTCATAACTTCTACTACCTAGCCCTAAAGCTTCTGCATGACTAAGCGCCGCTTCCCAATCAGTTTCAGGGGCGATTGATTTAAAATGATCATGTCCATCATGATTAACTTCTGCCAACATACTACCAGGCATCACTGGTTGCGCATTAATTTTATCTGCACAAGCTTGATCTAAGGCCACCAAATCTTTTGAAGCGAACATCCCTACATCAGGTACAATAGGAATATCATTTTCACTATGACAATCACAATATGGCGAAATATCAATAGCTAAGCTAATATGGAAAGCTGGACGATTTCTAACTACAGCGGCTGTGTATTCCGCCATTTTTTCACTAAGTACTGTATTGGCTTCATCCCACATTGGTGAAATAGCATCTACTGGACATACACCTACGCAACGACCGCAGCCTACACATTTTTCTTCCGTAATAAAGGACTTCCCATTAGTCACATGAACCGCATCATGAGCACAATATTGTTCACATTTACGGCAACCTACGCAAATATCTTGTTGTACAAATGGCTTACCAGCACTATGTTGCTCCATTTTACCAGCTCTAGAGCCACCGCCCATACCAAGATTTTTAATAGCGCCACCAAAGCCTGCGGATTCATGGCCTTTAAAATGAGTCAATGAAATAACAATATCTGCATCCATCAAGGCGCGACCAATTTTTGCTTCTTTTACATGCTTCCCATCAGGTAATGGCACTAAAGTTTCATCTAAGCCCTTTAAACCATCAGCAATAATAACATGCGCACCTGTATTATACGGATTAAATCCATTTTGATAGGCTGATTCAATGTGATCCAAGGCATTTTTACGGCCTCCCACATATAAAGTATTACAATCTGTCAAAAATGGACGACCGCCTAATTCTTTAATCACTTCCACCAAGCGAGCTACATATTGCGGACGTAAATAGGCTAAATTACCTGGCTCACCAAAATGCATTTTAATAGCAACAAATTTATTTTCAAAATTAATATCCTTAATGCCCGCCTTAACAATTAAACGTTCAAACTTATCAGTCAAACTCTCCCCTACTCGCGTCCTCATAGACGTGAAAAATACCTCTGACATACCTATGCCAACTCCTTTTCTAATAACCTCATCATTTTATTAGTTACATAATGGCTACCCTACACCATATATCTAACTCTATTATATCAAAATTTGCACACACCTTAAACTTGTAGCCCACTCCAAGCATAACAACTCTTATAGACCTACGGCCTCTAACCCCACAACCCCATAGTCAACACCTATAACTGTGTTGCCATTAGATATAAGCCCTCAAATAAAAATGATTCCTACAAGAAATACCATTCGAACTCTACGAAAAGGTTCCCTTCCCCCTCCCTCATAAACTTATAGCTCGAGCCTGAAATTTAGCACGCCATTAGACATAATCCCCCCCAAATAAAAATGATTCCTACAAGAAATACTATTCCGATTGACAAGAGGTTTTCGACTTTCATCTTCCGCCCCTCCATAAACTTATAGCTCGAGCCTATAATTGTGCTCCATTAGACATATTCCCTAAATAAAAAAGGTCCTACAAGAAATACCATTCGAGCTTGACGAGAGGTTTTCGGCTCTCATCTGCCTCCCCTCTATAAACTTATAGCTCGTGCCTATAATTGTGTCTCATTAGACATATTCCCTAAATAAAAAGGTCCTACAAGAAAACCATTCGAGCTTGACGAGAGGTTTTCGGTAGGACCTTTTTTATTTATTTATATCTACAGACGGCCCCAAGGCTCGACCATAAGTTTATCTATATGCCACACGTTCCGGTTGCATATCATGAAAATGTAATCTTTCTTTAGCCACTGCTTCCCATTCAGTGCCTGGCTTCCCATAATTTGCATAAGGGTCGATGGCAAGGCCACCACGAGGTGTAAATTTTCCCCAAACTTCAATATATTTAGGGTCCATCAACTTAACCAAATCCTTCATAATAATATTTACGCAGTCTTCATGGAAGTCACCGTGATTTCTAAAGCTAAATAAATACAATTTCAAAGATTTACTTTCCACTAAGCGCTCATCTGGTACATAGGAAATATAAATAGTTGCAAAATCTGGTTGCCCAGTCATAGGACAGAGACTGGTAAATTCAGGACAGTTAAATTTTACAAAATAATCATTGCCTGGATGCTTATTTACAAAAGATTCTAAAATCTCTGGTGCATAGTCTGTTGGGTACTGTGTATTGGCACTGCCTAAACCATGAACCCCTTGTAATTCGTCTTTACTTCTACCGCTTGCCATAATTACCTCCTTGATGTATCAACGCCCCGCATCATAGCGGCCATATCATTTAAACTCACTTCATCAGCTTCATTAGATTGTTCATCGGAAGATTTCGCTTTATCAGTAAGCAGATCTTTCTCCGCTTTTTGTATTGCACTTGAACTCAATGCAGTAGCTTGAGATGTACGAGATAAACCCATAACACGTTCTAGCGCATTGACTAAAAAAAAGCTGACTACAGCAGAAATACCTTGTCCCACTAAAAGTGAACTAACTAATAATTCATAAGGTAAGTGTAGCATAGGTGCTAGCCACAAAGGAACCACTAAACTAGGCACTAAAGTAATAAAAGGAATCACAATCCAATTGCCTAAACCAAAGCGCTTTCCTAAAGCAATCCCACCAGTAGTTACTAAGCCTACTATACAGCCACCAATTGCATCAATAGGGCCTAATCCACCCATAATAAAATTACTGATTAGATTAGCTAAACCAAATACAACAACAGTAAAAGGAAATAATGCTGCTAAGCCATAAAGAGCCGTAGCAATGCGAATCTGATATTGCCCAAAAGCAAAGCCCTGGGTAACTAGCATCACTACAATATACACAGCTAAACAAAGACCGGATACGGTCATTTTTTTTGTAGCACTCCAAGTGCTCACAGACTTCATCATGTTTCATTCTCCTTAGTTTTATTTAAAGACAGGATGGTTACGAACTGTCTTGTGTCCCCTTAATTTAGGACACAATAACAACAGGCGATACCAAAGTATCGCCTGTTTATTACAGTAGCTCTATCTTATCATTAAGACCTACTATTCGTCAAATATGAGCTTATATTAACCCTTACTACAGCATCAAACATATACTACAAAAAGACTCATCCCCATAGAATATGTTCTCTATGCTGTTTCATTTTGCAACTTAAAAATTATTTAAACTCTTCGCAAAGTTGATCAAATAATTCTTGTGATGGCTTAGTTACATCGTGAATTAATGCACGAGGATGTGGGCCACCATTAGCTGCTGCTAATGCTTGTTCAAAGCTAGGTTTTTCTGTGTCTTGATAAATTAAGCCTGTTACAAGACCATCATATTCCCCAAGAACTTTAAGAGCTTCTGCACGATTATGAACATCATAACCTTCTACTTTACTCAAAGAAGTTAAGTTTTCTTTGAAGAAGTCATATCCATTGCGCTTATTGTAGGTTACGCATGGGCTAAATACGTTGATGAAGGAGAACCCTTCATGTTGCATACCTTGCTTAATTAATTCCACAAGTTCAGCGCGATTTGTCATATACCCTTGAGCTACGAAAGTAGCACCAGCGGCAATGGCAGTTTCACAGATTGGCAATGGAGATTCAAAAGAACCATGTGGAGATGTTTTAGTTACAAAGCCAACGTCAGAGCGTGGGGACGTTTGACCTTTAGTTAAACCATAAACATGGTTGTCCATTACAACATAAGTAATATTCACATTGCGTTTGAAAGCGTGAATAGTATGACCCATACCGATAGCGTACGCATCACCATCACCACCACAAACTACAACATTTAAATCTTGATTAGCAAGTTTTACCCCTTGAGCATAAGGAAGCGCACGACCATGTGTAGTATGAGCACCATATGCATAGAAGTAACCGCCTATACGGCTAGAACAACCGATACCGGAAATTACTGCCAAATTATCAGGTGTAATACCAAGTGCTACTACTGCGTCAGTAATAGCTGCTTGTACCCCA
This sequence comes from uncultured Veillonella sp., assembly GCF_900545795.1. Taxonomy (GTDB): domain Bacteria; phylum Bacillota; class Negativicutes; order Veillonellales; family Veillonellaceae; genus Veillonella_A. The sequence continues at coordinate 18,327 of NZ_URAR01000022.1, forward strand.
TAGTGACCACAACCAGGGCACCAATTTGGGCGAATATCATTTCTAAAATCAGCTACTGTTGCCATATTATAAAACCTCCTTAATTGCTTTTTTTACATATGTTGCTGTAAATGGTGTCCCATCATATTTCAAGCAACTATGGAGCTTAGTCTTATCTGGCATATTAATTCTAAATAAGTCTGTTAATTGAGCTGTTGCGTTTTGTTCGCAAATAACAACTTTTTTAGCCTTATCATAGAATGGTAATAATTCCTTAGTTGGGAATGGTTTAATTAAGCGTAAGTGTAAATGATTTACTTTAACGCCTTCTGCTTCTAATTGTGCTGTAGCTTCTTCAATAGCACCGCGGCTAGATGCAATACCAATTACAAGTACATCACATTCATCATGCTTAGCATTATTTAAGAATGGATCATATACTTTAGTAACCCCTTCAAGCTTGCGTAAACGTTTGTCAGTTTGACTTACGTGCATAGCTGGAGATTCTGCTGGTTTACCTTCTTCATTATGTTCTAGACCAGTGGATAAGAACATACCGTTCTTCATACCTGGAATTGTACGAGGAGAAATACCATCTTCTACTAGTTCAAAGCGTTTGAAGTAATTAGGACGTTCTAATTCTGGTAAATCTTCTTCCTTCATCAATTTGCCACGTGTAATTGGCACGCGGTTCATATCAAAAGATGGTACAGATTGTTTATTCAAGCCTTGTTGTAAGTCTGGCATGAAAATAACTGGACATTGGAACGTTTCTGCTAAGTTAAAAGCATGTTGAATTTCATAGAAACATTCTTCAATACTAGTTGGAGAAATTACGATATTAGCATAGTCGCCATGAGCATTGTGGCAAGCTGCATTGATGTCGGAAGTTTCAACTTTAGTCGCCATACCAGTGGATGGGCCAGAACGTTGCACATCAATAACAACCATTGGAAGTTCTGCCATGGACGCCATGGACAAGGACTCTGCCATAAGGCTTAAGCCAGGGCCGGATGTACAAGTGAAACCACGAACACCTGCATATACGCCACCCATTGCAGTCATACAAGCAGCAATTTCATCTTCAGTCTGAACGATAGTAGAGCCTAATTTATCCATCTTCTTAATCATGTATTCCATAACTTCAGATGCTGGCGTAATAGGATAGGACGCCATAAATTTAGAGCCTGCTGCAATAGCACCAAGAGCGATTGCTTCATTGCCGAGTAAGAACATTTGATCTTTCTTTTCTGGCACTGGAAGCGTATCAATTTCATTGTCGCCACGATGACTAGCGATAAATCCATAACCATCTTCAAAAGCTTGTAAGTTTTTGTCAATTACATCTTGAGATTTTTTTGCAAAGCGCAATTCAATAGCAGTTTTAAAAGGAGTTTTGTCAAAGCCCAAGAGAGCAACAGACATGCCTAATGCAACAATATTACGCATTAGTAAAGAGCCTTGTTTCATCGCTGCTTCTGTAATTGGTACTGCTAAGCAAGTAATTGGGGCGCCTTCGTATTTCGAGAAATCAGGTTCAACTTTGCTATCGCAGATGATGTAGCCGCCTTCGCGAACTTCTTCACCATGCTTATCAACAGTTTCTTGGTCTAATGCCACTAAAAAGTCGATGCTTTCGCCTACAGTCATAATTGGCTCTAAGGCAATACGCAAAGCAAATGTTGTATGTCCCCCTTTAATACGAGAAGCAAAAAGTCGTTGACTATACAACGAATAGCCTTCTTTGGCTAAAATTGTGGCCATAATTTCGCCGCAGCTTTCGATACCTTCGCCTTGTTGGCCACCCATTTTCCAAATAAAATCTTTACGTTGTTGCAAAAGATTCACCCTCCTTAGGATTGTAATACATAAATACGCTCTTAAAACTATACTATCTCTTAACTTAATCTTATTCTAACATCTTTATGCAAAATCAGCAATCTAATATGCTCATTTGAAATGCATATTTTTCATTATCACCTATATGGAAATTATATAGGTATTCTCATTTCTATAGTGTATATAATTCCCTCTATTTTGTAGGTATTTTGCCAATAAAAATAAGTGAATTTATATGCAAAATTTCAGCATGTAAATTCACTTATTTTAACCCTAATTAGGATATTTTATTATATTATTTCACCATATTTTTACGGCATTCTTGAATTACTTCGTCCATTCTTTGCGAAGCAAAAAATATTTCCTCTAAGAATAGTCCTTGCGGTGGAGCTGTTTTTCCAATCACACGACGATCTTTTTTAGCCAGTAAGCTGCTAATTTGAGAGGGAGCAATTTTACCTAAACCTACATCCACTAACAGGCCTGCTATATTTCGTACCATATGGTATAAAAAGCCATCACCAATTACATGCAATTTAATCATGTGTTCCTCTAAAATTGGCGTAATCGCATAAATTGTTTTTACTGGATTCGCTGGCGTTGAATTTGTTCCCTGTAAAGTTGTAAAATCGTGAGTCCCTTCTAATTCTTTAGCCCCAAGCCTCATAAGCGCCAAGGATAAAGGCTTTTTAACATGCCAATGATAGCGCGCATATGCAAAGGATCCTCTACGGGATGATTGCGAATTATATATACATATTCTTTCCCCACTATATTCCAACGGGGCTTCCAATCTAGAGGTATTTCTTCCGCCCTAGTTACCACTATATAAGGTGGTAAATGAGCAATTAAAGCGCGTAATAAATTTTCTACAGGAATCCGGCCCGTAGTCAAAAATGTTACCACTTGAAAACGGGCGTGAACCCCAGCATCAGTTCGTGAAGCGCCATATATCTGTATAGGCTCATTGCACACCTTGCTCAGAGCCTCTTCTAAATAGGCTTGAACAGTGGGCCCATTGGCTTGCCTTTGATACCCACTAAGGGTAGTTCCATCATAGGCCACAATCAATCGAATATTGCGTTTCATCATATAATTTAACTATCCTTTTTACTAAATCTCAGAGCTGAAACAACTAGCTTATTGCCTATCCAAGAATATAAAATATCTTCTAAGCACAATTAGGCATCATAACAAAAGTCCATATTTTTGCTCAACTTGTTTACCAAGTATATAAAATACCATCTAAGCACAATTAGCTATCACAAACAAAAGCATATGTTCTTGCTCAGCTTGCTTACCAAGTATATAAAATACCTTCTAAACGCAAACCTAATAAGACTATTGTGACAATAATAACAGCACCTAAACCTATGTAATCATAAGAGGTAATAGACAATTCTTTCATTCGTGTTCTATTTTCTCCTCCTCGATAGCAACGTGCTTCCATGGCAATAGCCAATTCATCAGCTCGACGAAAGGCACTAATAAATAAAGGCACTAATAGAGGAATCATATTCTTTGCCCGCTTGATAATGCTCCCCGTAGTAAAGTCTGCACCACGTGCTTCCTGCGCCTTCATAATGCGATCGGTTTCCTCTAGTAAAGTAGGAATGAAGCGCAAGGCAATCGTCATCATCATAGCCAACTCATGAGCCGGTACGCCAATGCGACGGAAAGGATTAAGCAAATACTCAATACCATCAGTCAAGCGAATCGGTGATGTTGTATAGGTCAATAACGACGAGAACATGATAAGGAATACTAAGCGAGCTGCCATAAAGCTCCCCATACGAACGCCTTCATCAGAAATAGACAGAAAGCTATATTGCCAAATTACATTGCCAGGTGTAGTAAACACATGAATTAAAAGCGTAAAAACAATGATCACCCATAGGGGTTTAATTGAGGTCCAAATGACGCGCCATGGTAGCTGTGACATGCGAAAAGCCAATAAGGTAAAGGCAGCTACTACAGCATACGCCAGCACTGAGTTAGCTAAAAAGATAGCTACCATAAAGATAATGGTGCTCATTATTTTAGCTCGTGGGTCCATGCGATGCAAAAATGAATCGCCAGGGAAAAATTGCCCAATGGTAATATTCTTTAGCATGAGGCACCTCCCTTAGAGTTTTTTACAGCCCATTCAATGCCGGCTACAGCCTCATCAATGGAGCTAACCCCAACATCTACCGGAAGGCCTCGCTCTTTTAAATAATACATCAAATTCACTACTGGCGGTACATCTACGCCGGTCTCTTGTAGCATATGTCGATTATTAGAGAAAATCTGAATCGGATCTCCATCGAGTTTAATTTGCCCATCATCGATAACAATTAAGCGATTGGCCATGCGAGAAATATCTTCCATATTATGAGATACCAATATAACAGTAACGCCCTTTTTCTGGTGCAAATCTATAATGCGATTAAATATTTCATCACGTCCAAAAGGATCAAGACCAGCAGATGGTTCATCTAGGATTAAATAGTCTGGATTCAAGGCAATCACACCAGCAATGGCAACCCGTCGCATTTGCCCACCGGATAGTTGAAACGGGGAGCGCGTAGCATACGTATCATAGTCTAGACCTACGAATTCCATAGCTTCACGCACGCGAAGATCGATTTCTTCTTCTGATAAGCCTAAATTGCGCGGCCCAAAAGCAATATCTTGGGCTATGGTCTCTTCAAACAATTGATGCTCAGGATACTGAAATACCATGCCCACTTTATGGCGCATTTGTTTAGCTTCTTCTGTTTTATCGCTAAGGTCCACACCATTAACTGTTACAATCCCTGAAGTAGGATGTAATAGACCATTTAAATGTTGTACTAAGGTGGATTTTCCAGATCCCGTGTGGCCGATAATCCCTACAAAATCACCTTCATTAATTGTTAAATTAATCGATTTTAAAGCTTCTTTACGATATGGCGTATGCTCACCATAGATATGGGTTACATTATTTAATATTATCGGCATAATTGATCCCCCAACTCTTTTTCAGTAATAATACCTGTACGTAAAGAAAGGCCCTTCTCTACTAATTTTTCAGCTACTTCTGCCGCTACTGGAACATCAAGGCCTAAGTCCTTTAACATTTTGACTTGTGAGAATACTGTTTCTGGCGTACCTTGCTCAATTAATTTGCCATTTTTCATCACAATCACTCGATCAGATGTGACAGCTTCTTCCATAAAATGAGTAATATATACAATGGTAATGCCTTCTTCCTTATTAAGGCGGTGAACAGTCTCTAGCACTTCTCGTCGCCCAGTAGGGTCGAGCATCGCCGTTGGTTCATCTAAGACGATACAGGCCGGCTTCATGGCCAATACACCAGCAATGGCAATACGTTGTTTCTGCCCGCCAGATAATAAACCCGGTGAATGAAGTGCGTATTCAGTCATATTAACACTAGCCAACGCTTCATCCACGCGGCGTCTAATTTCTTTCGGCTCTACACCTAAATTTTCTGGTCCAAAAGCTACATCTTCTTCCACGATGGCTGCCACAATTTGATTATCTGGATTTTGAAATACCATGCCTACATGTTGGCGGATATTCCATAAATTATGTTCATCCTTAGTATTTAGCCCTAAAACTATAACATCCCCATCAGTAGGTGTTAATAATACATTAAAATGTTTAGCTAAAGTGCTTTTGCCGCTCCCATTAGTACCAATAATGCTGACAAATTCACCTTTGCGAATGGTAATGCTCACATCATCAAGAGCTTTTACCACATTTCCGGTCTCATCCGTATAGGTATGGCTCATGTGGTCGGTTTGAATCATAATGTCTCCAGGAGCTACATTAGATTCATCCCTTTTCATCTTAATTTCTTGAGTGTTCATAATATCCTCTTTTAAATACATAGTAATACAGCACAAGTATAGACTCCGATCTGTTCCCATCGTAGCCCTATACTAGATTAAGCACACTGACTTATGTAAAAGCTTACATAAACTTACACAGCTTAAGTTATAAGTCAGTTATATGTCTTGAGTTATAGGCCTAACATATATATCAACCTATAGCTTAGCTTGCAGTCTTGAATTATAAGCCCTAACATATATATCAACCTACAACTCTTAGCTTGCAAGTCGCAACTTATATCTATTAAGTCATATAGTATAAATTCATCTAGTTCAGGGAAGAACAGAATATGGCAGTTTTATCTTCACTATACAGTCTCTATGATAATATAAAAATATACATAATTCGTCAACCTAATATTTCTTTACGGTTGTCAATCTGCTTTAGGTTCCCAATTATATATATTTTTATAAACTATTCCATAATAACAAAAAGCGGTGTTGCTAACGATTGTTGCAACACCGTCTTCCATGTTATTATACTAGCTCGATAAGTGCTAATGGAGCTGCATCACCTTTGCGAAGGCCAGTTTTAATTACACGAGTGTAACCGCCCTGACGATCAGCATATTTTGGAGCAATTTCATCGAACAATTTTTTAACTACATCTTCATCCATAAGGTAGGAAAGAACTTGACGACGAGCATGAAGATCACCACGTTTAGCAAGAGTGATCATTTGATCTGCTAAACCACGTAATTCTTTAGCTTTCGCTTCAGTTGTTTCAATACGATCATATTGGAAGAAAGATGTTAATATACCGCGGAATAACGCTTTGCGAGCAGAGCTGTCACGGCCTAATTTTCTATACATTAGTCATCCTCCTTATTCGCCTTTTTTCTTTAGAGTAAAATTACCTGAAGGATGATTTTGAAGTTTTTCTTCAATCTCTTCAATGGATTTTTTACCTAAGTTACGAACCTTACCTAAATCTTCCACAGTTTTGTCTAGGAGATCCGCAATTGTGTTTATACCAGCACGTTTTAAGCAGTTGTACGCACGAACAGATAATTCCAAATCATCGATTGGAATCTTAGCTGGACCATCTTCTGGACCACCATTCATGTCGCCGGCATTATCTTCTGTAATATCTTCTTCTACAGGGATAAATTCTTCAGCTGCATGTGCTAATTTTGTGAAGTTCTTAAGGTAGCCGATCATAATGTTGGCAGATCGTGCTACTGCTTCAGCTGCTGTAATGGAACCATTGGTAACAACTTCAAGAGTTAATTTATCAAAGTCCATTTCATTGCCTACACGCACATCACTTACTTCATATTTTGCTCGAAGAATTGGAGAGAAAATTGAGTCAATTGGAATACGACCAATTACATCATCTTCTTTCTTATTCTTCGTGGACGGCACATATCCTTTACCACGTTCAATGCGCACATCCATTACAAGATGAGCTACCTCATCCATTGTAGCAATTACGAGGTCAGGATTTAAAATTTCTACGTCTGGTGGGAAGTTTCTTCCGAATTCACCAGCTGTTAAAACGCCTTCCTTCTGAATATCTACACGAATATCCAATGGCAACTGTGCCTCGCTGTCAACGCGTAGGCATAATTGTTTGAGGTTAAGAATAATATCTGTAACATCCTCACGAATACCAGGAATAGTAGAAAATTCATGAAGTACTCCATCAATCTTGATAGAAGTAATGGCCGCCCCATCTAAAGACGAAAGCAGAATTCGACGCAAGCTATTACCGAGAGTGATCCCATAGCCACGATCTAATGGCTCACATACGAATTTGCCATAACGACCGTCATCGCGTACTTCAACTTTCTCGATTTTTAATTTCTTTTCTTCGCTCATCAGGACTATCCTCCTCTTAAACACGCCTTGCATCTATAGTATATCATAGCCACCGCCTAGCGGTCGCATAAACTATAAATTATACGCGACGGCGTTTTGGAGGACGGCAACCGTTATGAGGAATTGGAGTAACGTCTTTGATGCTGTTAACTTCAAGACCTGCTGCTTGCAATGCACGGATAGCAGCTTCACGACCAGATCCTGGACCTTTAACGAAAACTTCTACCTGACGCAAGCCATGTTCCATAGCAGCTTTTGCAGCTTGTTCTGCTGCCATTTGTGCTGCGAATGGAGTACTCTTACGAGAACCGCGGAAGCCTAAGCCACCAGCAGATGCCCAAGAAAGAGCATTACCATTTGTATCGGTAATTGTTACGATAGTGTTATTGAAAGTGGAGCGAATATGAGCCGCACCAGATTCAACGTGTTTCTTTTCTTTTCTTTTTCTAGATACTACCTTTTTAGCCACGCTTTATCCCTCCTTTATTATTTCTTTTTCCCAGCGATTGCTTTTCTAGGACCTTTACGAGTACGGGCATTCGTCTTAGTGCGTTGACCGCGCAAAGGCAATCCTGCACGATGACGTTTTCCGCGATAGGAGTTGATTTCAATTAAGCGCTTAATGTTAAGAGCTTCTTCACGACGAAGATCGCCTTCAACCTTGTACTCATCATCAAGAAGAGCACGGATTTTCGCAACTTCATCTTCTGTAAGGTCACGAACACGAGTATCAGGATTAATACCAGTTTTTGCCAAAATCTCTTTGGACAAAGTAAGTCCGATACCATAAATATAAGTCAAACCAATTTCCACACGTTTGTCACGTGGTAAATCTACACCGGCTATACGTGCCATCTATTCAGCCACCTCCTATCAATTAACCTTGTTTTTGTTTATGTTTTGGGTTTTCGCAAATTACCATTACACGACCTTTACGTTTAATGATTTTGCATTTTTCGCATATCTTTTTAACTGATGGTTTAACCTTCATAAGTACCTCCTTTGAGTCGCAACCACTTATTTAAAGCGGTAGGTAATGCGACCACGATTTAAGTCATATGGTGTCAGTTCCATAGTAACTTTATCACCGGGAAGGATACGAATAAAATTCATACGCATTTTACCTGACACATGGGCAAGTACCACATGGCCATTTTCCAATTCAACTTGGAACATAGCGTTTGGTAATGCCTCTACGACCGTACCTTCCACTTCAATAACGTCTTCTTTTGACATATCATTTCCTCCGGTTACTTGGTTATTTAATCAACCTGGGCTCATCACGCATGGTCAAAATTTCAGGGCCATTTTCTGTTACGACCACTGTATGTTCAAAATGAGCTGCCGGCTTACCATCAAGAGTAACCGCCGTCCAATCATCATCCAGAACTTCGACTTCATATGTTCCCATAGTAATCATAGGTTCAATACAAAGTACCATTCCCGGCTTTAATAGTGGGCCATGCCCAGCCGGACCATAATTTGGTATTTGTGGATCTTCATGCATTTCACGACCAAGGCCATGACCTACGAAATCACGCACAACACCAAATCCAAATTTTTCACAGTACGTCTGAACAGCATGAGAAATATCTCCCACTCTGTTCCCGACAACAGCTTGTTCAATTCCTTTGAACAAAGCTTCTTCTGTTACTTTTAGAAGTTTATGTACCTGTGGCTTAACTTTTCCGATAGGAATCGTTACACAGGAGTCACCATGGTATCCATTAACGGAAGAAACAAGGTCGATACTAATAATATCGCCATGTTTTAATTTCCGCTTTGCACTTGGAATGCCATGTACTACTTCATCATTAATAGAAGCACAAATTGTTGCAGGATACCCATAGTAACCTTTACAGCTTGGCTCACCACCATGGCTGCGAATATATTCTTCGGCAAACTGATCTAAATCCAAGGTCGAAACACCTGGTTTCGCTACTGCAATTAGCTGCGTCAAGGTATCAGCAGTTAGTTTACATGCCTGACGGATATACTCGATTTCATTGGGCGATTTAAGAATAATCATGGATTATTTCTCCAACGCTTTAATGATATCTGTAAATACTGCATCCACATCCTGTAATCCGTTGATTTCTACATATAAACCACTATTACGATAGTAGTCAATTAAAGGTTTTGTAGATTCTTCGTATACAGCAAGACGTTTCTGTACTGTTTCCGGTTTATCATCGTCACGATTCTCAAGACGTGCACGTTCACTGATGCGTTTAACAAGTTCTTCAGATGGAACATTTAAGTTTACAACAGCATCTAGAACAATTCCCAATTCTTTTAAAATAGCATCTAAAGATACTGCCTGAGCTGTAGTACGAGGGAAGCCATCAAGGATAAAACCTTTTTTGCAATCGTCTTTGGAAAGACGTTCACGAACGATTCCCACCGTTACGCTATCGGGAACTAGTTGACCAGCATCCATGTATTTCTTAGCCTCAAGACCAAGAGGGGTACATTCCTTCACTGCTGCTCGGAACATATCACCGGTTGAAATCTGAGGAATACCATATTTATCAATTAAACGAACAGCCTGTGTGCCTTTACCAGCACCTGGAGGTCCCATTAACAAAATATACATAGCAAATTTCCTCCTATTTAACAAAACCTTTATAATGTCTAGTTATTACTAATGACTCAACCTGCTGCATTGTATCCAACGCAACCCCTACAACGATAAGAAGGGCTGTACCACCGAAGTATACGCCTTCGATACCGGTAATCCCACCAATGAAGTTTGGAAGGATAGCTACTAATGCTAAGAACAAAGCACCAGCAAATGTAATACGAGTCATTACTCGATCTACGTAGTCTGCAGTAGGTTTACCTGGGCGAATGCCTGGGATAAATCCACCGTATTTTTTCATATTATCTGCCATATCCGTAATGTTTATTGAGATAGCTGTATAGAAGTAAGTAAATATGAAAATCAATACAGCGTATAAAACAGTCTGCAATGGCGTTCCCCATGTAAAATAGTTAGCCAGTGTTCTCACCCAGTCAACCTGCACAAACTGAGCTAATGTCACAGGAAACATCAAAACGGATGACGCAAAGATAATTGGAATCACACCTGCCTGGTTGACCTTAAGAGGAAGGAAGGTAGAGTGGCCACCATACATTTTTCGACCAACTACGCGCTTAGCATATTGAATCGGAATACGACGTTGACCTTGTGTTACAGCAATTACAAATACAACCATTGCAATTGCAATAAGAGCAAATAAAATTGCTTGGAAAATATTGATAGTTCCTACTTCAAGATATTGGTAAATTGTGCTGAATCCAGATGGGAAACGAGCTACGATACCAGCGAAGATAATAAGGGAAATACCATTGCCTATACCATAGGCAGTAATCTGCTCACCAATCCACATAAGTAGGCATGTACCTGCTGTTAAGATGATGGAGATTACGATAACGGACAACATACTGTTGTCGATTAATGCATTATTAGCACGTAGAGCATAAGCCATACCAAATGCTTGGACAAAGCCTAACACTACTGTACCATATCGAGTTACTTTAGCGATTTTTTTACGTCCATCTTCGCCTTCTTTACTCCAAGCTTCAAGGGTCGGAATCACAGCTGTTAAAAGCTGCATAATAATCGACGCATTGATGTAAGGTGTAATACTCATTGCAAAGATAGAGAACTTACTTAATGCACCGCCGGCAAAAAGGTCAAGAAGACCAAATAAGCCGCCAGCTGTAAATAAGCTTTCGATAACAGAGGCATCTACGCCAGGCACCGGAATATGAACGCCTGCCCTAAACACAATAAACATGAGAAGCGTATAGGCTACTTTATTACGGAGCTCTGTTATTTTAAAGATGTTCGAGAGGCCTTCTAGCACCCTAGATCACCTCTACTTTTCCGCCTGCCGCTACAATTTTTTCTTCTGCAGTTTTAGTAAAACCATTAGCGATAACTGTTAGTTTCTTTTCTAATGTACCATTGCCAAGAATGCGGATACCGTCACGAACGTTTTTCAAAATGCCAGCTTCAATTAAGGATACTGGATCTACGGTTGCACCATCTTCAAAACGATTTAATTGAGAAATGTTAACTTCCGCATATTCTTTAGCGAATACAGAGTTGTTGAAACCGCGTTTTGGTAAACGACGATAAAGAGGCATTTGGCCCCCTTCGAAACCTGTGCGAACACCGCCGCCGCTACGGGAATTTTGACCTTTTTGACCGCGACCAGAAGTCTTGCCAAGGCCAGAGCCTAAACCACGACCACGACGAGTGCGAGCCTTTTTAGAACCTGCTGCTGGAGCTAATTCATGAAGTTTCATTCAGTGCACCTCCTTATCTTTATTATAATTCTTCTACAGTAACTAAATGTCTAACTTTGTGAAGCATACCTTTGATTTGAGGTGTCACTTCTTTAACTACTTGAGAGTTAGTTTTTTTCAAGCCTAAAGCTTTTACAGTTGCACGCTGATCTTCAGGGCGACCGATTAAGCTTCTGGACAATGTAATTTTTACTTGTGCCATTACTGTCAATCCCCCTTATTAACCATAAATTTCAGCTACAGATTTACCGCGAAGAGCTGCAACGTCTTCAGCGCGTTTTAGCTGAGATAAACCTTCTAATGTTGCGCGAACCATGTTGTTAGGGTTGGAAGAACCAAGGGATTTCGTAAGGATGTTACGAACGCCAACTAGTTCTAATACGGCACGCACAGGACCACCTGCGATAACCCCAGTACCTTCAGCAGCTGGTTTCAAGAATACGCTGCCAGCACCGAAACGACCTGTTACAGTGTGTGGGATTGTACCATTTTTAATAACAACATGAATTAAGTTTTTCTTAGCATCATCAATGCCTTTGCGAATAGCTTCTGGCACTTCAGCCGCTTTACCTAAACCAACGCCTACATAACCGTTGCCATCACCAACAACTACGAGTGCGCTGAAGGAAAAACGACGACCGCCTTTTACTACTTTGGCTACGCGGTTGATGAATACTACTCTTTCTTTAAGATCAAGACTGGTGTAGTCAATTCTCGCCATGTCTAAAGTTCCTCCTTCTTAGAATTTCAAGCCTGCTTCACGAGCGCCTTCTGCAAGAGAAGCTACGCGACCATGGTAGATATAACCACCGCGGTCAAATACTACAGTTTCAATGCCTTTAGCAAGAGCACGTTTTGCAACAAGTTCGCCTACTGCTTTAGCAGCTTCTTTGTTACCACCATAGTTTAAGTTTAATTCTTTATCTAAAGAGCTAGCAGCAACTAAAGTTGTACCAGCTACATCATCAATAACTTGAGCGTAAATATTGCTTAAGCTACGGAAAACGTTCAAACGAGGACATTGTGCCGTACCAGAGATGTGGCGACGAATGCGAAGATGACGTTTTGCACGAGCAATATTTCTATTGGATTTACGAGCCAAGATGTTCACTCCTTTCTATGATCTACTGATATTATTTACCTTTAGCGCCAGCTTTACC
>NZ_URAR01000023.1 GCF_900545795.1 uncultured Veillonella sp.
TGCTGCTCTTTAGAACTCGTCTAAAGATTAGGAGTCATCTAAAAAGTATTTTATTTTTTATAATTATTTTATTGTCCAGTATTATTTTCTAATATTATTTTCTAGAAATATTTTATTTATTCTCTTGAAGCCATTGTAAGGCATATTGCGCATACATAGCGGCCCCCATAGGCAAGGCTGACTCATCAATAGTAAAGAAATTACTGTGATGGGAATGCACGGCATCTATAGCCGGATTAGCAATGCCAAAGAAGGCAAAGCAGCCTGGTTTATCCTGCATATAATAGGCAAAATCTTCCCCGCCCATCGTCTTTTCCATAGGAACTACAGCGTCTTCGCCAAACAGAGATCGGCCTACACGATTTGCCAATTCAGAGCAAACCGGATTATTAATCGTAGGCGGCACCATTTGTCTAAAAGAAGCCTTCGCCTTCGCTCCATAAGCATGAGCTGTATCTTCCACAATGCGAGCCATCATAGCTTGTAAATCAGCCCCAATTTCAGGTTTAAAATAACGGGCTGTCCCTTCCAGCTTAGCAAAGCCGGAGATGACATTATAACGGGTACCACTCGTCATTTTACCAATGGTTACAACCACTGAATCTAAGGGATTGAAATGACGAGATACTAAAGTTTGTAAATTCATAACAATAGCTGATGCCACTACTGTTGCATCCACCGTTAAATGCGGTTGTGCCCCATGTCCTGCTTTACCTTCAATTTCCACATTAATCTCAAGGGCCGCTGCCATTCGCTCACCTGCTTCTACAGACACTTTACCGGCCGGCAAATCAATCCATATATGGCCGCCAAAGACTGTGTCAGTCTCTTCATACCAGGTGCCAAAGCGCTTCATATATTCAGCGCCTTCCCCTGTTTCCTCAGACGGTTGAAATACTAAATACACTTTCCCTTCAATGGAGTCTTGCAAAGTTTTTAACATCTTAGCCGCTCCTAATAGAACAGCCATATGACCATCATGGCCACAAGCATGCATTTTTCCCTCGTATTTCGATTTAAAATCAACCTCCGTTTGCTCTAGCACATTAAGAGCATCAATATCAGCGCGAAGCATAATGGTCTTACCTGGCTTTGGCCCTTCTAACCAAGCTACTAGGCCTGTATTCTTCTCTTTATTGAGTTCATAGGGAATTCCCATTTTATCTAATTCACCAGCTAAATATTGAGTCGTCGCTTGTTCTTCAAAGCTAACTTCTGGATATTGATGTAAATGACGGCGCCATTCAATAATTTGTGAGCCTAACTCACTTTGTAATTTCTTTACAGCTTCCAATGTAGGAGATACTGTTTCTTTCATATAAATGACCTCTTCTCTCATTTAATTATCATGTACAGTCCTATTATGTTAGTCACCACACAAGTATAGAACTAAATTATTAAACACCACAGTTTAAAAGCTAAATTTATTTAGCTATAATTCATGGTAAATCACTTGGATTTAAATGTCAAATAATAATCTAGACATAACAAAAAAGCGAACTTCCGAAGAAGTCCGCTTTTAATATGGTGGACGATGACAGGATCGAACTGCCGACATCCTGCTTGTAAGGCAGGCGCTCTCCCAGCTGAGCTAATCGTCCATATTGGTGACCCGTGGGGGAATCGAACCCCCGATACCGCCGTGAAAGGGCGGTGTCTTAACCGCTTGACCAACGGGCCACTGGCTCCTCGAGTAGGACTCGAACCTACGACCGATCGGTTAACAGCCGATTGCTCTACCGACTGAGCTATCGAGGAATGTATGGAGCGGAAAACGAGATTCGAACTCGCGACCCCCGCCTTGGCAAGGCGGTGCTCTACCACTGAGCTATTTCCGCATATCACAACAGGAACAATTTTACACTCTTTATAAGTAGTTGTCAAGAACTTTTTAACTACTTACTAGGTTTTAGTCAGTTCCCCTGACTGCTTTACTATAATATCAAATTGATGATAATTCTGTCAACACCTTTTTTACAAAAATTTTACGCGCCAAATCTGTAACAAATTGTACAAATTCAGCGCGTACTATTATCTTATTGCTCTTGTCTTATTACTCTTATCTTATTACCCTGGTCTTATATTATTGTCTATGATTGTCTTGCTAATTCAAAACAATTAGCCTTCATACCTTGGTTCATAAATGGTAAACACATTAGGAATAGGTAAATCCATACTTCCCAGACCTAAGCCCTTATGTTTTGCCTGTTCTGCCTTATTCATCATATAAAGTACTTTTTCTTGAATCTCTTGTTCACTCAAAATGCCATAGGCTTCTTTATGTAAAGTCTTCACTAGAGCTGCTCCAGTCGGTGTCACAAGTTCCCCCTGCACCGGCGTAGTATAGGTTGGAAAAGCGCCTAATAGCTCTGCTGTAGCTGGCGTAGGAATATCCATGAGCCCATGCGCGCATTTTACCTTTCCCTGGCCCACATGAAGCGGTGAAAACTGGATAGAATCTACACCTAAATGCTCTAAACAGATCATTGTGCCTACAATATCAATAATGCAATCAATAGCGCCTACTTCGTGAAAATGTACAGACTCCAATGTAGCATTATGAACTTTAGCCTCGGCCTTACCTAAATGAGTAAAGGCTTCAATAGATTTTGACTTCACCCAACTAGATACATCACTTTGCTCAATCAAGGATTTAATTTCACTATAACCGCGATTTTCACCATGATTATGACTCGTACCTGTTATAGCATGCCACAATGCATGCGCCTTAGAATGACCATGGCTATGTGTATGTCCTTTGCCATGACTATGTGCATGACTGTTACTATGACTATGATCATGTGTATGTCCATTCGTAGACAGCTCATCTAATACTACATCAAAGTAAGTTCCCACTACATTTTGTTTTTCTTTTTGTTCTAGAACAAGTGTAAAGCCGCCTAGATTCAATTTCTGTATGCCCTTTTGAAACTCTTTAAAAGGAACACCAAAATCTAGTAATGCCCCTACTATCATATTGCCACTAATGCCAGACATACACAAACCATGTAATGTTTTCATTCCCTACTATCCTACCTTTCTGCCCTATAAAAGCTTAGCCTTCAAGGTGACTTTTTCCTTAATTCCTAACTTAAGTCCGAACTTAAGGCCTAACTCATTTACCAATCGATTCACTAATTTTTAGCAACTTATTCACTATTTTTAACTCACTTATTTGCTAGTCTATTTGCTAATTTATTTCTAATTTGTCTTCTAACTTATTAACAAACCTCTGACTAACGGCCATCTTGCAATATATTGCCTGGGCCATCTTCTGCAACAGTAACTTCCGCCTCACCAAATGTTTTCATATCATTTAACATATGTAAAGACGCCTTTATAACAGATAAGCCTAAGCAAGATCCCACCGCTTCATCAATAGCTAAGTTGTAATTTAAGTATGTCTGTAGCCCTAAGAACTTCATTTGTGCCTTATGCACTGGCTCATTATAGGCAACAGATGGGAAAACGTATTGCAATATCTTAGGCTCAATCTGAGCTGCTGCTAATACAGCCGCACCAGTAACAGCTGTATCAAAGACTAATGCGCGACGCTGTGCTGCCGCTTCTAAAATAAAACCTACTAAAGCAACGATTTCAGGTGAACCTAACGCCTTTAATACCTCTTTAGGGCTGGCCTCGTCCACCTTATAGCGACTCATGGTCTGCGTTAAGCGCTCCGCTTTTTCGCGAATCGATAAAGTGCATTCATTATCAGTCAAAAGTTCAGTCATATCATATTTAGTAAAGGCCTTGGTTAAAGCCAATGCACTTAATAAATTCCGCTCCCCTACAGTACCTAAAGCGATAGCCTCTACATTGTCAGCCACTACCTGATTAGCCATATCTTTACCAACAGTAAGAAGCTCATCAACTTCAGCATCAGTAAAGGCTTCATGGAAGCCGAAGAAGCGTCCTCCTGAGCTTACTTTTTTGTGAATAATACCAGGTAACTCACTTGTATTAGCCTCAAGACCTACATCCACTACATATAATTTAGCATCTAGCGATTGTGCCAATGCATTAGTCGGTCTTAATCCAGCCCCTAACTGCTGCACCACAGCCTTGGATTCAAGACCCTTAGTGTGATTTTGCGGACCATCAACGGCCGTATCACCAGCAAAGATAATACTTCCCATGGCAAGATGATTTGGTCGCTCATTATTAAAAATCCCCGCCAATTGAACAGCTATCTCTTCTAATTTAGCCAAACTATATAAAGGCTTAGTTAAATTATCTACTCGTTCACGGCATAATTTCATAGCTTCTGTTTTTAAGTCTTCTACAGGTGTGAATCCATTTTCTTGACTCGTCGAATTATTAGCTAGCGCTAGTGGAGGTATGTTTGCCGCCGAATCTTCTAACGGCATATTCGAGTCTAAAGGCCTTTCTACATGAGTTTCTAAAGATCCTTCTAAGTTTTTTTCTAAAGATGCTTCTAAACCATTATGCATATGAACAGCTAATTTTAGCATGCCCATTTGTACGGAACCACCTGAAGCTTCGCCTAGACAAAGTCCTAACGTTACATAGGCTTCTAAGCCTAATTTTTCCAAGGCCTTCCTATGCCCCTTCTCAGCTGATAGATGGGAAGCCATTACATACTCCATGCTCACTGGTGCTATAGCATGAGCTATTAAAGC
The DNA here is from genome assembly GCF_900545795.1 of uncultured Veillonella sp. Classification (GTDB taxonomy): domain Bacteria; phylum Bacillota; class Negativicutes; order Veillonellales; family Veillonellaceae; genus Veillonella_A. The sequence continues at coordinate 4,644 of NZ_URAR01000023.1, forward strand.
ACAGGCAGTGGTATTAAAGCCATCTAAAATAACCAAGGCCTTATGAGCTGCAGCACCTAAGATAATCCCTACTATGCAAGCAAATTCAAGGCCACCTACAGCCTGCAATACGCCAAGCCCATCGCTAGGCGGAATATGACTATATTTATGTAGCGCGTCCTGAACTACGCGCGTTTTCACCTTTAGGCGCTCATCAGAAATATTAGTCCCTCTACCAGTTGCTTCATCAGCTGTAAGACCTACATACTTAGCCGTAATAATTGCACTCGCTGTGGTATTGCCAATGCCCATTTCACCAACGAGGAACACATTGTATCCTTGTCCTACCTTTTCCTTTACATAGGCAATACCTACTTCAATGGCTTCTAGTGCTTCAGCTTCCGTCATAGCTGGTTCTTCAAGGAAATTCTTAGTCCCATAAGCAACTTTACAGTGGCGAAGGCCAGGGATATTACTTACATCACCGGCAATCCCTACATCAATGGCATCTAAATCAGCCCCACAATAATTGCCCAAAGCATTAGCACCAGCGCCCTTAGCTACTAAATAATTCTTTGTCATCCCCACCGTCACATCTTGTGGATAGGCACTGACACCAATTTTAGCAACCCCATGGTCAGCCGAGGAAATAACCATGGCTGGCTTAGGCTCCATGAGCTTTGACGAATTAGTCGCCATAGCATATTGCTTAACCATTTCAACTAATTTACCATAACTGCCGTATAAAGTACCACGCTCCCATACAGCCTGCACTTTACTCGCAATAGTTTTATCTGTGCCCTGTATGCTTTGACAAGTCTCTGTAAACAAACTCATTACAATCTCCTTTATGGTCACTCATTAGATGCTTCTATTAGGATATATCTGAAAAATGATCTCGAATAACTTTAGCCTCGCTTAAATAGCGTTCTAATTCCGCATCATTATGGTTGCTCAAAATCTCTTTAACTAATTTTATTTGCCCTTCCATATCCTCCAAGGCTTTATATACCTCTGCCTGATTGCCCCCAATTATCTCACACCACATAGATGGAAGGCCTCCCGCCACACGAGTTACATCACGGAAACCACCGGCCGCTAAACGCAAGCGCAGTTCACCTTGTGAATCTCCGCCAGCTACTTTAGCTACCATAGCAGCCAATAAATGAGGCATATGACTCACTTTTGCCATAAAGCCATCATGGTCCTGCATAGCGATAAACTCCACCCGTGAGCCTAAGTGGGCGCCCATTTCAGCTAACTCAGTGGCAGCCTCAGCATTCCAAGCAGGCTGGGCTTCATCAGTTAATACAATCCAAGTACAGCCTGAGAATAAATGGCTGTTCGCCATTTCATAGCCACCTTTTTCTGAGCCAGCCATAGGATGGACTGATACAAAATGGACTCCTTTAGGAATATGTTCATATACGACGGCAGCAAAATTGGCCTTTGTGCTAGATACATCAGTAACTATAGCACCAGGTTTAAAATGCTCTACACAAGTCTTAAATACGGCGCCATTTGTAGTCGGTGGCAAGGCAAACACTATAATATCAGACTGCGCTACTACCTCAAACATATCTGTACTTGCATGATGCACGCCGCCATCGGCAAGCGCTTTATCGCAAGTCTCTTGACGCCTCGCATAGCCCCACACTTCGTAATTAGTACTACTTGTTAAAGCCTTTGCCAATGATCCCCCAATCAAGCCAAGGCCAATAATCCCCACCGTCCTGCGGCCACGAGTCTCCTCCATGGATACTTTCACATCCACTTGAGTTGTACTCCCCACTACGGCGTGGTACTGTACCGCATCAAATTCATTACTTTTTTTATTATTCATGTCTACAATTCTACTCATTCTCTTTCCTCCCGTGAGCCCAAGGCTCCCTACTATGCTACAGTACTGCTCAATACTATTAACATGCTACTAAAAACTAAATACTACAAAAAACAAAGCCATATTCGCACTACCATTAAAGACTGCCTATATTATTGCCTACCATTAAAGACTTCCTATATTATTGACCCCCTGACGAATAAGAGAGCCCTCGCCTAATAATAGAGCAATTTTAACCTATACTTCTATTAATTTTCGATTTTTCCATTTACCACTATACCAGCGCCATACAAAGATAAGAGCGCGCACGCCTTCATCTATGTCCATAGCAATCCAAATGCCTACCAGTCCCCAGCCAAGCCAGATACCGAAAATATAGGATAGATTAACAGCACAGAGCCACATGCCAAAGACACCCACAATCATAGGGGTACGAATATCACCGGCAGCTTGTAAACACTGCACCATGATAATATTTACAGAACGCCCAATTTCTAAGAAAATTTCAATAAATAAAATCGTTTTACCTAAGGAAATAATCTCTGGATCATTCGTAAAGAATTGGAAGATAAAATCTGAAGCCAAATAAAATGATGTTGATAATCCCACGCTAATCGCCATACCTAGCCACATAGTGCGCCACACGCGACGAGAAATCTCTTCTTCTCGCTTAGCTCCTACCAAAAATCCTACAATAATTTGCGCCGCATTAGCCAAGGCTATGGTGTACATATAACAGAACATGGAAATTATATAGGCATATACTTTTGTGTTAATAACAACAATGCCAAAAATGTTGACCATTTTCATAATGGTCGTCTGTGATAATTGATATGATAAAGTTTCGCCACCTGATGGAATGATAATATGGAGTAAACGCTTTAACATATCCTTTGGGAATGGTCGCAAATAGGACCACGAAATAGTAATCGGTAATTGTGTTTTAAACAAATAATACACTAATAAGAGCCCTACGCCTTTGCTGATGAAAGTCGACATGGATACACCAAAGACCCCCATAGACGGAATAAAGCCCCAACCAAAGATAAGAATCCAGTTACTAATGATGTGAAATACATTCATTACAAACGCAACACACATAGTAATAACCGGCAAGGAATAGCCTCTAAACATAGCTACAAAAGCCGTATATACACCTGTAATAGGAATACTAAAGGCCACTATAGTCATATATAGACTCGTCTCTTCCATAATTTCTGGAGGAACGCCAAGCCATTCAAAGAGCCACCGATGGAACACAACAATGAATAAAGCAGCTACGCTACTGAATACAAAGTTAAAGGCGACGCTCACAGTGGCTACTTCATTAATCTTATCCGGATTTTTCGCCCCTAAATATTGGGCGATTAAAATCGTGCTGGCCGTGCTCATAACGATAATCAGCATGATAAAGATATTCATAATCTGATTCGCATTCGCTACGGCCGCTACGGCCTCCTGGGAATAATGACTCATCATAAATTGGTCAATATTCCCTATGAGCATTTGTAAAAATATTTCAATAAAAATCGGCCAACTTAAGGCTACTACCGATAAGCTCGCGCTTTTAGTCGGTGTTCTCATTATTGGGCCTCAATCTTTTCTAATGCTTCATTGGCAATTAAAGTCTGCCAATCAGCCACTAATTTATATTTAGCATTTACTTTGGCCATATCCCAAGTTTCACCTTCTGGGAACCAATTACCTGGATGGCATGCACTTTTAGCAAAATTAATTGTATAGCCTAATTTTTTTACTTCTTGAGAGGCCCACCACGCACCAACTGCATCGCGACCTACTAAATATAAGCGCTCTACATCAGTATGCTCTAGCCAATCGTAAATACTATCCCAATATTCTTTGGGAATGACGCTTTCTTCAAGGCATTCCTCTAAACTCTTACGCGCAGCTGCGATAGTTTCTGGAGTGAGTGCTACCATAATTTGCTCCTTCCTTTTACGCCTTTAAATCCTTCGCTAATTCAGCAAAAGCTTCATCTGCAACCTCTAAAGTTTTTTCAATATCTTGTGGAATATGACACATAGATAAGAAATTGCTTTCATATTGACTTGGCGCATAGTAAATACCATGACTTAAATTATAATGGAAGAATTTCTTAAACTGTTCCATATTGCAAGCTGATGCATCTTCAAAATTGCGCACTGGTTTATCTGTAAAGAACAATGTAAACATGGAACCTACATACTGAACCTGTACAGGAATATTGTGCTTTTTAGCTCGTTCTACAAGGCCTTCACAAAGCTTTACTGTAGCTGCTTCCACACGTTTAAAGACAGTTGGGTCTTGTTGCAATAGAGTTAAAGTCGCAAGTCCTGCCGTCATCGCCACAGGATTACCACTCAAAGTGCCAGCTTGATAAATAGGCCCTTGCGGAGCCACTTGACTCATCAAGTCACGGCGACCACCAAATACAGCCATCGGCAAACCGCCACCTACGATTTTACCTAAACAAGTTAAATCAGGCACAATACCATATTTCTTTTGAGCGCCCCCTGCAGAAGCACGGAAGCCACACATAACTTCATCAAAGATTAAGATACTTTTATGCTCGGAAGTTACAGCGCGAAGAGTTTCTAAAAATCCTTCAACTGGTGGCACACAACCCATATTGCCAGCCACTGGCTCTACAATAACAGCGGCAATCGTATCGCCTTGAGCGGCAAACAATTCACGCACTGCTTCTATATCATTATATGGCAAGGTAATTGTATCTGCTGCTACACTAGCAGGAACACCTGGGCTATCTGGTACGCCAAATGTAGCAAGGCCTGAGCCGGCTTTTACTAACAAGCAATCACTGTGTCCATGATAGCAACCGATAAATTTTACAATTTTATCACGCCCTGTTACACCACGCGCTACACGAAGCGCACTCATAGTCGCTTCTGTGCCCGAATTTACCATGCGCACCATTTCCATATGCGGCATAAAAGCTTGAATTTTTTTAGCTACTTCAGTTTCAAGTAAGGTCGGTGCGCCATAACTCGTACCGCGAAGTACAGCCTCTTGCAAAGCGGCTACTACTTCAGATTTTGCATGGCCTAAAATCATCGGCCCCCAGGATAGTACATAATCTATGTATTCATTTCCATCAATATCATAAATACGATCACCACTAGCGGAGCTAATGAATGGCGGCTCTGACCCTACACTGCGATAGGAACGCACCGGGCTGTTTACGCCACCAGGCATATATACTTTAGCTTCTTGAAAAGCCTGCTTTGATTTTTCCAATGTATACATAGTCGTCTCCTTATTTATAACACACAGCCTAACTCAATTTTACACTATACGCCTTTGCGCCAAGGCCTTATAACAGACCTTATAAGAAGCTTTATGGACTTTATATCGGGCTTGCTACTAATTAGTTGCCCGGCCCATAGCCCTCCTAATTTAGTAATTATTTTGACATATAACTAAAATGCTTATCTAAAATTCTTAACTAAATTTTTTGACTAAAATTCTAATTACTTACGCAACCAGCGAGCCACATCTAAGGCATGATAAGTAATAATCATTTTACAACCAGCGCGCTTCATAGAGAGTAAGGTTTCTAATACAATGCGTTTTTCATCGATTAAACCTTGTGCTGCCGCTGTTTTTATCATGGCATATTCACCACTTACATTATAAGCCGCCAAAGGTACATCAAAATTATCGCGCGCTTCACGAATAATATCTAAATAAGAAAGAGCTGGTTTCATAATAATCATGTCCGCCCCTTCGCGAATATCAAGTTCAATTTCACGCAAAGCTTCTAAGCGATTAGCTGGGTCCATCTGATAGCCTTTGCGGTCCCCAAACTCTGGTGCAGAATGAACAGCATCACGGAATGGACCATAATAAGCACTAGCATATTTAGCGCTATAGCTCATAATAGCCACATCAGTAAAACCAGCTTCATCAAGGGCTGTGCGAATAACGCCTACGCGACCATCCATCATGTCTGATGGCGCCACCACTTGTGCACCAGCCTTAGCTTGACTTACTGCCACTTGTGCTAAAAGTGGTAATGTTTCATCATTCACTACTGTATGATCCTCAACACAGCCACAGTGACCGGTTGTTGTATATTGACATAAGCATACATCGCCAATCACGATGAGCTCTGGTACTTCTTTTCGAATCCCCGCAATGGCTTGTTGCACTGGTTGTTCCATATCCCACGCGGAAGAACCTTGTTCATCTTTATATGTTGGAATGCCAAAAACTTCTACACCTAAAATACCAAGATCATAAATTTCCTTTGCTAATTTTACCGCTTCATCAACGGATAGATGATATTGCCCAGGCAAAGAGTCAATTGGCTCACGCACGCCTTCTCCAGGAACTACAAAAATAGGGTAAATTAAATCTTCTACATTAAGAGTCGTTTCTTGCACTAACGCGCGCATTGAAGCACTAGTACGCAAACGGCGTGGACGATATGTTAAATCCAACATAATACAATCTCCTAACTTATATACTAAAAATTAATACATCTTTATATGTTAATAGGCTCATCATGAGTCAAAAGTTTCTGAACTCCCTCCACCAAGGCTGGAATTGTATGTACTTCACTAATTAAATCCGGTTCCAAGCCTTGCTCCACACAAGTTGCGGCTGTTATAGGTCCAATGCAAGCAATCTTTACAGAGCTTAATAGTTCCAACCCTTTTGCCCCTAGTAAGCCAAGTGTATTAGTTACTGTGGAGGAGCTCGTAAAGGTAATGCAATCGACCTCACCCTTAGCTAGCGCGTCTTGCATAATTTGAGCCTGCGATTCATCGAGCACTGTTTCATACAATCGAGCAGTATGTACCTGTACACCTAGGGCCGTTAAACCTTCTGGGATAACAGCTCGCGCTTTTTTAGGTTGAATTAATAATACTTTATCACCTGTTTTTACATAAGAGCTAACCGCTGTTACTACTGATTCAGCTTTGTAATCGACTGGCACAATATCAGCTAATAAGCCTTTGTCCGCCAAAGCCTTGGCCGTACCTGTACCGATGGCACAAAGTTTAGCTGTCCCTAGTACACGGCTATCTTTTCCAAGGCCATGTAAAGCATCAAAATAATAACGTACTCCTTCAGCGGAAGTGAATATAACCACTTTATATGGCTCAGCACTAAGTAAGGTTTCACTAGTGCTCTCATCAAGGGCTAGAGGCTGTGTTTTTATTGCTGCGGCCTCAATCACTTGAGCCCCTAACTCTTCTAACCGTTCAGTCAATACACTGGCCTTCGCTCGGGCTCTAGTGACCATAACGGTTTTACCAAATAAAGGTTTATTGTCAAACCATCGCAATGCATCGCGATACTTTACTACCTCGCCAACAACTACTAAAGCCGGTGGTTTTAATTTAGCTTTAGCCACATCATCAGCTACAGTTTCTAAAGTAGAGACCAAGGTCTCTTGATTGGCCTTAGTACCCCAGCGAATAACGGCTACCGGCGTATCTTTAGGTCGCCCATATTCAATGAGTCGCGCCGAAATAACGGGCAAATTCGTAACCCCCATGACAAAGCTAATCGTATCTACAGAGGTAGCTAAACCTTGCCAATGAATACCGGATTCATTTTTCTTAGGATCCTCATGGCCTGTTACAATCGCAAAGGAGGTCGCTACTGCGCGCTGTGTCACGGGAATGCCTGCATAAGCAGGCGCTGAAATTGCTGAGGTCACACCGGGCACAAATTCAAAGGGAATATTCGCTTCCTTTAAAGCTAATGCTTCTTCACCGCCACGGCCAAAGACTAAAGGATCGCCACCTTTTAAGCGAGCCACCACTTTACCAGCTTTACCATATTTCACGAGCATGGCATTAATTTCATCCTGTGTAAACGTATGATGCTTGCACTGTTTACCAGCGTAAATAATCTCCGCTTCTGGCTTAGCCCATTTAAGCAATTTTTCATCGGCCAAATAATCATATACAATGACATCCGCCTTTTCAATGCATTCGCGGCCTTTTACGGTAATGAGTTTATAATCGCCTGGCCCTGCACCTACTAAATATACAATGCCTGCCATTATAAAATCCCCCTATGCACTAAATCTTCGATTATATGCTTGCCACCTTCTTCATATAGAGCTTTAGCAAGATTTTTGCCAATAATTTCAGCGGTCTGACAAGGGCCTGTCATTTCCCCTTCATAGCAATTTTTACCATCAAGGGAGGCAATGAGGGCTTTAATCGTTAATTGCCCTTTATGGATAGTTCCATGTACACCCATAGGAACTTGGCAGCCTCCTTCTAATTGGCGTAAGAAACTGCGCTCCCCTTTAGTACACCAACTTGTGTCTTCGTCATTTAATGGTGCTAGCATGCGGAGCATCTCTTCATCATCACTGCGGCATTCAATAGCTAATGCGCCCTGGCCTACGGCTGGAATCATTTCATCTACAGTAAAGACCTGCGTAATATGCTCGTCTAAGCCAAGTCGAGTTAACCCCGCCTCAGCGAGTACTATGGCATCAAAATTTTCATCCACTAGCTTGCGCAAACGAGTTTGCACATTGCCGCGGAGCATTTCGATGTTTAAATCAGGTCGTTGATGCAAAAGTTGCGCTTGACGACGCAAGCTGCTAGTTCCGACCTTTGCCCCCTGGGGCAAATTCTCCAAGGTTTTATATTTAGGTGATACTAATACATCACAAGGTGTGGCACGCTTTGTAATAGCCCCCAAAGTCAAGCCTTCAGGTAAATCTGTAGGCATATCTTTTAAGCTGTGAACGGCCAAATCAATTTCCCCAGCATGCATCGCTTGTTCTAATTCTTCTGTAAACAGTCCTTTGCCCCCAATGGCTGCCAAAGGTTTCTCTAAAATTCGATCACCTTTAGTACTATGATGTACTAATTCAACTGAGCAATCTGGATATAATGTTTTTAATTCTGACGCTACAAATTCTGCCTGCCATAGAGCAAGTGCACTACTGCGCGTACCAATGCGAATATGCTGTCTCATACAGATTACTTCTCCTTTTCCAAGTCAAACATGTCCTGGAATAATCTCCAGTATTCTTGTTCTTCCTCTTTGCCCGCAATTTCGCCAAAGCGAATCATCGGTTCTCTCAATAATTTACGGATAATCATGCGGGACATATTATCCATAATGCGTCGCGTCTTTTCATCTGCTTCCGGCATCTTGGCCATAGCGCGATGAAGTTCACGCTTGCGAATGCGTTCCGCTTTATCACTTAACAATACCATCATCGGGCGAACCGATAAATATTGTAATTTTTGCTCAATATCACTCACGGCTTCTTCAATAATAGGTCTTGCTTTTTCCGCCTCTTTAGCTCGTTGTGCTTTATTAGCTTCTACAACGCTTTCCAAGGCATCTATATTAAATAAGTACACCCCTTCTACCTGTGCCACCTCTGGATCAATATCTCGTGGCACGGCAATATCAATCATGACTATAGGATTAGCTTTTCGACCCGATGCAATCTTCTCAGCCGCTTTAGTGTCAATAATATAATGTGGTGCTCCCGTTGAAGTGATTACTATATCGGCTTCTTTAGCCTGTTCTATATACTCCGTAAAGTTTACAGCTTCTCCGCCAAAGCGCTCAGCCAGTGCCACCGCCTTATGATACGTACGGTTGGATACAAAAATACTTTTTACGCCTTTAGCCTGCAAATGAGTAGCTGTCAACTCACTCATCTCACCAGCCCCTAAAATCAGCACTTTAGCCTCTGACAAAGGTTTTGCTAAACAGTCTTCTGCTAAATTTACCGCTGCATAGCTAACGGATACGGGTGTATTAGCAATGCCTGTTACAGTGCGGACTTTTTTCCCCACACTAATAGCACGCTGGAAGATTATATTAAAAATAGGGCCTGTTAAACCACGGCTGTAGGCTGTAATATAAGCCACTTTCAACTGACTTAAAATCTGCCCTTCCCCTAATACTAAAGAATCTAAACTGGCTGCCACATTAAATAAATGGTGCATCAATTCAGCGCCCTCATAGAGGAAGAACCAACTGCCATCAACGGTAAGCTCCTCAGCTCCTTTTAGATGTTTTAAAAGATCTAACATAAACTGCTTAGGCTCAGCTACATCTTCGAGCACAGCATATAATTCTGTACGATTGCAGGTAGATAATAATACGCATTCAGCCACATTTTCATGCTCATATACATGATTTAAGGCCTCTACCATTTCTGTTTTATCAAAGGAAAAAAGTTCTCGTACATTAACGGGTGCACTGCGATGGTTTAAACCTAATACTACTAATTGCATCTCCTATCTGTTCCTCCACTCTTTTCCACTCACCTCTGAGAATCATGTCTAGTTCGTGTCTTCCTAATTGTGAAGCCCAAAAGGCTTCACGCTCTGCTGCTGTTGGCAATATCGCTTTAACTTCTTGGCGATATTGCTTAAGCTTAGGTAACACATCAGCTACTTGCTTATAGTTCTCTTCTATATGCTCTTTGAGTAAACGATTTAATCTCGGACTAACCCGCCCAGTCATAATAGTAATAACAAGCTCACCTATGACAAGTGTGGCAGGAAAAGTAAAATCGCAATCCTCATGATTATCCACTCGATTTACAAAGGCCTTATGCTTGCGACCTAAGGAAGCAGCTAGTTGATTTACTACCTCATCATCAGTAGCTGCAATTACAAAACGGGCCTTACTCAAGAGTGCTTCCTGAGCACTTGTAAACTTTGATTCATAAACTACAACCCGCTGTTCTAATGCCCACTGTTGTATAGTCGCTGTTACATTAGGGCTAATAATTGTAATCTGCGCTTGATCTTCTAATAACACGCGAATACGGCGCTCCGCCACCTTGCCGCCACCAACGACGACACATGGTTGATTTCTCATATTAAAACCCATCGTAACCATAAAGGCCTCCTAAAATATTTGCAATAACATTTGCTAAAGGATTTACAATACTAATGACAAATTCTTTGCTAGTCTATTGGCAAACTTCTTGCAATAATATTATTAAAATATTTGCAAACTATGGATAAAACATTTGCAATAATATCAAAAACGGCTTGAAATACTCAAGCCGATTGATAATCTCATGTTAAATTATTTTGTTTCACTAGCGTCTGTAATAGTTTCTTCTGTAGTTGCTTCAGCATCTTCAATGATGTCTTCAGTACCTTCGGAAGCTGCTTGAGTTGCTTCAGTTGCCTCTTCAGTAGGCATATCAAATTGTGCTGTTTCTACAGGTACTTTACTATCGCCTAAAACGCAGCCGTCTAGCATTTGTAATTGGGATGTCAAAATAGACTCCATCTTTGCTCTAAACACGGCAATTTCATTGCGAATAATGGCATATTTCTCTTGGCCTTCGCGCAAGGAACGCTCTGCATCTTCAAGAATTTGCTTACGTTGTTGATCAGCTTCTTGAATGATAAGATCAGCCTCTTTGCGAGCTGCTGTCTTAACACTTTCGCCCGTTTCTTGAGCCAATACCAATGTATTATTCATGGTTTCTTCCATTTGTTCATATTGAGCCAAACGCTTTTCTAAATACTCAATTTTATCAGTCATTTCACGGTTATCGCGATATAAAGTTTCATAATCGCCCACCAATTCCGCCATAAAAGCATCTACTTCATCACTATTATATCCACGGAACCCTTTTTCAAACTCTTTATTATGAATATCCATTGGTGTAATCATATGTATCCCTCCTAATTACATGAATCGTTTAAGGTAAACGCCGATACGACCCTTGCGAGATGTACCAGTAATAGCTTCAATTTTCATCCGCCCACGACCACGTAGGGAAATAATATCGCCTTCTTTAACTTCTTGTGCTGGTCCTTTAGCCTCTTGCCAATTCACCTGCACCAAACCTGCATTAATAGAGCTCACAAGTTTTGTGCGCGACAAGCTAAAGCCAGATGATGCTACCGCATCTAGGCGCAATGAAGCTACTGTAGTTCGTATCTCTTTAATCTTCTCTTCCTTAGGAAGAATTTCACTTAATGGCAAATCTTCAACTGAAACCGATACCATAGCAATTTTAGTAAAGTTCTGCTTTACATAGTCTGCCATCGTAGCGTCTACAATAAGTTGAGCTCCACCATTTTGCATGATAATATCACCAAAATGTTCGCGCTCAATACCAAGTCCCATCAAGGAACCGAGTACATCGCGATGAGTTAATAAGCGAAATCGAGGATCCCAAGATATTTTTAGGGCCTGCACACCAAAGTCTACAGTGCCTTGAAAATTGCGTTCAATAAAAGCGACACGCAAGCGTTCAGCACCTTCATAGCCCCCTTCAGAAGCTACGCGCAACTGCGGTAAATTAGCTTTTATGGCATCTGCAATAACAAGACCTGCAGGCGACATAAACTCCGTTACCCGATATGGTTTGCCCGCCACAACTTGCTCTGCTAAATCGAGCATGCGACGCGCTTGTTCACCATTACCAGACGCTTCAAAGTATCGAATTAATTTTTCTCTATCCTTCACACTATCGTTCCTAACTAAAAAATATGTAGTAAAAAGTCCTTATTTTTTACCTAACTCCAAGGACCGTTCGTAACAAGCCACTACCCCCTCATGTAATGAAGAGCGCAAGCCACCTTGTTCCATAGCGGCAATACCGGCAATAGTACTCCCTCCAGGGGACGTTACTTGGTCGCGCAAAGCAGCAGGATGAGAGCCTGTTTTTAAAGCCATAAGACCGGCACCATATAAAGTCTGAGCAGCCGCCTTAATAGCCACTTTTCTCGGCAAACCAATACGTACGCCCGCATCAGCTAAGGCATCCATAATCACATAGGCATAACCAGGGCCAGAGCCAGATATAGCACTCAAGCGGTCTAAGTCAGCCTCTGATACAATGACGGTTTCACCAATAGCATCAAACAACTCAGCCACTTGTTCTGTTAAATTGACAGTTCCTTTAGTGCCACTTGTAACGGCTGTAAGACCAGCTCCTACCGCAACTGGCGTATTAGGCATAGCTCGATACCAAACAGCTTGAGGTGCTAATTCTTCTAGACTTTGAAGGGTAATACCAGCCGCTACAGAAATACATACGGTTTCTGGTACAATGCCCTCTACTTGTTGCAATACAGTAGGTAATACTTGCGGTTTTAATGCCCAAATAATTGTATCTACTGTGCTAAGATCTGGAATTGTAGTGGCCACACTAACCCCTAACTCTTCAGTTAATTCAGTGGCATGTAGTTCTGACTTAACTACTACATAAGTAGTCTCCTTAGTCAACAAGCCACTTGTAATGGCACCACGTAAAATGGCGCCCCCCATAGCTCCTGCTCCCACAAATAAGGTTTTACCAAACATCTGGACCTCCTATTATAATTGAGGCTCCTTCCAGGCTAATGATTCAGTTAAATCAGCATAATTTTGTTCAGTGCTATCAACAGTCACATTGGAAGGAACACAAAGATAGATTTTTTCGCCAACTTTTTTAATTGTTCCATCTAGAGCATATGTTGCACCGCTCATGAAATCGATAATACGTTTTCTATGGCTTTCTTCAGTGCTTTCAAAGTTAAGCACTACTGGACGCATATCGCGCAATTGATTTGCAATGTTTTGAGAATCTTTTTCATAGTCAACTGGTTCAATAATAACTAGTCTCATTGCTGTTGAACGTTGTGCCACGCTATTATATCCTCCTGCTGGTCTCGCCGCACGAAATGCGGAATTAGTAGTATTAGTAGTAGTCTGGGTTACATGTTCTGGCTCGTCGTATTCTACGCCTTCGCCATCATCATAGATTTCATCTTCATATTGATCGTTAGTATTAGTTGTGAACATGTCTCTAAAGTTTTTTAACAAACTCATCTGTGTATCCTCCTAGACCGCTCTTAAAAATATACGCGGTTTCCAAAAATAGCTGTGCCAACGCGAATTATATTTGCCCCTTCCTCCAAGGCTACATCAAAGTCATGAGTCATCCCCATGGAAAGATGTTCAATTTGCCCTGTTGGAAATTGTGATTTCATATCTTCAAATAAAGCGTATGCCTCTCTAAAAATAGGTCGTGCCTCTTCTGGATTATCAAAAAATGGCGCCATGCACATAAGACCTTTTACCTGAACATTAGGCAATGTCTTAGCATGTTCAATAGCCCCTGATAATTCATCTACCGTCAGGCCAGTTTTACTCGCCTCTTCGGCTACATTTACTTGAAGTAAAATGTTTTGCACTTTGTCATTCTTAGCTGCCACTTTATTGATTTCATTTAGTAGTTTAATACTATCTACAGAATGGATAAGCGTAAAAAGCGGAACTGCTTGGCGCACTTTATTCATCTGCAAATGTCCAATTAAATGCCAGTCAATAGCAGGGCCATTGTAGGTCATAATCTTTTCTTTTGCTTCTTGCACTCGGTTCTCCCCGACTGCCGTAATCCCCAAGCTAGCAACCTTTTCAACTGCTGATACGGGATGATTTTTCGTCACAGCAACTAATTGAACTGTATCAGTTCTACCAGCTTTTGCCATTGCTACTTTTATACGTTCTTGCACAGTAGCTAATGCCTGTTCAATCATATTTACCTCCCATATTTTCCATTTCTGATTGTGCATTTCTAAAAATTACTTTCATGCGTTCTTATTATATAATATATAGATTGTGATGTATAGCATTTATCTTCATTTATCTGCATTTTACCGCTTATTTAGCAAAAATTTATATATCTTACGCCCTTATGGTCGAGCACTTAACATAGCAAACAGAGCCATACGACCTGTTTTGCCATGTTCTCGGCGGTAAGAATAGCAACTAGGCGAGGTCAAAGTGTCCGTACCACTAACGGTAATTTGACGTAAAGGAACCCCTTTATCTAGTAAGTCATGTACTATAAATTGTTGTAAATCTACACGCGGTGTCTCTATCTCTTTATCACTGCGATAACGATAATACACAATTTCATTAGGGCGTGTCGTTTCTTTGCGAAATTGATCTGCCAAGGTTTCACTCACTTCAAACGAATCGGCCTGAATAGATGGCCCTAAATAAGCATAACAATCTGCGGCACTAGTACCATAAGCCTCAGCCATAGCATCTAAAGTGAGGGCTGGTAAATGTCCAATAGCCCCCCGCCAGCCTGCATGAACGACAGCTATAGCATGATAGCGCACGTCATAAAATAAGACTGGCACACAATCAGCCACCAATAAGAGTAAAGGTGTTTTAGGTAAATTAGTGATCATCGCATCGCTATCTGGAATCGCCTGCTGTAAACTAGTGGAACCATAGCCTCGATTAAATTCCGTCACTTGCGCAATACTAATTCCATGAACTTGCTTAGCACAAGTCAACTCTTCTAGTCTTACCCGTAAATGTTTTGCTAAACGGCGACGATTCTCCACCACAGCTTGCACTTGATCATCCACATGCAAGCCTAAATTAAAAGAGTCAAAGGGCTTCTGTGAAACGCCTCCAAAGCGACGTGTCACACCATGCATAAGAGGAAATCCGGTCAAATTAGCTGCTGATTCAAACTCAAAGGGTCTCCCTGGAAATCCGCCTCCTTCGCGAATAATCGTTCTATTAAGTGGCTCCATATACTCCACCTCCCATGTCTACTACTTATGTTATGCTCATAAGCAATCCAACAATCCTAGCCAACAAAGCCTGTACTTTTCTAACGTAAGCTTTACATCTAATAAGCTCTCACCAACAACCATCAAATGCCTTTGCCTAACCTACACAGCTTTTAACAGCCAACGCCCACCAAACTGAAGGCCTACGCCTTAAAGCATCGGCACAACAGCGCGTGCTCACAGGTACCTATGAACTGCTCTCGGCCCTCAATAATTACTCACATACACCACAACGCTTACAATGAGGCATGCAAGGTGCTGTATAGGCTTCATTTAGACTTTGCTCCCATTCTTTAGCTAAATAATCAGCCTTTAAGTTCATATCTAACATAGACCAAGGTAAGACCTCATCAAGTTGACGTTCTCTATATAGCTCCTCCTCGAAAGGATAGCCCAATTCTTTGCAGGCTTGCTTAAATTGTTTAGCCGCTCCCTGTGCACCGCCAGCTTCTACAGCGGCCACCAAAACAGCGCCTAAGCGACGGTCACCACGGGCCAATACGCCTTGAACATACGCTTCTTTAGGTGATTCCACGAGGACTTCAATACGGCGATTCTTCTGCAAGGATTTCTTTATATGATTGAGCTTTTTACTCACTTCTTTTTGATCGGCCATAGGCATCCATTGAAACGGTGTAAAAGGTTTAGGAATAAAAGGATTTACACTCAAAGTGAGTCGGCCTTTGCAACCAACCTCAACCATATGGGCATATATAGTCTCTGCCATATTAATAATGGCCTCTATATCTTCATCTGTCTCCGTTGGCAAACCAATCATTATATAGAGACGAATATGAGGAATGCCACCCTTCGCCGCCAATGTTACAGCCTGCATGAGGGCTTCATCAGATATGCCTTTATTGATAACTCTTCGCAATCGCTCACTACCCGCCTCTGGAGCCAAAGTAATAGTCTGTTGCCCACTGGCCGCCAAACCATCTACCACATCTTGAGTTAGCGAATCTGCTCTAAGAGAGGCACAAGAATAACGGAGTCCTTTTGAACGTATATAGGTAACTAATTCATCAATTTCAGGATAATCTGAAATGGCGGCTCCCATGAGACCTACTTTTTTGCCCAATTCAGCGGCCCGATCCACACCAGCCTTTAACAATTCAAGCTGACGCACTCGCGGAGTTCGATAGCAATAGCCTGCCATACAGAAGCGACAATGACGCCCACAACCGCGTGCCACTTCTACTATGTACATAGCACCAAATTCAGTGTAATCTGTTGCCACCACAGTTTCTCCCAGTCGCTCAAGCGGTTGCCAATGACGCTTAACCATTTTCATGTTTGAATCCATTGACGAGCTTACCGCATTTGAGTTTACCACTTTCCCATCTAAGTGATTTTCACTCTCTCTAGCCGTATCCGCCTCAGCCCCTATAGTCCCTTCCGTTTGAGCTGGTAAAGGCTCTTCCTCTTGACAGTCTATTGACTTTTCAACTTGTGATATTATAGTCTCGCTAGCTAAAAGCTCTATATCACCCTCAGATGCCTCAACTTGAGTTCCTGTATATTGATAGCCTATAAATTGATTTTCCTTATTAAATAGCGGTTCATAAAAATGTGGCACATATACGCCATCTAACTCATGCAATCTCGCTAATATTTCTAGACGCGGAGCACTGGTGGCACGTCCCTCTTCCACAACGGCAGCCATGCGGCTTATGAGCCCTTCCCCTTCGCCCACTAAAAAGGCATCAAAGAAGTCCGACACCGGCTCTGGATTAAAGGTGGCACAGGGTCCGCCACCGATAACGATAGGGTCTTTTTCAATACGATGCTTCCGTTGTACAGGGATGCGACCCAATTTCAATAATATAGGAATATTAAAATAATCCATCTCAAAAGTTATATCTATGCCAACCAATTGGCACTCATTTAAAGGACGCTGTGTTTCCACACTCATAAGGGGCAAGCGAAACTTATCATAATACTTCAAACCTTTAAGATTCGGCAAAAAATATCGTTCTGCCACACTACTAGGACGTTCATTTAACTCTTCATAAATAATCTGCATCCCTAGATTACTCATGCCCACAAAATACGTATTGGGATACACCAATCCTACTTTAAACGGTTTGTGTGCATCAAATGCCACACGACTATATTCTTTGGCCCGCAAGTCTTGTAGGGCACTTATGATATCATTTCTATTCACTACCGGCCTCCTTACAAGTACTCATTCTACCATCAAACTATCAGCATTCTGTATCCTTCAACTTATATATAAAAAATAGTCTCAGAATTGCTATTAATTATTTATTATATCACGAATCGCATATAATAGAAAAAGCTCTCCCATTTCACTTACCCAGCCTATGCACTTTGAATTCCATAAAACAAAAAGGCCACACCGAAGTGAGGCATGCTCACTCAGTGTAGCCATCTATATAAACGGAGCCTAATTCTCCGGGAGGGATTTTTGTATGACTGCCAACAAACACAGTTCTTCAGAAGAAGTTTTTAGTCTGTTAACAAGTCCATATTCTGCGAAATATTCTATCTATTTAAACAACAATAAGTTTTAACAATAAGTTGCTAGCAGTAAACGCCTACTTATTCTCCAAGTAGCGTCTCAATAGTTTCTTTCATAGACTCAGGTTCTACCGTTGGCTCAAAACGAGCCACCACTTCGCCCTTGCGATTCACTACAAACTTTGTAAAATTCCATTTTACTGAATCATCGCCTAAGAATTCAGGGAATTCTTTTTGCAAGAAAGAATCCATAAAATCGGCTTTTTCCCCAGTAAATCCTTTGAATCCTTGTTGTGAGGTTAAATAGTTAAACAAAGGAATAGCATTGGTTCCGCGTACATCAGCTTTGCCCATAATCGGGAAGGTTACGCCATAGTTTAACTTGCAAAAGCTTTGAATTTCTTCATTATTTCCTGGCTCTTGCTCTAAAAATTGATTGGATGGCACACCTATGATGGAGAAGCCTTTCTCCTTATATTCTTTATACAAAGCTTCTAAGCCTTCATATTGCGGTGTAAAACCACATTTACTAGCCACATTAACAATCACAAGTACTTGATCTTTAAATTGCTCCATAGAAATATCATTGCCAGATTTATCTTTTACACTATATTCATATACGCTCATGTGAACCTCCTATGTTCAACTATTTGGTAGCTCTACAGCTCTTCTGATTATAGAGCTACCTTTCTATTTATTAGCTAACTGTATTCGCTATACTACATTTGCTACTTATTTTTACTATATTGTATTTCCTATCAAATCCTCTTAATAGCTATATTAAATTTGTTGAACTAAATAATTTTGGATGCCAATCTTTTCGATTAGTTCTACTTGTGCTTGAGACCAGTTTAAGTCCTCTTCCTCATCTAAATAGTACTCTTTTAAAATATCATAACTACCGATATCAACTTGATCTAAGGAAACGATGCTTTCTAAGAAAGCCATCCCCTTTTGTTGTACATCTAAATCATGCTTTAAGTATTCTTCAAAGTTTTCAAATACTGGCATTGGCTCAGCAGCTCGCTGCTCCACTACAACGCCTAAATCTAACAAACGATTAATAAATTTGCTAACGAATTCACGTTCTTCCGCGGCATGCGCTTTATACTTATCGCCTAATTTGCTAAATCCTTGACTAGCAAAAATATGACCGTGAATTTCATGGTGCAACGCACCTGCAGATAATGCACTTACTAATAATTGAAAATGTTTTGCAGCTTGTTCTCTTTTGTTCATAATAATCTAACTCCTTTTTAACCTTTTACCTATGATTTATAACTTTTATAAATTTTACTTAATACTTCTACTTAATTTCTTTGCTTACTTTTACTTACAAATTAAATTCAAACAATGTTTACTACTTATTTCTTTCATTTAATAACCGATTATCTTGTCTGTAATTGTATTGTACACAACTTTTATATTTATGTCAACTAAATTTTATGCAATTTAATTGTTTTATTTTAAATGTTTAAAAAAAGCACATAAAACCAAGGTTTTAAAATAACAAAAAGCTGCCATGGATTGCTCCACAGCAGCTTTTTGCATTCTATTCATTAAGGATATGTAATTATTCAGCTAATAGCTTTTCAATTTGAGCTTTCATTTCTTCTGGCTCTACATTGGATTCAAAACGATCTACTACTTCACCTTTACGGTTAATTAAGAATTTAGTAAAGTTCCATTTAATAGAATCATCACCAAGGAATTGAGGATATTCATCTTTTAAGAAATCCATAGATTCTACATTATTGCCATGGAAGCCTTTAAAGCCTTGTTCCTTAGTTAAATATTGGAATAAAGGAATAGCGCCACCATCACGAACTTCAGTTTTACCCATTACAGGGAATGTAACGCCATAGTTTAATTTACAGAAATGTTGGATTTCATCATTATCGCCAGGCTCTTGTTCTTCAAATTGATTGGAAGGTACTGCAATAATTGTAAACCCTTTATCTTTATATTCTTTATATAGAGCTTCTAACCCTTCATATTGATGTGTAAAACCACATTTACTAGCTGTATTAGCAATCACTAATACTTGGCCTTCATAATCTTTTAAAGACACATCTTTGCCAGCTTTATCTTTTACACTATACTCATATACGCTCATAATAGCCTCCTATATTAATAAAAATACGCCTCTTGCGAAAATTTCGCAATGCAGGTGATTCTTAAGTCCTAATAACTATTATAAACGATAGGTCGAAAAAAATCAATTTGATTGTTGTCAATTAAATTTTGTGACAAAACAAATTTTTCCTATATATGAACCCATATTACTTTTTCAAAATATTTTGAGTTTAAAGATAAAACCGAATTTATAAAATTTTATTTGAGTCTGAGTTGTACACTACTCTCAAACACTTACACACATAATGTCTCAAAAGTATCTATTTTAAACGATCTACCCACCACTCAATTTTAGCTTTCACAGTCACTTCCACCATTTAAATACAAAAAAGGCTAGTTTTACAAATAAAACTAGCCTTTTTTTGAAGTGCAATTATTTAATTTATATTAACTACAAATGTAAATTAATTATGCTTCGATAGCTGTAACAACACCAGCACCTACTGTGTGGCCACCTTCGCGGATAGCGAAACGTAAACCTTCTTCAACAGCGATTGGAGTGATCAATTCGATATTCATAGTGATGTTGTCGCCAGGCATACACATTTCTGTGCCTTCTGGAAGATTGA
>NZ_URAR01000024.1 GCF_900545795.1 uncultured Veillonella sp.
TGCAAACTGCAAACTGCAAACTGCAAACTGCAAACTGCAAACTGCAAACTGCAAACTGCAAACTGCAAATAGGATTATAGTTTGGATTGTCTCTATGGCCTAGGGTTAAGAAAAATTTAATCCACGTACAGCCCTTGTTTTATTTTAAGCTAGCTCTCAGGCTAGCCTATTGTAAGCTTTCAAACTGTCCAATGGTATTCTGCACACTACTTCGCTGATAAAGGCCTTGCTCAAAACCATCTGAAAAGTAACTTCAGATTAAATCTCGCGGTCCAAAGCTCAAAGGAAGTATCTCGTCTAGCTCATAACTAATAATCTTGCCCTTAGGTCCTTCAAAATAAAGTCGTGGAATATTAAATTCCACCATCACCTGCCGGCAAGCGCCGCAAGGCATACAAGGTTCTTCTGGCACACCAACTATAGCCATGGCGATAAACTCTCGACGGCCACTTGCTATAGCCGTTTGAATAGCTACTCGTTCCGCACAATTTGTAAGCCCATAGGAGGTATTTTCAATATTACAACCTTGTACGGTAGTTCCATCAGCACATAATAACGCTGCCCCTACAGGAAATTTAGAGTACGGGCTATAGGAATTTGCCTGCGCCGCCTTAGCTTCTCGTAATAAAAGTTCAGCATTGACCTGCCTGTTTTTATTCATAGCGCTCCACTCCTTCCGCACTGACCTTAGCCAATACAAGGGGATGCCCTTTTGGAGCTTCACTTCCTATTGAAATGGCCTGTTGCAAAATCCCAGCCCCCAGGGACAATGTATCTTTGGAACTACTTTGCACATAAGCAATCGTCTCTCCAGTACTAACGGCCTCTCCGGTCTTCTTGAGCAAGAGTATACCTGCTTTATAATCTAAGGCGTCCTCTTTAGTATGACGGCCAGCCCCCAAAGCTAATGCCGCATCACCACAGCGTTGCGCATCCATTTTCACAATATAACCAGCCTGCGCCGCCTTAATAGGCATTTCATACAGAGCGTTAGCAAAATCATCTTGTAAAAGGGCACTCACATCGCCACCTTGGGCTTTGATTAATTCTATAAACTTCTCATAGGCCTTGCCAGATTCTAATGTTTCTTTAGCCAATACTTCGCACTCTTCATAAGTCCCTCGGCCGCCTAATTGTAACATATTAGCTGCTAATACTATTGATTCTGCCGTTAAATCCTCAGGCCCCTTATTAAGTAAAGTGTCTACGACTTCACGAATTTCAAGGGCATTCCCAATAGCACTGCCTAAAGGTCGATCCATATCAGTAATCAAAGCGATTACCTGGCGCTCATGTTCTGTTCCAATAGCAACCATCGTGCGCGCTAAAGCTATAGCATCCTCTATGGTCTTCATAAAGGCACCACTGCCCACCTTAACATCTAATAAAATAGCTTGGCTTCCAGCAGCAATTTTTTTACTCATAACAGAAGACGCTATTAAAGGAATGCTGTCTACCGTCCCCGTTACATCGCGCAATGCATATAATAGTTTATCTGCTGGCGCTAAATCAGCCGATTGCCCGGTTACAGCAACGCCCACGTCCTTCACAATGGCTAAAAACTCATCTTTGCTTAATGCTACATTGACCTTAGGAATCGATTCAAGCTTATCAATAGTCCCCCCTGTATGACCAAGGCCGCGACCAGACATTTTAGGCACTGGCACGCCACAAGCTGCTACAATAGATGCAATAATAAAGGTTGTCTTATCACCAACACCACCAGTGCTATGCTTATCCACTGTAATACCAGGAATGCTACTTAAATCAATTTGCTGACCAGACTCAGCCATGACCAAAGTCAAATGCGCTGTTTCCTCATCAGTCATGCCCTGAAAATACACGGCCATGAGCCATGCACTAATCTGATAATCCGGAATATGTCCTGCCACATATTCATTCATAATATAGCGCAATTCACTTAAACTATGAGCCTCACCGCGCCGTTTTTTTAGTATCAAATCAATCATGTGCATAGTCTCACTCCTAACTCATTAGAATGTATCATCTAAATGATCTTTTAAAAGCCCTACCGCTGCGCTCGCCCCAAGGCGCGTAGCCCCAGCTTCTAACATAGCCAATAAGTCTTCTACAGTGCGAAGTCCACCCGCGGCCTTAACAGCCACTTTAGGACCTACAGCTTGCTTTAACAAGGCCACATCACTTACAGTAGCGCCAGCCGTGCCAAAACCTGTTGAAGTTTTTATAAAATCAGCCCCGGCTGTAGTCACTACTTGTGCAATTTTTACTTTTTCTGTTTCATTTAAATAGCAAGTCTCCACGATGACTTTCAAAATACGCTTGCCGCATACCTCTTTAATGGCTCTAATTTCTTGTTCAATCACATCAAATTCTGCGCCTTTACTAGCCCAATGGGAATGACCATATCAATCTCATCAGCACCATCCAACAATGCTTGCTTTGTTTCAAAAATCTTAACTTCCGTTGCTGCGTAGCCTAAAGGAAATCCTATAACTGTACAAATAGGAATAGCCCCCTGATACTTTGCCTTAATAGGCTTTACAAATATTGGTGGGATACAAACAGACGCCGTTTTATATACAATAGCCTCTTCCACTAATGCTTCCACTTCAGCTAATGTAGCCGTAGGCTTTAATAATGTATGGTCCACCTGTTTTAAAATATCTCGTCCAGTAATAGGTTTCTTCATAGCGTATATACCTCCTAGAAGCCTTAGACTGTAAAATTCAAAATCCTAATTTATATTCTCTAATATATCAAAGGAATGAAACTATATTAAAAGAATGAAACCTGCTCACCTTGAGCGGCTTGATTCATTTCCTTACGCTTATCCTCTGTAATAAATGGCGTGCGCTGTAAACCAATGGAAGTAAGCAATCCATCAATGGAATCTACACGCTTTTCCTTGGCTGCTGCTACAGCCACTTGAGCGCACACTTCAGCGTCATCTAACGCATAATGATGTCTGAATTTATAACCTAAGTAAGCTCCCATAGTATTTAACTTATGGTTTTCTAAATTAGGCCAAACTCTTTGAGAGATCTTAACTGTACAAGCATAATACATATTAGGCCATTCAATATTGTAGTGGTCTAATGTAGCGCGCAATACGCCCATATCAAAACGTGCATTATGAGCGAGCAAAATCTTCCCTTTTAAATGATTTTCATAAATAGCAGGCCATAGTTTATCAAACGTCGGTTTATTAACTACTTCATTAGGTTGAATCTCATGAATGGCAATGCATTCAGGGTCAAAATTCATAAATGGGGGCTTAATCAAACTATAACCGCGTTTTGTAATAACCCCATTTTCTACGGTAACAACTGCTAAAGAGCAAGCACTATTAGCATATTTATTGGCCGTTTCAAAATCGAGTGCAACAAAATCTAACATATAATCTCCTTCTAACGTCTTTACATCATCTATATATTATTCATCAGTATAAAAATTTAATAAACTATATTTTTCGATATAGCCTAATTAATATTATATACCATATAGCAAGCATTAAGAAGTCATATTCTAAAATACGCACCATTAAGGTGAGCCTAAAGGACTTGTGTTTGGTCAATTTTACAAATGTAATTTGACTTTATCTATATTTTATGTAAAAATTATTTGAATATCTTTTTGTAAGCTCATATGAGACATATGAACTTATGCACATATGCTGACCTAAAAGGAGGTTTCACAATGGCAGATGATAGACTCATAGTGGCCTTGGACGTAGCTAGTTTAGATGATGTCAAAGAACTAGTAACTACCTTAGGCGATTCCGTTTCGTATTACAAAGTGGGCATGGAACTTTTTTATGCCGCTGGGCCTAATACAATTTCATATTTACGGGAGCAAAATAAATCTGTATTTCTAGACTTAAAGCTACATGATATTCCAAATACAGTAGCTCAAGGTGTAACCTCTTTAACTCGTCTCGGTGCGAAGCTCATTACTTTGCATAGCCAGGGCGGCCCAGTTATGATGGAAAAAGCCGCTGAAGCAGCTACCAAAGCAGCGCAGGAGCTACAAGTAGAGCGTCCTAAATTATTGGCCGTCACTGTACTCACTAGCTTCGACGATGAAGCTTGGACCGCTACAGGCGGGCAATTGCCAATTAGAGATCAAGTTGTGAAACTCGCCAAACTAGCTAAAGCCTCTGGCATGGACGGCGTAGTAGCGTCTCCATTAGAAGCGAAAGCCATTCGTGAAGCTTGCGGAGAGGACTTCCTCATCGTTACCCCTGGCATCCGCCCTAGCTTTGCAGCGGCGAATGACCAAAAACGTATCGCTACGCCTAAGAGCGCCTTACAAGATGGCGCATCCAAGCTCGTTATTGGTCGACCTATTACCAAAGCATCAAACCCACCAGAAGCTGTGGAATTGATTATAAAAGAAATGGAGGCAATCAACAAATGATGACTGAACAAGAAGTAAAACAATTATTAATTGATACTAAGGCCATTTTAGAAGGCCATTTCCTACTTACCTCTGGTTTACACAGCCCTATGTATGTAGAAAAATTCAATGTATTACAACATCCAAAATACACTGAACGCCTTTGCCAAGAATTGGCTGAACGCTTCCGCGATCAAAATGTTGATCTCGTTATTGGACCAATGACTGGCGGTATCTTATTAGCTCACGAAGTAGGTAAAGCATTAGGCACACGCGCCATTTTCACAGAGCGCGAAAAAGGTAAAATGACTCTTCGCCGTGGCTTCCGCATTGAGCCAGGTACACGTGTACTCATCGTTGAAGACATTGTAACAACTGGTGGCTCTGTACAAGAAGTAGTTGATGTAGTCAATGCATCTGGTGGCGAAATTGTAGGCGTTGGCTTGCTCGTAAATCGCAGTGGTGGCAAAGCTGAATTTGGCGTGCCAAATGAAAAAGTACAAGCCCTTCTCAACTTAACAGTTCCTACTTATCAACCAGATGAATGCCCACTTTGCAAAGACCAAGTGCCTATGACAGAGCGCGGTAGCAAACATATTAAATAATTTTACAAATTTAATCGGGATTAATTAGCTCATACCTAATAATCCTCAAAAACTTAACAATGCTAAACTGAACCTATCTATGAAAAATACATCAGTCGTGGCATTGCATAGGAAATAGCTAAATAAATAAAAGCACTGTTATACTAAAGCTCACTCTTTCTCAAGAGTAACAAGCCCTAGTATAGCAGTGCTTTTTTATTTTATAAATCGATCGATAGCCTCATTTAATTTCGCCAAAGTCTCATGGTCATTTTGCTTTACCGCTTCCACCAAGCAATGTTCAATATGGTCCTTCATAACCACTCTGCTTACACCTTTCACAGCAGAATCAACGGCCGCTAATTGAACTAATACTTCACTACAATCTCGCCCTTGCTCCACCATTCTCTTCACAGACTCTAAATGACCTATAATCCGCGATAGGCGATTAAGTACCGCCTTAGTTTGCGTATGGGAATGCGTATGACCATGACTATGCCCGTCATTACTATCCGAAGCCTGTTCATGCACATGATGATGTAAATGTTCATGGCTATGCTCCATAGTTACACCATGAGTATGTTTATGTGCTCCATCATGTGTATGTTCATGTGCCTGATTATGCTCCGTAGTTACACTGTGAGTATGTTCATGTGCTCTACGCTCTGTATGTTCATTACTATGTCCATCAGTGACGCCCATAGTACGAGCTTGTTTTTTCTCCTTCATTCGCCTATCACCACCTTATAAATAATATCTATTATACCATATACCAGGTGAGATAGGCCTTATACCATATAAAATCATCTAAAATAATAGCGAACTAAACACTTAACTATGTAACAGCCTAATCACTTAAGCCCTATGCTAACGCAGTAAAGTGGATAGTGACTAATATTCTAAACTAGATACGAGTCTTTTAAACGGGGTACTGACTAGCATTTCACACATTATGAGCTACCCATCCTACTGTCCTATAGACTTAGCCAATAGTGCCACAATACTATTTTGTTGGTGCCCGTTTTACATAACGAAAGGCTTCCATCAATCGCTTCAAGATATCACTCTTAGGCTTCGTCAATAGCTCCTCTACAGCTCCACTTTCAACAATTCGCCCTTGACCTATCACATACATGCGATGGCAAAGTGCTCTAACAAAGTCTAAGTCATGAGTAATAATGAGTCCACCTATATGCGAGGACTCTTTGATATATTTTAAATACGCAATAATTTCTAGTGCCGTCTGCCTATCAAGGGCTGAAGTAATTTCATCACAAAGTAGCAACTTCGGATTACTTATGAGCGCTCGCGCTATAGCTGCTCGCTGTCCTTCGCCACCGCTAAGTTGGCTCATATATTTATCGCCATATGGGACTGGCAATAATACGGACTCTAATGCCGCCTCCTCTATGGACATATCTCTTTCTTTAGCGTCTAAAATATAATGACTAGATGTAGGCACACAGCACTTCTCATCAGATTTGTCCTTATGGAATATATCTCGCCTAGAGCTCCTAGCCGCTTCTAAACTCCAGCGCAAAGTCTTCTTAGGATTAAAGGCACTTTGTGGTTGTTGAAAGATTGGCTGAACTATTGTACCTAGTTGAGCTAAACTAATTGACCGTACATCATGTCCATCTAAATATGCTGAACCTTCATATTGCTGTAATAAACCGCAAGCTATCTTAAATAAACTGCTTTTACCAGCCCCACTAGGTCCTACAAGGCCAACCCATTCCCCGGACTGAATTTGTAGACTCACATCCGATACAGCTTGAAAATGCTTCTCCCCCTTTCCATATGTAATGCTCACATGCTTAAATTCTAAAAGGGGCGCAGCACCAACTTCATTAGTGTCCTTTGCTAATGGCTTGCCCCACCGACTTACGGAACGATTAGTATCAACTGCTAATGACTCACCTCGGTGATTCACGGAACTACTATTTACTGGGTTACTATTCACTGAACTGCCATCTAAAGACAATGCACCTTGATGGTTATTAACTAGATTTAGAACACCCTCTCTTATTTCATAAATACGACCACCTAAATGAGTAAGTAATTCCTTTTGGTGAGTCACAAATAAAAGGGCACATCCTGTTTCCTTGGTTACACGCTTGAGTAACTCTACTAAAGCAATTTGTCGTTCTAAATCCAATGCAGCAGTCGGCTCATCAGCTAATAACAATTCAGGTTTTGGCAATAAGGCTACCAACAAGGCGACTCGTTGAATCATGCCACCAGAAAGCTCCTGAGGATATAATTTTAAAAAGTCCAAGGATAAATCTAAACTCTTAGCTAAATCCTGTATCCGTTCCAGCCCTGCAGTCCAAGATAAACCAATGGCTTGGCATATTTCTTTTATTTGATTTTCCAAAGTCCTTCGCGGCACAAAGGACGCAAGGGCATCTTGAGGCATATAGGCTAAGCGCTTACCACGAAGGCTTTGCCACGTTGCTTCACTTTGTGGTATAGGCTGTTCAAACACCTTGCTGTCTTGCCAATGAATCACCCATTCAGGGCCTAAGACACCACAAAGGGCTTTTAATAAAGTACTTTTACCGATTCCACTGGGCCCTACAAGACCGACTGCTTCCCCGCGTTTAACCATAATATGTGCCTCTTTAATAATAGAAGTCCCTCGATGGTCAATGCTAACATGGTCTAAATATAATACACAACCAAAACGTGTTTCTGGCGCTATAGATTTATCTTCATACTTAGCCAAATTTACAGCTTTATCTATGCTTTCCACTGAAGGACCTCCTTTCTTTTTTCAGACACCCACCGGTCCTAAACCTTATTATCTTACTATATCAATATCTTTATTGATTTCATAATAGTCTGATGGGTACGCATCAAAATGAGTGACATAAGCCTTCGTCACTAAATTCATCTTTAAAAAGGCTACATACACAAAGGCCTGGTCATCCAACACCGCTTGTGTCATATTTTGAAAAATACTCTGACGAGTAGCCGGATCTATAGTCTGGTCTAATTGCTTATCTAATTCACTAATTTTGGGATTATCATACCCACCCACATTGTCTACGGCGCCAGCTAATACATTGGTTTTAAAATAATATGAGCCTTCACCGGTAGGTGCTGTTACGAAGGCTTTAGCAAAAATTTCAAACTCACCTTGCTTTAAACTACTTAAATAGGAGTCTGTAGCATTCACTTCTACTTTTATGCCCATATCTTTTAAAGAACTTTGCGCCATTTCAGCTAATAAAGGCAATTCTTGACGTGATGTATATGTAAGCCAGCGTATAACGAGTGGCTTGCCCTCCTTTTCTACATAACCATCGCCATCTTGATCAACATAACCAGCCTCAGCAAGTAGAGCCTTCGCCTTATTTAAATCATAAGGGACCGTTTGCAATTGCATTTGGCCTAATGCAGTTGTATTAGGAAATGGACCTTCTCCTACTAAGCCATTGCCCTTTAATAACACAGTGACGAAATCTGCCTTATTAATGCCCATGGCTATCGCCTCACGAACTCGCTTATCTTGTACATTAGGCGATTTAAAGTTAAAGGCCATCTGATAGACCCTTGAGGTAGCTACTGAACTGATGCGATAGTCCTTATTGTTGTTGAATAAATCAATACTACTATAAGGTAAACCTTGTGCCGCATCAATGTCGCCTCGCTGTAATGCCATCGTTAATGTATCCCCATCAGTAATGCGCTGCACATCTACGCCATCAAGCTTAGGCTGCCCATTCCAATACGTATCATTGCGCACTAATTTCACAGTGCTATCTGTTACTTCAGTAGCCTTAAAAGGCCCTGTACCAATAACAATGCGATTACTTTCTCCAGCAGCTACATCAATAATCGTACTATAAGGATCTGCTAAATAAGTTAAAAGCACTGCCGCCGGATGCTCCGACTGAATAGTTACTTGCTGATTTTGTGCTGTAATCTGGCGAATTTTTAAATCTCTAGCCGCCCGATTATGCTTTGCCACCAACGCCTCTAGTGATTCTTTTACAGCGTCCCCTGTAAGAGCCTTACCATTCGAAAAGGTAACCCCCTCGCGGATGTGAAATTGTACAGTATGCGGATCCACTACTTCATAGGTATCTGCTAACCAGGGCTCTACTTCCATATGCTGTGAAAATTTCACCAAAGTTTCGCCTACACCATAGCGAATCGCACTCCAGCCTTGATACGCGACTTGCGGATTTAAACCGGCATTTTCCATAGCAGGACCATAAGCAGTGGTACCATAATGGAGAATTTTCTTCCCCCCATCTTGTTCCCCCGTAACGCCACAGCCAGCTAGGAGCATAATGACTGCTACGCCAAGGCACATAAGGCCCCGTCTATTAATACGCATCATATACCGATGCGCTGATTTTATACTAAACTTCATAGCCCTTCCTCCACTGTTCACAAGCTATATGTACTGCACCTACAGTTAATACAATTCCCAATCCAGGCCCTAGCACTAGCCATGGTGCCATTTGCATAACACTGCGACCAGCACTTAACATACTCCCCCATTCAGGCGTAGGCGGCATAGCGCCTAATCCTAAGAAGGAAAGTCCTGCCAATTCCATAAGGACAACCCCTAAATCTAATGCAGCTGTTGTAATTATGGCATGGTTAATATTAGGTCCAATGTAATGCCATAATATATGAAATGTTCCCTTGCCTTCTAACTTTGCTATATGTATAAAGGGCGCTGTCTTAAGCTCCTTAGTCAAGCTGCGAGCTAATCGGGCATATTTAGGACTATATAAAATAATAAAAATATAAGCTACTTTATCTAAGCCGCCCCCCAATAACGCGGATAAGGCAATCGCTAATACTAAGGTTGGCAAGGATAAAAATAAATTGCCCAAACGAACTACAAACCAATCCCAAAGGCCCCCTTTATAGCCGGCTAAAATACCGAAAACCGTACCACTTAACGCCGCTAAAAGAACAATGACAACACTTGTGCCAATAGTTACGCGACCTCCATATAGAACGCGACCTAATACATCGCGTCCATATTGATCCGTACCTAACCAATGAGTTGCAGACGGCGCCTGCAAAGCCTTCGTTAAATCTTGCGCATAGGGATCAGCCCCCCATATATAAGGGCCTATGAGAATGGCCAAAAGAATCAATAACAAGGGGATTAGACTTCGCTTATTCATGGAATTCACCTGCCTTTGCCTCTTGTGGGTTCAATCTTTGTTGCCACATATCAACTAGGCTGTGAAGCACAATGTAAATCACTGATACCCAGATAACATAGCCTTGAAGTACTGGATAATCACGACTTACAATGGCATCATAAGCGAGCTTGCCAATGCCATTCCACATAAAAATCGACTCCACAATGGTCACACCACCTAGTAAAGATCCACAGGACAAAGCCATCAACGTAAGCAGCGGTGGCCAAATAGCGGGCAACACTGTAAATCGCACAATGTGCCACCACGAAACGCCTCTTGTGCGCAAAGCCATAATATAAGGCTTTTGCAATTCTCCTAAGGTTAATGTACGAACTTGTTGAATATATTTAGCACTCATCCCTATAACTAAGGTCAAGGTCGGTAAAATTAGGCCTTCTAAACTATTTGACTTAGCAATAACCGGCAAGAGATTTAATTGTAAGGCTAACACATACATAAGTAATAAGGCCGTAAAAAAATTGGGCAGTGAATTCCCTAGCATAGACCAAAGGCGCAATACTCTGTCATACCAAGAATTTACCCTTAAGGCACAAAGTATGCCCAAAGGCAAAGAGCCTAGCAAGGTAATACCTAAGGCAGCCCCCATAAGAGTAAGTGTGGCCGGCAAATGTTTTGCCAATAAAGTAGTCACTTCTTCGCCATTTACATAGGATGTCCCCATATGCCCTTGCAAGGCTTGGCCAAGCCAGCGCCCATATTGTGTCATAAGTGATTCATTTAATTGCAATTCTTCGCGCTTGGCTGCTTGTTCCTCATAGGAAAGGCTTTGCTGCTGACTATATACAACATCAACTACATCATCCTGCGTCATATGCATGATAAAAAATGTAAGTGAGGTTATAAGGAGCAAAAATAATAGTCCTTCACCTAAACGGCGCACAACTTTAATCCACACAATCGATCCTTTCTCCCTGCTTCTAAAGCATTAGGTTAATTATATATTCTCACTATTTAGTTTAATAGTACTACTCCGTCTTGAAAAGCCACCCTAGGGGATATAAAAATAAAAATAACCCCCATCCCCGCTTACGAAATCCCCTAATTTTTCATATAATCTATAGTAACAATTAGTAATCTAGTACAATATACAAAGTATTTTTATCTATAGGAGATTTTATGACCATATTAAACCAAATCGAGTCCTATTGGGATAAACGAAGTAGCGATTTTAATGAGCTGCGCAAACAAGAAATGCATAGTCCTAATGGCCAGGCCTGGACACAGTTGATTTTGCAACAACTTCCCCCTCATACGCCCTTACGCATTTTAGATGTAGGTACGGGCACGGGCTTCTTCTCATTTTTATTAGCTCATCAAGGACATCAAGTTCTAGGCATTGATATGTCACAGCAAATGATTGACCATGCCAAACTCAATGGAACTCAATTTAACAGTAACGCACAATTTCAAAAAATGGACGCTACCAAGCTCGATTTCTCAACTAGCGAGTTTGATATGTTAATTAGTCGCAATGTCACCTGGACACTCCCTGATACAGAGGCGGCCTATGCAGAATGGTTGCGAGTCTTGAAACCAGGCGGCTTACTTCTAAATTTTGATTCTGACTATGGCCAAACCACCTTCACTAACACCAAAGGCCATGTACATGAAAATATGGAGCGAGATACATTAGACGAGTGTACTAACATAAAAAATAAATTACCGATTAGTCAGGAAGTACGACCAGACTGGGATAAATCAATTCTTACAGCCTTAGGAATTTCACAGCTCTTCATTGAGCCTAATATTCGCCCACTAGTACAAGTAGATGATAATCTAAAGTACGAAGACGTTCCCATCTTTATGATTAAGGCCATAAAATAAAGCGACCTCAAACGTGCAATACCTATGCTATATAGTGGACTATATTGTACTACCTATGCCATACAATATAGTGTAAGAACAACCGAGTATGGTTATTGAAAAGACATTCTCCCAATATAGTGTAATATCTATAACATCCTATTAGTGTGCTACCTATACCAGGGTATATAGGGATAAAGGCAATACTAAAGCCTAGTAAATGTGAAAGCATATATTGCTTCGCCAACGTTTACTAGGCTTTTTTCTTTTTATGCTACTCAACTTTTAAGTTTTCTAATACTACTCAATTTTAAGTGCTCTTTTACTACTCAACGTTTATAGCCTTCTTATACTACTCAACGTTTAAGCCTTCTTATACTACTCGACTTTTAGGCTTTTTGTCCTACTAGCTCTTAAGACTTTTTATCCTACTTAGCTTTTGCGTTTTCTATGCTATTTAGCTTTTAGACTTTTCGGTCCTAGTCTGCTACTTCTTTTTGTGTATAAGTTCACATCGTGCACACTTACTATTTAGCATAGCAGTTGGAATTAGAGCTAAATTAGCCCTAAATTACTCCCAATTCTTACATACATCGACCCATTTCAATGACTTTGAATGAATTTCTAATTCTGCTGGTGATAGGCGAATAGCACTATGTCCCGTGCCTGCTGCAGGATATACAATATCAAAACGCTGCAAGGAAATATCCAAATAGACTTTTACATCAGGCTTAATACAGAATGGGCATACACCGCCTGGAGCATGTCCAATATAACCTTCTACTTCATCAGCGTGAATCATCTTAGCCTTGCAATCAAACTCTGCGCGAAACTTCTGATTATCCACCTTCGCATCTCCTGCAGCAACAACTAAAATCGGCTCACCATTAGCTAAAAAGGATAAAGTCTTAGCAATTTGCTTTGGCTCACAACCTACCGCAATAGCTGCGGTTTCCACGGTAGCACTATCTTGACTTAAATTATGAACACGCTCACCTAAACCCTGCTCTTCAAAATATGATTTAATCGCTTCAAATGACATATTAATTCCCTCTTTCTCTTCTTTGTTCTCTTTTCTCTACATTTCGTTACAATAAACCTACCTCATGGATGAGCGCTTACCTCTTATGTATGGCACTTACACCTTAGCTCAAAAGCAATATAATGCAGATTAACTCGGCTTCTTACATCTCATGTATGAACGATTTATAGATTATACCTTATGTATAATCCTTACACCTCATATAAGAGGATCTGACAATTTACACCTGAAGCTCTGCTACAGCATATAAAGTCGCTTTACCTGCCATTTTTATACGCTCTGCTTCCTGTTTACAATATAAAGTGCCGCCACGACGCGAGGCCTGGTACGCTGTAATCTCAGTTTTGCCTAATTGTTTAGCCCAATACGGTACAATATGGCAATGCCCGGACCCGCACACGGGATCTTCAGGAATACCTAATTTAGGTGCAAAGGTTCTTGATACACAATCAATGCCCTTTGTTTTATCTTTAGGTTCCGTAGTTACATGACAAAGTAAACCATCTAAGCCTTTTATTAAATCTAAATTAGGTGTCAATGTTGCTACTAATTCCTCATCAGCAAGCACACAAAGCAAATCGCGTCCCATATAAGCAGCTAAAGGCGTTACTCCTAACGCTTGAGTCATGCGTTCCGTTACAAGCACTTCCTTTAACTCAAAGGCAGGAAAATCCATTTCATATAAATCCCCATGACGCTGAACGGTGAGCATACCGCTAAGGGTTTCAAAACTAAGCTGCTGCGCATCTGGCTCATAATAATTCATTATTACATATGCCGTTGCCAAGGTTGCATGACCACAGAGGTCAATTTCACTTTCTGGTGTAAACCAACGAAGCGCATAATTATCACCTTTTTTAACGGCAAAAGCTGTTTCTGATAAATTATTTTCGCTCGCTATATGTATCATCAGCGCCTCGCTTAGGAACTCCTCTAAAATACAAACCGCTGCAGGATTTCCATGAAATACTGTCTCTGTAAAAGCATCTACAATGTACTGTTTCATATATCTCCTTCCTAACTCGAACTCAATACTAAATCAATTGTACCACTATCTATAATTCAAACCTAGTCACTTTTATAATAAATAAAAATCCGAGTCTCCTTTTGGATAACTCGGATTTTCTTATAGTCTGTACGCTGTGTTAATTAGTCGCGAGGAATAATCAATTGGCGACGTACAACTTCTTGTGAGTGTTTTGTAAAGAATTGTAACGCCACTTCTGGGAACATAGCATAGGTCAACACATCTTCATCCGTAAATCCTTGGAATCCTTGTGTTTCTAATTCACGACGATATTTTTCTAATTCAGGTTCTACTAAATCAGCTGGACGGCAAGTAATTGGCGCCTCATCGCCGATGAGTTTTTTCTGTACTTCTTCATTAATAGGACCTGGTAAGCGGCCATATTTACCACGAATTAAATCTTTTACTTCAGTTGGTGCCATATGGTAGCGATCTAATCCATTAGCCATAAAGTTTACATTCATCATAGCCATAGTACCTACGATTTGGCTCGTTGGTGTTACTAATGGAGGATAACCTAGGTCCGCACGAACGCGTGGCATTTCATCCATTACATCAAAGAATTTATCTTCCATGCCCATTTCTTTTAATTGATTGCGTGTATTGGACATCATACCGCCAGGAATCTGATAATGACGTACTTCTGGCAATACTTCATGAGCTGGTATTAACCCAAATTCATTGGCAATTTCATTGCGCACACCACGGAAATAGGTAGCCAATTCGCGTAACGTATCTAAATCCAATCCTGGATCATATTCAGTACCGCGTAGCATTTCAACTAAGCTTTCAGTAGCTGGTTGCGAAGTAGCATGACCAAATGGGCTCAATGCCGTATCTACAATATCTACACCTGCTTCAATGGCTTTTAGATAGGTTGCACTAGCAAGGCCACAAGTAAAATGACTATGAAGGTCAATAACCATGTCATCTCCTAGGCGCTTCTTCAATTCTTGCACTAAAGATCCTGCATCATAAGGTGCTAATAAACCAGACATATCTTTAATACATAAAGAGTTAATGCCCATATCTTTTAGCTGTTCCGCTACGCTTACAAACATGTCATTCGTATGCACAGGGCTAAGTGTGTAAACGATGGTGCCTTGCACATGAACGCCACATTTATTCCCGGCTTTGATGGCTTGTTCCATATTGCGCGGATCATTTAAGGCATCAAAAATACGAATTCGATCAATGCCATTTTCTTTAGCCTTAGTGACAAACGCTTCCACTACATCATCAGCATAATGTTTGTAGCCTAATAAATTTTGGCCACGTAACAACATTTGTAATGGTGTATTTTTTAAATGGCTCTTCAAGATACGTAAACGATTCCATGGGTCTTCATCTAAGAAGCGTAAGCAACTATCAAACGTAGCCCCACCCCAGCACTCAAGAGCTTCATAGCCAAGAGAGTCGAGTTTTTCAAGGGCTGGTAACATTTGGCTAGTGCGCATGCGCGTAGCCAAAATCGATTGATGACCGTCACGAAGAACTGTCTCCATAATTCGTATTTTTTTTGATTTCATGCTTAGACTCCTTCCAAAAATAATGGGTCTTATTCTTAATGTATTTTACTTATTTTGTATTACTACTTATTTGGGATTACTACTTATTTTACATTTCTATTTTTTGTAATGTACTTATGGCAGTAATTACGCAGCTTACCATTACTTTACTGCTTAACTTGTTTTGGTGCTGTTTCTAAAATGATGCGGCGTCCATCTTTCTTCACTTGTACAGAAAAATCGCCATATCCATCTTTAAAATAGTCCATCTTAATTTCCAATAATAATTTGCCAATTTGAGTTTCAATTTTTTCTGTCAAAAACTCTCTATAAAAGGCCTCTTGGCTATTAGGATTGCCAGTTTTGCTCTTGTGAAATGCAGGGCGATTACGCTCTTCTTCACCGCGTAACATAGCGGTTTCAAAGGTTTCCTCCTCCACTACATTCTTAAACATATCGGCATCGCTAAGACCTTTTTTGATTTTAAACTTAGCCATTATATCTCCTACTTTCTCTTAGACTAAATAAAAGCCTAACACTGTGAGCACTGAAAGTCAAATCCCCTCATACCACGTTTATAGCATTGTACTAATTTTAGTCTTTTTACTAGTTTTAATAATCCCCAGTGAAAACTTACCTTAAGTTATATTATCGCTTTTTGCTTGAATCAGAATCTCTAGAGTCACTGTCTTTAGACTTGCTATCGCTGTCACTCTTACTGTCTTTAGGGCCATCTGTACCGCTCGGTAAGGTGTTGTTTTCAATAGCAGCTACTGTGATGTCCTTCAAATCTTGTACAGAGTCAAAGGTCTTGATTGTTTCAAAACCTACACCTAATTGCCCTTTGCTTAAGGATAACACTTCATCATCCTCATTTACTTTAGCAATGTAAATATTCTTTGCTTTATCCACCCCAACTAAACGATAACGTCCTGGTGGGTTAATAACGCGCCAGCCCCCTTCAGTGCCATCGAACATGAACACATCACCGGTGCGCACATTATCATAGAAGAAATGATCTTCATCATAGAATACAGCAATACGACCAATATTAGAGGCCTGCATATAGACACGACGAGTATCGTAGTTCGCATCCGTACGATAAATGCGATATGCATTTTCTGCTACTTTTATTTTCATATACACTACATTAGTAGCCGTTGAAAAGGCTGCATCAACGATTTTACTATCAGATGGCAAATCATGCATAGCTGTATCAACCTCATGTTCTGGCGATTCAGGGTCAAAGCGCGCCAAAACTACATTATCCTCTTCGCCACCATATAAGCCCATAATAGCCAAGTCGCGGTCTGGCAACCATTCAAAATAGCTTACAGAGCGACCTTTTAAGTCAATTTGTACAGGCTCTTTTTTGCCGGAGGTATATACCTTTACACTATTTTGTGTCACTACGGCCATATATTTGTGCCCTTGAGAATAATATTTACTCCCTTCCCCTACATCGGGAAAATTGCCATCCTTGTCTTGGTTTTCACTAGAGCTTACAGCAAAATCTGTCGTAGGGGCAAAGTAGACTTGATCCAAATAATAATAAATACCGCCTTGTAATGCAAGGCCCAGCACAAAGGCGCTCATTACTTTACCAAATGAATTCATAGGTCCTCCTATTTCACAATAAAGGCCGTAGGA
This sequence comes from uncultured Veillonella sp., assembly GCF_900545795.1. Lineage (GTDB taxonomy): Bacteria > Bacillota > Negativicutes > Veillonellales > Veillonellaceae > Veillonella_A. The sequence continues at coordinate 17,190 of NZ_URAR01000024.1, forward strand.
ATCATCCGTTCGCCCAATAAATCAGCAGGTTTATTTACAACTTTACCATTATAGAATAAAGTAGTACTTGAGCCACCATCAAGATTAGCGGCAATATAAGCACCTTCCGAATATAATACATCCTGCACATCTCGCAAGGTCGCCCCTGTCGAATAGCCTGGTTGACGACCATCAATGACTAAGAAAAGCACGCTGCCATCTTTTTTCTGACCAATAGCCGTACGCGGGCCAATGCCCCAACCGCCATCGCCGTCAGTAATCATCTTTTCACCATCAACAATTAATGGCGGTCCAAAGGTAATACCTTCCATAGCCTTCATATCGGCTAATTCCGTTTTGTTGTAATTACCAGCAATTAAGTTGCCATCCTTCGTAAAGCCTACAAAATCAACAGCTTCATCAGGTCCCACATCTTTGCCGATAATATACTCACCTTCTTGTAAAATAAAACCATAAGGCAAGCGGCCTGTACCCGTACCATTAGGGTCATGGAAGCCCCCTGCATTAATAGCTGCTACAGCATCATTATCTTTAGCAATATTACTTACTGTTTCACCCTTTTCCTGGATGTTTTGCGCCGTTGCTACTTTTACGCGACGAGGATCAGGAATTTCTAATATATAACCTACATAACGAGTAGATTCAATCTTACGTAATTTTAATGTAGAATCTTCTCGCGCTTTAAATTTAAACAAATCTTGACTGCGCACAGTACCTACAGTACCTAAAATCATATTGATTTCATCTTGGTCAAAGAGCCAAGTGATGTAGTGTGGATGACGAGATCGCATAATAGCGCCTACGACAGTGCGTTTTAAGTTGTCAAAGGGTCCAAATAGAACCACAACTGGGGATGTAATGGCGGTAAAAAGAAACATTAGGATGATAAATTTTACCCAACCTTTACTAAAGAATCGTTTCATGCGTAACTCCTCTATCTCTTATAAATCTGTATATTTTTCTGTAGTAATACGCTCTTTAAAATGTTCAATGTCTACAGCATTGCCAATCCAAATACGTTTTAGCGCATATGGATTATCGCCTACATGAACCCAACCTGGATTCATCGTTGTAGCTAATTTAATGCCATTATCAGCTACTGCTTTTTCTGTATATTCTGTTACGCGCCCATAAGGATAGCAAAACCATTGATTATCAATGTCTAATTTTTCTTTTAATGCCACCTGTGCTTTTACAATATTGTTTAATTGCTCGCTTTCAGATAAATCAGTCATACGAATATGGTCATATCCATGGCTCGCAATGGTAATACCATTGTCTTTCATTTCCTTAACTTGCTCCCAAGTGAGGCGTGTGCCCATATCGCCAGGATTGATATACACTGTGCCAGCAAAGCCATATTCTTTGAGGACTGGATACACAATCGTATATGTATCTTCGTAGCCATCATCAAAAGTGAGAACCACTGGTTTTACTGGGACCGCTTTACCATGACGAACATAATCATTTAGCTGCTCCATAGTCAACGGATGAAATCCATTGTCATGTAAGAACTTCATTTGCTCACGGAATAAATCTTCCCTAATAACTGCATCATTATCTCTATCCGGACCTACTTTATGATACATGAGAACAGGAATACCATCAGGTACAGCTGTAGGTACGTCTTCTTTTACTTTTGTAGCTGCCGCCTCTGTCTTAGTGGCTCCACCACTAGTAGTCGCCGTCTCTGTGCCACAAGCCGTCAAGATTAAAGCTAGGCTACAAAGCATACAAAGGACGAGTAGTAATCGCTTCATTTTTGCCTCCTAATTTATGCTCATTATTGTTTTTCTTTTACAAACACGAATTCAATCTATATTATACCACAAGGCACATTATTGTTGCATTATGTATTCATGGTTAGCTCCTCTATGCCTTATATTGACAGGGATTTTCACCCTTCGGTATACTTTAATTATAGACATAGAATCATATACTCTAACTATAGATACAACATCCTATACTCTAACTATAGACACAGCATCATATATTCTAATCTCAACAATAGGAGCTGGTATGTCAATGAAAAAATTAGCCTTAATCCAATTAGCCACTGAAGTAGGACATATTGATAAAAATTATGCCATGGTCCGCGAAGCCATACTAAAAGCAGCAGAAGGCGCGCCGCATATAATTGTTTTGCCTGAAACCTGGAATACAGGTTTCTACCCTACTGCCGACTTAATTAAAGAGGCAGATGCCAATGGAGATCGTACACAAGAATTCTTAAAAGAGCTAGCTCAAGAAACTCATTGTCATATTGTAGGTGGCTCTGTTAGTACGGTAAAAGACAGTCAAGTATACAATACAACCTATATAGTTAATCGTGCAGGAGAAGTTATTTCTTCCTATGATAAAGTTCATTGCTTCTCACCTGCCAAAGAAGATGTGTTTTATGCGGGCGGCATGGGCGTGCATAAATTTATGTTAGACGATTTAGCATGTTCCTCCATCACATGCTATGATATTCGCTTTCCTGAGTTAGTGCGTATGGCCGCCCTCCAACATATTGATATACTTTTCGTTCCCGCCCAATGGCCTACATCAAGGCTTGCACATTGGCGCATTTTAAATCAAGCTCGCGCCATCGAAAATCAAATGTTTGTCTGTGCCATCAATGGCTGTGGAGCCATAGGACGAGCTACCATGGCCGGCCACTCCTTAGTGATAGACCCATTTGGTGAGATTCTCCTAGAACTTGATTCATCCCCTAGTATCCAATACGTAATGATTGACCCAGAAGTTATAAAGCCAATTCGCGAAAAGATTAATGTATTCAAAGATCGTCGCCCTGAGCTCTATAAACTGTAAACAAACCTAAATAGATTGTATATATGAGCGCCAATATTTCCAGTAAATCCATGATTTAACACTGTTAGTCCTCTACAATCCATGATTTAACGCTGTAATCCTCTACTTTATATTTGTAGTGCCACTCTACTTTTAGCCTTGTAATTAAAATTTCTATATTCTTGTTACTTAACACAAATTTTCAAGAATATTTAATTTTGCAAAATTAAATATAATATGTCCTTTATATAGCCCTTAACCCCGTAGTTAAGGGCTATTTTAAGTTTACACCAGAAAATTTAAACCTTGACCGGTGCATTCCACTTGCACCTTTTGACCTAATTTGTAATTGCAAGGTAGACATCTAGTGCTTTTTAACGTATGATAAATTATGTTAGATGTATTTTTGTAATATATGTTTTGATAAAAACGTATATCGTTAGGGAATGATAACGGAGGCATGACTCATGACTGTCAAACGCAATGACAAAGAAAAAAGAGAGACGCTGAAGCAGTACCAACCAAAGAAGCGAAAACAGCTAGTACACGAAATTGGTACCCCTGACACCAAATCATTACGATTTACAGCGCTAGCCTTTGCTTCGCTACTAAATCCAATCCTACCTACTGTAAAACCGCGAAAGGCTGTAACTGGGGAAGCATTTTATAATTGCTTAGGCCTTAAAATCGCGCGTTTACGGAAAAGTAAGGGTTTATTACAACGCGACCTCGCTAAGCTCTCAGGAATTAGTATATCCTACTTATCGCGCATTGAGCGAGGCTATGCAGTACAGGGCGTTACCCTTGATATTTTATCCCATCTAGCAGATGCGCTACAGATTGAGATGCAAAATATATTTTCCTTTACGCCTGATGAAATTGCGCAAGCTCACTATCGAAGTGAAATAAAGAAATTCAACTAAACTATTAAAACAAAAATAAGCCTCTCATGGTCCCTATTACAGTGTAACTACTAGCTAGTGAACAACTAATTAAGCAACTAGCTAAAAATTATATGCCTGTAATAAGAGTCATGAGAGGCTTTTGCAATATACAGATTTTGGGTGTTTTGGTGTTTGTTTTTTGTTTTTATTTTACCAATCGATCAGGTACTTTCATTTCCATAAAAGCATACGTCCCATTCGCAATCATAAGTAACTCTTTATCTTGAAGATTAAGTGTGGAGCGAATTTCGCTATCCCGATTAGCTAATATTTTACCACTCCAGTTAGGGTCAATTAGAGATGAGCAACCAATAGCAGCAATTTCAGAATGATTTAAAGCGGCTTCTAAGTCTGCACGGTCACGAATATCACCAACTGAAATTAATGGCATGCGTCCATTAATTGTATCATGAACATAGGCCAACATCGACTTGTCTTGGTATTCCTCTACATTAGTTTTACGATCATAACGAGTTAACGAAATATGTAAATAATCTAATTTTTTATCCGCTAATTTATCAACTAGCCATAAAGTCTCTTTTAAATTGAAACCTGGATTAGTTTCTTCGCGCGGAGAAAAACGATAACCTACAATAAAGTTAGGCACATCCATAGAATCTACCGTATCAATTACAGTATCTACAACGCGTTCAATAAAATGATAACGCTTTTCTAACGTACCGCCCCATTTATCTTCACGACGATTGGAATGAGGTGAGAAAAACTGATGTAGTAAATAATGATTAGCACCGTGTAACTCTACACCATCAAAACCAGCTTTAATGGCTCTAACCGTAGCTTGTTTAAAGTTCTCAATAATCTCTTCTATCTCTTGGTCAGTTAGCGCTCTTGGCGTTTCTGCCCCTTCTCTTTCAGCTGCTACAGCGCTTGGTGCTACCGGCTGTTCTCCTTCAATTGTTTTGCTATCAGTCATGCGGCCTGCATGGAAAATTTGTAAAATTGCTTTCGTACCATCACGCTTAATCGTCGAAGCTAAACGGCTAAGGCCAGGAATGAATTTATCATCATATACGCCTAGTTCACCAGTCCAGCCCATACCGTTTTTTTGGATATTAGCTACGCCAGTAATAAATAAGCCAACATCGCCAGTACGCATTCCATAATAGGCAATTTCATCACCTGTAACAGTGCCATCATAATAGCTCATCCGCGTTGTCATTGGAGGAATAGCCAATCTATTTTTAATTTCCAAACCACGTTTAAATTTGAGAGTATCGGTTAATTTTCTCATTATTTACTCCTAACTAGTCTCTATCTTGAACATTTAAAATCCATTGGTTATGCTCTTATAAATGTATGCACATGCATTTATAAGAGCATAACTATATGTAAACGACATAGCTAAGTACCACGTCCCGTGCCTAGCCATATCGGAATCCCCATTTAGCCATAATCAGCTACTAGCATAATTATTTAATACTATAAAATGAGTGTAATACTTCTTCTACAATAGGCTCTGCTGCCGCTAATTTTTCTAATCCATGAGCAGTTATTCCTATATATACACCACGTTTATCGCAGCTACAGGAACCTCGCTCAATACAACCACAATTCACATCTTCCATACGAAGAATCATGCGCGACATAGCGCTTTGGCTAAGACCAACTTGCTCTTGCAAAGTGTTAAGACGCAATTTATGTTCTTCTGCACGTTCTAAAAAGTGGAGCACATAATACGCATTTAAACTTAAATTAATACGCGATTCTAACGCATGCTCTAAAGCTTCTGAAATCTCTCGCACACGCTTATAATCTGTAAACCAGCGCGTAAAAAAATCAGTCATACATGTCCTCCTTTCTCGATCCTCATAAAAATCAGATTATGTCATTTCATCTTATCTTTAAAATGCATGCACATGCATATACATTTATTATATTACACTATCACTTACAAAAAAGCAAGTCCCCTCAAAAATTTTCTAAGAAATTGCTCCCTCGATGTAAGTAAATCTTGTGTAATACAATTAAAACGCTCTACGCTCTAATTCCTAGCCTACTCAGCCTATACAATTAAGTAGTAATTTTCAATGTCTAAGAACTCACCATTTTTTACGCCCACTTCAGGTATGGATCCAGAAAATGTAAATCCAAATTTCTTATGTAGCTTTACGCTAGCTTCATTGCCTCCCGTAATAACAGATACAACAATATGAATACTATCATCCTCTTTAGCATAAGCTAAAATAGATTCCATCAACTTAGAAGCCACACCTTTGCGTCTAAAATCAGGCCCTATATAAATAGATAGTTCCACAGTTCCTGCATAGGCTTCCTTACTTCTATATTCGGATAAAGTAGCATATCCTGCCACAACATCATCGATAGTAGCTACGATTAAAGGATGATTTAATATATTATGCGCTTCATACCAAGTGGTCCATTCTGCTATAGTACGTGGCTCAATATCAAAAGTAGCTACACCATGTAATACTTCGTAATTATAAATATCTAATAATGCTGGTACATCTTCACGAACGCCAGTTCTAATTTTTATCTCACTCATGCTCTATCTCCTCAAATTAATACCCATCAGACTATGTTTCTAGCTGATGCAATAACGATGAAAAACTACAATTTAATATACTTTACCGGGCAAAACCATTCCCCTTTAGCTGCCCCTTCTATTAAACTGTAATGATTTATTATAACATACGAGGTCTACTAAAATCCTACCACATAAAGCTATAATTTATAAATATTTTGCTAGCATGTTTATATTGTAAATTTAACGTTAAGATTATATACATTTCTAAGATTAATGAATTGATAATTTTTGATTTATGGCGTCTTATTTCACTTTATAGGCTTAATTTTATGAGCCTATATGTAATCAGTCATCTATAAAGTAAAAAGGCCTTAAAGCTCAAATAATAGAGTTTTATAGGACTTTTAAATTAATCCCATTTACATATCTTCTCCATTTGGGCTGGAAGCTACCTTGGTGCAATACCAAGTATCGTATATAAAAAAATGCCATACCATTTAGTATGACCTATATAATAGCGACTTCCTACTCAGTGGCGGTAGATTTCTCTTCGAGAAATCGTACGAGCCGAACTACGTGACACTCTATGTTTTGTGCATCACTTCGTTCTTTCAAAACATGAGTTCTACGTATCTGTGTATCTGTTAGCGACTTACTGCTCAGTGGCTGTAGATTCCTCTGCGAGAAATCTTACGCCATGAGCTAAAAGACTGACTCATGTTTGTTCGTCGTTACCATGCCTTGGTACATTTTAAATACGTTCTGTTCGGATGCTGGCTATTCTTCTCCTAAGAATCGTACGCCCCGAACTACGCGATTCACTCTAATTTATTCGTAGCTACCGCTCCTCTAAATTAGGTTCACTGCGTATCCCTCGTCGCTTCTATTGTTCTTAGTCCATAGAGATACTTTTGCCATGTTGGCTGGAAGCTAGCTTGGTGCAATACG
>NZ_URAR01000025.1 GCF_900545795.1 uncultured Veillonella sp.
ATTCTTGGATTTTTACGCAAGATGGTCTACATATTGATGTAGATCCCGTTTAATATGATAATACAATTTTTTAGGAGGTCTCATGGCTGTTTTAGATGTTGTAAAAGTAGGTCAGCCTGTGCTTAAGCAAGTAGCTGAGCCAGTAGAATTTGTAAATAAAAAAATCCGTCAATTATTAGATGATATGGCGGTTACTATGTATACATCAGATGGTGTAGGTTTGGCCGCACCACAAGTAAATGTATCTAAACGCATCATCGTTGTTGACGATGGCGAAGGTCTTCGCGAATTTATTAATCCTGTTATAGTAAAAGGCGAAGGTTGTCAGCTAGGTCTTGAAGGTTGTTTAAGCGTACCTGGCTATTTCGGTGATGTAAAACGCTACCAAACTATTGAGGTGCAATTTATCGATCGCAATAACAAAAAGAAAAAAATTAAAGCCTCGGGTTTCTTAGCCCGCATCATTCAGCATGAAATTGACCATTTAGATGGCATTTTATTTATTGAAAAAGTGGAAGCTGCTTATGAAGTTAAAAAAGAAGAAAAAAATCCATTAGCTGAAATGGAAGCAGCTGTAGCTGAAGTAGCTAAATCTGAATCCACTAAAGTAACTGTTTAGGAGGTTCTATGGAGCCATTACGCATAGTATTCATGGGAACACCTGATTTTGCAGTTCCCACTTTAAACGCTTTAATCAATGGACCACATGAGGTGGTGGGCGTCTTTTGCCAACCTGATAAGCAAAAGGGGAGAGGTCAGAAAGTTCAAATGTGCCCAGTCAAAGAAGTAGCCTTGGCGCATAATATAAATGTATATCAACCCCTTACATTACGTGATGAAACGGCACAAAGCTTGATTGCAGAATTACAACCTCAATTAGTAGTGGTTGTTGCCTATGGTAAAATATTGCCACCTTGGTTGATTGCCTACCCTGAGTATGGCTGTATGAATGTGCATGCCTCTTTACTCCCTAAGTATCGCGGTGCAGCACCTATTCAATTTTCCATCTTAAATGGGGATACTGAAACAGGTGTCACTATTATGCAAATGGATGACGGCCTTGATACTGGTCATATGTTAGAGGTGACTAAAACACCGATTGAGCCACTAGAAACAAGTGGCCAATTATTTGATCGCTTAGCCCAATTGGGAGGCAGTCGAATTAATGAAGTAATAGCAGGTGTAATATCTGGTGAGATTACGCCTGTGCCACAAAATGATGAGGAAGCCACTTATACAACTAAAATTACAAAGGATATGGGCCGCATCGATTGGCAATTAGATGCGAAAATATTAAGCAATAAAACGCGTGGTTTAAATCCAGCGCCAGGCTGTTATACGTTCGTAAATGGAAAGCGTTTAAAAGTTTGGCTAGCGCGTCCTTATGAAGCTGATAAATCCTTACATGGTCCTATTGGTACTGTAGTAGCCGTATTAGATAATTCGTTTGTAGTGGCTACTGGTGAGGGCTTATTAGAAATTTTAGAAGTGCAACCTGAAAATAAAAAACGCATGGTTGCCGGTGATTTTTGTCGTGGACATCAAGTAAAGGTAGGGCTTTCATTTAATGAATAAGCTAGGAACATATCCTTTATATTTTAAACTGACTGGCCTTGTATTTATCTTAATAACAGTAATAGCAGTTCTTTTAGGATATCTACTTTGGCCTGGACTCATGCAATTTGGTCAGACCATTGCTATACTAGGTGAAATAGTGTTAGCTATATTTCCTATACTCTGTTGGTCTATGTGGGGATTGATGCTATTAGCCACGTCAAAGCATATTAAGATACACTTTATTTTATTGCGTATAAGCAATCGTTGGCTATATAGCTTTTTCCCTATTGTCATTGCTGTAGGACGTCTCTTAGGAATACAAAAGGACACTATTAGCCAGGCTTTGATTGATTTAATCAATTACTTAGTAGAATTAAACCTTTACAAAGTACCAGCTGATCGCATTTTATTGCTAACGCCGCATTGCTTACAACAAAGCGATTGTGTTCATAAAGTGACAACCGACGTGCATAATTGTAAACGTTGTGGTCGCTGCCAAGTAGGGACTTTATTAGATATTGCTGACACCTATGGCTGTCATTTCTTGGTTGTAACCGGTGGTACTTTGGCACGACTGATGATAAAAAAAGTTAAACCTAAGGCTATTGTAGCCATCGCTTGTGAGCGCGATTTAGTAAGTGGCATGAATGATGTATTTCCTATTCCTGTTATTGGTGTACTTAATGAGCGCCCTTGTGGACCATGTTGCAACACAAGAGTTGATACGGATCGAATAAAAGAAGCAGTGGAGAAATTAATTAATGGATAAAAAAAGGCCTACTAATGGTAAGCAAATGAAAGTAAAAAAAGGTAATACACAACAACAGAATACGTTTCACAAGAACCAGCCTAAACCAGGGCCTCGTAAAGGTGGCACTAACCAGCAAGGACATAACAAACCTGCTGCTACACCAATTAATGTACGCCGTTTAGCAGTCCAAGCTTTAGTGGAAATTGAGCGAAATAAGGCCTATGCCAATTTAGTATTACAGCATTATATTAGCGAACATACATTAATTGATGTGGATCGCCGCTTTTTAACTGAACTAGTATATGGCGTAGTCAGACGAAAGAATTATTTAGATGCCATTATTGTAGGGCTTACTAAGCGTCCATTAAAAAAATTATCTCCTCTAGCACATCAAATCATCCGCCTTGGTTTATACCAAATTATTTATTTAGATAAAGTGCCTGAAAGCGCAGCTGTTAATGAATCGGTAAAATTAGCCAAGAAAATGACTCGCGGCTTAGAAGGCTTTATCAATGGGGTGCTGCGCAATTATTTGCGAAATACAGACTCATTCACCATTGATGAATTGGCGCATTCAGAAACTGAGCGCTTAGCTTATATATATAATCAGCCTACTTGGTTATTAGAGCGTTGGCTCAAAGAATATGGAGAAGAATTAACTATAGGCTTGTGCGAATGGTTTAATACATCGCCTCGCTTAACAGCGCGAGTTAATACATTAAAAACGACTACTGAAGCAGTAGTAGAGGAAATGCGAGCTGCTCAATGGATTGTTGAAGTTAGTGATAAACTAGATACAGCAATTTACATCGATCGTCATATGGGGCCTATTGATGAATCAAAATGGTTTAAAGAAGGTCTTATTACATTTGCCGACCTTGCATCCATGATGGTAGCCTTTGCAGTAGCCCCTAAAGCAGGAGATACTATATTAGATTGCTGTGCTGCGCCAGGTGGCAAATCGATGCATATGGCCTCGTTAATGGACAATAAAGGCCAAGTAATAGCCAATGACCTTCATGAGCATAAACTAGCGCTCATGGAGAGTAATGCGCGTCGTTTAGGGCTTACCAACGTAAGTTTTTCTAATGTAGATGCCACTGATTTACCTGAAAAATGGTATAATCAATTTGATAAAGTATTAGCCGATGTGCCTTGCTCTGGTTTAGGTATTTTACAGCGTAAGCTCGATATGCGTTGGGAAAAAGAAGAAGAGCAATTAGATCGTTTACCATCTTTACAATTAGAGATTTTAAACAGTGCGGCTAAGACGGTAAAACCAGGTGGAATTTTAGTATATTCAACCTGTACAATTAATAAAAAAGAAAATGAAGACGTTATCCAGGAGTTTTTACGTAAACACACGGAATTTGTCTTAGAAGATGCCGCCCCTTTATTGCCATTTACAGTAGAGGGTCCCATGATTAATTTATGGCCTACTCGTCATAATATGGATGGCTTCTTCATGGCTCGTCTTAGAAAAAAGGAACTATAAGAATGGAATTATTAGGTAAAAATTTAGGAGAAATACAGAGCTTTTTAGTGGAGCATAAGTTTCCTAAATTTAGAGCTAAGCAGCTCATGGATTATATTTATAAACGATATATTTTTGACTTTGATGATATGATGCAATTGCCTGAAACCATGCGTAATTGGTTGAAGGAACATTGTAAAATTAGTATCCCTACCATTGTAACGGAGAAAACAGCACCTGATGGACAAACGAAAAAGCTCTTGCTTCGCTTTGCAGATAATAACCAGGTAGAAACTGTTTTGATGAAGCAGCACTATGGTAATTCTGTATGTGTATCATCACAAGTAGGCTGTGCTATGGGCTGTATTTTCTGCGCGTCCACAACAGGTGGTTTATATCGCAATTTAGAAACTCACGAAATAGTGGGACAGGTATTGTTATTTGGCGCCTTATTAAAAGAGCGCATTCACTCCATTGTTGTTATGGGTGCAGGTGAACCATTACAAAACTATAAAAATACAATTCAAGCACTTCGTTTTTTACATGAGAAAGAGTCTTTTGACATAGGTTACCGACGCATGACCTTATCAACTTGTGGAATTGTAGAAAATATTTACTTATTAGCTGATGAGGGTATACCTATTACCTTAGCTTTGAGTTTACACGCTCCTAATGATACAGTGCGTCGTGAAATCATGCCTATTGGAGGCTATTATGAATTAGCTGATGTATTAGATGCGGTGAAGACTTACTATGAAAAGACTGATCGCCGTGTTACCTTTGAATACATCCTCATTGATGGCGTTAATTCATCTATAGCTCAAGCTCATGAATTAGGCGAATTAGTTAAAGATTTCCCTAATTGCAATGTAAATTTAATTCCTGTTAATGGCAATGAACATATTCATTTATTTAAGCCATCAAAACGAAACACAGAAGCATTTAAAAATATAGTAGCTTCTTATGGCGTATCCGTTACCGTTCGCAAAGAAATGGGCGATGCCATTCAAGCTGCTTGTGGTCAATTAAAAATTCAACATGCTAAGTCCTCTGATTCTAATGCTACTGATACCGAAGAAAAATCAGGAACACGTCTTGCTGAAGAAATGGCAAAAAAGCAATAAGATTGACCAAGAAAATCTACAAGTAAAGGAGACCCTATGAATATAGTAGGTATGAGTAAAATAGGTTTAGTGCGTCAGCGCAATGAAGACCGCTTTTATATAGAAGATTCCTTTGCTATCGTAACTGATGGCATGGGTGGCTATAAAGGGGGCGAAATCGCCAGCACTATGGTGATTGACTCTCTAGCACAACAGCTAAGAAACAATCCTAAGCCTACGGTGGAGCAATTAAAACAATATATCAATACGGCCAATGAAGAAGTCTTCAATCGAGTAAAAGAAACGCCCGAATTAGAAGGCATGGGCACGACGGTAGTAGTTGCTTATATACACAAGAATACCTTATATTGGGCTAATGTAGGTGATAGTCGCCTATATGTATTGACTGATAATTCATTAAAACAAATTAGTACGGACCACTCTATGGTGCAAGCTTTATATGAAGCTGGTGAATTGGAGAAAGAAGACATGATAAATCATCCGCAGCGCAATTTATTAACCCGCGCCGTTGGTGTAGAACCTAATGTAGAGGTGGATGGTGGCCTAGTTGAATTACAACCAGGTGATCGCATTCTCTTATGCTCCGATGGATTAACCGGCTACATTTCGCCAGAACGAATTGAAGCTGAATTTCAGCAGGAGCCTGACAATACAAGACTTGTGGAAGATTTAATGAGTCTTGTATACAATGAAGGCGCCAAAGATAATGTGACGATTGTAGTAGGTACCATAGAGTGAGGTATATATAATGAAAGAGATGAAAACGAAATTGCAAGGTCTAGTCCTTGACAATCGGTATGAGATAATTTCAAAAATAGGCGTAGGCGGCATGGCCGATGTCTTTAAAGGGAAAGATACCTTATTGGGCCGCATTGTAGCTATAAAAGTGTTACACGATAATTTTGCTGGTGATGATGAATTTGTATCTAAATTTAAGCGTGAAGCACAAGCTGCAGGTAAGCTCAACCATCCTAATATTGTCAGTATGTATGATGTAGGCTTTGATCAAGGCTATAATTACATTGTCATGGAATATGTGGAAGGGCAAACCTTAAAAGAATATATTGTCAATCATAAGCAAATTTCTGTAGATCAAGCAGTAAAGTTTACCGTGGCTATTGCGGAAGGCTTAGAACATGCACATGCTATGGGCATTGTACATTGCGATATTAAGCCACATAATGTGCTCATCACGAATACGGGCCGCATCAAAGTGACTGATTTTGGCATTGCCCGAGCTATGAATGCAGGCAATACCATTATGTATACTAATTCCATAATGGGGTCCGCTCATTATTTATCGCCTGAGCAAGCTAGTGGCAAACCTGTAAATGGGAGCACCGATATTTACTCCTTAGGTGCGGTGCTCTATGAAATGTTGACAGGGCGCGTTCCCTATGATGGAGATACGCCAATTAGCGTCGCTTTAAAACATGTACAGGAGCGCTTAATCCCTCCTACACGTTACAACTCTAGCATTCCACCTTTACTTGAGTCAGCGGTTATGAAGGCTTTGGAGAAACAACCGGAAAATCGCTTTGCTACCGTATCTGATATGATTAGTGATTTGCGCTTGTCCCAAGGCTTTGCCACAGGCCGTACAACGCGCGTCGTACCTCATGATTTTGTGACTGATGTAATTCATCCTGTAGCTGATGATACAGTTTACATGGGGGATATCGATGAAGAGGATGACACAAAAGAAGGTTGGCTTAATCGCTTAAATAATTTACCTCGTAAATATATTATTTTAGCCGCTTTAGCTATTTTCTTATTTGCCTTTACTTGGGCCTTCTTTGTATTTGGCAATTTCTGGAGCAATGCTACTGTAGATGTACCAAATGTAGTAGGAAAACAAGTATCAGTAGCTAAACACATTCTTGAAGATAATCACTTGCGTGTTACCATTAGTGAAGTCTCTAATCCTGATGTACCAGCAGGTCAGGTTATTTCCCAAAGTCCTGGTGCTGGCGAATCAGTAAAAGAGCAGCGACCAGTACACTTAGTAGTAAGTAAAGGTGTAGGGGATATAACGATGCCAGATTTAACAGGGCTTACATTAGATCAAGCGAAAAATCGACTCAAAGATTTAGGCTTAGTCATTGGCAAAATAACCAATGAATCTGATGAGAGCAAGGAAGATGGTGTCATTCTAATGCAATCGCCACCAAGTGACTCTAAGGTAAATAAAGGAGCTACTGTCGATGTAGTAGTGAACCGCATCAAAGCTAAAAAAGTATCGGTACCTAATTTAGAAGGTATGACTGTAAAAGATGCTAAAGAAGCTTTAGCGGCTTTAGGCTTAAGTGTAGGTACCATTAGTGGATCTGACAGCGATGATGCCATCGTTAAATCACAAAATCCAGCTACAGGTTCTTCTATTGATTCTGGTAGTGCTGTCACTTTTACTGCGGAAGCAAAGGCTAAGGCTGAAGAAAAGCCGGCTAAGAATGAAACAACTGGTGGTACAGTAGATATTACAGTTCCATCTGGTAAGGCAAATCAATCGGTGCGCATTGTTGTATCAGATGATAGTGGCTCTCGTACAGTCTTTGATGGCACTGGACAGCCAGGCGAACGTATTGTAAAAGATGTATCCGGTACTGGTAATGTAAGAATTCAAGTTTATATTAATGGTACAATGGTTCAAGATCAAAATTTATAGGAGATTTATGAATACAGGTATTGTAATTAAAAATGTAAACGGTTATTTTTATGTACAAGATGATCTGGGAACAGTGCACGAATGTAAAGTTCGAGGTAGACTAAAACAAAAACGCTATTCCTTGCTCGTCGGTGATCGCGTGACCTACACTGTGGATGGCACTATTGAAGAAATATTGCCGCGACACAATCAATTAAAACGCCCTTTTGTGGCAAATTTAGATCAAGTGATTTTAGTAGTGGCAGCTCATGAACCAGATATTAATGAGCTACTTCTAAATAAACTGTTAGTCATGATAGAACATGCGGACATTCCACTCATCCTCTGTATAAATAAATGGGACTTACATACGGAAGAGAATGAAGCATTAGTTCGTTTGTATGAACAGGCAGGCTATGAAGTAATTATGGCGTCAACCTTCACAGGTGAAGGCATTGATGAATTAAAATCCAAGCTGACAGGTAAGGTCAGTGCTTTTGCAGGGCCTTCCGGAGTGGGCAAGAGCAGTTTACTCAACGCAATCGAACCGAAATTCCAATTTCAAACCGGAGAAGTGAGCGATAAGATTAAACGCGGTCGCCACACAACCCGTCACGCGTCATTATATAGTATTGATGAACACTCCTTTATTATGGATACGCCTGGTTTTAGTGCCTTAGATTTTAGTGATATTTCTGAGGAGCGCTTAACCTCTTTATATCCAGAATTTGCTGAATATGAAGAGCAGTGTAAATTTAGTCCTTGTTATCATGAGCATGAGCCGATTTGTGGCATTAAAAATGCTGTAGATGAAGGACAAATTGCAAAAACTCGTTATGAATCCTATTTAACAATTCGAGAAGAAATTAAGAGTCAAAGAAAGTGGTGATCCTATGGTAAAAATTGCACCTTCTATGTTATCAGCCGATTTCACAATTTTAAAAGAAGAGATTTTAGATGTTCAAACAAAAGGCGCCGACTTACTTCATGTGGATATTATGGATGGTCATTTCGTGCCTAATTTAACATTTGGTCCGTCCATGCTAAAAACCTTAAGTCAAGCCACTACATTACCATTTGACGTTCATTTAATGGTGACTAATCCAGAAGCTTATGTAGAAGAGGTAGCTAAATTAGGTGCCCAATATTTTACATTCCACGCTGAAGCCGCAACGCACATGCATCGCTTAGTGCAGCAAATTAAAAGCGCTGGCATGAAATCCGGTGTAGCCCTAAATCCTTCTACACCTGTAGCGGTGCTTGAAGATATAGCCGCTGATTTAGATATGATTTTAATTATGAGCGTAAATCCTGGCTTTGGTGGTCAATCCTTTATTCCTCATGCTGTTAATAAAATCAAAAAAGCACGTGCATTATTTGATTATGTGAAACGCCCTGATGCTGTAGTTGAAGTAGATGGTGGCATTAATCCAGAAACTGCACCTTTAGTGCGAAATGCAGGGGCTCAGATTTTAGTGGCTGGCTCGGCTGTATTTAATGCTGATGATAGAGCCGCTATGATTTCCACCTTACGAGGCTAAGTGGCCAAGGGATGAATCCATTTATATGTAAACTATATTTATATGAGTTATATTCGTGTAAATTACGTACAAACTACATGATGTATTTACACACAATAATACGGATTCAGTAGATTTAACAAGCAATATTAGTAAAAGCCCTTTAAAGGGCTTTTATTTTTAAAAGGAGATCATATGAAGGTAGGGACAGACATTATTGAAATTGCTCGTATTCAAAAGGCTATGACTCGTGCCCACTTTGGTCCTCGTGTATTTACGCCTCATGAATTAGCCTATGCCGAAAGTCGTGGACAACAAAAGATGGCCTCCTTAGCTGGCATGTATGCTGCTAAGGAATCATTTTTTAAAGCCTTAGGAACGGGTTTTCGCGGTGGTAGCTGGCAAGACATAGAAATTAAGCGCGACCATTTAGGTGCTCCCTTTATCCTTTGTACAGGATATTTTGGAGACGTAGTAAAAAAGCAAGGTATACAATCCATCCAATTATCTATTAGTCATTGTAAAGAATATGCTACAGCTGTAGTTTTACTCATATCATAAAAGGAGATACATATGCGAATTTTAACAAGTAAAGAGGCTCAGTTTATCGACTCTTGGGCTGAAACTAAAGGACATCTGCCTACATCATTACTGATGGAAAATGCTGGTCATGGTGTCGCTCAAGTTATTGCAGAAGAGTTAAAAAAACGCTTTAAAGAGCTTCATAAGGAACAAGAAATACTTATCTTAGCTGGCTTTGGCAATAATGGTGCTGACGGCTTAGTAGCGGCTCGCCATCTAGATGCTTGGGGCTATGAGGTTCGCGTATTAACGCCAAATAGTGGTGGAAGTGAATCTGAACTTTTTACTATGCAAAAAGAAATCGTAGATTCTTTAGACATCCCCGTTTTATCTTTAGCTGATGGTGTAGATATCATAGAAGGTGCCACGGTTATAGTCGATGCCTTAATTGGTACATCCCTACAAGGCCCTTTGCGTCAACCCATGCTAGATCTACTCGATGCTGTGGAGGCCTATTTAGACATTTATAAAGACACCTTAGTCATTGCAGTCGATATGCCCTCTGGGGTACATCCAGACACCGGTGATGTAGCCAATGGCACCTTGGGCGTCGATATAACGATTACCTTTGGAGCACCTAAACAGGGTATGTATCTTTACCCAGCTAGAGAATACTGTGGAGACATTATCATCAAAGGATTAGGTTTTAATTGGGAATTAGCCTTATATGATGAAACCAACGAATCATTTCCTACAGAATTAATCGATGACGAATTGGCATCTGCTCTCATTCCAGAGCGCGAAGCTACGGCGCACAAAGGCACAAATGGTCATGTTTTAATTATAGGTGGTGCTGCTGGTATGATTGGCGCCCCTGTAATGGCTACAGAAGGAGCTCTTAGAGCAGGGGCTGGTAAAGTAACTGCCATAGTGCCTACAGACTGCTTAAGTGCCATGCAAGCCAAAGTTCGTCCAGAAATTATGACTGGCGCCTTTAGCAATCTGATCCATTTGCGCATGCATGGAGGAGAAAAAAATGCCATCGTTATAGGCCCTGGTTTAGGTCGAAACGAAGAAATCAGTACATTGGCTAAAAACTTTATGGCTCAAACTACAGCGCCTTTAGTCATTGATGCAGATGCTTTATGGGCCATTGGCAATATGCTTACTTTCAGTGAATCACTAAAAGGCAAACCAGTTCCACCAATTCTTACACCACATCCTGGTGAATTTAGTCGACTAACAGGAAAATCAGTGGAAGAAATTGAGGCACAACGCGTCGAGCTAGCTCGTCAATTTGCCATTCAACATCAAGTCGTACTTGTATTAAAAGGAGCTCCTACAGTAGTAACCAGTCCTGATGGATTCGTAGCTATTAATAAGTCTGGCAATCCTGGAATGGGTTCAGGAGGTATGGGAGATGTACTAGCAGGAATTATTGCCGGCTTTTTAGGCCAAGGCTTAGAAGCCGTAGAAGCGGCTATGTTAGCTGTATACCTTCATGGAAAGAGCGCCGATACATTAAATGAGGCACGACTTTTTGGCTATACGGCCACTGAAGTAGCGGAGCAGCTACCTTATGAAATCAGCAAATTATAATACATACTATGTAGTCAATAAAGTTAGTAGGTCAACATGAATATAAAACAAATTTTTACCTTTTTGAATCGATTACTTATATCAAAGCCAATTTCAAGCCTTAAAGTGTTAGGTATTGTACTATTTACCACCTTTTTAACTTTAAGTTTAAGTGGTTGTAGTAATGCCTTAGGTGATTTAGCCAATGCAGTGCAATCTAAAGCACCACAAAGCAGCACGCAAGGTGTAGAAGGTAATCTTGATGTATACGCTTTAGATATTGGGCAAGGCGATGCTTTTTTAATCCGCTCAGGCGATACATTCTCCTTAATTGATACCGGTGATGTAGAGCATCGCGATAATTTAATCGCTTATTTAAAAAAATATAATGTAAAATCTCTAAAAAATGTAATTATTACTCATCCTCATGCCGATCATTTGGGCGGTTTTTATGCCCTCGTAGATGCCAATATAAAAATTGAGCATGTCTATGATAATGGCATGACTTATAGTAGTTCAGTGTATCGCACTTATATGAAAAATGTAGAGCGCCTAAAAATTCCACGAACCGTTCTGTATAAAGGCGACACTGTAGATTTTGGCAATGGTGCCACATTTACAGTATATGCACCTTGGGAAGGAGACCCTTTAGTAGATAATAAAGGGAAGGGTGATTTAAATAATAATAGCATCGTAGGAAAACTTGAATTTGGTAAATTTTCTATGCTATTTACAGGTGATGCGGAAAAGCAAGAAGAAAATCGCCTCATTAAAGAGCAAAACACAAAGCTTTCTAGTCGCATTATTAAAATAGGCCATCATGGTAGTAGAACCTCTTCGCAGAAAGATTTCCTTCGCTCTGTGCGACCAGAAGCAGCTATAATATCTGATGGAGCTCATAATGATTACGGACATCCTCATAGAGAAACATTGGAGCGATTAAAAGCAGAAAAGATTACTGTATACCGCACTGATACAATGGGAACAATTCAAATTCATACAGATGGCAAAACCTGGGCAATTACGCAGGAAAAATAATATATTTATTTTCTACTAGAGACTTTGCAAATTTTAAGCAAATTCATTAGATAAATATAAGCAAGTTTTCTTGAATACAGTCAGCCATATTTATATTCCCTAAAAAACTTGTCAACCTTTAAATAAAAACTTGATTACGCTATATAGTACCAATGATTATCGGTAAGTACTATATAGCGTATTTTTTTGTGAATCAATAATGAAAATTCTATACATAGCATTTTATTTCAAAAAACTATGGTATAATGAATTAGTCTTAAAAAGAATGTAAAAAATAATACGTCACGCAAATAGTTGATGGGAGTGATTACGTTGCGTAAAATTTGGATGATGCTATTGCTAGCTATTGTCATATTACCTTTTTCCATAGTATCAGCTAAATCCGCCGAAATAAGTGATATGTATTGGGTAACTCGAAATGATGCTCCAGTGCCATTTGTTAGAGTTGTATTAAATCTGACAGCTCCTGTAGAAGCCTCCGCATCAATTGATAAGAGCGGTACTACTACGACGGTAAAGTTGAAAAACACAAAAATCAAAACCGATAATAAATCCTTGGATATGAATCCAAAGATAGTAAAATCAGCCAAACTTGACCAAAATGGAAAGGCTACAGATGTAATTTTAAAAACGCCAAGTTCCATTGATGTAGGAGATATTAAAGTCTTCTCTTTACCTAAAGACAAGGTCAATAATAAACCTGATCGCATGGTAATTGATATTCAACAAAAAGGGGTGGCACCTCGCACTACGTATTACGGCAGTAATAAGACAACCCCAAGTGTAGCTGTAAATACTAACAAGTCTACACCTAAACCAAGTGCTACAGTACCTAAAAAGCCTGTAGTAATACCTAATTCTACAACTACGCCAGTGGCGGCTAAAGTAGATTATCGCACTAGCGGAGGTATTGAAGGCAAAATTATCACTATTGACCCTGGTCATGGTGGTACAGACCCAGGTGCTATTGGACCGACTGGTTTAATGGAAAAAAATGTAACTTTACCAATTTCTATGAAATTGAAAAAAGCTCTTGAAGCCAAGGGCGCTAAAGTATATATGACACGTACTACTGATGTGGACGTATACGGTCCTAATGCTAGTGGTCCTGATGAACTACAAGCTCGTGTGGATGTTGGTACAAGATCTAAATCAGATTTATTTATCAGTGTTCATATCAATTCCTTTAGCAATCCATCTGTAGGCGGTATTGCCACTTACTATTATGAAAAAACACAATACGATACTCGTTTAGCAAATCGTATTCAAACTACAATTGCAGACGAATCTGGCTTTGGTGGCGATCGTGGCATCCAACCAGGTAATCTTTATGTACTTCGCCGTTCTTTAATGCCTGCTGTACTTGTTGAACTTGGATTCATCTCCAATCCTAAAGAAGAAGCTTTACTTAAAAAGGACAGCGTCCAACAAGACTTCGCTGATGAAATTGCATCAGGTGTGGAAAACTATTTTAGGGGGTAATAAAGATGACTAAGTCTATACGTCTCATGTTAGTCACTATTGTAAGTGCTTTACTCTTAGTCTTAGCAGGTTGCAGTGCAGATCAAAATGAACTTGGTTCTTCAGCAAAAGCGAGCCAGTCTTCCACTAAGACAGAAAGTGCTAAAGCAGCTAACGCTAGTCAAGACAGTATGTCAAAAATGACAATCTATGTGCCTTTGGATAATGGTAAAGGGGTAACACCTAAATTATTCACTGTCGATAGCGATAAAAAGACCATAGCTTATGCCATTACCTTCTTATTGGATGAAGACAGCCGTCAATCCTATCCAATTTTTCCTAAAGGAACTAAAGTAAATGGTGTAAATATTAAAGACCATATAGCCTATATTGATTTATCTAAGGAATTTTTAGATAAATCCAATATTGATGGACTAACCGCCCAATTAAGACTTGCTTCACTCGTTAATACAGCCACTGAATTTGATGGTGTAGAGAAAGTACAGTTTTTAGTCAATGGTAAATCCATCGACCTCTATGGTGGATATGATGTGTCTGAACCTATGAAGCGCATGGAAAAACAAATAGTGAAATAATACAGACTCTCCTTAGAGGACTTCCTAGTTCTTTAAGGGGAGTTTTTTTGTGGTATAATAATATCGTAATTGTCAATGTTAGTATCAATTTGATACGTCATATAATGTCGAAAAAAGATGTGAGGTCTACTATGAGAATGGAACAAGAGTATATAAGCGACATAGGAGAATTTGCTTTTATAGATCTAATAAAAAATGACACAATTAATCGCCCTAAACGCGTAATATATAGTATTGGCGATGACTGTGCAGTGTATAAAGCCGATTCAAATAAAGACCAAATCATTACAACTGACATGATGGTAGAAGATGTTCATTTCTCAAAGGAAACGATCACGGCCTACCAATTAGGTTACCGACTGGGTGCTGCCAATCTTAGTGATATTGCAGCGATGGGGGGCACACCACTAGAGGCGGTAATCTCTATTGCACTACCACATTATACGAGTGTTTTTTTCTGTAAGGAATTTTATAAAGGCATAAAAAAAATATTTAAACGATATAAAGTTAATTTAATTGGTGGTGATACAGTTAGTTCCCCCTCAAAGATGGTTATTAATTTAACCGTAATTGGTGAGGTTCCTTCAGGTAAGGCTATTTATCGTCACGGCAGTAAAGTCGATGATATTGTTTTTGTAACTAATACTGTGGGATCATCAGCAGCGGGGCTTTATGCCCTTCAGCATGAAATAGCAGATTATAGAGCTATTAAGCGTGCCCATTTGATGCCAGAACCACAAGTAAAAATTGGTAAATCCTTACTAAAAAGTGGCGCTCATGCCTTAAATGATATAAGTGATGGTCTCAGCAGTGAGCTTAATGAAATAGCTCAAGCCTCACATGTTATCATGGAAATTGATGAAAGTGCTATTCCTCTTCATAAACAAACTCTTAAATTAGCCAAAGAAATCGGGGAAAGTCCGTATCATTTCGCTTGGTATGGTGGTGAAGATTTCCAGCTTGTTGGGACTATGAACGAAGACGATTTTGAAGCTTGTAAAGCCCGCCCTCATTTAACACCTATTGGTCGCGTAGTCGGTAAAGTTAAAAAGGGAGAAGCAGGCATTGTCCGTGTAAAAACAATTGCTGGCGAAACTAGTATTATGAACGCTAGAGGGTATAACCATTTTTACAAATAAAGCTTTAATAAAACGAATAAAAATATACCAATTAAAAGTTTTGTAATAATAGTTATTCCAAACTTGTTTAGACTATAGAACTAATAACGGTCATATAAACTTAAATAAACAAATGTTTAAACAATAAAAAAATTAAAGTAATAAAATTAACTTGATACAAATATTTTAGGAGCAGTAATGAAAGACTCATATAATCAAACCATGCTTTGTCAGTCTCAATCAGTGGCTGACACCAAGCAATTAGGTCATCAAATAGGGGCCTTTATAAAAGAATATACAAAATCCTTATGCATTGCCTTAGTTGGTGATTTAGGTACAGGCAAAACTCATATGTCGCAAGGTATTGCTGAGGGTTTTGGAATCGCTGAAGAAGTGACTAGTCCTACTTTTGCCCTCATGAATACATACGAAACTGGTCATGGCAATTTATATCATTTTGATGTGTATCGCTTAGACGAAGAAGCTGAGCTTGATGGTATTGGCTTTGCTGAATTCACGGAAGATACTATGAGCATTGTAGAGTGGGCTGATAAATTTCCTGACGCCTTACCTTTAGAAGTGCTATGGATCATTATTGAGCGGACTGGAGAGGATACGCGTTTAATTCATTTTAAAACAGATGAATTAAGCGCTGAAGAATTAGAACGCATGGGAGGCAAGTATGTATTTAGGAATTGAAACGAGTAGCGCTGTGTCTAGCGTTGCCCTTATGAATGAAACAGGCATTTTTAATGAACTAACCATTCAAGCGGGTCTAACTCACTCGGAACAATTAGTGCCTCATATTGAATTACTTTTAAAAGAAAGTAAAGTAGAACGCAGTGAACTAAAAGGCATTGCAGTTAGTATTGGTCCTGGGTCTTTTACAGGCTTACGCATTGGTCTTGGTACAGCGAAAGCTTTAGCCTATGCCTTACATATTCCTTTAATTGGCGTTATGACTCTAGATGGTATGGCCTATAATTTCTATAATACAGAAGGGCTCATCGCCATCATGATTGATGCGCAAAAGAAACAGGTCTACGAAGGCCTATATACGTGGGAAAAGGGCGAGTTAGTATGTCTACAAGGACCTACTATCAAAAAACGCGAAGATGCCTTACAAGCCTTAAATGAGCGAAAAGAATTTGTTACAGTATTAGGTGATGGCTTAAATAAAATTAGTGCTACTTTAGAGGCAAGTTATCCTCATATTAATTTAGCGCCACCTCATTTGCGCGTTCCTAAGGCGTCCTCTTTATTGCTAAAAGCACTCCCTCAATTTCTAAATGGCGAAGACGAAAGTGAAAATCTAGCGCCTTACTACATGCGTCGCTCAGAAGCAGAAGTGCTATGGGATGCCCGTCACCCTGAAGCTAAGAATACAAGCGCTGAAAAAGAAGCTACAGTCATTATTACGGAAGTAGCTGACCAAATAGAAAAATAAAAAAATCATTGTATATTTTGTTGTTATTTACTAATTAATTTGTGGAGTAGGAGTGAATTATGCTGTCCTTACGTCAAGCAACTATAGAAGATGCAGAGGCCATATATGAACTAGATAAAGCTTGTTTTTCGGTACCTTGGTCCTTAGAATCTATTACAGCAGAATTCTCTTCAAACCATGCTGCAGATCGCCTCTATGTCCTAGCTGAACTAGATGGCCAAATTATTGGCTATGCCGGAGCTTGGCTAGTACTTGATGAAGGGCAAATTACCAATATAGCCATTCATCCACAATATAGACGGCAAGGATATGGCGCTATGCTCACTAGAAAGTTAGTGCGCCTTTTATTTGAGTTAGAGATGAATGAAATCTTTTTAGAAGTACGCTTATCTAATTTAGGTGCTCTTGCCATGTATCGCCGATTAGGCTTTACTGTAAAAGGAATACGAAAAAACTATTATACTGATCCGCAAGAGGATGCCTATATTATGTCTCGTGTGAAAGAAAACAATATGTAAGGGAAAATGGCACATAAAAATTTCACTCATAAAAAAACACAGTCATTAAAGGAAATGAAATAAAAATTGCATGTAAAAAAGTTGTACCTAAAAAATCTCACATGCAAAAGTAACATGTAATGAAGGACTGCTGAGCAGTTCTGTGAAGGAGAATCATACATGAATCATATATATACCTTAGCTATTGAGAGTAGTTGTGATGAAACATCCGCTGCCGTTTTACAGAACGGTCGCAAAGTGTTATCCAATGTTATCTCTAGCCAAGTACCTATTCACCAAAAATTCGGCGGTATAGTGCCTGAAATTGCCTCCCGCCATCATATCGAACAAGTAATTCCCATTGTAGATCAAGCCCTAAAAGATGCTCATATTGAGTTAGAGGATATTGACCACATTGGCGTAACCTATGGACCTGGCTTAGTCGGCTCCTTGTTAGTTGGTGTAGCCGCTGCCAAAGGACTCGCCTTTGCTACAGGGAAGCCACTTATCGGTGTTCATCATATGGAAGGCCATATTTTCGCTAATTTTCTAATTCATCAAGAATTAGAACCACCATTTTTAAGCCTTGTAGTGTCCGGTGGTCATACTATGCTCGTAATCGTTAAAGATTATGAAACCTTTGAAGTATTAGGGCAAACACGAGATGATGCGGCTGGAGAAGCGTTTGATAAAATTGCCCGTGTTCTTGGCTATCCGTATCCAGGTGGGCCTCAAATTGAAAAAGTAGGTGCCACAGGTAATCCCAATGCCATTGATTTTCCTAAAGCGCTACAGGAAAAGGGAAATTTTGAATTTAGCTTTAGTGGTTTAAAATCAGCTGTATTAAATTACATTAACAATGAAAAACAAAAGGGAAACGAAATCAATGAGCCCGATGTAGCTGCTTCCTTTCAGCAATCTATTATTGATGTATTAGTTCAAAAAACTAAAGATGCAGCGCTCGCTTCAGGCCAAACTAAAATTACCTTAGCTGGTGGTGTATCAGCGAATAAACACTTACAAGCAGCCTTAAAAGCCATGTGTGAAGAATCGGGGCTGACCTTTTATGAGCCTAGCTCTATATTAGCCACTGATAATGCAGCCATGATTGGTTGTAGAGCTTACTATATGGCACAAGCGAAGAAATTTTCAGATCTTCACTTAAATGCGAAGCCAGCTATCCCTTTAGGACTATAAGAGCTCTATTTATTATTTGACGCTTTTCAATAAGCAGTGTTTGTCATTTGTTCTTAGAGCTTTTCTCTCTAATTGTTAGTTGCTTATAGTAAATTATTTTTACATGCTATATTTAGCAAACATTAATTTGTAGTTACTTCTTGCTACATGTGTTTTTAACCTTCTATTTTAAATACTTATATTGGGTTTCTTATTGCTAAGGAGGTACCTATGACAGCCTTAATAAGTGGAGCGGTGCTAGAAAAAGTAACCTCTTTATCAGATATACAGCAAAAACTGCTCCTGACTATTATAGAGCTACTGCCTTTTGCATCCTCCTTGCCGCAGCAAGAAGTCTATGTATATACGTATAATATAGAAGGTCAGATTATCTATTGGTCAAAAAATAACTTAACTAATGATTTGTCACAATATAAGAGCGTCAAGCCCTACGAGGTAGGTCTTTGGCATGAGGTACTCCAAAAAGCCACACCAGTTAAAGGATATATGGAGCGCCGTCTCGGCAGTATGGAGCGATTAGTGGCCTTTCCTATCATTGATAATGGGGGGCGCTGTATTGGTGGTATTGCCATTATCCATACAGGCCTTACGCATCAAGAAAGTGAAGAAGAAACTAATCGATCTGATATTTTAGCGGACACCACCTATATGGCCATGATGGTACCGCAACAGCAAGCAGAACTCTATAAGCCCTTATCATATCATGATGGTCTAATTATATTTGATGAATCAGGCATTATTCTATATGCCAATGAAGCAGCTGCAAGATTAGTTGATTTATTAGGATTTGACCGTCGATTACTGAACACATCAGTATATGGTGGATCTATAAAAATGAGTTGGGTAAAGCAAGCTTTGCAAATGCATCGCGGTGCCATTACTGAGGAAATTTATGGTCATATTATTTTAGAACAACGCCTTATTCCTGTAAGTAGTGGTCATTATGGCAAGCGCAGTCTCTTGATTTTAAAAGATCAAACTGAATATCGCCAACAAGAACAAGCCTTATTAGTAAAAAATTCTGTAATAAAAGAAATTCATCATCGCGTAAAAAATAATTTACAAGTTGTAGCCGGTTTACTTCGCATGGAAGGGCGTCGTTCAGCTAATGAGGAAGTAAAAAGAGCTCTTCAAGAAGGAGTAAGTCGAATAGAAAGCATGGCTTTAGTTCATGAGCTAATCTCTCATTACGATGAAGATTACATTGAAGTGCGCACCATTGCAGAAGAGCTGGTGCGTCTATTACGTCGCTCCATGATGCGGCCTGAACAACAATTAGAATTCAGTTATGAAGGCCCTTCTATTACAGTTTCATCACATAGGGGTAGTTATATTTCCCTTATCTTAAATGAACTTATTTCAAACAGCTTAGAACATGGATTCCATTTTTTAGAATTACCTTCAGCATCTACTTCTAATAGCTTACCTCGAGCAGAAAGTAGTAATTTAGATTCTGTAGAAGCAAGAAAAGTTAACATATCTGCAGACTCTCAGATAAACCGTCTTACAATACATACGGCTCGTAAAGATGGTTTTGTACATCTTACGGTCAAAGATAATGGACAAGGTTTTCCTCCTGATTTTGATTTAAAATTATCTTCAAGATTAGGTCTTCAGATTATTAGAAATCTTGTGGAAAATGAACTAAATGGCGCCCTTACTTTTAACAATACAGATGGTGCGGAAATTCAAATTCAATTCGCTGAGGAAAAATAATAGTAAGACGATGCCATTAAGAGGAAATAATATAAAATAAGAGCCCTTAAGATACATGAGTTAAAACGAGTAAACTAAGAATACTCGAATTGAGTATGCTCAATTAAATATAAGCAAATAATAAATATCAATTTGTAGGAACAAAGTTAAAAGAGAGATCACAAAGAAGGTTAAAGTATGAAAATTTTAATTGTAGACGATGAATCTTTAATTCGCATGGACTTACGCGATCAGCTAGAAGCGGCAGGACATGAAGTGGTAGGGGAAGGGCGCAATGGAGTCGATGCATTGCGCTTAGGTAGCAGCCTAGCTCCTGACTTAATCTTAATGGATGTAAAAATGCCTGAACTTGATGGCATTGAAGCAGCCCGTCAAATTAGACATAAAGATTTAGGCCCCGTAGTACTCCTTACAGCGTATAGTCAAGCTGACTTAGTAAAAAAAGCGGGCGAGTCAGGTGTCTATGGTTATCTAATCAAGCCTGTACGGGAAGAACAATTGCTGCCTACGTTAGAGATGGCACGCCATCGTTATGAGGAAGATCAAAATTTAAAACAGAATATACTGGACTTAGAAGCGACCTTAGAAGAACGCAAACTTATTAGTAAGGCCAGTGGACTATTACAGGACTTGTATAAGATTTCCGAAGAAGAAGCCTATCGCCGCATTCGCCAATTCAGTATGGATAAACAAATCACCATAGGCGATACATGTCGGAAAATTCTATTAGCAACTAAAAAGTCAAAAAATCAAAAATAATACTTGCAATTTATTTTTAATCGGCTATAATAATAATTGTAGTTAGCACTCAACAGTAGTGAGTGCTAATAAATAGATATTAACTAATATACTAATTAAAATTAGTTCAAAGGAGAGATTAACAATGATGAAACCTTTAGGCGACCGTGTTATAATTCGCGTCCTTGAAAAAGAAGAAAAAACCAAAAGTGGTATCTTTTTACCAGACACTGCAAAAGAAAAACCTTCCGAAGGTGAAGTAGTAGCAGTAGGGGCCGGTAAAGTTTATGACAATGGTCAGCGCATAGCTCCTGAAGTAGCTGTTGGTGATAAAGTAATGTTCTCCAAATATGCTGGTACAGAAGTAAAAATTGATGGTGTAGACCATTTAGTTATTAGCGAACGCGATATTTTAGCTATTTTATAATATAGCAATTAAATAAGCATTACATACATATAACTAGTTTTTAAGTATATGACTTATGTCATATAGGAGGTAATATATTATGGCAAAAGAAATTCTTTTCAATGAAGATGCTCGCCGTGCTCTTGGTCGTGGTGTAGATGCATTAGCAAATGCAGTAAAAGTAACCTTAGGACCTAAGGGCCGCAATGTAGTATTAGATAAAAAATTCGGTTCTCCAACTATCACTAACGATGGTGTTACAATTGCTCGTGACATTGAGCTTTCTGATCCATTTGAAAACATGGGCGCTCAATTAGTAAAAGAAGTAGCTACTAAAACTAATGACGTAGCTGGTGACGGTACTACTACAGCAACAGTGCTTGCACAAGCTATGATTCAAGAAGGTATGCGCAATGTAGCAGCTGGTGCTAACCCAATGATTTTGAAAAAAGGTATTGAACTTGCAGTTAACACTTTAGTGGAAGAAATCAAAAAGAAATCCATCAAAGTTAACGGAAAAGCTGATATCGCTCAAGTAGCCTCTGTATCTGCTGGTGACGCTGAAATCGGCGGCCTTATTGCAGAAGCAATGGAAAAAGTAGGCAATGATGGCGTTATCACTGTTGAAGAATCTAAAGGTCTTCAAACTGATCTTTCCGTAGTGGAAGGTATGCAATTTGACCGCGGTTACATTTCTCCTTACATGGTAACTGACCCTGACAAAATGGAAGCAGTAATGAATGATCCATACATTTTAATTACTGACCGCAAAATCAGCGCTATTGCTGACATGCTTCCAACGCTTGAAAAAGTAGTTAAACAAGGTAAAGAATTACTTATCATTGCAGAAGATTTAGATGGCGAAGCATTAGCAACACTTGTTGTTAATAAATTGCGTGGTACTTTCAAAGCAGTAGCTGTTAAAGCTCCTGGCTTTGGCGATCGTCGTAAAGCAATGCTTGAAGATATTGCGATTTTAACTGGCGGTACTGTAATCACTGAAGATATGGGCCGTAAACTTGATGCAGTAGAACTTGAAGACTTAGGTACTGCTCGCCAAGTTCGTGTAACAAAAGATGAAACAGTTATCATCGATGGTGCTGGTAATGCTGACGAAATTAAACAACGCGTTGGTCAAATCAAAGCTCAATTAGACGAAACTACTTCTGAATTCGACAAAGAAAAACTTCAAGAACGCCTTGCTAAATTATCTGGCGGCGTAGCTGTTATCGAAGTAGGTGCGGCTACTGAAGTTGAACTTAAAGATAAAAAATTACGCATCGAAGATGCTCTTAATGCGACTCGTGCAGCTGTTGAAGAAGGTATCGTAGCTGGTGGTGGCACTACTTTAATCGACATTATCCCTGCACTTGATAGCTTAAAAGAAGAAGGGGACGTACAAACAGGTATTAACCTTGTTAAACGTGCTGTAGAAGAACCTCTTCGTCAAATCGCTTACAATGCAGGCCTTGAAGGTTCTGTAGTGGTAGAACGTGTAAAAACTACTGACAGCGGTGTAGGCTTCAATGCCCTTACTGAAGAATATGTAGACATGGTTAAAGCTGGTATTGTTGACCCAGCTAAAGTAACTCGTTCTGCCCTTCAAAATGCAGCTTCTATTGCCGCTTTAGTATTAACTACTGAAAGCATCGTAGCTGACAAAGTAGAAGATAATGCAGCAGCGCCTGCTATGCCTCCAATGGGTGGCATGGGCGGTATGGGCGGCATGATGTAATCTAATCGCCTACTGCGGTAAATACATAATAAGAGACCTATGTACTGTATTTCAGTACATAGGTCTTTTTGTATTGCACAGATAACATAGTAAGTATCTGAAAATACTATATCGTTAAATCCCTTATTCTAATTCTATAGAATTGACAGGGATTATAAAAATTAAGTATAATGTATTTCAATATCAAATACATTAATCGTAAAATAGAGGGGAGAGAGCTCTATGAATCAAAAGACATTACCAGTTACTGCTGAAGAGTTAGCAGCCATTATAAAAGAATATCCTACACCATTTCATATGTACGATGCTAAAGGCATTGTAGAGAATATTCGTGAATTTATTTCGGCCTTTTCTTGGGTACCTAATTTTAAAAATTACTTTGCTGTAAAAGCTACACCAAATCCTTATATTTTAAGACTCTTACAAAATGAAGGAGTAGGTGCCGATTGCTCTTCAATAGCTGAATTAGTACTATGCGAAAAAGTTGGTATTACAGGGGATAATATTATTTTTACTTCCAATGATACTCCTTATGAAGAATTCCAAAAAGCCTTTGAGTTGGGAGCTATTATTAATCTAGATGACATTACTCATATCCAATATATTGAAGCACGTCGTCCGTTGCCTGAACGCATTTGCTTCCGCTACAATCCAGGCTCTTTAAAAGAAGGTGGCAACACCATTATCGGCC
>NZ_URAR01000026.1 GCF_900545795.1 uncultured Veillonella sp.
TGCGTAAAAATCCAAGAATGGTATATAAATTCTTTAATTTTTGTTAAATCGGTGCCTCGCACCATAATTGAAATGCGGTATAAATCGCGTACTTTGCGTATGCCTTCATCATAAGGCCCGAGGACGTCTACATGATCACACTCGTATGGCATAAGAGCTTCTGCCACTTTATTGGCAATATCTAGGCCTTTTTGATAGTTTTCATGTTGAATGCGCAAGTGAATCATTTCTCCGAAAGGTGGATATTGAAGGGCTTCACGCGCTTCAATTTCTTCTTTGTAAAATCCTACATAGTCATGATTCTTACTCTTTATTATAGCATAATGTAAGGGATTATATGTCTGTATTACGACACGTCCTTTTCCCGTAGCGCGACCAGCGCGACCAGCTACTTGGGTGAGTAAATCAAAAGTGCGTTCAGAAGCACTATATAAAGGGATATTTAAAATTGAATCGGCGGTCAAAACACCTACAGCAGTGACGCCTTTGAAATCATGACCTTTAGCGACCATTTGAGTGCCTAATAAAATATCGTATGCACCAGCACCAAAGCGATGTAGTACTTCTTCGCCTTGTCCTTTTTTTGCTGTGATATCTTGATCGAGTCGAGCAATTCGAGCGTGAGGGAAATTACGGCGTAACTCCTCTTCCACTTTTTGCGTGCCAGATCCAAAAAACTTAATTTTTTGACTCTTACAATGTGGACAAATCGTAGGCACTGGTTCATGATGTTCACAATAATGGCAACGCAACTCTTCACCGGCTTGATGGTAGACCATGGCAATATCACAATGAGGACATTTTATAGGCTCTCCACAATCACGGCACATAATAAAAGTACTATAGCCTCGACGATTTAATAAAATAATCATCTGCTCTTTGTTCGATAAAGTAGTTTTTATGAGTTCAAAGAGAGCACTAGAGAAAACAGAATAATTTCCATAGATAAGCTCTTCTTTCATATCTACAATTTGAACCGCTGGCAAAGGCTGATGGAATATGCGATTAGGCAATTCCAGTAATGTATATTCTCCTTCTAATGCTTTGTAATAGGATGTAATAGACGGTGTTGCTGATCCTAGTATTAAGGGACAATTATGAGCTTTAGCACGCCAATAGGCTACTTGTTTCGCATGATAACGAACCATGTCTTCTTGTTTATATGAATTATCATGTTCCTCATCCACTACAATAAGACCAATATCATCAGTCGGAGCAAACACTGCTGAACGCGCTCCTATAATAATATGGCTATCCTTGCGGCGCAAACGTTCCCAATTATTATAGCGCTGGCTAATAGTCAATTTACTGTGAAATACGACTACTTCGTCACCAAATGCTTCAACAAAACGCGTTACAATCTGATTAGTGAGCATAATTTCAGGCACTAAAATAATGGCAATTTTATTTTTTTCAATGCATTCTTTAGTGGCTTTCATATACAATTGCGTTTTACCACTGCCGGTGACTCCATGCATTAAAAAAGGGGCAAATTGCTCTGCCTGTATAGCCTTATGAATGGGCTCATAAGCTAAGCTTTGTTCCGCTGTTAATGGCAAGTCTTCAATCTTACAGGATTGAAACAAGGTCTTAGTAGCGCGATATCGCTCCTCTACAGAAATACCAGGAAATTCCATAAGTTGCTTAATTACAGGCAAGGAATAACCATCCTGTTTTAACCGGTCCACTGATGCGGCCTTTAAATCATATAAATAAAAAGCTAGCTCCCGCTGCTTTTTACGCCGTGCAGGTATGCTATCTGGATTAAACCAATCTTCCGCTATCAGCCATTGTTCTTTAGGCCGTTCATAGCCTTTTAAGACCTTTTTATCTATTGTAAATAGGCTTAAAGCTTCTGACAAAGCACTGAGATAATATGAGCTAAGCTGTTTAGAGGTAGCTAGCATTTCAGCGGTAAACCAAGGCGTTGTATCTAATACGGCTTGAATTGGGCGCAAACGATAGGAAGGGTGTTCTGTTAATTCCGTATAGCCCACAACAATCCCCTCTTCTCGCGATGAACCGAGTGGAACTAAAACGCGTGAACCAATAGCAATAGGCTCTAAATGATCAGGCACTGTATAGCTAAAGGGTGTATTCATTTTTTTTGCTGGGCGATTAATAATAATCTCTGCTACACGCATGGCACTACCTCCTAACTTTTACCCTTTATTATACCATTTTTCCTAGTAATAAAAAAAGACAGGATATAGTAAAGCTACTATATCCTGTGCATCTTTAAATTATAGACCAGATTCTAAGCGAAGTGTAACTGCTTTATCTGTATGTTCCCAAGGAAGGTCAATATCTGTGCGACCAAAATGGCCATACGCAGCAGTTTGACGATAAATTGGGCGCAATAAATAAAGCATTTCAATAATCCCTGCTGGACGAAGATCAAAATGTTTTTTCACTAATTCAATAATGCGTTCTTCAGCAATTTTATTAGTTCCAAATGTTTCCACCATAATGGATACTGGAGTTGCTACACCAATAGCATAGGCGATTTGGATTTCACATTTATCAGCAAGACCTGCGGCTACAATATTTTTAGCTACATAACGAGCTGCATAGGCCGCACTGCGGTCTACCTTTGTAGGATCCTTGCCGGAGAATGCACCGCCCCCATGACGAGCCATGCCGCCATAAGTATCAACGATAATTTTACGACCTGTCAAACCAGCATCCCCTTGAGGACCACCGATTACGAAACGACCTGTTGGATTGATGAAGAATTTTGTATTTTCATCTACAAAACCTTCTGGTAGTACAGGAGCGATAACATATTTCTTCAAATCTGCTTCGATTTGTTCTCTTGTTACATCTGGACCATGTTGTGTAGAAATTACGATAGTTTCAATACGTTTAGGCACGCCATCAACATATTCTACAGTTACTTGTGTTTTGCCATCAGGACGAAGATAGTCTAAAGTACCATCTTTTCTTACTTTAGTCAACTGACGAGATAAGCGATGAGCTAAAGCAATTGGCATAGGCATAAACTCTTCAGTTTCATTAGTTGCATAACCAAACATCATGCCTTGGTCACCAGCACCAATTTTATCAAATTTATCATTACCACCTTCGCGTGTTTCTAGTGCATCATCAACGCCCATAGCAATATCTGCAGATTGTTCGTCAATAGCTACATTCACACCGCAAGTGTCGCAGTCAAAACCATATTTTGCACGGGTATAACCGATTTCACGAATAGTATCGCGTACAAGGTGTGGAATATCCACATAACATTTTGTAGAAATCTCCCCAACAACATGTACTTGCCCAGTAGTCACTAAGGTTTCACAGGCTACATGAGCAGTTGGGTCTTTTGCTAAAATTGCATCAAGCACTGCATCAGAAATTTGGTCAGCAATTTTATCTGGATGACCTTCTGTTACGGATTCTGATGTGAAAAATACATGTTTTTCAGCCATTTATCCATTACCTCCATAAAAAAATTCCTCATCAACTGATGAGGAATCAAACCCCATCTTTCGGCTCTGAACCGTCGGACTTAGCACCTTTTCCTTAGAATGGTTGCTGTAGCTTCACAGGGCCTTTCCCTCCACTACTCTTGATGAGAATAAAATCATATGTAACTAGTGTGATTAATAATCACTTTTATTATTATACTATAGAACTACAGTTCTGCCAAGGCTAAAATTATTCGCTTAGCCACATCAATTTTTGTCATAAGTGGCAAGTCTACAATTTGTCCCCCTGGATAAATAAAGCTTACTTTATTGGTATCTACATTAAATCCAGCATTTGATTTACTTACATCATTGGCAACGAGCATATCTAAATTTTTATTAACTACCTTAGCTTTGCCATTGTCAATGACATGTTCTGTTTCCGCTGCAAAACCAATTAATTTTTGATGCGCCTTATGTTCTCCTAATCCTTTTAAAATGTCAGGATTTTTTATGAGTTTAAGTTCTAACGTATCTTTCTTCTTAATTTTCTCTGGCGCCACATCTTCTACGCGATAGTCCGCTACAGCAGCAGCCATAATAACAGCATCGCAAGTGTCATAATGAGCTTTAACTGCTTCTTCCATGGAGCGTGCTGAATCTACGGAGATACATTCTACTCCAAAAGGAATTGGCAATTCTGTAGGCGCTGATATAAGAATTGTACGAGCCCCATGAAGCGCTGCTTGCTTAGCAATAGCATAGCCCATCTTACCACTAGATCGATTGCCAATATAGCGAACTGGATCAATAGCTTCTTGAGTTCCACCAGCAGTAACGAGTACAGTTTTACCAGCTAAGAGGTCAGATTTATTTAATTCAAAATGTAACCACTCCACTATATCAGTTGGCTCTGGTAAGCGTCCAATGCCAGAAGTGCCACAAGCTAATTGACCACTAGCAGCAGGTAAAATGTGATACCCTAAATCTTCTAATGTTTTAAAATTACGCTGTGTAATAGGATTTTCATACATATTTGTATTCATGGCCGGACAAATATAAATAGGTGCCTTAGTGGCCAATAATTGTGTAGTCAACATATCATCTGCTATGCCAGCCGCCATTTTAGCTATTACATTAGCTGTAGCCGGCACTACCACATAGGCATCGGCCCAAGTGGCCAAGGAAATATGCTCTACATTCCAGTCATGAATATTTTCAAACATTTCAACGGCTACTGGATAGCCGCTAATTTCACCAAAGGTCATAGGCGCTACGAACTTGGTGGCGTTGCGAGTCATAACGACTTTAACTTCAGCCCCTAATTTTCTTAGTCGACTTACCACTTCTACAGCCTTATACGCTGCAATACCGCCAGATACGCCGACAATGATGTGTTTATTTTTCATGGTTGAAATCCAATCTTATTTAATGCCATCCTTAGTACGAGCAAAACCAATTTTATTTTCAGCGATTTCATGAAGTGCTACTGACACTGGTTTATCAGTATCAAGACCATTAACTAAAGGCGCATCGCCATCAGTTAGTTCACGGGCACGTTTAGCAGCTAAGGTTACTAATGTGTACTTACTGTCTACAAAAGGTTCCAATTCTTTTAATAAAGGTTTTACCATCATAATTCCTACACCTCATTATTTCTATACTGATTATAAATATATTGAATCTTTTCTTTGTTGCGCTTAATACGGCATGTTTCAGCACGCAAAATAGACGCTACTTTTTCTACGGCTTCATCTAATTCATCATTTACTACAATGTAATCATAACGATGAGCCAGTGCAAGTTCTGAACTGGCTTTTGATAAACGCTTGTTAATTACATCGGTCGCATCGGTACCACGATCACGCAAGCGATTAGATAAAATGTCTAGAGACGGTGGTACGATGTAAATAAAGACAGCTTCACTAAAGCGCTCTTTTACTTGCATAGCCCCTTGAATATCAATCTCTAATATAACACTTTTTCCCTCGCTCAGTAGATTCATTACATGTTGCTTAGGTGTGCCATAATAATTGTCATATACTTTGGCATATTCTAGAAATGCATCATCTTCTATGAGTTGCTGAAACTCTTCTTTAGAGCGGAAGAAATAACTAATGCCTTCTTCTTCGCCAACACGAGGAGCACGAGTCGTCATAGAGACAGAATAAACTAAGTTAGGCATTTCTTTACGCAAAGCTGCACAAATTGTTCCTTTACCGGCTCCTGATGGGCCTGATAATACTATCAAAATACCTCTATCCGACATGATTCCTCCTACACTTCCTGTTCATTAGGTGTGGATTGTACAATTCGATGAGCAACAGTTTCTGGTTGAATAGCCGATAATACGATTTGTCCACTATCCATTACAAGTACGGCTCTAGTTTTGCGGCCATATGTAGCATCAATTAAAACACTTTTTTCACGTGCATCTTGAATAAGACGTTTAATTGGTGCAGATTCTGGACTAATGATGGCAATAAGACGGGATGCAGAGACCATATTGCCAAATCCAATGTTCAAAAGCTTTGTACTCATTTTTTCATACTCCTTACTACTTCGCTCTTTACTATGAGCTTAATTTACTACTACTTAATTCATTGGTTATTGTCCCAACTATTCAAGATTTTGTATTTGTTCTCTAACTTTTTCCAATTCGTACTTTAATCCTACGACACGGTCGATTACGTCTAAATCAGATCCTTTTGACCCCATTGTATTAACTTCACGATTCATCTCTTGAATTAAAAAGTCCAATTTTCGACCTACCGGTTTAGTCTCTAATAGTGTGTCCTTTAATTGTACCACATGTGACCCAAAACGTACAATTTCTTCTGTAATATCTGTTTTATCTGCTAGGATGGCTACTTCCTGCAATATTCTATCTGAATCAGCATGAATCGCATGTTTTTCTACTAAGGCTTCAATTTTGCTTTGTAGACGCTCTTCATAGCGGCGTAATAGGCCGTCTTTATTTTCTTTAATACCATGTAATAATGACTCCATAGTGCTTAATCGAGCTTCAATATCGGCTTTTAATAGGGCTCCTTCTTTCTGCCGCATAGATACTAATCCTGCCAAGGCTTGTTTTAGAGCCTCTTGTGCTAAAAGTCCAAGACCTGAATTATCAGTAGGTATTTCACTTACATTAAGCCAATCCTTAGATATATTCATTACATCCATAAGGCGAATGGAGTCAGTGGAAGTATAAAATCCTTCGTCCACAAGAACCTGTCGAATTTGATTGACTAATGTGCGATTAATTACAATACTTTTTTCTCGCTCTCGATTATCTTTTAAGGAAATATATACTTCTACTTTGCCGCGATTTAATTCATTTTTTATAGTTTGTTTTAAATCAGTTTCAAACTCATTTAGCACGGCAGGCATATTTAAATATATATCTAAATAACGAGAATTAACACTCTTTATTTCTACTTGAATTTCTACATCATTGCTAGCCACACGACCGCGGCCAAACCCAGTCATACTTTTCATATTGATCACCTAAATTAAAACATAATTATTATATACTACAGTTTACACAAGTATACTACTATTTTCTTTCTTTTTATTCTAACATGTTCCCTTCTTAGGGTAAAGAAATGAAATGTGTTATACTTATAGGAGTATAAAAAGGAGAATAACAAATGAATTTAGATGGTTTAACCTTATCAGTACTAACCCGCGAACTCAGCTCTTCATTAGTGAATGGTCAGATTCAACGTTTAGTACAAATAGATAAAACGTCTTTGGTATTTCGCATTAATACCTTAGAAGGCAATAAAAACTTAATGATAACAGTCGGTAATACACCGGCTTGCTATATTAGTAAAGATATTACAGATTTACCTAAAGAGCCCAGTGCTTTATGTATGTTTTTACGTAAGCACATTGAAACGGCACGTATTACCTCCATTGAACAATTACATGGAGATCGCATCCTATTGATTACAGTAGATAAATTATCCTTAGATGGCTCTTTACTAACTACCAAAATATATGTAGAACTTATGGGCAAATATTCTAATTGTATTTTTGTACAAAACGGGATTATCTTAGAGTCGCTCATTCATGTAACACCACTAATGAACCGCGAGCGCGCTATTGGTCCTAAACTCCCCTATGAGTTACCGCCCAACAGCAATCGCATGAGCCTTTTT
Organism: uncultured Veillonella sp.; assembly: GCF_900545795.1. Classification (GTDB taxonomy): domain Bacteria; phylum Bacillota; class Negativicutes; order Veillonellales; family Veillonellaceae; genus Veillonella_A. The sequence goes on from NZ_URAR01000026.1 coordinate 7,580, forward strand.
GAAGTAAAAGAATCAGAGATTAATGCTTTACTAACTAATTTTGCTCAAGATACAGTAGGAGCTACGCTGCGCCATATATTTAATGGCTTGGGACCTGTTTTGTTAAAAGAACTCTGCTATATAGGAACTATAAATGAAAAAGATAGTTTTGCTGATTTAAGTGAAACTCAGATTGATCAATTAGGTCAGGCAATCCTCCATGTGAGAGATAAGATAAATGACTCTACTGAGCTTTTAGTATATGCCCTACCTACAGGCAAGCAAATTGTAAGTCCTATTGCACTCACCTATATTCCAGGCGAGAGTCAACTCATTTCAACCTATCCTAGTCTATCTATTCCGCTGGAACAGGATGTAATGAAACAAGGCGGCATTCACACCGCCACAAAAGATTTAGAACGACTCATAACGCAGGCTATAAAGAAGGAAGTACTAAGACATACAAAAATTCAGGATGAATTAGAAGTCAGCAAAGAAGCGGATACGTTCAAAATGCTTGGCGATTTATTGATGATTAATTCCTATATGGATGTTCATTATGAATCGAATATTACCTTACAAAATGTACTAGTAGATCCACCAGAAGATATTACTATAAAATTAGTACCTGAATTGACTTTAGTAGAAAATGCGCAACAGTATTATAAACAGTATACAAAATTAAAAAATCGCGTCATTAGTGGCAATTATCAGCTTGAAGAAAGTACTAAGAAATTAGATTATTACAATTCTATCCTCTACAGTTTAAGTCTCGCTAAGACCAAGGAAGATGTACAGGAAATCTATTCAGAATTTGAAGCTATTGGTTTAATAAAGAAATCTAAGAAGCCTCTTTCCTATAAATTGAGCAAAGAAAATTTCTTGCGCTTTAATTTACAGGGAGGCACCGTATTTATTGGACGAAATAATAAGCAAAATGAGTATTTAACACATCGCTTTGCCAAGCCTACTGATATTTGGTTCCATACTTTACAAATTCAAGGCAGTCATGTTATTTTACGACCTGATGGCGAGCCTTCTGATGATTTATTAACTAAAGTGGCTCAATTTGCCGCCTACTATAGTAAAGCTAACAATAGCACCAAGGTGCCAGTAGACTATACATATATTAAGTTTATCAAAAAGCCACCTGCTTCTCCTCTAGGCTTTGTCATTTATACACATCAACAAACGGTAATTGTAGATCCTAAATCACCTGAATCAAGCGACTTACTGATAAAGTGATTTTGTAGATCTTAAATCACCTGAATCAAGTGACTTACTGATAAAATAAGAAAAGCTCCCCTAGTAATCTGTTATACTATAACAAATTACTAAGGGAGCCTTTTTATATACTAATCCATTGTATTTACTATGACTACCTAGATGAATGCGTAATTATTATTATATATACATAAAGTTATATAATATGACATACCATATCTAGCTCATATGATAACACTTTTATTCGCGATTAGTTTGTTTTAAGCTTTCACGATTTACGCGTAAGCTTTCTAATGTTTTTTCTAAATTGTTTTCTACATAGCGCAATACATCAGATGCATATTGCAAAGAGCTATCTTTTAACTCATCAGAGGACTGATTGGCAGCATTGATAATTTGGTTTGCTTGCGCCTGAGCTTGTTTTACTAATTCACTTTCGTCAGTTAGTTTATTAATGTATTCTTTAGCTTGGGCAATTAAAGTATCTGCTTGACGTTGAGCATCAGCCAAAATTTTATCTCGTTCAGCAATAATTCGACGTGATTCTTCCATTTCTAATGGTAATGACTCATTAATAGCGTCTAAAATACCCATAATTTCTTCTTCTTCAATGACCCGTTTTCCGGTCATAGGAATGCGACCAGCCGATTCAATTAAATTTTCCAAGTCTTCTATAAGTTTTTCAGTTCTCATTCTCGCCACTCCTATTAATTATTACTATACCTTTTTAAATTTTGCTTCTAATGCATGTTTAACTTTTTCAGATACTAAGCCATCAAGATTACCATGGAATTTAGCCAGCTCGCGAATGCCTGTAGAGCTAACATAGGAGTATTTATTGTTGGTCATAATAAACACTGTTTCAATTTCATCATCTAAGTACTTAGAAAACAAAGCTCGTTGAAACTCATATTCAAAGTCACTCAATGCTCTAAGTCCACGTATAATCATGAAGCTATTTTTAGATTTTGCATAATCAATCAAAAGGCCTGACGCACAATCTACCTCTACATTAGGTAAATGAGCTACTGACTCTTCAATTAATTCTACGCGTTCTTCTTGAGTAAATAAACTATTTTTATTAGGATTATCAAGAACGGCTACAATTAATTTATCCACTAATTTGCTAGCTCTCTCGAATATATCTACATGCCCATTTGTGACAGGGTCAAAACTCCCTGGGCAAATACCTATACGCACGTAATTAGCTCCTTTCACGCCTCATAGGGTACACAATAGGTAACTCTAGTATAACCAAATTGTTGCTCTTTTACAATGGACCAACCAGTTGGTAATTCTAAAAGTTCTTTTTCATGATGCTCCATAATCAGCATTCCATCATTTTTTAGTAGTTGATACCGCTCGATTACTTCAAAGGTACTAGCAACGAATCCTCGTTCATAGGGAGGATCAGAAAAGATATAATCAAATTGCTGTCCCTGTAATTGAGCCCCTGCTGCCTGAATGGTAAGGGGCAGCACAGTAATGGCATCTTCCATGTGGCAATGAGCTATATTGTCTTTAATAATGCGACTTGTTGCTTTATCAACACAGCAAGCCCTTAGAGCCCCACGGCTAACCGCCTCTAATGCAAAGGCACCGGTGCCAGAAAATAAATCAAGCACTGTCGTCTCGTGGATTCCATAATTTGACAATACATTAAAAATACTTTCTCTTACTCGATCTTGAGTGGGCCTTGTTTGAAGACCTTTTGGTGCTTTTAGGTTATGACCTTTAGCACGACCTGCAATAATTCTCATACCTTCCTCATTGAGCCTACACTCATCATATAATTATAGTATATAATAAGCCAAAATAAAAGCAATCTATACAGATTTTTTTATATTTATCAAAAATTTTATAAATTCATTTCATCTTTTACATGGCGCCCCATTAGTTCGATTAATGCGGTGCTTGGTTTTTTATCAAAGTATAACACTTCATATAAAGCTTCTGTAATAGGTAAGTCTAAGCCTTTTTCTTTCCCTATTTCATATACGGTTTTAACAGCAAAAAAGCCTTCTACTACCATTTTAGAGTGATTCACAATGTAATCCATCGTCTCTCCAGCGGCCAATTTTTGACCGGCTGATCGATTGCGACTATGTTTACTCATGCAGGTAGCAATTAAGTCCCCCATGCCAGCTAAACCAGAATAGGTTTCGCGCCGTGCTCCTAGAGCTAGGCCAAATTTTGCCATCTCATGAAGGCCGCGTGTGAGTAACAGAGATTTGCAATTATCTCCCAAACCCATGCCATCAACGATACCGGCTGCTAGCGCAATAATATTTTTAGTCGTACCGGCTAATTCAACACCTGTCATATCTTCATTCACGTAGACGCGGAAATTATGACTATTCATGGCATCTTGCACTAATTTGGCTGACTCCATATCGTTAGCAGCAATGACTGTTGCAGCTGGTAAATCACGAGCAATTTCTTCAGCGTGATTCGGTCCAGATAATATGGCAATATGTTTAGTTTTATGGCCCACCACTTCCCGGGCTACTTCCGATAAACGCTTTCCACTTTGGCGTTCAATGCCTTTTGAACAAATGACTATAATAGATGATGCTTGTAAGACCGGCTCTATAGCCTCTAATATATCACGCACATAGATAGAAGGCGTTACTACAAGGATGATTTGAGCTTCAAAGAGTGCTTCCTTTAAGTCACTTGTAATCTTTAGTTCCTCGGGAAGGATAACGCCTGGTAAATAAGTAATATTCTCTTTTTTACGAAGTATTTCTTTAGCTACAGGTGCTTGGCGACAATACAAATAGGTAGTATTCCCCGCTTGCACACTTTTACAGGCTAATGCAGTGCCCCAACTACCAGAGCCTAGAACAGTCACTTTCATAGTATCTCCTTTATTTGCCTCATTTAGCCTAATTCATTATTATATGTTGATTTCCACTTATGCTATAAGCATATAGTTAGTAAAATTTACTTTATAAGATATCAATGTGAATTTTCAAACTTATTAGAATATAGCATGTAGTAAATTAGTATATAATAAAATGCAAAATGTAAAATACAGACTATTATAATAGAGTACTTAACTTTTTATTTCTCTTTAGTGCGCTCCACTTTTAATTCTTGACCTTTTATTAAGCGCATAATATTTTCTCTATGCCGCACAATAACAAATAAAGCAGCTAATAGGCCGAATAGAATGTATGGGAGTGGTTCACCAAAGACAAACATCAAGATAGGTACTAAAGCAGCGCCCACAATTGACCCGAGGGACACATATTTTGTTAAGCCTACTATAATTGCCCAAGTACCAAAACAAATAGCGGATACTAAGGGAACTAAAAAGATAAGCACACCTAGTCCTGTTGCTACGCCACGGCCACCTTTAAAGCCTAAGAAAATAGACCAATTATGTCCTACCATAGCTAAGATGCCACCGAGGAGCATAAGATTTTCGTGGGGGCTAAAAAGCCATACGCCAGCCATACCTTTAAGGGCATCACCTAAAAATACAGGAATCGCAGCTTTTAGACCTAATACACGATAAGTATTGGTGGCACCAATATTTTTACTGCCATATTGGCGCACATCAGTCTTAAAGAATAATTTGCCTATAATTAGACCCGTTGGTATGGAGCCTAATACATAAGCTAATAAGGCAAACAACACTATACTGGAACTAATCATTATCATTCCCCTTTTTACCGCGTAAAATCAGGCGGATTGGCGTACCTTCAAAGCCGAAGGATTCGCGCAAGCGATTTTCTAAGAAACGCATATAAGAGAAATGAATTAATTCAGGCTCATTTACGAATAAAATAAAGGTTGGCGGTTTTACTGACGCTTGTGTCATGTAATATATCTTAGGTAAGCGTCCATTGCGCGATGGCACTGGATTTACGCTTTGTGCATCAGATAATACTTGGTTAAGTACACTAGTAGATACGCGCATATGCTGCTGTTCTGATACGAATTTAATCAAATCAGCTAGACGATGAATACGTTGTTTAGTCAGTGCAGATGCAAATAAAATAGGCGCATAGCGTAGGAAGGCCATCTCATCGTAAATATCTTCCGTATAACGCAACGTTGTTTTGTCGTCTTTTTCTACTAAGTCCCATTTATTTACTACAATAATAAGGCCCTTACCAGCTTCATGAGCATAACCAGCAATTTTCTTATCTTGTTCAGTTACTCCATCTACGCCATCTAGAACGAGGATTACAATATCAGCACGATCTACAGAGCGCAAGGAACGAACAATACTATAACGCTCTACAGGTGCATCGATTTTAGCTTTACGGCGCATGCCTGCCGTATCAATGAGGACAAACTTTTGGTCCTCATGAGACCAATGAGTATCAATAGAATCGCGCGTGGTTCCTGCCACATCACTGACAATAACACGATCCTGCCCTAACAAGGCATTGGTTAAGGACGATTTGCCCACATTAGGACGTCCGATTAAGGCGACGTGGATAGTATCTTCCTCTTCTTCATTGCTGCCTACAGGAGGGAAGTTTTTTACCACATCATCTAATAGATCGCCTAAGTTCATCAGGTTTTTAGCAGAAATCCCAATAGGATCACCAATACCTAAATTGTAAAACTCATAAATATTGGCTTCTTGACTAATGCTGTCAATTTTGTTAACAACTAAGATTACCGGTTTACCACTGGCTCTTAAAATATTAGCCACTTCTTCATCTGCCGGTACTACACCTTGTTTGCCATCTACTACAAATAAAATCACATCAGCTTCCTCAATAGCAAGTTCTGCTTGAAGGCGCATCATTTTAGGAATGACATGACTGTCAGATGTGATAAATTCAATACCACCTGTATCAATCATAGTAAACTCACGATTAAGCCATTCTGCATCGAAATAGATTCTATCTCGCGTTACACCGGGAATATCTTCAACGATGGAAATTCGTTTATTAATAATGGCATTAAATAAAGTCGATTTACCTACATTTGGTCGACCTACGACCGCAACTAATGGTTTGGCCATATAAATCACCTCAATTACACATAAAATATCACTTTATATTTTAACATATTACGTAAAATCTATAAAGGATTAGGCAAAACAAAAACTGTGAAGCAGATTACTCTACTCCACAGTTATATGCTTATATATGAAATTCCCTATATATAATTATTCAGCTTCAGTTTCTTCAGCAGCTGCTACTGGTTCCATTAACTCAGTTAATGCAAGGCCAAGTTTCTTTTCATCTTTGTTAAGAGAAATAACTTTTACTTCAACGTCTTGACCACGGTTTAAGTAGTCTTCCACTTTTGCATTACGTTGTTTTGTAATTTGGGAAATGTGAAGTAAACCTTGGATGTCATCGTTAATAGCTACGAAAGCACCGTAAGCTACTAAGCGAACAACTTTACCAGTAATAACATCACCTACGTGAATGTTTTCTTCAGCTTCGTCCCATGGGCTCTTAGTTAAAGCTTTTAAGGACAAGGAAAGCTTGTTGCTTTCTTGGTCGAAGGATTGAAGTTTAACTTCGATTTCTTGGCCTACAGTTAACACGTCTTCAACGCGTTTAATTTTGTGCCAGGAAATGTCGGAAATGTGAAGTAAACCTTCAATACCACCGATATCTACGAATGCACCATAAGGCATGATTTTACGTACAATACCTTTGTAGTTATCGCCTACATTGATATTTTCTAATGCTTCTTTTAATTTCGCTTGACGAGCTACTTCAAGTACAGCACGGCGGGAAAGAACCAAACGGTTTTTCTTTTCGTCGATTTCAAGTACTTTAGCTTCAAATTCAGTACCTACTAAATTGTCAAGAGATTTAACGAAGTGTACATCCCCTTGAGAAAGTGGAATAAAACCACGTAGGGATTTAACAGTAACTACTAAACCTGCAGGAATAGCGTCCACACCTTTACAGATGATAGCTTCGTCTTTTTCCTGAGCTTCTTGTACATACTGCCAATCTTCGTCCTTAGCCAAACGAGTCATGGATAAGTAGATTGGATTATCTTCTTTAATGTGGTTCATAATAACAGCTTTAATTTTGTCGCCTTCTTTAAGCACGTCTTTAGCAGAGGCAGGTGCTGGATAAGAAATTTCGTTGCGTTTCAAAATTGCTTCTGTTTTATAACCGAAGGAAATCCATGCTTGGTCTTCTTCGACTTGCGCTACTTCCCCTTCAACTACAGATCCTTTCTTTAGATCTTCTGCCCAGTCAGATTCTTTGGCTAATAATTCTTCGAATTCACTCATTGTGTCAATGACCTCCTTAATTATCCAGTCGGGTGTCGATGCACCGGCTGTAACTCCCACTGTTTGTACATGTGTGAACCATGACAATTGTAATTCAGTAGAAGTCTCTATATGGTATGTAGGGCACCCAACGTCACGACAGACCTCTGCTAATCTTGTCGTATTGCCGCTGTTTTTCCCACCTACCACAATCATAAGGTCCACCGTTTTTGCCAGCTCCACAGCTGAGTTTTGACGCTCTTGTGTGGCTGTACAAATCGTTTTGAAAACCTTTAGATTCTTAGATTTTTTTTCTAATATGTCTATTATACTTTGAAATTTAAATTGTGAAAAGGTAGTTTGTACTACAACGCCCATATTTTCCACGAAAGGAATATTTTCGGCCTCTTCTTCAGTTTCAATAACTATACCTTTGTTTTTTGCCCATAAATTAATGCTAATCACCTCAGGATGCTTTTTTTCGCCTAAAATGACCAAACTCATACCTGAATCAATAACAGATTTAGCATCTTGCTGTGCTCTTGTCACATGTGGACAAGTAGCATCTACTACATTAAGACCTTTATTGGAAGCCTCATCATAAATGGCTGGGCCTACACCATGGGAGCGGATAATAACCGTACCATTGTCAATTTCATCAAGTGAGTTGACAGAATATACGCCTTTATCTTCTAAGCTTCCCACGACTTGAGGATTGTGAATGATGGGACCTAAAGTAAAGCTTTTATCATTATGTTCAGCTGTTTCTTCAGCCATATTAACTGCACGTTTTACTCCATAGCAAAAACCACAGTTTTTTGCAATTTTTATTTCCACTAGGATCTCCTTATGCGCTAAACTTTATGAATACTACTTACTACTGTCTAGCGTTTAAAATCTGGATGACTTGCTCTATAGTCAGCCATCAAAGTTTCTAAATGATTTCGTAATATATCATTAACTTCTGCAATAGCCTCAGCAGTTGGCTTTGCTTTAGTGATTTTTATAGGTTTACCAATTATAGCCGCTACTTGGCCGCGCTTTATATGACTCGTGCCCATAATGGCCAAAGGCACTATATCTACGCCAGTGCGCAGAGCCATGGAGGCTACACCATCATGAAAGCGACCTAGTTTATCTTTTTTCTGTCTTGTACCTTCTGGAAAAATACCTAATACTTTTTCCTCTTTTAACAAATTCATAGCGTGGCGAATGGCGATTTTATCTACACCACCACGACGAAGTGGAAAGGCTCCTAGCCAGCTACAAAGAAAATTAGAAATAGGATTTTTAAATAATTCTTCCTTCGCCATAAAATGTACGTGACGAGGTAAGGCTAAGCCACTAACACAGGGATCATTATTACTCATATGATTAGGCGCCACTATAACAGGCCCTTCCATAGGAAAGTTTTCACGCCCTACAATATCAATATTATATATCCATTTATACACAATATGGAAGGCACTGCGCCATAAGCATTCAGAAAATTTATTCACACATACACCTTCTTTATATTACTTACTAAATTTGTTTTCGTATCTACTTAATAGAATTTCTATTTATTACCTACTAGAAATTCTATTTGCTACGTGCTAGCAATTTTGCGATGTACTAACTAGTATATTTACTATGTGCTAGCTATCATAGTTAGCTATGTGCTAGCAGTTCTATTTATTATTAATTCGCCTTAGTTTCAGCTTCACGAATTAATTCGATGAGGCGTGCCACCGTTTCATCAAAAGACAAGTTATCCGAGTTAACGACTACGGCTTCAGGCACACAAACTAAGGGAGATTCAGTGCGATTCATATCCATATGATCGCGCGCTTCTACACTAGCTTTTATCTCCTCTAAGCTTACGTCTTCTTTATCTTTACTTTCTAACCAACGGCGCTTAGCGCGCGTCTCTACAGAAGCAGTTAAATAAATTTTTAACTCCGCTTTAGGTAGTACTACGGAACCAATATCGCGACCATCTAAAATAACCCCACCTGCTTCAGCCATAACGCGCTGTTGAGCTACTAAAAATTGACGCACAGATTTTAGCGCAGCGACTTGAGATACATGAGCATTTACTTCTTGTGTACGAATGTAATCTGTAATTTCTTCGTCATTTAGATACACTCTAAACATAGTTTCCGTAGGCTCTAATCGAAGTGTCACATCTTTAAGCAAATTAGCAATAGCAGCTTCATCTGTTGGACTTATATGATGTTTTAAAACGCCATAGGTAACTGCCCGATACATAGCACCTGTATCAATGTACAAATAGCCTAATTCTTTAGCAACCACCTTAGAAATACTGCTTTTTCCTGCGCCCGCAGGTCCATCAATGGCAACAGCAATTCGCTTATTTAATGACATGAATGACACTCCTTTTAATCTAAATCGCCATGAACTGCATGCATGGCTGCTACATATCCAGTTGAAAATGCAGCTTGTAAATTATAGCCTCCTGTAAAGGCATCAATATCCAATACTTCCCCTGCACCATAAAGGCCTTTAATAAGTTTTGATTCCATTGTTTTAGGTTTAAATTCTTTAACAGAAATGCCACCAGATGTAACAATGGCTTCCGCTATAGGTCGCAAGGATTTAAATGTAAGTTTTAAATGCTGCAAAGTATGAACTAAGCGCAAGCGTTCTTCACGGCTAATTTGATTGATAAACTTTTGCTCACTTAAGCCTGCTTCCCTAATAATAACTGGAATTAAACGCTGTGGCAATAAGTCTTTAAGACCATTTGCTAATTGCTTTTTAGAATACAATTGGAAATCTTTTTGTACTCTCAAATCCAACTGCTCTTGGGTTAGAGCTGGCTTCAAATTAATGTGAAGTTCAATAGCACCTATATTTTTCTTCTTCATTAATTTACCCACAGTATGACTTAAGGATAGCACAATAGGTCCGGTAATGCCAAAATGAGTGAACATCATTTCGCCGAACATTTTACCTTGCACTTTATCTTTAGCCCATACAGAAAGCTCTACATTTCGCAAGCTGAGACCCATGAGTTCTTTAACCCAGTTTTCCTTAGTTTCTATAGGAACAAGGGATGGCCGTAAATCTGTGATTTTATGGCCTACTTGCTTCGCCATTTCATAGCCATCACCAGTTGAACCAGTTAATGGATAGGATAAACCTCCTGTAGCTAAAATAACGGCATCAGCATAATAGGTTTCGCGAGATGTTTTAACGCCTTTAATACAGTTATCTTCTACAATTAATTCCTTTACTGCTTCATTTAAATGTAAGGTGCCGCCATAGCCCTTAAAAACACGCATAAACATATCGCGTACTTCTAAGGCTGAATCAGATTCAGGGAAAATTCGTCCGCCTCGCTCTACCTTAGTCTTTAATTTCCAATGATCTAAAAGAGCTAATAAATCACGATTATCAAATTGCTGATAAGGACTCAATAAAAATTTACCATTCCCTGGTGTATTTCCTATAAAATCTTCAATCGGTGCATTATTGGTAATATTGCAGCGTCCTTTGCCAGTTATGCCCATTTTTTTGCCAATCATATTCATCTTTTCGATTAAAGTGACTACAGCCCCTTCACGAGCCGCTATAGTGGCGGCCATCAGGCCCGCTGCACCAGCACCAACTACGATTATACGCTTCATTAACGGCCTCCTTTCCGAGGTGTAGCCGCGCGATTTGAGCGACTTGTTCGGCTGCTATTGGTACGTCCATAAGACTTAGCCTTTTCACTTCCATAGTCATTTTCATTATTGCGGCCTTCGATTGAGCGCGTATGGCTTCTTGAGCTTCCCTTGCCACTAGCTCTCGTATTCCCTCTAGCGCTACCTTTTTCATTGCCTTGGACACGGCCTCTTGTGTTACCTTCACGGCGACTTGTCTGACCTTTAGATTGACTGGCACGTCTTGACACTTTAGACGGACCTCTGCCTACAGGTAAATCAACTAAGCTTTTTAATTGACGCACTTCTTCATCTGTTAAAGATCTATAAGCACCGCGTTTTACACCTGCTAAAGTAATGCTACCATAGGCTAAGCGTTTCAAATTGTGGATGCTGTAATGATAGTATTCAAACATGCGGCGCACTTGGCGATTACGACCTTCATGAATTGTAATCTCCACGGTGGTCAATCCAGTTTTACTATCAAAGCCGTAATCTACAATGTCTGCTGGAGAGGTCATGCCATCTTCTAATTCGACACCTTTACTAATGCCCTCTAAATGATCATCTGCTACGCGACCTTTTAATTTTACTTCATAGGTTTTATTTACGCCTTTAGACGGATGCATTAACGCTTGTGCTAAAGCGCCATCATTAGTAAATAAAAGCAAGCCTTCCGTATTATAATCTAAACGCCCTATAGGATATACGCGTTGTTTTACATCTTTTAAATAATCCATCACCGTATCACGACCTTGAGGGTCACCTACAGACGTAATGCTTCCTTTAGGTTTATTTAGGACATAATAGACTAATTTTTCTGGTTCCAATCGCTGACCATCAATTTTAACTCGATCCACAGCAGGATTAATTTTAGTGCCTAATTCAGTAATTAAGCGTCCATTTACTTGCACTTTGCCCGCTACAATTAATTCCTCTGCCTTACGTCTAGACACATAGCCACAACGGCTAATATATTTTTGCAAACGCTCTAATTCCATGTTTAGCTCCTTTTAATTTACGAATTCTTCTTTTAAATTATCTACAGACTCGATACCTACACTTCGCAAAAACGTATCCGTTGTGCCATATAAGACGGGGCGCCCTATGGTTTCTTTACGCCCTAACTCAGCGATTAAATCGCGGCTTACGAGTTGTTTTAATACCTTTTCACAGTTTACGCCGCGAATCTCTTCAATCTCGCTTTTTGTTACCGGCTGCTTAAATGCTACTACTGCTAAGGTTTCCATTGCAGCAGGAGACAATCGGTCTTCTTTTTGACGAATTTTACTTACATAGGCACTACTTTCTGGAGCACTTACTAATTCGTAACCAAGTCCACTTGTTTTCAACCGTAAGCCTCGCTTTTTTGAAACTAGTAAGGCTTCAAAGTCTAATAATATAGACTTCATTGCGTCTTCAGTGCAATCAAATAGCTCACTTAAGAGACCTAGTGGCACTGGTTTAGCAGCGGAAAACAGTACTGCTTCTAGATGGCTAAATATAGCGGCTCGATTTATCATAGTATCCATATTGCTAGGCGCTTCCTGGCCTTTTTCTATATGTGAGTCTGTTTGTGGATCTGCTTGTGACTCCACAGTTACGTCATGTTCCATATCTGCCATAAGCCCTCCTTTTACTTATACTACGGCACTATATAAAGTGACATCTATTATTTCATGATTATATTCATCTTCTCTTACTGGGCCCAGAGTAAAGACTTGCCGTTTTAAGAGTTCTAGCACAGCTAAAAATATAGTTACTTTTTCAGCGCGTACACGAGAATTGTCCAATAATGACTTAAAACTTAAAGATCTATGCTGTTTAGCTTGAAGAAATAATTCATCAATTTTACTTTCTAAGCTAAACTCTTCTTTTTCTACCTTCACAGTGGGTGGTTCAATGACCACATCCTTATCACGTTCATAACAAGTTTTAAAAATCTCATATAAATGACGAAGTTCAAACCGATAAATAGTTTCTTGCCCCCATTGGCTTAAGGCATCTAAGCGACTAAAACTTTGATTGCTAGCTTCTGTTTTTTGCGCCAATGCCTCAGTCAATTCTTTGATTTGCTTATATTCCAATAAATTAGCTACCAATTCATCCCGTGGATCTTCCTCCTCATCAGGATTTAATGGTGCATTGCGCGGCAATAACATGCGCGATTTTATTTGTAATAAAGTGGCCGCCATAACTAAGAACTCACTGCTGTAGCGTATATCAAATGTTTGCCATAATTCCAGCTGCGCCATATATTGTGAAGTAATCTCTACAATAGGAATGTCATATATATCAATCTTATGTTTCTCTATTAAACTTAACAGCAAGTCTAAGGGTCCTTCAAACACATCTAATTTATACTCATAAGACTGCATATATGCCCCCTTTCATAAACGATAAATGCCAACTATTAATTATACCGAATATTTCCTAATAGTTCTAGCTTTTTGCTTGTATTTTTATGATAATTCTGTTATCGTAATGATGATAGTTTCTATATTGTAAAATATAAGTAAACTCTATATAAAATAAAGGATTATTTATGAGTTATAATCTTATGTTTATAATTTCAATTATCCTAAAAAATTAAAACTAAATTACATATTACATATACAATGATAAAGGAGATTTTTATGTTCTCAGGTTCCAAGTGGTGGCGAAAACCCGCTCTTCACTATGCACTCTTTGCTATTATAATTTTTACAGCTCTGTATTATACCTATGAGCCTCTCGCCCTTGGATTTGATTGGGAAGATATTTCCCTACTTGCCTTACCTACTTTGTTAGGCCTTTTTTTATGTCAGTGGCTTTGGCGCTCACATTTGGGTAAACGAGCATTTTTAGGACATTTTTTAGTAGGACTTGCTTGGGTTTTAACCTATCCACTGCTATATCATTGGTCCTATACAAAGCCATTTTATTTTTATGAATTTTTTCCAGACTTTTTATTTGGCACCTTATACTTTATAGGTGTGTCTACTATACATTATACCCTTTCATTAGGCTGCAATAAAAGACATTTAGTAACTACCTTCATGTCGCTTGTAGATTTTGTAATGCTTTGGATTCCACTGATTCAGATCGGCTATTATATTAATACTTGGCATTGCTTGACGCCAGCTACATTGATGGCGCTTTACCAAACTAATACGGAAGAAGCCTTTGGCTATTTAAAAGCTGGTGCAGGCACCTTAGGCCTTATTGCGATTGCAATTGGATTAATCATACTGTACGTATTTATATATTGGGCTAATTTTGGCATGTATAAAGTAAGCCATAGCGCTCAACTTAATCCCCATCCAGCTAAACGTCTTAAGGAAAATTATAACGCCCTAAGTAGTACCGGCAAATTCAGAAAATTCTTCCTATACCTCACCTGTTTAGGTCATCTAATTTATTTACCATTCTGGGGATTTCAACATACAGATATGGTACACAATTGGATGGATGTAGCCCAGTACATGAAAGAATTACAGCAATACAACACAAATCATGAAAAGGTCTATGATAGTTTACAATTAACCAGCAAAGAGTCAGCAGCACAAAAAGTACCTGGCACTATTATTTTAGTCATAGGTGAATCTTCATCACGCAATTATATGAAAGTATATAATTCTGAATTTGAATACGAAGATACACCATGGCAAAGTGAAATGGCTGCCAATAATCCAGACTTTATATTCTTTAGAAATGCCTATTCATCCTATGTACAAACAGTACCAACTTTAGAACGGGCACTAACGGAACGCAATCAATATGATGACCGTCCATTCATGGACTCCGCTACTATTATAGATGTAGCTAAAAAAGCAGGCTATTATACGAGTTGGTTTAGTAATCAAGGCGTATATGGCGAATATGACACAGCTATTTCCCTCATTGCTAAAACAGCTGATCGTCCCCTATGGGCTCACGAAGCATATATGTTCTCAGACAAATATGATGGCGTGTTACTGTCCTTATTACCTCATGCAGAGCCTTCAAAAAATAATTTCATTGTCATCCATATTATGGGTAGTCATATTTACTATAATGACCGCTATCCACATGAGTTTAGTCAATGGAAAATTGGTGATGTTCCAAAGGGCAAAGAAGCCTATGCTAATAGTCAACTCTATACTGATTGGGTGTTGCAGCAAATTTATACCTATGCTAAAACACACCTCAACTTACAGGCTATGGTGTACTTCTCCGACCATGGAGAAAGCTTAAAACTATCCCATAATCCAGATGTATTTGACTTCGATATGACACGTATTCCTCTATGGGTCTATGTCTCCCCTGAATACCAACAGGCATTTCCTGAAACAGTAGAAACAATGCGTAACAATGAGCATCAATATTTTACCAATGATTTACTCTATGATATGATAAGTGGTCTTTTACAGGCTCCATCAAATCGCTATGATCCAAGAAGAGACTTCACAAATCCAGATTATCGATTCAATAAATTCACGCTTACTACGCTATTAGGTCAACATCCATTAAATACAGATCCAGAAGCAGTTGATCCTTGATGCTAGTGATTTGTAGTATTTGTAGTAAATAGTTAGCTATTAATTATTTACTAGATTATACATAAATAAAAGGGCTGCAATGAGTAGATACTTCTACTTCATTGTAGCCCTTCTCTTATGCCCTAAAAGTAATGTAAATTATCTATTTGGGAATATAAAAATAGACTGAACGAAAACGTTCAGTCTAAATGGTGCCGAGGACCGGAATCGAACCGGTACGGTTATTTCTAACCGACGGATTTTAAGTCCGTTGCGTCTGCCTGTTCCGCCACCCCGGCATGGGTGGAAAATTATGGAGGCGGCACCCAGAATCGAACTGGGGAATAAAGGTTTTGCAGACCTCTGCCTTACCGCTTGGCTATGCCGCCAAAAAGTGGAGCGGAAAACGAGATTCGAACTCGCGACCCCCGCCTTGGCA
>NZ_URAR01000027.1 GCF_900545795.1 uncultured Veillonella sp.
CAGGAGAGGAGACAGAAGATAAGGAAGAGGAAGAGGAAGAGGAAGAGGAAGAGGAAGAGGAAGAGGAACTGTTTCACGTGAAACAAAAGTTGTGAAATGGATAAGGTAAAATTAAACGAAATATTATAGGAAGGAAAATAAAATTAAATAAAATGTAATAGTAATGCAAAATAATCGAAAGCATATTATAAAGTAATCATAAAATTTTATCTACATTATCAGTCCTATTTTAATGTAAATTCAAGTTTTTATGTTTTGAGTATGTTATAATGTTTTGTGTATTAATAGTTCAGAATGAGGTGAGCCTGTGGGAAAAATAATAGCCATTACCAACCAAAAGGGTGGGGTAGGAAAAACGACAACATCAGTTAATCTAAGTGCTTGTATAGCAGCTGCTGGTAAAAAAGTACTGCTTATTGACATGGATCCACAAGGTAATGCAACTAGTGGC
Organism: uncultured Veillonella sp.; assembly: GCF_900545795.1. GTDB lineage: Bacteria > Bacillota > Negativicutes > Veillonellales > Veillonellaceae > Veillonella_A. The sequence continues at coordinate 452 of NZ_URAR01000027.1, forward strand.
CTTGGCATTGATAAAGATAATTTAGAGGCTAGCATTTACGATGTATTAATTAATGAGATGGCTATTAATGAGGTATTGCAACCCACGGCCATTAAAAAGTTAAAGATTGCACCTGCTGCTATTGAATTAGCTGGGGCAGAAATAGAATTAGTAAGCTTAGAAAAACGTGAGCATATTCTAAAAAAAGCCTTAAAAGCAGTAAAGAAGGAATATGATTTTATATTTATTGATTGCCCTCCATCTTTAGGGTTATTAACTTTGAATTCTATGGTAGCTGCTGATAGTGTATTGATTCCTATTCAAAGTGAATTTTATGCCTTAGAAGGAGTTAGTATGTTAGTTCATACTATTGATTTAGTGCGTGACTCCTTGAATAAAAACCTAGGTATAGAAGGTGTTTTATTAACTATGTTTGATGGTCGTACAAATCTTTCAATCCAGGTAGCAGATGAGGTTAAAAAGTATTTTAAGACCAAAGTGTATAAAACTATGATTCCTCGTAATGTACGACTTAGTGAAGCACCGAGCTTTGGAGAGCCGATTATTATTTACGATCCTAAATCAAAAGGTGCCGAAGTATATATGAAGTTAGCAAAGGAGGTTATTAAGCATGCCACGGTCAAATAAGAAAAAAACAGGACTTGGTAAAGGCTTGGGAGCATTGTTTAATAGAGAGCCAATTCAGATAGAAGCAACTGATACTGAGGAGCTTGTTGATTCTGAGGAAACTGTTGGACGCAAAAATTCCGGAGCTAAAAGTGCAAAGAGAAGTAGCGGCAGTAAGAGTACTAGAACGACTGAAGCTAATAGTAGAACTACAACTAAAGCTAAAGCCACCGCTACAACTAAACCTAAAGTCAATACGACAAGACGGTCTACAAAAACTGTTGATACAGCTCAGGATGGACATTCTAAAGATATATTAAATCAATCAAGTGGTTTAGCAGCAAATAATTATGCTCCGGCTAATAATAAAGGTGAAAAGGAGCATATAGAGCAAAACCAACAGAATAAAATTATTGAAATTGACAATCAAGTGGCACCTGGGGAAGATTATTTGGCAGGCTCTGTATTAATTGATGTAGCTAAGGTAATTCCAAATCCTAATCAGCCACGCAAAAATTTCGCAGAAGATGATATGTCTAGCCTTATGGAATCAATTAATCGCATAGGGGTTATTCAACCAATTATCGTATGTAAACAAGGTGATGTATATCATTTGGTAGCTGGTGAGCGACGCTTGCGCGCATCTAAAGCTCTAGGACTAGAAAAAATTCCGGCATTAATAAAAGATTATAGCAGTGAAGAAGTAACAGAAGTGGCTTTAGTTGAAAACTTGCAGCGACAAAATTTAGATCCTATTGAAGAGGCCTTTGCTTATCAACGTTTGGTTCAAACCTTTAATCAGACTCATGATATTATTGCGAGTCGTTTAGGTCGCAGCCGCTCGTATATTGCTAATATTGTGCGTCTTTTGAATTTACCAGAATTTGTGCGTAATGATTTATCGGCTGGTGAAATTACAATCGGTCAGGCTCGTCCATTATTGGCCTTAACTAATGAAGACCAGCAACGAGAGATTTGGACTTTAATTAAAGAAAAAGAATTAAATGCTAGACAAATTGAAGCATTAGTTAAGCGTTTAAAAGATGGTAAGGAATTAATTAGTAAGCGAACAGAGAATTCCATACATAATACAGCTGAATTACGTGCTTTAGTGGAGCGCATTAAGCTAAGTGTAGGCGTTAAAGCTGCTATTAAGTTGAAACCTGGTAATAAGGTGCAAGGACGGATTGAATTGCCTTTTAAAAGTGAAGAAGAGCTCAATCGCTTGATTGAATATATGGAAGCACAAGAGCAGGCTGACGCAATAAGTCATGGCATTGCTGCTTCTATGGATGATAAAAGCTCTATAGATAGTATTGAGGACGATACTATTGAGTTTAAAGTGTAATAAGCACTAGAAATATAATAAAGAAATTAATCGTTACTATAATAAAGTATCAATAGCTAATGTAATGAAGTATTAATATGAGTGTAATAAAGTATTAATATAAATATAGTATAAGTGTAATAGTATATAAGCTAAGTAAGACAGGTAGGTAATACGTGATGACAAATATGGCACAAACTCCAGCAGCTAATCGCATACATATTGGATTTTTTGGTCGCTGTAATGCAGGTAAATCCACATTGATAAATATGTTAACAGGTCAACCTTTGGCATTAGTATCAGAGGTAGCTGGAACAACTACAGATCCTGTAAGTAAGGCTATGGAAGTATTGCCTCTAGGTCCTGTTATGCTTATTGATACAGCTGGGGTAGATGATACTTCCGATTTAGGTCCACTACGCATTGAAAAAACAAAGGCGTTGTTGCCAAAAATTAACTTAGCTCTATATGTGTTAAAAACCAATGAGGCACCTAGTGCAGACGATTTACATTGGCTAGGGGAGTTAAAACGATTACATGTTCAGACTTTACTTATATTAAATGAAGTGGATGCTGTAAGTGGTGATGCTTATATGGCAGAGTATGAGGCACAATTTAAGGAATTTAAATTGCCTTACATAGGTGCCAATCTTTTAAGTAATGAAAAGCAAGCAGCTATTTTAGCTCAACTTGGGAAAATGAAACCAAAAGATGGTGAAGCTGAACGTGGCTTATTAGAAGGTTTAGTTGAGCCAAATGATTTAATTGTACTCGTATGTCCTATCGATTCGGCAGCACCAAAAGGACGTTTAATCTTGCCTCAAGTGCAGATGATTCGCGAAGTATTAGATGCGAGAGGTATGAGCTTGGTAGTGCAAACTGAAGAAGTGAGCAACTTACTAAAAAGCTTAAATCAGAAGCCAAAATTAGTTATTACTGATTCACAAGCTTTTGAGGAGGTGGCTGCACAAGTTCCGCAGGATATTCCTCTTACTTCTTTTTCTATTTTGATGGCCCGCTTTAAAGGCGATTTAAAAATATTGTCTGAAGGCGTTAAAGCGATTAAAGAATTAAAACCAAAATCTAAGGTTCTTATTAGTGAAGGCTGCACTCACCATCGCCAATGTGATGATATAGGCAGTGTAAAAATTCCTAGATGGTTAAAGAAGGCTGGCTATGAAGATCTTGACTTACAATGGACTAGTGGCGGTGCGTTTCCAGACGATGTGAGCACCTATGACTTAATAATTCATTGTGGTGCTTGCATGTTAACACGTCGCGAAGTATTGCGTCGTTTAGAAGTATCCTCAGAGCAAGGTGTGCCTATTGTTAACTATGGTGTTTTAATTGCCGCATTACATGGCATTTTAGAACGAGCCTTGGGACCTTTTGAGAAGGAACTTAAATAAAAATCAGTTAAAAAGCTTAAATAATTTAGATAAAATGGTTTAGCTTATATAATCTCTTGTTTTATAATTTATTAAATGGTTGATTAGCCGTTTAAAACTCCATATAGAAACTATTTATAGGTTTTATGGTTAAACTTAGATGAAGTTTTAGGAATTGAGTAGAATTAATTACTTTCATGTAATATAATAAAAGGTACGGCAGTTAAAATTTAATGTTTGATTAATAACTGCTGTACCTTAGTTTAAATTTGAATGTATTCGTACTTGCAGATTATTTTTTTTGCCCTTATATTTGACAAAAAAGTCAAATTTTGACAAATATGTCAATAATTTTTGAAAAAATATTATATTATTTACAATATAGTCAATTTTTATTTTGCAAATAGGTCAATTTTAGGAGCGTAGTAGCTAATATTTAATGTGCAAGACATTTATATAGATATAGAAAGGTCAAATATGTTAGAGAACTTTCAAACCTGGATTGTACTAGGCGAAGGTTTAGTTATCATTGTCTTATTCTTGTATTGTTTAGTATTACAGAGTAAGATTGGATCCCTTCATAAAAAGTACGATTATTTTATGCGCGATGAAAATGGAAGCAGCTTAGAGCGAAAATTATCTGTTGAAGTTAAGGAATTAAGAGAAGCTGCTGAGTCAATTGAGACTTTATTTCAACAACAACAAGCAATTCAAAATACACAGCAAAGTACATTCCAAAAGATTGGCTTTGTAAAATATAATGCATTTGAGAATATTGGAAATGATTTATCTTTTTCTGTTACTTTATTAGATGGTAATAATAATGGTATTTGTATTTCCAGTGTATATGGGCGCAGTGAGTCAAGAATTTTTAGTAAGCCTATTGTAAAAGGCAAAAGCTTAGCAAGTCTTTCACAAGAAGAGATGGAAAGTTTGCAAGAAGCATTGGGCACAAAGTCTAATGAAGAGGCACTTATTTCGGCATCGGTGACTAAATAGCTAGTAGCTATTTAGTTGTTAGAATTTATAACTTTTTTAGTTTTTATAGATTCATAGTTTAATTTAGAGTATAAGAGAGTAAAGGAAGTGGACAAGGAATGAAGTTACCTGACTTTTTGGCGAATCATGTGACTCGTCGCAATGATTCCTATACGCTACAATTGACTAGAAAAGAGTTGCGTATATTAGTCGGTGTAATTCTTGTTTTATTTGTTATTGCATTGGGCCTTGGTATTTGGGGGATTGCTCGTCAAGCAGAACTTTTAGAGTTAAGACAGAAAACGCAATTACAAACAGAACAATTGAAATTATTGCAACAAAAGACTGAAATTTTAGATAAGAAAATTCAGACATTAGATCAATTAGACCAAGAAATTCGTCAGATGGTTAAGGGATCTGAATCTGGTACGGTACCACAAGGTGGTGGGGAGGCACAAACGCCTACAAAAGCTGATAGTGAGGATCCTGGAGCGGCTGGAGCTAATAGCGATACTTCAAGTTCTACCAATTCTGAGACTGTATCAGTAACAGAATTATCAGCTAAATTATCTCATTTAGACCGTATGGCACAGCAGCGTATGGCGTCATTTTATATGCTTCGCAGTGTATTAAAAGATGGGGCAGGTCAAAATATTCGCGACCTTCAATCCATTGCGTTTAATACTAATAATCCTGCAGGAGCAAGTGTTACGATGCCTTCGATTTGGCCAGTTAAAGGGGTTATTACCTCTACATTTGGCGGCCGTACTGACCCTGTTTATGGTGGTAGTGCGTACCATGAAGGTCTCGACATTGCCAACGATTATGGCACTCCAATAGTTGCCACAGCAGCGGGGACAGTTACCTTTGCTGATACGACGAGTGGTGGCTATGGCAATTTAGTTGAAATTGACCATGGCAATGGCTTTGTCACCCGTTATGGACACACATCGGTTATTTTGGTGCATGCCGGTGATGTAGTAAAACAAGGCGATACTATCGCACTTATGGGGAGCACTGGAAAAAGTACAGGCAGTCATTTACATTATGAAGTCAATATTAATGGCTCTGCTGTTGATCCTATGCTTTTCTTGCCAATTCAATAATTGAAACACATTGATTAAAACAGTAATTTAGACATAGGGCCTTTAAAATAGTAATTTAAAAATAGTTGCTAAAAATGGTACTTTAAAATAAGGCATTTAAAAATTATTGTTTAACAATCATAATCAAAAAGTCATAGTCTAGTTGTAGCAAGTTTTAGTTGTTACAATTATGATTATGGCTTTTTTTATGGAATTATTTTTTCTGTATAAATGAATCTTTCTTGATAAAATGTATCTCCATTTTTCATGCTATAGGCAAAACCCTTGAATTATACGTATTTTATATGTTGCAGAAAGAATAAATGTGGTAAAATAATAATATACGTGTAGTTATGAATCTATAAAAGAGGAGTTTTATAGGTTTATGGCGAATATTTAGAAAGACTGCGGATATGAAGAAAACCGTAAAAAATATATGGAGGGTAGGTGTTGCCTGTGACCGGATTAGCCATTGTGCTACTGGTTATTATTATTCTAATAGGGATTATTCTGTTTAGGCCTATTGTTTACTCATTTGAAGTAGTAGCTCGCAAGCCTTATAAGGCTGAGATTTACATCGAATGGTGGGGCAAAATGTTCTTAGTTCATTTTAAATATGAACAAGGGACGCCTTTTTTCCAAGAAGTATATATAATGAGAAAAGCTAAGCTTGGTGCGGTTCGAGATTATGAAGATTGGTTGGCACGTCGCGTGGAAGAAGCGACAGCTGATGCCCATGATGATATGGATGAATCTTATGAAACCTTAAATGACCGCTTACCAAATGCAGATGTGGCTACAGATTTAGAGCCTCCACGTCCTTTAACTGAAGAGGAACTGGCTCATTCAAGTGAAGCTACAGGGCAAACAGAAGAGACTATCGATTCAGTTCGCTTTGACCGGGATGGAACACTCTGTGAAGAAGATGCTAAACGCGTAGCTGAAGGAAAAGCTAAAGAGGCCGAAGAGGCTGAAAAAGCTAAGGCAGAGGAAGATTCACAGACTACAGCTGAGGAAGACGGAAAAGGCGCAGACAAAGCAAAAGAAAAAGTTGATGATCCACATAAGCGTTGGTGGTTAAAACATGTAACAAATGGTGCTTTATATGAAAAATTATTGCTCTTGATGAAGCGCAGTTACAATCACTCTAAGCCTCGTGAGCTTCGCATAGAAGGTCAATTCGGCAATGGAGATCCTTATAATATGGGGTTAATTGCAGCTGGATTATACTCTATTTGGCCTAGTAAAATGAGTGAAGTAGAGCTTAATTACACTGAACGCGTATTTGTTGGCAGTTTCTTAATGAAGGGCCGCATTTATCCAGGCGTAATGGCTTGGTATGGTACTTTATTTGCTTTATCTAAACCGATGCGTGATCTTACCATTGATGTAATCAAGGCTGTTCTACGTCAACGGAAGCAGAAAAAAGCGGCAGCGAAAGCAGCAGAAGCAACTGAAACAGCAGCATAGTTAGTCTAGCTAAGAATCGTTAAATCAATAGATATGCATGTATAATTGATTTGTTTTACATTGATACTAGCAGGCAATTAGTGATATAGGCACTAGTGACCTAGTAGAATAATAGAATCAGACAAACAGTGTGTGAAGTACACAGCACTATGAGGAGGATATAAATGGAAAATAAATGCACTTACATTAAAGACAATTTAGAGCCGATTTTTGAAAAATTTAAAGATATGATTAAAGTGGAAACTGTAGTTGGCGAAGCGATTCAAATCGGTGATGCCACATTAGTTCCTTTTGTTGATGTAACTATCGGTTTTGGTAGCGGTGGCGCTGCTAAAGCAGAATGCGGTGGTGCTGGTGGCGGCGCTAAAATGCAACCAACAGCCATTCTTGTAATTAAAGGGGAACGCGTAGAATTATTCAATATTAAAGGTTCTGCTAAATACAGCGGCTTTGATCGTTTAATCGGTATGGTTCCAGAAGTTATTTCTAAACTAAAAAAAGATAAATACATTTATATTAATGAAAACGATGCAAAATAATATATGCATGTGATGAGTATCTTGTAGTAAGAAACTCGTGGACACCATATATATTGTATAAAATTTCATTTCATGTGAGATTCATTATCAATCTGTAAGATGAATACATAGCCAATATTTGAAAATATTCGAAATAAGCTTGGTTATGTATTGTAGTTTAACAGAATATCTGTTACTATAAGACAATAGAGCGTATGTTGCGCTTTAATTTGTAAGGAGGTCTTTGGGACATGAATTTTAAAAAGAAGATTGCAACTTTAGCAGTATTAGGAACTATCGGAATGAGCGCCATTGCTAGTGCAGCAACTATTGGCGTTGTTAATATGAATCAAGTAATGCAGGCATATCCTGGTTACGGTGCCCTTCAAATGCAGGCTCAAAAAGTGGATGCTGAATATGGCCCTAAACTTCAAAAGACTGCAACTGAAATCAATGCTTTAAAAGATGATGCAGCAAAACAAGATGCATACACTAAAAAATACGAACCAGTATTGAAAAAATACAACGAAGAAATGAATAAAATCTTCGCTCCTGTAGAAAAAGTAGTTCAAGAAAATCTTGAAGCTGTACGTGGTCAACGCAATGTACAAATCATCGTTGCTGACCCTCGCGTAGTTGTAGCAGCTGAACCTAATACAACTATCGAAGATATTACTCCAGATTTAGTAAATGCTGTAAAAGCTGCTAAATAATTACCTGGTGTAAGTAATAACTGAACACTATAAAGAGACGACTTCGGTCGTCTCTTTTTATTTTATGCTTTGATGATAAAAACGAACAAGGATTTAGGCTGACTGTGTAGAATATATATAGTAGGTAAAGTTATATATTTATCTTGGTGGTAGTATTAGGCAATAAAGGGAGGTCAATATGATTCGAACAACGAGAGCAGAGTTTTTAAAAGACTTAGAAGCATTGGTGAATATTGACAGTTACAGTAAGGACCCTGCTGGTACAGCGGCTGTGGGAGATGTTATGAAGGCTAAGTTTGAAGCTTTGGGGTGGCATATTGAGGAGCATCACCCTTCACCAGAGGTAGGGCCTGTGCTAGTTATTACTAATCAAAAAGAAGCCACAACCTATGATGTATTATTATTAGGGCATATAGACACAGTATTTAAAACTGGCACAGTAAAAGAACGACCATTTTCTATGGATGATAATTTTGCTTATGGACCTGGCGTAGCTGACATGAAAGACGGTGTTTTGGCAGCCTACTATGTATGCAAGAGTTTAGTAGAAAATAATGAATTAGGTCAAATGAGCATCTGTGTATGTCTCAATCCTGATGAAGAAATTAGTTCTCGCTATTCTAGACCTTATATTGAAGAGCTAGGGAAGAAATCAAAACATTGTATCGTGTTAGAGTCGGCGCGCATTAATGGCAATTTTGTAAATGAGCGAAAGGGCATAGGCAAGTACACTGTTGAGTTTTTAGGTAAAGCTGCTCATGCAGCGGTTAATCCAGATAAGGGCGCCAATGCGATAAATCAATTTTTACTCACCGGTCAAGAGATTTTAAGTTGGGTCGACCCTGAGGCAGGCACAACAATTAATATTGGTACTGTAGAAGGTGGCACTACGCCGAATACGATTCCTGATTATGTAAAAATCCAGGTGGATATACGCCTTCAGGTATTAGCTGAAGGGGAGCGGATCCATCAGTTGATGATGGATATACCTAATCACATGACTATTAAGGGTGTTACAGCTAAAGTGACTGGCGATATTATGCGCCCACCAATGCCTAAAACAGAGAAGACATTAGACTTTTGTAAGGCTGTAGACCATATATGCCAATCCTTGGGGATTGAAGCGGAATGGGAATCCACTGGTGGAGGCTCAGATGGTAACTTTGTGGCAGCTTTAGGGGTGCCTACAATTGATGGTTTTGGTCCTGTCGGTGGTAATGGTCACAGCACGGATGAGTGTTTAGAGCTAAAGTCTTTGATGGATCGACTTGAATTGCTGTATGAAACTGTAAAATGGTGTGGTCGCAATGCGTAATAGTTTAATCTAATTTTCATATTTTTTTAATGTAATATTCACTTGATTTTATGTATCAATAAAACTATAATGAAATTAATCGATATAGTACAATTTTATTTTAAAAAAGGAAGAGATAAACAATGAAAAAAAGAGCATTATTACTAGCCGCTGTAGCAGCTTGTGTAACATCCGCAGCATTTGCTACACCACAAACTCAATGGGAAGAAGGCCAATGGCAAGTTGATTTAGGCGCTTGGAATGTAGAAGCTAGTGCAGATTCTGACAAACTTTTTGGTGAAGGTGCTAATGGCAATGTAACTACTAATGACAAGTGGAATCTACAAGGTGGCGTAACCTATGGTTTAACTGATCGTTGGGCATTACAATACAATTACTATGGCCTTGAAACTAAAGGCAATGGCGAAACTGATGGCGTTAAAACTGATGGCAATAGCCAAGAAGTAAATGCTATTTACTCTTTAAATAAAAACTTTGCTGTATATGGTGGTTGGAACCGTATCGACAACAAGTTAAAATCTGATTGGGGTAGTGAATCTCAGAAAAATAATATCGCTCAAATCGGTATTATTGCTAAAGCTCCATTGACTGATAAGCTTGATGTATATGGCAAAGCAGCTATTGGTACAAAAAATACAACTATCTGGGAAGCTGGCTTAGGCTATAGCATTACGCCAGATTTTGATATTAATGCTGGTTACCGCTATGTAAATACTGAGCTTGCTCAAAAAGGTGACTATGGCGTAGTAGCTGATGATGCTAATATTAGCTATAAAGGCTTCATTGCTGGTCTTTCCTATCGCTTCGGTGGCGGTCACGAAGAAAAAGCTGAACCAGTAGCAACAACGCCAGTATACCGTCCTGAACCACAACCAGTGCCAGTAGTACAACAACGCCCTGTAGAAAAACAAGATTACTATCTTGAAAGCGTACACTTTGGCTTCGATGAAGACCAACCATTAGGCACTGAACAAGGTAAGCTTGATCACTTTGTACAAGTAGCTAAAGCTAACCCAACTCATACTTTCAAATTAGTAGGTAATACTGATTCTAAAGGTACTGATGGCTACAATGATAACTTATCTAAACGCCGTGTAGATAATGTAGCTGCATATGCACAAAGCCAAGGTATCCCTGCTAGCCAATTAGAACTTAACTACAAAGGCGAAAATGACCCTGTAGCAACTAACAATACAGACCAAGGTCGCGCTGATAATCGTCGTGTAGATATTTGGGAAAACAAATAAGAGCTGACAATGATACAGGATATGCTTATTTAATACATTGTATTTAATAGGCAATAGTAAGTGTATCTACTAGAAGCTCAGATAATAGCAACAAAAAGCCCCCTGCTTAGGCAAGGGGCTTTTTGTTTTGTCCTAAGATATACATGTTACACATTATAGCTTAGGATCAAAGGGTATATGAGTATGAATTTGGTATATATGGCACTCAATATAGTACTCTGTTTTGGGGAAAACAAAGGAGTGTGATTTTTTGTTGTACTATATTGAGGCATATAAGAAATTATAAGCCTGGTTTTGTTACTAATGTAACAATAAACTCGCTGTCTTCTACTAAGGTTGCTTGAATATAATTATTGCCATCAAATTGAAGGACAGTACCAGGTTCAAGAATATGTTGCTCTTCTTGGTTTAACTGCACATCTACTTTACCTTTTACTACTGTAAAAACAACATGTGCTTCAGGATGATTATGATTCTCTACTTTTTCGCCGGCTTGACCACCTTTTTTTACAACTTTAAAATTAGGGCCATCAAATAATAAGCCGAGTTCTTGTTTTTCTACACCAACCATAATAAACCTCCTTTATAAAAAGCTGCCGACAGGGAAGAGCCTTAACCATAAGGGAAAGGGAAATGATTAAGAGCAAACCTCTCTCCGTCGGCAAGCAACATAATAATAAATATATAGTAAACTAGTCGCTAAAGAGTATCTAAAATCAATCTATTACATTAACATCTTATATAAATTAACTAAATTAAAATCGCATATAGATTAACTAAATTAGCATCTTATATAGATTAGCTAAATTAGAATCTTATATAGCTCTTCTAAATTAAAATTTTATATAATTTAACTTCCCTTAAACTTTAACGATTTTATAAACTGGTGTAGCCGTAGTTTCATCAGCTACAAAAGTATATGATAGGTCAACAGCTTCAACAAAGGCTTTGAACCAAGCTTGGTAAGCACGGCGCATGAAGCTTTGATCGACGCTTGATTTAGACCAGTTCATAACTTGATTTTTGTGATTGCCTTCCCAAACAAATTCAGTGTCTGAGTCGCTTATTACATCGTCACCACCATCACAAGGCATACCATTTAAATAGTAGTCTTGCATGATTTGATAAATTTCTTGTGGGCGAGTGATGGCATTTACTTGATCTTTAGCTACAGTGCCACAGGCTGTACCCTGTGTAGTAAAGGCTGTAATAATCGCCTCTTCCGCATCGGAACCACCACAATCTAAGAGGTCTTTAATAAAGGTTCCTTCTCGTACACTGGCTGTTTCGATTTGGCCATGTAACCAGCCGTGAATATTGCTGTGGTCAATAATATCTTCTAACTTTTCATCTGCTGAAATAGGGGCTCCGTAAAGATCGATAGCTGTATTGTGTAATTCAGTAGCTAAATCATCTAAGCGTTTTTCTCCTTCGATTAAGATCAAATTCTCGCGCTCAATAACGAGGCGAATTTTTTTATATAACCAATAGTGGATATGACCTAAAAATGCTGACATTGTATTCTCCTTATTCGTGTATAAAGTATTAAGCCCCTTTTCTAATGGACTCTAAACGACCAACTAATTCATTTACATCAAAGCCGTGAATGGACGCGGCTTGCCAAAGTGGCTCCTGTGTTGCGGAAGGACAGCCGAGACAACCCATACCGATAGATTGAAGGGCTGGAATTGTATTTGGATATACTTCGATAATTTCACGAATAATAGAATCTGCTGTAATAGGATCGCCAGCAGTTAAGCCAAAACCTTGATTACCCATGCCAGGAAGAGCTACTTTTGGTTCAGCTGCAACCGTAGTTGCTGGTGTAGCAATGGCTTCTGCTGTAGCGGCTTCAGTATTAGCTAATTCACCAAGAACTGCTTCTTTAAATGTATCAAGACCAATGCGATCAATGAAAGCACCCATGCGTTCAATATGAGCATTTTCTTTGTAATAAGTGACCATGCGATCAACTAAAGCTAATACTTCAGCTTCAGTAGTTACTTCGGCAATTAAATCAGCAAAGCGAGGATGTGCACCAGCGCTGCCACCGGCATAGACTTGCCAGCCTGTAGCGGTACCGATAACACCAATATCCTTAGTAATGGCTTCGGAACAAGAATTAGGGCAGCCAGACACACCCATTTTCATTTTAGATGGCATTTCTTGGGATACATATAATTTGTCTAATTTCATGCCAAGGCTAACGCTATCTTGTTTAGCGCGTTTACAGAAGGTAGTGCCAGGGCAGAATTTTACACTGCGCACGCGATTAGATGTGGTGTAAGCTGGTGTCATGCCAAGCATTTCCCAAGCTTTATCTACATCTTCTGCTTTTAAATTAGTAATCATGATGCGTTGTGCACCAGTAATCTTTAATGTTGCCTTAAATGTTTTAGCCACATCGGCAATTTTTTGAAGTAAGGCTGGTTGTACGAAACCACCAGGAATACGAGGAGTAATTGCATAACGGCGTTCACCGTTGCGAATGCGTTGTAAGTTACCTGCTACTTGAGCCATAATAATCGTCCTTTCCCTTTTGACGCTCTCGTCTTTACGAGAGATTATAATCTACGTATAATGAGGTATATAATCAATATTAGATGCTAGGCATTTAATACTATGTACCTCTATATGATATAACAAATCTAAAATATAGAGTGATTTAGTTCAAGTTTGTGCGTTCACGCCCTTGACTATAGCTACATTATAGGGGAATTTTAATTCTCTGTATGTAGCTTGTGCTACATTTTTAAAAAATTAGATATAGTTATATAGAAATTTTACAAAATGTGCATGTAATTGGCAAATAATTTCAAAATAAGTTATGAAAGAGATAGTATGGAACGATTATATAATGAAATCATAAAAGTAGAATTTATAGAGCGCCCGAATCGTTTTGTCGTGCAGGTGCGTTTGCCGAATCAAGAGATTGTGGCAGCTCATCTTCCTAATCCAGGGCGCATGTGGGAGCTTTTATTTCCACGCATTGGCATGTATGTGGTGCCACATGAGAAGCCTGGGGCTAAAACAAAGTTTCGCGTCATTGGCATTGAACGGGATGGCGTGCCCATTATGCTAGACACAAATTATAGTAATGATGTGGCAGCGTATTTAATCAATGAAAAGCAGATTCCTGGTTGGGAAGAGTGGCAGGTGGTGCGCCGCGAGTATACAGTGGGGCATAGCCGATTTGACTTGCTTTTAACGAATGCCGCAGGTGATGATTTTTTAGTAGAAGTTAAATCCTGTACTTTGTTTAGTGACGAAGGGGCTATGTTCCCTGATGCCATTACTGAACGAGGGCGAAAGCATCTACTACATCTTCGCAGTTTGCGTGATGAAGGCTATAGAACGGGTATTTTGTTTTTAGTTCAATGGGATCGAGCGCACTGGTTCTTACCTGATTATCACACTGATTTAGCCTTTGCCACCACCTTTAAAGAGGTGGTACCATATCTCGACTGGAAGGCTGTGGCAGTGAAGTGGACTGAGGAATTCACCATGCCTAAAGTAGTGAGACAATGTACTTATAAAGGCGAGATTGTTGAACAGGAAGGTCAAGATAGAGGCGATTATTTTGTTGTTTTAGAGTTAGAAGCTGATTTAGATTTAGAAGTTGGGAGTAAGGGCATAATGCATTTCCCTAAAGGGTTTTACACTTATGTAGGGTCAGCAAAGGCCAATTTGACGAAGCGTTTAGAACGACATAAGCGAAAACGCAAAAAATTACATTGGCATTTAGATTATTTTAGATCCCATTGTGAAATGATTGCTACTTTGCCCATTCGAAGTAGTGCTGATTTAGAATGTGAACTTAGCTCTGCCATGAAAAGCATCGCAGCTTGGTCGATAAAAGGCTTTGGCTGTAGTGACTGCGATTGTGATAGTCATTTGTATGGTACCACCTTTAATCCTATTCACAACGAAGCCTTCATGCAGCTTGTAGAGGATTTCCGCATGAATCGCCTAGATTCAGTGATGCGGGGTGAGGCAAGGTAACTCAAGGGCTTATAAAATAGGAAAAAAGCCTATAAAGTAGCAATATATAGGGAAAAATGATATAATATAAGTTGGTAAATTTCCAAAAAATCGTACATGTTGTATTGTTAAATGAGGTGAGACTGTGGAGGAAACGACCTGGAGTCATGGGAAAATTGAACCCATCCAGATTGATAAAGAAATGAAGAGCTCCTATATCGACTACGCCATGAGCGTAATCGTTATGCGTGCCTTACCAGATGTTAGGGATGGTCTAAAACCAGTGCATCGTCGTATTTTATACGCTATGCACGAAACAGGCATGACGCCTAACAAGCCATATAAAAAATCAGCTCGTATCGTCGGTGACGTACTTGGTAAATATCATCCACATGGTGATAGTTCCGTATATGATGCGACGGTTCGCTTAGCGCAGGATTTTAACACGCGCTATCTATTAGTTGATGGTCATGGTAACTTTGGTTCTATTGACGGCGACTCAGCGGCAGCGATGCGTTATACAGAAGTTCGCATGGCTAAGATTACCACTGAAATGCTAGCTGATATCGACAAAGATACTGTTGATTTTATGGCTAACTATGATGAATCCTTGCAGGAGCCAACAGTGCTACCAGCAAAGATTCCAAATCTACTTATTAATGGTTCGTCCGGTATTGCTGTAGGGATGGCAACAAATATACCACCACACAATCTTAATGAAGTAGCTGATGGCTTAATTATGCTCATCGACAATCCGGCGGTAACTACGGAAGAGTTGATGACGGCTATTAAAGGGCCAGACTTCCCAACAGGGGCTTTGATTTTAGGTCGTGAAGGCATTAAAAAAGCCTATAGCACTGGTCGCGGCAGTATTAAAATGCGCGCTCGTGCAACGATTGAAGAAATGAATAAAGGGAAGCATCGCATTGTTGTGACAGAAATCCCATATCAAGTTAATAAAGCTCGTGTTATTGAGGCTATTGCTGAACTTAGTCGCGATAAAGTTATCGATGGTATTACGGCCCTTCGCGATGAGTCAGACCGCCGTGGTATGCGCATCGTTGTAGAATTACGCGCTGATGTGCAGCCTGATATTGTGCTTAACAAATTGTACAAGCATACGCAATTACAAGAGTCCTTTGGCGTGATTATGCTCGCCTTGGTAGATGGTCATCCAAAAGTATTAACTTTAAAAGAAGTACTATCTCATTATTTAAACCATCGTCTAGGTGTTATTGTTCGCCGTACGCAATTTGAATTGGCAAAGGCGGAAGCACGCGCTCATATTTTAGAAGGTTTATTAATCGCTCTTGATCATATTGATGAAGTCATTGCTACGATTCGCGCTTCTGAAACTGATGATATTGCGAAAAATGCATTGATTAGTAAATTCGGCCTTACTGAAAAGCAAGCCGTAGCGATTCTAGATATGCGTTTACGCCGTTTGACCGGTTTGGAACGAGAAAAAATCGAAGAAGAATACAAGCAATTAGAACTTCTTATTGCTGATTTGAAAGCGATTCTTGCTAGTGAAGAACGTCAACGCGGCATCATCAAAGAAGAGTTAACTGACATGAAGCATAAATATGGCGATGAACGACGCAGTGAGATTACTATTGATACATCTGACCTTGATGTGGAAGACTTGATTGCAGATGAAGAAATGGTTATCACCTTAACTCGTCAAGGCTATATTAAGCGCATGAATGCTAATGTATATCGCAACCAGCACAAAGGTGGCGTTGGTGTTGTGGGTATGAAGACGAAGGAAGATGACTATGTAGTTCAAATCCTTCATGTACGCACTCATAATACCTTGCTATTCTTTACAACAGCAGGTCGTGCATATCGCTTGAAGGGCTATGAAGTGCCAGAAGCATCAAGCCGCAATTCAAGAGGCACAGCGATTATTAATGTATTGCCACTCAATGTGGGCGAGTCCGTAACGACTATGATTGACTTGGAAACAGTAAATCATGATCTTAACCTCTTCTTAGTGACTAAGCATGGGGTAGTAAAACGTACGTCCATTGAAGAATATCGCAATATTCGTCGCAGTGGCTTAAATGCAATTTCTCTTGGCGAAGATGATCGACTTATTTCTGTTTGCATTACAGCAGGTGGTCAAGAAGTGCTTATTGGTACGCGCAAAGGGATGGCGATTCGTTTTAGCGAAGAAGATGCTCGTCTCATGAAGCGTTCGGCGCAAGGTGTACGCGGCATTAAGCTCAATAGCGGTGATGAAGTAGTAGGTGCTGGCATTATTAATGGCACAGGTGAAGTTTGCCAAGTATTTACTATCAGTGAAGAAGGCTTTGGTAAACGCAATAGTGAAGATGCTTATACCTTACAAAAACGCGGTGGCAAAGGTACGAAAAACTTCCGCATTACCGATAAAACTGGTGATGTAGTGGCCGTTGAAATCGTTACTGATGACGATGAAGTGATGTTAATTTCTGAAATGGGTAAAATTATCCGCTTCGATATGAAAGACATTGCTATTAAAAAAGGCAAAGCTATTTCCGGTGTTAAAACCCAAAACTTAGAACCAGGCGATAAAGTAGCTTCTGTAGCTATTATTGCAAAGGCTGAGTTAGAAGGGGACGACGAACAAGAATAATCGTCGAATCATATAAATAAGTAAAACCTCAGTGGCGCTAGCTACTTTACAGGAGATGTATATCTTATGTAGAGGGGCTAGGTCCTGAGGTTTTGTTTTTATTTCGGTAAGATATTTCTTAGAAATTTATAAAAATTTTATAAAAGCTTATGGCAACACATCATTAGCTCTTAAAGCATACTGTATACGCATTCAAGTAGCGTTAAGGCTAGTAGGATGTTGATGAGTCGAAAATGTTTGTTGTATACGCGCTGTAAAGCAAGCCCGGCAGCAATCCAGGAACTAGTGGCAATGCAGCCGATGGTGGCAATGAAAATATTGGCAGATAAAATCCAAATGATGTCAGTTGTATAGGGCGTGATATAACCAGTTAAGGCTGTAATGGCAAAGATATAGATTTTAACATTTACAAATTGTAGTAAGAATCCTTTTAGGAACGAGGCCTTATGAGTTTGTGTATGTACTGTAGGCTTGCTAGTCGCAATGCTATAGGCAAGCCAGAGAATATATGCAATGCCAAAGTATTTTATGATGGTAAGCACTTGCGGAAAACTGCTGCCTAAAAAGGATACGAACAATCCACTGATGATTTGAACTGCAAAATAGCCAGCAAAAATACCAAAGAATAAAGGCTTGCCTTTAGACCAGCCATAGGTATTGGTGGTGTTTAAGGCTAAAATATTGCCAGGGCCAGGTGTAAAGGCATTGATGATACAGTATAGAACATAATTAGCTAGTATATAGGATGACATATGAAACTCCTTTGTATGAGATAGTCTTTGTTTAGATTACAAAGACTGGCATTGATTTTACATTTTTTAGAAATAGATTATGCCTATCATACTATATATACTTATGTAATAGGTAATAGTTAAAAAATTAAGCCATCCATAGTTTTTAGCTATGGATGGCTTTTTGCCAAGTATCAATTATATAAAAATACAAGCTATTATATCTTTAAATGTGGTGATTAATGCTTATTTTCATAAGTCTTTAACGCTTCTATATACAGTAAGGCTAACTCGGAAAGTGTTTGATTTTTTAATTTTACATAGCCAATGGTGATGGATTCATCATAATCTAGGGGAATAGCAATGAGTACGTCGCCCTGTAAATAGCTAGGCATAATGCCAATAGAAATAGTATAGCCATCGAGTCCCACTAATAGATTGACAACAGAGGCGCGATCGCTGATGCGGATTAGTTTATCAGTAGGTAAGGTGCTGAGCAATTCTTCTGAAAAATAATTTGATTCATAGGGACCTTGTAAAAAGTTAAGTCGTGCATAAGGTTTTAAATCCTCTAAGGTGACGATAGATTTAGTTGACAAGGGGTGATTCTTGCGCAAAAATACATGAGGTTTGGTAGTGAATAAGGGAATGAATTGAAGTTGGCGTTGCTCTATTTCTTTGCGCAATACAGCTTCATTGGATTGACTTAAGTAGAGCACGCCTAAATCGCTGAAGCGATTTTTTACATCCTCTAAAATTTGATAGGTCTGTGTTTCATTGAGGATAAACTCAAACCGCTCTTCACCGAATTGTTTTACCATTTCAACAAAGGCATTGGCTGTAAATGTATAGTGTTGTGTGGAGACTGAAAAGCGGATATTAGAAGGCCGATTATTGATAAAATTATCTTCTAATAAATCGACTTGTTGTTGTACTGCTCGCGCGTAGCCAATAAATTGTTGCCCAAACTGAGTTAATATAACGCCATTGCGACGGCGAATAAAGAGCGGTGCTTGGAGCTCTTTTTCAATATCTTGTAAGGCGTTGGATAAACTGGGTTGAGAAATAAATAAACGCCTAGCAGCCTCAGTAATAGAGTTAGTTTCGGCAATGGCTAGAATGTATTTTATTTGTTGTAAGGTCATGTACTAGATCCTATATAAGATTGTATATTGTGTAGGATTTAAAATAATAGATAGTAAGGGATGAAATAAATTGTATTGAAGTAAAAGACTCTGATAAATTTTGTGTTTATTATAACATGGTAAGGGACTAAATGTTCATAATTCTCTTTTCGCCTATTCTATGATACAATACATATAGATAGAATGAGATATATAGATATAGATAATTTTATAAAATTAAATTATGTAGTATAATAGATTTGCTGTGTATTTTTACAGCCTTTATTTTCAAGTTTATGTGAGCGCTAGTGGCATGATCTTGGGGCAAAAGGGTGTGAAATTACTAACAATATATGCGAGTTTGTACTACAGTGCAGACTATGATTTGATAGAGTTTTCAGGAGGCGATTCCGATTTTAGATTTTAGACGTTTTGAATTAAAAGATAAACCTTTAATTGATGCTTATTTTGCAGAGCATCATTATGAAGCATCAGATTGTTGCTTCACAACTTTATTTATGTGGCAAGATCCATATGGTATCGAATGGGCTGAAGAAGATGGCGTTCTCTTTATTAAAGGGGGCGGTAAACGCGAACCATTCATGTTACCTCCTTTCGCAGGAAAAGATGCTAAGTTCGTAGATGGCCTTGAAATGGCTAAAGAGTGGTTTAAGGAAAACAATTTGCCATTTAGATTAAAAGGGGTAAACCCTATTATGGTAGAGCGTATGAACAACCTTTGCCCTGATTGTTATGAATTTACGCCAGACCGCGATAATTTCGAGTATATTTATAGAACGCAAGACATGATTACCTTAGCTGGTAAAAAATTGCGTCAGAAGAAAAATCATTTAAATCAATTCCGCATGCAATACACTAATTATGAATACATGCCATTGACTGATGATATTTTTGCTGATTGCATTGCTACCGCTGAGTCTTGGGTGGAAACACATCACGAAGAAGGTATTGAGGATGAGCTTGAAGCGATTAAATTGCTCTTTACTCATTGGGATGAATTGGGTCTAGTAGGGGGCGCCATTAAATTATTTGGTCGCATCGAAGCCTTTACTATTGGTCAAATGTTAAATGACCGCATGGCTCTCATTCACATTGAAAAAGCAAATCCAACGATTCGTGGTTTGTATCAAGCTATTAATAATGAATTTTTACGTCACGAATTTGCTGATGTTGAATTCGTTAACCGTGAAGAAGATATGGGCTTACCTGGCTTACGTAAAGCAAAAGAATCATATAATCCTGATCATTATGCAGAAAAATATGATGCTATATGCCTTAAAGAAAAAGCCGCTGCAGAAGCCAATGCATAAATTTTAGGGAGTCCGTAGGGCTCCCTATTTTTTTCAAAATTTACCGAGGAAAGGGTGATATAGATGGAATTTAGAATTGCTAAAGAAAGTGACACACGAGCGGTAAAACGCCTTTGGGACTACTGTTTTGAAACAGAAGATACACCTTTTTTTAAATATTACTTTGAAAAAGCCTATGAGCCAGAGCATACATTAGTCGGCTATGAAGGTGATTTACTAGCTAGCATGGTGCATTTGCGCCAATACAATATTAATGTACGAGGTGCTGTAATCCCTATGAGTTACATGGTAGGTGTTGCCACTGACCCTGTAGCGCGCCGTGGCGGTATTGGTGGTCGTTTATTGACTCATGCCTTAGAGGACTTGCGACGAAGAAAACAAGGTTTGACGATTTTAATGCCTTCCAAAGCAGCTTTTTATCAACAATATGGCTGGGATTTATATGCTCACCAATGGGTACAGACTTTGCCATTAGAAGAGCTCCGTCCTTTAACAGATAAGACTATGGAGTTTGGCCTTATTCAGGACGTAAGTGAATGGCCTTTATTGGCGCCTGTGTATGAAGCCTATACAAAACATACATCAGGCTATGCCGTGCGTGGTGAAAAAGAATGGACTCGCCTCTTAGAGAGTCTCTTTGCTGAAGGCGTGCGCATTGCGTATGTACGTGGTCCAGTTGAAGGTACAGGTCATACAGAGGCTGTGCAGGATGAAGGTCCTATAGAAGGCTATGCTATGTATCGTTTAGGAGCTAGTGAGATCCCTGTAACAGAGTTTATTTATTCAACCCGACGTGCCCAGCGTGGTCTTTTAAACTATTTTTATAATCACCGTTCTCAAGGCGAGACTCTTCGTTGGAATGAAGGGCTTGGGGATGAATCCTATATATTCCATCCTGATGGAAAAACAGGGCATACGACAATGCCATATATGATGAGTCGTATTGTAGATGTGTCATTAGCTATTGAGCAAGTACCGGCTAAAAAAGAGGCGGTACAATCTCTCTTAGGCAGTGGCAATACTCAATTTAAAATGCGCGTTTTAGATACTATGGCGCAGTGGAATGATGGCATATTCCAGTTTTCTATTGGAGAGGATCAGAAGGTGGTGGCACAGCCTGTAGATGAGGCGGAGGCGCAAGGCCTAGAGGGCACCATCCCTACCATTACAGTGGGCGGCCTAGGTCTTATTTTGATGGGCCGCATGACCGCATCACAGCTCGTATTTGAAGGTAAATTAACTGTTCCTGCTGGTTGTGATTACATCGTGGAAGCACTGGATGCGCTCTATCCTAAGCAAACAACCTTTATCAATGAATGGTGGTAAGCTAAGGCGCTTATTTTGTTATGACTAAGATATACTTTGTTGTTTTATCTAAAATTCAGCGTATAATAGGAACTAAGATTGACTATTACCTGTCTGTTTAATAATTTGTCCGTTCAATGCAAAGGAGAATGTATTATGAGTCGCAATGTACTAATTACTGGTGCTACGTCTGGGATTGGCCGTGCTACGGCAGAAGCATTTGCTAAACATGGGGATAATTTAATTCTTTGTGCCCGTCGTCAAGCTGTTCTGGATGAGTTAAAACAAAGCTTGGAAGCAGAACATGGTGTAAAAGTAACTGTATTTACTCTCGATGTATCTGATCGTGGCGCTGTGACTACAACTTTACCTAAGATTATTGAAGAAGTAGGTCAAATCGATGTGCTTGTTAATAATGCGGGCTTAGCACAAGGGCTTGATTCTTTTGAAGAAAGTGCCTTAGATGATATGGACACTATGATTGATACTAATGTTAAAGGTCTTTTATATGTGACACGCACTATCTTGCCATATATGAAGGAACGCAATGAAGGTCATATTATTAATTTAGGTTCCACTGCAGGGATTTATGCCTATGCAAAAGGAGCTGTATACTGCGCAACTAAAGCAGCGGTAAAGACTTTAAGCGATGGCATTCGTATTGATACGATTGAGACTAATATTAAAGTGACAAATATTCAGCCAGGCATTGTAGAAACGCCATTCAGTGAAG
>NZ_URAR01000028.1 GCF_900545795.1 uncultured Veillonella sp.
ACGCCGAAAGTACTTGGCTGGAAGCGGCCTGGGAGGATAGGAAGTCGCTGATTAATTAAAAATAAGAGGTCATGTCGAAAGACATGGCCTCTTATTTTTGTTACTCTAACGAGTAACTATCTACTCGCTGCTTCCAGCCAAAATGGCAAAAGTATCTCTATGTTCTAGGCACAATAGAAGCGGCGTGGGATAAATAGCGAACCATGTTTGAAGGAGTGGTAACGACGAGCAAACATGAGTGAGTCTTTTAGCTCATGGCGTAAGATTTCTCGTAGAGAAATCCACAGCCACTGAGCAGGAAGTCGTAAAGTATCCACGTACTTGCTGCTTCCAGCCAAGGAAGTAGGCGTATCTCTATGTATTAAGAACAATAGAAGCGGCGTTGGGATAAATAGTGAGCCTCATTTGAAGGAACGTTAGTGACGCACAAATGAGTGCGAATCTTTTAGTTCGTAGCGTAAAATTCTTAGGAGAAGAATTCACAGCTGTCGAACAGGAAGTCGCAGAGAAATCCACAGGGATTGAGCGGCAAGTCGCTGATTAGATTAAAGGCACTAACTTAGGTTAGTGTTTTTTTGCATATGCATGTTTCTTTTTTATTAATGTAATTTAAAATTTACAATGATTTATAAAATATAATAATCAAATGAATATTGACTTTAATCATCATGATAAATATAATGTGAATATAAAATGAACCTTAATTATCAGCAATTTATAAAATTGAATTTATGCATGATTTGGGTAGAATAAGTTGCTCCTAATTAAATTTATTTTAAAAGTAAAATTAAAAAGAAGTTATGCAATAAATTTAATTTTCTGAATGTGATAACATAAATTTTTTATAAATAGCTTCTTTCAGAATTTTACTTCCTTTAATCGTACTATTAATAGTGGTAAATGAAAGGGATGTTTTAAAATGAATGTAAAAAAAGGTCTTAGAAATTTAGTTATGTTATCACTTGCTAGTGGAGTATTGATTAGTCCTTATATGGTTAGTGCTGAAGAGTATACTGGTGATGTAACTGATACTGGTAAACACATAATATCAAATGGCGTTAAGAACACTTTAACTACACCGACTACATCGACAGGTGGAACTGGTATTTATAATTTTGTTTATGGTGATTTTAATACTATAAAAAATACTAAATTTTCTAATATAATGGGTAATAACAATGTTGTTAACAATGAGAATGCTAATCAAACTCTCACATATGTTACTATATTAGGTTCTAATAATGGTGATGCCACTAAAGGTATTTATGGCTCTCGTATTTCAATTCTGGGAACGAATAATATATCTAAAGGTACTGATGTAGTTGTTATAGGTAGTGATAATGGCAAAGGCATAGATCGTGATAAGAATGATCGTATTGTGCAAGGCAATGATATAGTTGTTATGGGAGCTCGAAATTCGGTTTGGGCGAATGATACTGTAGTAATTGGTTCTGATATTATATCAACACAAGGAAATAGTGTAGTTTTAGGTGCAGACTCTAGAGATAGACAAGCAACAATTGTAAAGAATGCCACAGTAAAAGGTATAACTTATGGTGATTTTGCAGGTGTAGCAACATTAGATAAATATAATGAAGTAAAAAATGGTGTTGTTAGTGTAGGTGATGTAGGTAATGAACGCCAAGTCATCAATGTTGCTTCAGGTGAAGTATCCGCAACCTCAACTGATGCGATTAATGGCAGCCAATTATATGCAACTAATGTAGTAATAGGCAATGTGGCAGAGTCTGTTAAAAATCTTTTTGGTGGCAATACAGTAGTTAATGAAGATGGAACTATTACCAATAATGACATTGGTGGCACTGGCACATCTACTATTGATGATGCTATTAAAGCTGTCAACGATGGTAATCAAGGTAATGCTGATGCTATCAATGATTTACGTGAAGAGACTGAAAAGGCAATCCAAGGAAATACAGATTTAATTAATAAAAACACATCTGATATTGCTGATAATAAAGCAGCTATTGAAACTAATGCAGCGAACATAGCTGAAAATAGAAACAATATTGCTTCATTACAACAGCAAACAAATTCCTTAGATAATCGCATGAATAAAGTAGGGGCTGGTGCAGCTGCGTTAGCCGCACTTCATCCATTAGATTTTAATGCGGATGATAAATGGAATTTTGCTGTAGGGTATGGTAATTATAAAGATGCAAATGCAATGGCTGTAGGGGCATTCTATCGTCCAAATGAAGACACTATGCTTTCCGTTGCTGGCTCTATGGGCAATGGCGAAAATATGGTGAATGCTGGTTTAAGCTTTAAAATCGGTCAGAGCAATGGCGTGACTAATTCTAAAGTGGCATTGGCTAAAGATGTCGAAGAATTAAAACGAATTGTTAAAGCGCAAAGTGCTGAAATTGCTCAATTACGTCAAGGTCAAGTAGCTGGTGCAGCCTTAGCTTCTAATGAAACTGTAAATAGAAACTTTACTGATTTACCAACAGATCATTGGGCTTATAGCTATGTTAAATCATTGGCAGCGCAAGGTTTAGTTGAAGGCTATCCTGACGGAGAGTATAAAGGCGATCGTCAAATGACTCGTTATGAATTTGCAGCCGTTGTGTATAGAGCGCTTCAAAATGGTGCTAAAATAGACACTAATATGGCACGTGCTATTGAAGAATTTAATCCTGAAATTACACGTCTCGAAAATTTAGACCATAGTCGTATTGATCGTGTAGCCGGCGAAGATAATGACCGTCATAAAATTGAACGTCTTCGTGCGAACAATAAAGATGACAAAGAGGCCGGTATCTACCGTGATGTATACGGAGCTAAAATTCAAAAATAATATAATAGCATAAAATAGCAATATAAAAAGACATGCATAGTAAATGAATTTTAAGGGTTAATATAACCTTGAAAATTTTACTAAGTGCATGTCTTTTTTATGTTAAATATAATAATTTACTTTTTGGATGATGCTCCCAAGTTATAAAAGCTTATTGCTTTAAAGACAGGGAGCAGATAATTTTTCTATCTAAAGATAAATAGAATCATTTAGTTAGACTCTGCTAATTTTATTGCACCGCGGAGCATAACTTCCATGCCCATTGGCATAGCTTCAGTATCTACGCGGAAGCAACCATGATGAATAGGATGTACATAACCTTTCTCTTCATTTCTCATACCGAGGAAGAAGAAGCAGCCTGGTACAACACGGAGATAACGAGAGAAGTCTTCAGCCCCCATAAGTGGGTCAATCGTAGGAAGGGCGTCTACACCATACTCTTCAGCAATAATGTCGCGAATTGTAGTTGCTACTTCAGCATTATTAATAGTCGCATCATAACCAAAGCTATATTCTACTTCAGCTGTAGCTCGATGTGTAGCAGCGATACTTTTAATAATTTCTTCAATGCGTTTTGCTGCGTACTGTCTTGCATGCTCACTAAAACTACGAACAGAGCCACCAATTTGTGCTACTCCAGGAATAACATTAACGGCACTGGAGCCGGCATGGAATTGTGTAGTACTGATTACTAATTGATCTAATGGATCGAGCTCACGAGAAACAATGTGTTGTAAATTAGTAACAATTTGGGCTGCGATGGCTACAGGGTCAATTGTTAGATGTGGTTGTGAAGCATGACCGCCACTGCCTTTTATAACGGCATCAAAGCGATCAGATGCAGCCATCATAGCACCGGTGCGAACTCCAATTTGCCCTGTAGGGATAGTAGGCATAACATGTTGCCCTAAAATATAATCTACACCTTCTAAGGCACCACCTTTAATATATTCAATAGCGCCTCCTGGCGGTAATTCTTCTGCTGGTTGGAAGAGTAGGCGATACGTGCCAGGTAACTCATCTTTATATTTGCTTAAAACTGCAGCCACACCAAGGAGCATAGTAGTATGGGCATCATGGCCACAGCCATGCATAAGACCTTCTTTTTTTGAGATAAAGTCGTAGTCAGTGCCTAATTCATCCATTTTTAGACAATCAATATCAGCACGTAGTGCTATAGTTTTACCTGGTTTGCCACCTTTAATCTCAGCAATTACCCCAGTTTTCATAATTTGGCTTAGTGTAAAGCCACCCATTTCTGTTAGCTTTTCTTTTATGAAATCAGTTGTATTATATTCTTCAAAAGAAGGCTCTGGATATTGGTGTAAATGTTTATACCAATCCACAACCTGTGGGAATTCAGCTTGAATGGCTTCTTTAATATTGAACATAGTAGTGCTCCTTTCTTAGAGAACTGCAGTAGAGTAAAATATACATAAATAAGTAGAAATTTCAAACTTGCTAATTTAATATTTGCAATTTTCTATAATAAATGTATAATTAAATTATTCATAAATATACTTTCCTAGTTTTATTATATGAAATTACTTTTTTAAAATGCAAGAAAAAATTTTCAAATTTGTTAAAATTTTAATTAAAAAAACTCTAAATCAAGTAGATTATTATAGGTAAGAAATCTTGTAATTTACTAGTATGATTTAGTTAAGATATAGTTTTAACACTCGCTTGCAACATATATTAAAGCAGTACTTTCTCCCAAAAACGGAAAGTATTTTTTTGTATAATTTCTTATTCTATAGGATATAGTTTGAGAAGTTAAAAATCAAATGTACAAATACAGGAAACATAAGCAAAGGTTGTAAGAAAGATCATATAATAGGTTGATAGATTATTAGTTTATCTATTTATGATGATTACAGGAGGCGATGAGGGGATGTAGCTGTACAGTTTCTTTTTTAGGAAGGGGCGATTGGTATGACCAGTAAAATGATGGCAGATATGTTATTTGCCTTAGGCGTATTAAGTATGTTTCTTTTATTAGGTACTTTTATCAGGGCTAAGGTAAAAGTGTTGCAACAAACATTTATCCCTGCATCTGTTATAGGTGGATTTATTTTATTAATATTTGGACCTGTAGGGCTAAATTGGTTGCCTTTACCCAAAGATTGGCTTACATTTTATGCGTTAATTCCTGGTATTTTAATTGTGCCAGTAGTAGCTTCAGTTCCATTGGGGCTAAAAATAAACTCAAGTGGTAATACGTTAAAAAATGTAATGCCGTTAGCTTTGATTGGCAGTGCCATTGCGATGTTCCAATTTACTTTGGGGTTTGCTACTCAAATTGGCTTTAGTAGTGCTTTTGATTTTTATCCTACCTTTGGCTGGGAGTTAGGTCTTGGCTATGTAGGTGGTCATGGTACAGCAGGCTTATTGGGGAATATGCTACAGAGCATGAATTTACCATTTTGGCAAGTGGCACAGGGCGTGGCGGTTACAACTGCAACCTTTGGCTTAGTGGGTGGTATCGTTCTTGGCATGATTTTGATCAATATAGCAGCACGTCGTGGACAAACTGCTATTTTGAAAAAGCCTGGAGATATTCCTGAAAGTTTTAAAGTTGGTTATACAAAAGATATTTCAAAGCAACCTTCAATGGGGCGCGATACTACCATGTCTTCATCCATTGATTCGTATGCGTTTCACTTAGCTATTATCATGGGTGTATGTGCTATTTCATATTGGTTCTTAGGTCTTGCAAAGGGAGCGAAGGTTCCTGTATTAAAGGATATTTCTATTTGGGCTTACTGTATCGTAGTGATGTTCATTGTTTGGTGGGGCATTTGTAAGCTTAAAATTGATTTCTTAATTGATGGTAAAGTAAAAAGTAAAATTTCTGGCTCTTTAACAGAATTTGCTGTAGTAGCAGCTATTGGTAGTATGCCGATTAAAGCGGTTATGACATATTTTGTGCCGATTTTAGTTATGTGTTTACTTGGGTATGTATTAACTATTGGCTTTTTATGGTTCACATGTAGAGCGTGGCTTAAGGATTATTGGTTTGAGCATATGATTGCCACTATGGGCATGTCTACAGGGGTATTTCTTACTGGTGTACTCTTACTTCGCATCTGTGACCCTGACTTTGAAAGTCCAGTGTTAGCGAATTACTCGTTAGCTTATACCATAACGAGTGTGGCTTATTTTGCTATTTTAAATGTGTTCTTAACAACCTTGTTATACAGTGGAGCAGAATCCGCTGTTTGGTTATCCTTAGGTCTTGGCGCAGTAGAAACAGTAGCAGCCTTTATTATTAGCCGTGCTTTGATGGGGAAAGTACATAATGCATAATGACTAGAGTACAGTGCAGTTGTATGGACCTAACATAGTTCGCGTTATATCACTGTAGTGTTAGTTAATTAGCGTCATATCATTGTGGTGTCAGTTACTATGATTTCAAAACTCTTATTTTCGGTAAGAACGGCATTAGTAATCTAAAATGTAAAATTAAAAATTTGGTGTTTGACAAAGTTATTTCAATTTGTTATTATATTCTAGTATCAGGCAAGGCAATATGCCATGTGACTGATACTAGACATAGGGGTATAGCTCAATTGGTAGAGTAGCGGTCTCCAAAACCGTTGGTTGTGGGTTCAAGTCCTACTGCCCCTGCCACCATTATAGAAAAAGCGACCATTACGGTCGCTAATTCTATGACATGGAGTGATAAAATTTCACTTGCAATGCACGGTAGATTATGGTAATATAGTTGAGTGCTAATAGTGACTCAGTAGCTCAGCTGGATAGAGCGTTTGA